>CAYXVG010000010.1:82889-137555 GCA_964468205.1 uncultured Solibacteraceae bacterium | reverse complement strand
ACTCGACCGTTGATTCCCCGATCAGAAGAACTTCACCCGCAGTAAACTCCCGCTAAGCGTTCCGCAGACCTGACGCACCGACCCTTGTATTCCGATATAGGAGCAGGTATCCATCTGTGCGACCACCCGCCGCCAAGGAGAGTGGAGCGTCCCAGATTTCCTTTCTAGCTACCCCGGCGGAAGGTATCAGTTTCGAGACGGGCGCCATCAGTTCGAATTGTCGACAGGCCGTTCAGATCCGTGCGGTAAACCGCTGCTCGGCGGCGCGCAAGCCTCTCCAGCACGTCCGGATGAGGCAATCGGTGCTGGTTTGCGTAACCGGCGGAAATCAGCGCAAATGCGGGACGGACTGAAGCGAGGAAATCCTCGGTGGTCGAGGTCCGGCTGCCATGGTGCGCTACCTTGAGAACGGTGGTTGTGGGCCACCGGCTCGCAACTTCGCGCTCGGACCGCTCTTCGATATCGCCGGTCAACAGAAAAGAGTGGCGGCCGTAGGCAAGCCTCAGAATAACGCTTTCATTGTTCGACGCCTCGCCGCTTGGAGGTGTACCAGCCGGGGGCGCCATGACACGGATCGCCGTTCCAGAATAGGTGAAACGCATCCCAGCCTCGAGATCCACCACCGCCGCGCCGAGGCGACGGGCTTGTTCCCTCAATTCTTGTGTCAGCGGATCTTCCGCCGCGGCGCCGGCCCATAACTGACGGGGACGAAACAACTCAACGATGGCGGCAAGCCCGCCAATGTGATCCTCGTGTCCATGAGTTGACAGCACGACGTCGAGAGTCCGGATCGAACGGCTCCAGAGGTAGGGCGCGACGACGTCCTCGCCCGGGTCAAACCCTGAGCCGGTACTCCGCCAGCCCGGAATCCCCCCTCCATCCACAAGCATCGTCGCACCGTCTGGGAAGACGACGAGCAAGCTTTCACCTTGGCCGACATCGATCGCCGAAACCTCAAGCCAGCCGGGCTCGGACTTCTGCGGAAACGGATGGAGGAGCAGGCCCGCCACGGCCGCGGCCACGGGGACGGCCCCGGCGAGACGCCAGCGAGCGCCAGAGCGGAGCGCCACGAGGGCGAGTATAAGCGCCGCCAGGAAAGCGGCGCCAAGCCAGAGCGGAGGCGGCGGAACTCTTAACGGAGACGATAGGTCAGCGAAGAACGTCACCGCCGCGAGCGAAGAGCGTGCAAGCCAGCCAGCAAGCGTTACCAGCGGGTTCAATCCGGTAACAACCGCCAGCAGTCCCGTGGGTACCAGCATCATTGTGAGCGGAACAACCACCGGGTTAATGAATAGGCCAGCCAGCGGCGCCTGCTGGAAGTAGGCGAGCATCGGCAACAGCAGTCCGACTTGGATCACCGCCGAAACCACGATCAATTCGACCGCGTGAAACAGCAGCCGGAGGAATACGGCGAGCCCTACCGACACCAACTTGAACGGCGCCCGCGCAACAAGGGAAATGGATTCGGCAATCAGCCGGAGCTCCAGACGGAAAGAGGCAACCGCTGGGGTGAAGTGGAGATCCTGGCCGGCCGCATCCAGGGCGCGCAGTCCGCTGGCATGAGGCGCGGTTGTGCCCTGGATCAGTGGAACCGCAAAGGCGCCAATCATTGCGACGGCTAGGAATGACAAGTGGAAACTTGGATCGAAGAGCTGACCAGGGTCCGCCAGAAGAAAAAGAATTGCGATGGCCGCAAGGATGTTCAGCAGGCGCCGCGCCCGGAAAAACCATGCGGCGGCGAGAAATAGTGAAAGTCCTGTAGCGGCACGTAATACAGGAGTATTGCAGCCGGTAAGAACTGCATAGAACCAGGCGGCCGCGATGGTGAGAACTATCTTCCAGCCGATCGGAATACCGAGCAAGCGGAAGGTGAAATGAAGGAAGGCCGCGAGCACCGACAAGTGAAGGCCCGAAATCACGAGGGTGTGGTAGGCTCCGGTCGTCCGGTAGTCATCCTTCCAGTCTTCTTCGAGCAAAGCTGGTTCGCCGACTAGGATGGCACTCAGCATCGCAAGAGATTTCCGGTCATCGTGATAGAGCGCCTCCATCCGGTTGAGCAGGGTCCGGCGAACCGTATAGACAAATCCTAACAGGGGCGAGCCGCAATTCCCGTCAACGATAGTGACAGCGGCAGGAGAACTCACTGAGAAAGTCCAATAGACATTTTCGCGCGCCAGGTGACCAGCATAATCAAATGCTCCTGGATTTCCGAAATTGCGAGGCTCCCGGACACGGCCGGTGAGATCGACCCGCCTCCCGTAACGTAAGTCCAAAGGCTGTTCGCCGTCGTCGAAGTACACGCTGACCATGGCACGCGCGCCGGGGGCAAATTCCGCGAGAAATCGCTGCCGCCCCGGAGAGATGGCGGGCGGTCCGGCGACGCAGGCGCTGGCGGTGACTGTTTCCCGCGGTGAGGCGTCGATTACCGGACGGGGCCGCGCCTGTTGCCGTTCGGCGGCGAACAGTCCAAGAAGGCAGATCGCGGCGAGGAGGGAGATGTTCCGGGCGAACCCGAGTTCCCTGGCCGCCGCGATCAGAACGAGTGCAAGAAGGCCCAGAAGGCCCCAGAGCAAGCCGGTGGTGTCGAAAGCCGCAAGCCGGGAACTGGCGACACCGGTGGCAAGCGCTGCCAGTGGAATCAGTAACGGTTCACGCAGGGCGATACTCCTCAGTGGGTTAGTGGACTCAAGGTTCCGGGAATCTCCCCTGAACACCGGCGGCGGCCTATTCGGCAATCCTCAACCCGGTGGCGTGATACATTCTTAGCAATGCGGCTTCTTCTCGCTGTCACATTAGGAGTGGTTTTATTGGTTGGGCCACTGGCTGCCGCCGGCGAACTCTCCGGCCGGCGCGCTCCCGGATTCTCGCTGCCGGACGGGGACATGAACTACCACGATCTGGCGGATTACCGGGGGACGGTGGTCGTGCTTGAGATCATGCTCACCAAGTGCCCGAACTGCCAGAAGCTGGCTCAAACGCTCGAGGAATTGAAACAGAAGTACGGAGACAAAGTGGTGATACTCGCGGTGGTGAACCCGCCGGACAACCGGGTCTCGGTTGAGCAATTCAAGTCCACGTACGGGGTTACCAGCCCAATTCTGTTCGATTGCGGCCAGATGGTCGGCTCATACTTGATGCCTAACCCGGAACGGCCTCGAATCCACGTGCCCCACCTGTTTCTGATCGACGGCGATGGCATCATTCGCAATGATTTTGACTATTCGAACACAACGGTACTCGAGGCGAAGAGCCTAGAGGCGGAGATTGATCGTTTGTTGGGAGAGTAGGCGGCGGAGTTGATGGGAAGCCGGATTTTCATATTGAACGCCAGGAGGTCGAATGTCGAAAGACACGCTGAGCATTACTGATAATCGCACTGGTAAAGTCTACGAAGTTCCTATTGAAAACGACACGATCCGTGCGATGGATCTGCGCCAGATCAAGATTAACGAAGACGATTTCGGAATGATGTCTTACGATCCGGCGTATGTCAACACGGCATCGTGCAAGAGCACGATTACGTTCATCGACGGGGCGAAGGGTATCCTCCAGTATCGCGGGTATCCGATTGACCAGTTGGCCGAGAAGAGCAACTTCCTGGAGGTTGCCTATCTGATCATCAACGGCGAGCTGCCCAAGCAAGAGGAGTTGGAGAAGTGGATCGCCGACATCCGCGAGCACCGCTTCCTGCACGAAAACGTGAAGAAGTTTATGGACGGCTTCCGCTACGACGCGCACGCCATGGGAATGTTCGTCAGCACGGTTGCGGCGCTGTCCACTTTCTATCCGGACTCGAAGAATATTTTCGACCCGGAAGTCCGCCGGATGAACATGTACCGGTTGATTGCGAAGGTGCCGCTTGTGGCTGCCTTCGCATACCGTCACGTCACGGGCCGCCCGTACGTATACCCGGACAGCAATTTATCGTACACGGGGAACTTCCTCCGCATGCTCTTCATGCAGCATGACCCGCACTACGAACCGCATCCAGTTCTGCAGCGCGCGCTGGATATTCTGTTCATCCTACACGCTGACCATGAGCAGAACTGCTCCACGAGCACCATGCGACTGATTGGCAGCTCACAGTGTGATCCCTTCTGCTCGCTCGCGGGCGCGGCATCCGCCCTCTACGGGCCGCTTCACGGCGGGGCCAACGAGGCAGTGTTGCGAATGCTTGGCGAGATCGGAGACGTGAAAAACATCCCGGCCTACGTCGAGCGCTGTAAGAAGGGTGAAGTGCGGCTGATGGGCTTCGGCCACCGGGTCTACAAGAACTACGATCCCCGGGCCAAAATCATAAAGAAGACGGCTGAGGAGGTGTTCGAGATCACCGGCCGGAATGCCTTGCTCGATATCGCCATCGAACTCGAGCGGATCGCTCTCGAGGACGAGTACTTCGTGAAGCGGAAGCTTTATCCGAACGTGGACTTCTACAGCGGGATTATTTACCAGGCGATGGGCTTTCCAGTGGAGATGTTCCCGGTGTTGTTCGCCATTCCCCGCACGGTGGGCTGGCTCTCGCAGTGGGAGGAGTTGCTGCTGGACAAGGAGCAGAAGATCGGCCGCCCGCGGCAGGTTTTCCTCGGCGCCGGAAAGCGGGATTACGTGCCAATTGAACAGCGCTAGCTCGACTGTACTTAATCGATTGTCACGCGCCCTGCCAGGTTGGCAGGGCGCTTTTTTCAGCGGGTGGAGGCCGTTCCACGAAGCGGGTGATAGGCTGTGATTATGGTCCGCTTCGCTCTATTCTGGGCGCTGGTTGCGGCCGCGTGTGCGGCCAGCGGTAGTTTGAACAATGCCGCTCGTGCAGGCGATCTTGACCGCGTCCGTGAGTTGCTGGCATCTGGCGTGGCGGTGAACGACCGTGATGTTCTGGGCGGCACTCCGCTGCATGATGCTGCGTGGGCGGGCCACGGCGAAGTGGTCCGGTTACTGCTCGCGAAAGGCGCCGATCCCAATGCGAAGCATTCCGAGGGAGGCTCCACTCCACTCCACTATGCGGTGATCACGAATCACATCGAGATCGTACGCTTGCTTCTCGAGAAGGGCGCGCAGGTGGATTCCCGGTCGCGGCAAGGGTCCACGGCCCTCCATCTTGCCGCGAACCGCGGCTACGGAGATATCGCGCTGCTGCTGCTGGAGCGCGGTCTCGATGTCAACGTGCTGGATGAAAGAGGCGCGCCTCCGTTGCATGAAGCTTGCTGGAAAGGCCAGGGGAAGCTGGTTCGCCTTCTCATCGAGAGCGGTGCGGACGTGGATGTGGCTGATCGCGAGGGGGGAATCACGGCCCTGCACCACGCGGCGGCCAAGGGCCATGTCGAGATCGTAGCCGATTTGCTGGACGCGGGCGCGTCCGCCGCCGGCGCGAACCGGGACGGAACGACGGCCTTGGACATGGCCCTGCGCTTTCGGCACATCAAGGTTGCGGAGTTATTGCTTGCGCGCGGGGCGCAACTGAACGGAGAAGGCGGTAGGCAGCGTCTCCGTGAGGCGATCCGCCGCGGCCAGCTTGACGTGGTGCGGCTATTGGCCAGATCTGGCGTGCCGCTAGACGTGGTGTCCGAAGATGGTTCCACGATACTCCATGATGCGGCGCTCAAAGGGGATCTTCATATCGTGGCCTTGCTGCTCGAGAATGGCGCGGATCCGCACGCAACCAACAGCGGCGGGGCCACGCCCCTGCATGACGCGGCTGTGGCCGGCAGTGCGGATACCATCCGGCTGCTACTGGATGCCGGAGCTGAAATTAACGTTCGCGACGCCTCCGGAGCGACACCTCTTTATCAAGCGTCCGCCTGGGGGCGAGTGAACGCGGTTGAAACTTTGCTCAACCGTGGCGCCGATGTCAACGCCGCGACCGAAGAAGGCGAGACGCCGCTCGAGGCAGCGGTCGCTAACGGCCACAGCGTAGTGGCGTCGATACTCCGCTTGCACGGCGCCACCCAATAGGGCCAATCCCCGAGAACGAATCCCGGAAATTCCCTAAAGGGTAGAACACCCTGTTCCGATAGAACGATTGAGTGTCAACGAGATCGGCATCACCGGCCCTGGCGGACGCTGCCAACGTCCTAAGCGAAGCGCTGAAGGTTCGTGTTCAGCAGCTCGGCAAGACGGTGAGACCCCGGCTCAACTCCCTGGAGGCCCGCTTCGTCGCCGTGCTGCAAAGCCTCGGGCTGGCTCCCCGGCAACGCACGGCGCTCTCGGCGATAACACCAGGTGCCGCCTTTCGCCTCCTTGGCCGGGGAAGACGGATCGAGGTGTTCCTCGAGCAAGTAGAGTATAACGGCCGGCGGCTGGCGAAGCTGAACTTGCCTCCTAGCGATATCACGGGCGCGCTGGCTGAGTACGATAGGCTGCTATCCGAGGAACTGCGGAAACTTGCCCCCAGCGAGTACAAAGAGTACCAGTGGGTGCGGGAACAACTTCAGTTCTGTATTCTGCTGACCCTGAATCGCGCCTATTACCAGGTCCGCGAGACCGAGGCGCAGGCCTTCTATGAGCTATTCCGCGCGGAGTTGGAAGCGCGAACTCTCGAAGAGCTGCTGGAACGTTCGCTGCTGGTCCTCAGAAGGTTTTGCGAGGCAACGGAGGCGGCGCTGTTTCTGCTCGACGAGGAGAACGGGCAGTGGGTAATGCAGGCTCAGCTCGGGGCGGAGGGTCATCGGCTGAGAAACGGGATAGGGCCGGTCACGACCCGGGTGGTCCGGAAACGGCAACTTCTGAAGCCCCGTTGCATCCATGTATCCACCTCTTCCAGAGCCCCTCTGCTCGATTCGAGATGGAAAGAGCGGTTTCCATCTGCTTGGTCGGTGCCGTTAATTGCCGACGGGCGTCTGACAGGAGTGATGCAGTTCGCCTTCGACAAGCGCTACGAGTGGCTGGCCCGGGAACAGGAGTTGCTCGAGGCGGCGGCGGAGCGATGCACGGTTGCGGCGGAGAAGGCCAAACTTGTCGAAGACCTGGCGGCCCGGGAGGAGCAGGTGCGCCGGCTCGCCGAACATATGCTTCATGTCGAAGAGGAGGAACGGCGGAGGATCAGCCGCGAGTTGCACGACGAGGCCGGGCAGAGCTTGTTGTATATTCGGCTGCGGCTCGAAATGCTGCAACGGAACATGGACGAGAAATCGGCACTGCACGGAGAGATCGGCGACATCCGCAAAATCACCGAGCATACGATTCTCGAGATGCGGCGGCTGATTGCGGCCTTGAGTCCGGCCGTGTTGCAGCAATTGGGTTTGGGAGCGGCCCTAAGGCGGTTGTTAAGCCGTTTCCGGCAACTCCACTCTTGTCAGGTGAGGCTGGGTCTCTCGCCGCTCGACCGCTTACCCAAGCGGGTAGAGACGATCGTGTACCGGCTGGTACAGGAGTGCTTGAATAACATCGCTAAGCATTCTAAAGCCTCCAATGTAAATATTTCCCTGACTTCAGCCGATGGAGTACTGAGATTAGTTGTGGAGGATGATGGAGTCGGTTTTCTGGTTTCCGAAGCGCTGGCGAAAAGCAACTCGTTCGGGCTAGCCGGCATGCGGGAAAGGGTCACGTTGCTCGGAGGCAACTTCGAAGTAACAAGCGAACGAATTCGCGGCCGGAAGAAACGCCGGGGAACCAGAGTAACTGCGGAGTTGCCGATTCCGGAAGCCATATAACCGCAGGCATCGCGCACGGCTTCGAGGCCGGGCAGATATAGGAACCGGATAAGTGCTATGGGCAAGATTCGAGTATTGTTGGCGGATGACCACACGCTATTCCGTCAAGGCGTGAAGACACTAATCGCGGCGGAGCCCGATATGGAAGTCGTCGGGGAAGCCCCGAACGGCGGGGAGGCGGTGGAGCAGGCGAGAGAGACACGTCCGGACCTCATCCTCATGGACATCGGGATGCCCGGCTTGAGCAGTTTCGAGGCCACGCGACAGATCCGCAAGAATCGTCCCGAGACCAAGATTCTGTTCCTCACCATGTACGACGACGAAGATTACCTGGTTGAGGGAATGGAAGTCGGCGCGAGCGGCTACGTGCTGAAGGACAGCCCCTCGCAGCAGCTTGTTTCGGCGATGCGTGACATCGTTCGCGGCGGCAGCTACCTCAGCCCGCGGATGCTTTCGCAACTGGTCGATGATTTCCGGTCGCGAATCAAGTCGGCAAACCGTTTGCCGCGATTCGCCACGCTAACCCCTCGCGAACGAGAAGTGCTAAAGATGCTCGCCGAAGGAAACTCGGTAAAAGAGATCGCGTGCGACCTCAATCTCAGCGTCAAGACCGTTGAGGCGCACAAGTTCAACCTGATGCGCAAACTGGATATCCACAACAAGGCGCAACTCGTCCAGTACGCCATTCAGAAGAAGATCATCAAGCTACCGAACCTTGCGTAGGTTCCGTGCCGCGGGGGACTGACGCGGCATACTCGAGTTGGCAGTGTAAAATCAGGTCATGGAGAGACGCAGCTTCGTGAACGCCGCAGCATCGGCTGCGGCGTTTTGGTTTTCCGGTGGCCGCCTCGGCGCAGCGGCACGGCTACCAATTAAGAAGGGTATCTTGCTCGGAATGCTACCGCAGGAATTGAGCGTTGAAGAGCGTTTCCGAATGGCCCGGGAGGCCGGCTTCGATGAGATGGAGTGCCCGACGGTGCGGGACATGGCCGAAGCACAGGAGATACTGGACGCCTCGCGGACGACCGGCTTACGGGTTCACTCGGTGATGAACAGCGACCATTGGAAATACCCGTTATCTTCGGGCGACCCGGCCGAGGTCTCGCGTAGCGTCGAATGCATGGAGGCGAGCCTCCGCAACGCCCGCTTGTGGGGCGCCGACACTGTCCTTCTGGTACCGGCGGTGGTCAATCCGGAAACCAGCTATTCCGAGGCGTACAGGCGCTCGCAAAAAGAGATCCGGAAGCTGCTTCCGCTCGCAAAGGAACTCGGGGTGGTAATTGCAGTGGAGAACGTGTGGAACAAGTTCTTGCTCAGCCCCCTCGAATTCGCCCGCTACGTTGACGAATTCGAAAGCCCCTGGCTGCACGCATACTTCGATGTCGGCAACGTCGTACTCTTCGGCTACCCACAGGATTGGATTCGAACGCTCGGGAAGCGCATCGTAAAGGTGCATTTCAAGGACTTTCTTTTCCGGCGCGACGCGGACTCCGGACAGCGGATCGCAGAGTTTGTGGCGCTGCGGGAAGGGGAGGTCGACTGGCCGGCAGTCTACACGGCACTGAAGGAGACCGGCTTCAGCGATACCGCGACGGTCGAGGTGAAAGGCGGAGGCCAGGCGGAAGTTAGCGAAATCGGCCGCCGGGTGGACTTGATTCTTTCCGGAGCGTAGCCGGACCGTCAGGAGTTTGTGGATGAAGAAATTTGTCATCGGATTGATTACCGGCCTCGCGCTGGCTGGATTGGCTGGATTGGTACTTCTCTTCTCTCTGGCCCGCGTGAGCGAGAAAGCTCCTGCAGTACAGGCGAGGTCCACCCTGGTGCTCAACCTTCAGGGGTCATTTCCGGAGCGGCCCCAGATGCAGCTTCCCTTTCCTGCGTTCGAGTCACGAACTCCCGTTACGGTGCATCAGGTGTGGTCGTTGCTGCGCGCAGCGGCCGAGGATCCGAAGATTGAGGCCGCGGTCCTGACGCCCGGCTCACTCGGTGTAGGCTGGGGAAAGCTCCAGGAGATCCGGGCGGGACTGATGAAGTTCAAGGAGAGCGGCAAGCCGCTTGTGGCGTACCTCCACCGCCCGGGCACCGCTGAATACTATCTAGCCAGCGCCGCGGATAAGATCTACATGGCGCGAGAGGACACGCTCAATTTAAAAGGGCTTCGCGTGGAGGCCATGTACGTGAAGGCGGGCCTTGACAAAGTGGGGGTGAAGGTTGAGATCGAGAGTGCGGGCAGGTACAAAGATGCCGGCGATATGTTCACGCAGGACACGATGAGTCCAGCGACGCGGGAGGTTTTGAATTCGCTGCTGGATGAGTTGTATGAACATCTGCTGGCGGCCGTCGGCGAGTCCAGGGGACTGAGTCCGGACCAAGTGCGGGCAATTCTAGACGAGGGTCCGTTTCTTGCGCCGCAAGCCATGGAAAAGGGGCTGATCGACATCCTGCAGTACGAAGACCAGATGTACGAGGGCCTGCGTGAAGAGACCGGACACAAGACGACCGTCAAGATCAGCCACCGGTCTTACGCCAGGGCGGTCGCTGGCCAGCCGGCGGCAACCGGCAATAAGCAGATTGCCCTGGTCGTTGGCTCCGGAACCATCCTGGCGGGTTCCGGGGATACGGGATTCGGCGAAGATGACGGAATCTGGTCGCGAAGCTTCATCAAGTTGCTCCGCCAGGTGCGCGAGAACGATAAGGTGATTGGGGTGATCCTGAGAGTGGACTCGCCTGGCGGCGATGCGATCGCTTCTGACGAAATCCTACGCGAAGTGAAACTGCTGAGTGAAGAGAAGCCGATGGTGATTTCGATGTCGGACGTGGCGGCGTCGGGCGGCTATTACATTTCCATGACCGGCGATCCTGTGGTTGCCTACCCAAACACCTTCACCGGGTCGATCGGCGTCATTTACGGGAAACTGAACTTGCGGGGCCTCTACGACAAAATGGGTGTTAGAAAGGAAATCCTCAAAAGGGGACGGTTTGCCGATATCGACTCCGACTACACTCCGCTCGAGGGAGAGGCGCGAGACAAACTGCGGGAAGGGATCACCGCTGTCTACGATACCTTTCTCGGCGTCGTCGCCGAAGGCCGGAACCGCCCGCTGGAAGAGATTGAACCGCTTGCCCAGGGCCGCGTTTGGCTCGGAGAACAAGCGAGGGAGAACGGATTGGTGGACGAACTTGGAGGGCTGGACGAGGCGATCGCAATCCTCAAGGAAGAAGCTGGAATTCCGGCCGAAGAGCAGGTTCACTTGGTACCGTTTCCGCAGGCACGCAGTTTCTGGGAGTTTCTACTGGATCAAGATGGGGAATCAGTAGTCCGCGGAGCCTTGGGGCAGTTCAGTGGTCGCATCAAGCTACCGCAACTGCCAGAACCGGGAATCTGGCGGATGATGCCGTATCGACTAGAAGTGAAGTAGCCGAATCGCCAGCCGGTGGACGAGTGGAATCTGGGCCAATGCGATACGGGTCAGTCAGCAAAGGCGTTGCTCGAGTGAATCCCGTTGGACTCAAGGACAACCGCCATCTTCTCGAGAGCCGATTTGTGGATCTGCGAAACCCGGCTTTCGTTGATGCCGAGCAGCCCTCCAATCTCCTTCATCGTCATTTCATTGCTGTAGTAAAGCAGGACAACCTTCCGGTAGCGTTCCGGAAGGGCCTGCATCGCACCGAGCAGCACAGCGCGCAGTTGCTCGCGGGCGCACATCCGGTCTGGCTGAGTGTCGGGACGGCTGGGAAAATCCGGGGCTGGCAGGTCTTCTCCCTCCGGACCTCGGGTGGACGCAGAGATCAACCCAACATTGCGAAGGTCGATCATCATCTGGCGCCAACGGTTTTGCTCCACCCCCAGCTTGTTGGCAACTTCTTCTTCCGTGGGGTTGCGGTGAAGGGCCGCGGCCAGGCTTTGGGTGGCCGCTTCCACCTGCTTGTGCCGGCGTCGAAGGTCCCGCGAGGCCCAGTCTAGCTGTCTTAGGCTATCAAGAATGGCGCCTTTGATTCGATGCTTCGCATAGCTGGAAAACGCGACCTTCTTCTCCGGATTATATTTCGTAACCGCGTCAAAAAGACCCAGAATGCCGGCATGAACGAGATCGTCCAGATCGACATGCACGGGGAGGTTCTCATGAACGCGAACCGCGATTGCCTTGACGAGAGGCAGATGCTCCAAAACCACCTTGTCGCGTGGATTGTTGTCCTCTGCTACGATCTCGGTCAAATGATTCATTAGCATCTTGGAGTCCTCATCTTTGGCGCCGGAAACGCCCTAACCGCGCTATCAGCCGACTGCGCTGACATCGATAGCTTGTGCATCCCGGAAGCCATTTCCGCACTCTACGGTGAAAGACCTACTTGCGCCGAGTCACTTCTCCCTGCCGATACCAGAAACATAAGCGAATCAACGGCGCGAAGCCGTTGTTCATCTGCTCCCGCGTCCACTACCGGCGGCGGGGGTTTCCCGACCCTGTTCCAGCCGCCGTTCCAAATCGAAACAATCAGAACGCGAGCGGCGTTTCACTTTGGAACTGGAGTGCCAAGTTGAAACGCCTTAAGACACGCCTACAAGGTGTATCTCCCTAATAGCTTCATCGGCTATTGTGCCGGATTCGAAGGTGGTTTGTTGCTCCGGTGAAACCCTGAATTCTCGCCCTAAATTACCTGTTTGGCCTGTCTCCATCGTCCGAGTGATACTAGGAGAATAACCCCCCGCAGCACGACCACCGGGAGAAGATCATCGTGACGAAGCGAAGGTTCTACGCATCCTTAGTCGGCTATATAGTCCTTGCCCTCATCGGCGTTGCGACACTCCGAGGCGCCTTCCTGATGGTCATTCTCATCCTCCTCGCGGGACTGGCGGCAAAAAGTTGGATTGCCTGGAAGAGAGAGGAGATGGAGGAGCGGGAGCGCGCGGCCGAGATCGATGAGCCGCCGCTGGGTTAGCTGGCGCCACACCGGAGTCCTTTCCACGACTGCTCGGTGCATAGGTTTTGCTAGACTGAAGCGATTGCAAATGCACGTGCTCCATGTTCTGGATCATTCCGTGCCGTTGCAGAGCGGCTACTCGTTCCGGACGTTGGCGATCCTGCGGGAGCAGCGGGCGCGAGGCTGGCAGACTTCCCACGTCACCACCACGAAGCAGGGTCCGGGACAGATGGTCGAGGAAAGCCACGGATTCCGTTTCCACCGGACCTTCCCGGAGGGTAGGATTTATGACGAGCTTCCCGCACTGAATCAGTGGGCCGTGGTTCGCGATCTGAAACGCCGGCTGCGGACGGTGGTGCGAAACGGATTGCCGGACATTCTGCACGCACATTCGCCCTGCCTGACTGGTATGGCGGCTCTGGCTGTAGGCCGGGAGGTGGGAATTCCGGTGATTTATGAGATGCGAGCCTCATGGGAGGACGCGGCGGTCACACATGGGACAACCCGGGAAGGCAGTCTCCGCTACCGGGTATCGCGGGCTCTGGAGACGCGGGTGCTGCGTCAGGCTAATGGCGTAACCACGATATGCGATGGTTTACGGCGGGAGATCCTGGCGCGCGGCATTCCCGCCGGTAAGGTCGCAGTTATCCCCAACGCAGTCGATATCGAAAACTTCCCGTTTGAGCCGGAGCGGGAGCCCGAAGGCGTAGGGCCGAATGGGCTGGACCTCCGCGGCCGGACAGTGCTGGGCTTCATCGGGTCGATGTATGCATACGAAGGCCTTGAGGTGCTTCTCGAGGCGATGGAGGCGATTGTCGCCCAGACGCCGGCGGTGCATCTGCTGATCGTCGGGGGCGGCCCCGAGAAAGAGCGTTTGCAAAAGCTCGCAGCGAACCGCGGCTTGCGCGACCGCATCACGTTCACGGGCCGCGTCCCTCATGATCAGGTATGTCTTTATTACGACCTCGTGGACATCTTCGTCTATCCGCGGCACGCCACGCGGCTCACGGACATGGTGACGCCGCTCAAACCGCTCGAGGCGATGGCTCGGGGCCGGCTGGTGGTGGCCTCCAACGTCGGCGGCCATCGGGAGTTGATAACGGACGGGGAGACTGGCTGGCTCTTCCCGGCCGGTGATGCCCGGGCACTGGCACGAGTGGTTGGAGAGGTGACAAAAAACCCCGGCTTGTGGCCCGGTCGTAAAGCCGCGGCGCGCAGGTTTGTCGAGCGGGAGCGGACTTGGCCGGCGAGCGTAGCGCGATATGAGACTGTCTACGGAGCCGTGCTCGGGAAGTAAAGATCAGCCACAGAGCGCCGCAACGATACGCTCGGCTGCATGGCCGTCCCACATTTCGGGGACCGCGGCTGGTTTGGAGGCGCCATCGAGCACGGCGAACGCTTCGCGCCGGATGCGGCCGGGGTCTGCGCCAACGAGAACGTTGGTGCCGATTGTGCATGTGATGGGCCGCTCGGTGTTCGGGCGCATCGTCAGACAGGGAATGCCGAGAATCGTGGTTTCCTCCTGGATGCCGCCGCTGTCGGTGAGCACCATGCGCGATCCGGCCACCAGGGCGAGAAACGGGAGATAGCTCATCGGCTCCACCAGGCGAAGATTCCGATGAAGCTCCACTTCGCGGAGCTGAGGGGCCGTCCGAGGGTGGACAGGGAAGATGATGGGGATCCGCGCGGCGACATCATTGACGGCTTCTATCAGGCGCGCCAAGTCCTCGACACGGTCGACATTCGAGGGACGGTGCATGGTGAGCACGGCGTATGCTTCACCGGATGCGGCCGGGTGGGGCGGCAAGGCGCGGGCCTGACCGATGTGCCGGAGCAGCGTATCGATCATCGTGTTGCCAACGCGCCGGATTCTCTCCTCCCGGATGCCTTCCTGCCGGAGGTTTTCGTCCGCCAGTTCATCGGTGGTGAAGAGCAGGTCCGCGATCACGTCGGTGCAGAGGCGATTGATCTCCTCGGGCATCGACATGTCGCGTGAGCGCAGGCCGGCCTCGACGTGGGCGACACGGATGCCGAGTTTCTTGGCGGTGATTGCGCAGGCCACCGTGGAATTGACGTCGCCCACAACGAGCACCCAGTCCGGCTTTTCGTCGAGGCAGACCTTCTCGAAGCCGACCATGATCCGAGCGGTTTGTTCGGCGTGGCTTCCTGACCCGATTCCGAGATTGATATTCGCCGGAGGAATGCCGAGGTCTTCGAAGAAGCTATCCGACATGTTGCTGCTATAGTGCTGGCCTGTGTGGAGGAGAAGAACGTCTTCGTCCGGGGCATGGGTGGAGAAGGCCCGAAGGATCGGGGCGACCTTCATAAAGTTCGGGCGCGCCCCGGCGACAAGGATGTGTTTCATGGGATTCAAACTCGCGGCCAACGGGCGGCCGCTCGCCGCGCAACACCCAGGGTAGCCGAGGCGCCACACGGACGGCAACGTTGCTTGGCCTCGGCTTCGGCGTTCGCATTGCAGCCAAGATCCCCGGAATTGCGGGTTACGGTGATCGTCACGGAAACCAGAATTCGACTGTATACTTGGGTCGGACCATGAAAACTCGAATATTGTCTATCTGTTTGTTGGCGGCGCTGATGGTGGTGGCGCAGAGCAAAGTGGAACTCAACGATGGGCTTCCGCACGGCGATCCGCCGTTTCTGCTCGAAGACGGATGGCGTCCGCTTCTCAATGGAAAGGACCTGAGCGGCTGGCATGCCGATGGCAGCACGGAGAATGCCTGGTACACGACGCGAGGCGTCCGGTGGGAACCGCTGCTGTCACCCACCCTCCTGCACGGCACGCCGGAACCGGGTGAGAGAATCGTAAACGGACCGAAAGGGCGCACCGCGAATCTGGTGACTGACGAGAAGTTCGGAGACATCGAGCTCTATGTCGAATTCTTATTGGCGAAAGGTTCGAACTCGGGGGTCTATCTGCACGGACTCTACGAAGTGCAGGTTTTCGATAGCTGGGGCGCCAAGCGGCCGATGAAGACCTCCGACTGTGGCGCCATCTACCACCGGTGGATCGATGAGAAAGGCGTGGGAGGATCAGCTCCCCGGGTGAACGCGAGCCGGAGACCCGGCCAGTGGCAAAGCTTTCACATCTGGTTCCGCGGCCCGAAGTTCGACGCTGGCGGCGGCAAGACCGAAAATGCCAAGTTCATCCGGGTGCTGCACAACGGGATTCCGGTGCAAGAGGACGTAGAGGTTGATGGGCCGACCCGGGCGCACATGAACATCCCCGCGGCCCTCCAGAACCCGATCATGCTGCAAGGAGATCACGGTCCAGTGGCGTACCGGAACATTTACGTTCGGCCTCTACGGCCTATTGTTGTGAGGTAGACATTAGGCCGGCTCGCCGTCGTGGTGATAAGGGACGCCGCCGACATCGGGTTTCAACTTGTACTGCTCCACCTCCTGGCCATACTTGCCCTGCCGGGTACGTTCCAGCAGCTCTGATATCTCGTTTGCCGGCATCGGCTCGAACGTCTTGCAGGCGGCGACGTTTTCTTCGAGCTCCTGCACGCTGCGAACACCGGATACGAGCGTGTCAACGTCTTGGCTCCAGGCAAAGCGGAGGCATTCGGGGATGGTGGCAACGTTGTTCTTGGTGATGTTGCCTATGGCGTTCGACTTCATGGCAATCACCCCCACCTCACGCTCTCGCGCCCGGGGAATCACCGAGTCGATGAAGCTCAGGTAGTGCTGATCGATCAGGTTCACCGGGTGCTGCACCGTGTCCCAGCCATCGAAGGCGGCCAACAGGCGCTGATGAACGGTGGGGTCCCGGTGACCGCTGAAGCCGATGTAGCGCGTCTTGCCGGCCTTCTTCGCTTTGACAAAGGCTTCCAGCGCGCCGCCCGGGCCGAGGATCTTGTCGACCTCTTCGTGGGTAACTACTTCGTGACATTGCCAGAGGTCGAGGTAGTCGGTACCCATCCGGCTGAGGGTTTCGTTGAGCTGCTGGGTCGCGCTGTATTCCTCCCGAAATTGGGCCTTCGACATCAGCAGCACCTTCTTTCGGAGCCCGGCATCGATTGCCTTGCCATAAGCGAGATCGCTCCGCCCCGCGTTGTACTTGTGGGCGCTGTCGAAGAAATTTACTCCCAGATCAATGGCGCGGTGGACGATGCGGACCGCCTCCTCCTCGCCGTTGTTGAGGAAGTGATAGCCTCCTACCGTGATTTTGGAGACGACAAGATCGGTATTGCCCAACCGCTTCGTGGGCATCGGTTTCGCGGCAAGCGCCGTTCGATTGGCGGCGAGGGCCGCGGTTGCAATGAGGAAAGTTCGTCTGTCCATAGTCCCCTCTCCCTAATCTTCTATTCTGACGCAGTTGGCGGCTCTTCGCTGGCTTCGATTATCTTCTCGAGATCGACGATGTTCGCCTCGATGATCGAGTCCAGGCGCGGAAACTCGCGGTCGAGGTAAGCGTTGCCCTCGATCATGATCTTCGTAGGATCCGGCCCGCTACCGCGAGGCGCCACCTCGCCATAAGAGCTCCACAGGCTTTCGACAGTATCCATGCCCTCTACAACCTCTCCGAAGGGGACGAAGCTCTCCTCGTCCAGCGCCTGATTGTCGCGAAGGTTGATGAAGACTTGGGTGGTCCGGCTGTTCGGCCCGAGCTTGGCGAAGGCGACGGTGCCGCGTTCGTTGCTTGTCTTCCGCTCGTCGTCGCGGATTTTCATGTTGCCGTAGATCTCCTGCACCTTCGGGTTGCCACTGATCCCCCACTGGACGATATAGCGGCGAACAACACGGTGGAAGCGCACGCCGTCATAGAAGTCGTTGTAGACCAGATGGAAGAAGTGCTCGGCGGCCCGTTCGGCCCATTCCTTGCGCACCTCGATGACGAAATCCCCTTTCGTGGTCTGGAACTTCACCCGGTAGACCTCCGGCGGATCTGGAGGCCGCGGGGGAGGCGCGGGCGGCGGCTGCTCGGCAGCGCAACCAAATAGCAAGAGTCCGGCCAACAAGAATAGGACCGGTTTTGCACTACTTTGCATCTCGCCAATTATCTCCAATTCCAATGTCAACGGCCAAAGGAACTTTCAGTCTGTGGACGTCTTCCATCTCTTTCTTCACCAACTGTTGCAGTGTACCGGCTTCCTCTGGGGGCGTTTCGAAGACAAGTTCGTCGTGCACCTGCAACAGCATTCTGGAACGGAGTTTCTCCGCTTCCAGCCGCTCCTGGATCCGGATCATGGCAAGTTTGATGAGATCCGCAGCCGTGCCCTGGAGTGGAGTGTTCACCGCTGTTCGTTCGGCGAAACCTCGGGCATTCGGGTTCCGGCTCTTGATGTCTGGGATCGGCCGCTCCCGCCCAAAGAGGGTCTTGCTGACACCAGAGGAGCGAACCTCCGCGATGGTTTCATCGATGAACCGTTTTACACCGGTGTGGCGTTCGAAGTAACTCTTAATGTAGTGATCGGCTTCGAGCCGCGGGATTCCAAGTTGCCGGGCCAGACCGAAGGCGCTGAGGCCATAGATGATGCCGAAGTTCACCGCCTTGGCTCTACGACGGAGCTCGGGCGTTACGGCAATGGGTGGCGTGCCGAAGACTTCGGCGGCGGTGCGCGTGTGAATATCCTCGCCGCGCCGGAACGCGTCGACGAGCACGGGATCGCCTGACATGTGGGCGAGCAGACGCAGTTCAATCTGAGAGTAGTCCGCCACCAGCAGATACCAGCCAGGCTCCGGTACGAAGGCGGCGCGGATCTCCCGGCCTATCTCGGTACGGATGGGTATGTTCTGTAGATTGGGATTGAACGAAGAGAGACGGCCGGTGGCGGCTCCGAATGGGTTGAAAGTGGTGTGGAGGCGGCCAGTATCCGGGGAGACGAGAGCTGGGAGCGCGTCCACGTAGGTGCCCTTCAGTTTGGCGAGCTGGCGGTATTCGAGCACCAAAGCGGCCACGGGGTGATCCACGGCGAGTTCCTCGAGAACGCCGGCGGCGGTAGAGAAACTCTTCGTCTTGCCGCTAGGACGGGGGGAAGGTAGACCCATCTCCTCGTAGAGCACCTTGCCAAGCTGTTGTGGGGAATTGATGTTGAACTCCCGGCCCGCAAGTTGATGGATCTCGTCTGTGAGCCGGCCGATCTCTCGCTGCATGCGCGTGGAGAGGTCTTCAAGCGCTGCCGGCTCGATGAGTACGCCGGTGGTTTCCATCCGGGAAAGGACCGCGAGGAGCGGGAAATCAATCGAGTCATGTAGCTCTCGCAAGCCGCGGCGGCCGATCTCTTGGCCGAGGCGTCTGGCGAGTTCGAGGGCGAAGTCGGCCAATTCTTCCACCGCTCCGGATGGCGACCGCTCGAGCACACGTTCGATGACGGCCGCGGGCGTGCTGGCGGCGGGGTCCGCTGTGAGAAGAAAATTGTAGAGTACTGGATCTTCGGCGAAGCCGGCCGGACTAAGCCCTTCCGCGCGCAAGCGGTTTAGCGTGCCCTTTACATCGAGCGACACCTTGCGGCGGCCAGGGTCTTCCAGCACACCGCGCAGTTGCCCCGCAAGCCAGACGGGCACGGCTCGCCCCTGCCCGACAGTAGCCGCAAGCCCAAAGGCGTTTCCGGAGAGGTCCTCGCTGCCCGGAGGCGCCAGCGCCACCGCGAGTCTTGCCGCCGCTGCGGTTTCCGCGAGGTATGCTTCTAATTCCTCCGCCGAGGCGAACGCCTTGTAGTCGCGCGGCGTCTCCGGGGAGGGCGCGGCGGCCTCCAGCTCTCGTAGAGCCGTGTGAAACTCCAGCTCCCGGTACAGGTTGCGAAGCGCCTCCACGTCGGGTTGGCTGGCGGCGAAATCCTCGAGCCTCCAATCGATGGGGAGATCCACATCGATGGTGGCGAGGCGTTTGCTCAGGCGGATCTGCTCTGCATTGTGCTGAAGGCTTTCCCGGTAGGACTTGCGTTTCACTTCGTGGGCGTGCTCGATCACCCCCTCAACGGATCCATAAGCCTGGATGAGATCACGCGCCCCTTTGTCGCCGATTCCCGGAGCGCCCGGAATGTTGTCAACGGCATCTCCCTTGAGAGCGAGAAGATCGGCTACCTGGTCCGGCCGGACACCCATGAATTCGACAACTTCCTTGGGGGTGTAGAGAAGATCGTCCTTGCGCGGGTCAAGCATGGAAACCTTGCTGTTGACAAGCTGCAGCATGTCTTTGTCGCTCGACACGATCGTGACATGCACTCCACAGGCCGCGCTGCGGGCGGCGATGGCGCCGATCAGGTCGTCCGCCTCGTAGCCCTCGCTTTCGCGGACTGGAATGCGCATGGCTTCGAGCAACGTCCGCACCCACGGAATCTGTTCAGCGAGGTCGGGCGGCATGGCCGGGCGGTTGGCCTTATAGTCAACGTACTCCTGCTCACGGAGAGTTGGGCCCTCGCTTTCGAAGATCGCAGCCATATACTCGGGCGAATACGTGGTGAGTAGTTTCCGGAGCATGTTGTGGAAGATATAGACTGCCTCGGTCGGTATTCCAGCCGATTGGGAGCGCATTGGCGGAGCTCCACTCCGCGCGCGGGCGTGATAGGCCCGGAAGATAAAACCAAAGGTGTCGATCAGAAAGAGCCCGGGACGCTGCATGCCCCTCATAATAGCTCCGCAAGAGGTAGTATTTGTCCCCCCCGGCGCTCTCCGGAAGTCAGCACGGTGATAGAGCGCCGCATCTTAAGGTCCCGACGCAAAAGCCACCACTAGCTGGTGGCAATGGTAGAGAAGCCACACGACTTTCTCCTGAGTGTGGCTCTACAGCCACAGACATCCAGATAAAAATCTTTTAAAATGATAGGTTTGCAACTCGGTCCCTGGATTGCTTCTCTAAGAGACTCACAGTAGGCCGTTTCATAGAATTCGGGAGTACGCTTTTGCACTACGAAACCACTATTCAGCGTCCAGTGGAAGCAACCGGAGTCGGACTGCATCACGGGGTCCCGGTTTCGATCCAACTCTGTCCAGCCGCAGCGGGAACCGGCATTATGTTCGAGAGGACTGACCTCGACAGTTTCCGCATCGCAGCCACCTGGAGCAACGTCGCCCGGGTCAGCTACGCCACCAGTCTGATGCGGCAGGGAGTTCTGATCTCGACTACCGAGCACTTGCTGAGCGTATTGTATAGCTGTGGAGTTGATAACGTCATTGTCAGAATCGACAATCTCGAGGTGCCGATTCTGGACGGAAGCGGACTACCGTTTCTGGAGTTGATCCGGCAGGCGGGCCTCCGCCAGCAGCGGCGCAAGCGGCGCTACCTGCGCATTCGCCGGCCTGTGTCGGTGGAGGGCAATGGCAAGCGAATCTCCATCCATCCCTCCGACCGGTTCCAACTCACCTGCGACATCTTCTTTGATCACCTCCTGGTTGGACGGCAGAACCTGGACATGGACGTGACCCCGGAAGCTTTTGCTGACGAACTGGCCCCGGCCCGAACCTTTGGCTTCGCTCACGAACTGGATAAGATGCGGGATATGGGACTCATCCGCGGCGCTAGCCTGGAAAACGCGGTTGGGTTTGACCGGTCGGGCGTCTTGAACCCGGAAGGGCTCCGGTTTCCGAACGAGCCTTGCCGGCACAAGGCTCTCGATTTGATTGGCGACCTCGCGTTGCTCGGCAAACCCCTACTGGGTCACGTGGTTGCGGAACGGGCCGGCCACGCCATGCACACAGCCATGGTGTCGAAGATCATGTCTGATTCTTCGCTCTACGAAATACTCACTTATGATCAATTGGAAACTCAGGTCGCGGCGATGGTCTCGTGACGCTCTTGTGCGTCTTCGGAACCGCGATCTTCTCCGGCCGGCGCCACCGTTGACGGGCTGCTAATATGGACGCTAGTCTGGAAACAGAGGTTGATGACCCGCTACTCATCTTCTCGCAGCTATTGGACGGCAAGCGTTGTCGCCGTTGCGCTCGGGGCACTTTGCGCTTGGCTGGCCGTTGAGCACACGCCAGCGGCGGTGGCGGCGGTATTGTTTGCGCTGCTCGCCTGCTGCCTCCTTTTCCTGGCCAGCCGGCCTCAGATTGAAATTGATAGGCACAAACTGAAAATTGGGCGGCGAACCATCCCTTGGCCGCTGATCCGCCGCGTCGATCGGACGGGTTGGATGTCACCGTTATTGATTCACGTCACGCTGGACGGAGGGGAGAGGATCCTCCTCATCTACCCGGGCGACCTCGATTCAGCCAACAGCCTGCTCCGCCATATTCGGCGGCAATCCACCAGAGCGATGATTGACGGCATCCCATACCCTCAGTTTTGGGGAAAGGACTTGGCTGACAGCGGCGCAAAGGAGGATTCCGCCCCCTCCGCCTATCCATTGTTCATGCCAGAAGATGAGGAAGAGATTAGGCGGCTCTTCCATCGGCTCAAGACGGTAGGCCATCTGGACTCGAATTCGCCCGGCGAGGAGAAGTAGAATCCCTCCCGTCAGCCGCTACACCCAGGTGCGGCGCCGGCTCCCAGGCGGCCGTATCCCATGAAGACAGCAGTTCGATTCCTGCTCCCGTATATGCTTCGCTACCGGCGAGGCCTGATGGCGGGTGTGATCGCGTTGTTGTTCCGAAACCTGTTGGCGGCGGCGATCCCGCTCACGATCGGAATCGCCGTGGACCGCCTCTCGGCCGCCTTCGAATCCGGGTTGGCAATTCGATTTGCTCTGTTGATGGTGGCCCTTACCGCTGCCAAGGGGCTATTTCAGTACGGAATGCGCGTGATCCTGATTGGCATCTCCCGGGACATCGAATATGATCTTCGCAACGATCTGTTCGCGCATCTGGTGCGGCTTTCTTCGGAGTTTTTTGGGCGCTTCCGGACCGGTGACATCATGGCCCGGGCGACGAACGACTTGAATGCGGTCCGCATGATGCTCGGGCCGGGGGTAATGTACACGGCTGATACGGGACTCACCGCGGTGTTGGCAATTGCGATCATGTCTACGGTCGATTGGCGGCTCACCCTGTTTGCGCTGGCGCCGGCGCCTGTGGTCTCGGTGATGGTTGTCTTTTTCGGACGCTACGTGCATGCGCGCTTCCGGAAGATCCAGGGAATCTTCTCCGACATCAGCAGCCGGGTTCATGAGAATCTGAGCGGAGTTCGAGTCGTCCGCGCTTATGTGCAGGAAGATGCGGAGTTGCGGGCATTCGACGAACTCAACAAGAACTATGTCGGCAACGCCCTCCAACTGGCGAAGGTGCAGGGTCTGTTTATGCCGGCCCTGCAGAGTCTGACGGGCATTTCTTTCTTGATCGTCCTCTGGTACGGTGGGCACCGCCTGCTTGCCGGAGAAATAACCCTCGGCGTCTTCCTGATGTTCAATGTCTACCTGGGGACCCTGATCTGGCCGATGGTGGCGATGGGTTGGGTGGTGAATCTGATGCAGCGGGGCGCCGCTTCGCTCGCTCGCGTCAAGGAACTGTTGGATGAGCCGCCCGGAATCGCGGATCCTCCGCGGCCGGTGAGCATCCCAACGCCGGTCCAGGGCGCGATTCGGTTCGAGCAGGTCAGTCTACGGTTCGGCGACCGCTCGGCAGTGCGAGATCTGAACCTGGATATTGACGCTGGGGCGACCGTCGCAATCGTCGGCCATACCGGAAGCGGGAAGAGCAGTATCGTGAATCTCATTCCGCGGCTGTATGACCCAACGGGTGGGCGCGTGCTGCTCGACGGCATTGACATCAGGCGCTTGCCGCTGGCGCAGTTGCGCCGGCTGGTGGGAATCGTGCCGCAAGAGACGTTTCTCTTCAGCGCCACGCTCGCTGAAAACATAGCCTTTGGGTCTCCCAGTGCGAGCAGAAAGGAGATCGAGAACGCCGCGGAACGGGCCGGACTGGCAGCGGACATCGAGGGCTTTCCGGCCGGATATGACACGGTCGTCGGCGAGCGCGGCATCACGCTCTCCGGGGGACAAAAACAGCGCACCGCGATTGCCCGGGCGCTTTTGGTGAACCCGCGAATTCTGGTTCTGGACGATGCTCTGGCCAGTGTGGACACCATCACCGAAGAGCGGATCCTGAGTGCTCTGTCCGGGGTGATGCGTGACCGCACGACGATCCTGATCTCGCATCGTGTCTCGACGGTACGGCATGCTGGCCGGATCTTTGTCATCGAAAACGGGACATTGGCCGAGGCCGGCACCCATCAGTCACTGCTTGCCTCCGACCGCTGGTATGCGGATTTGTACCGCCGCCAGCTCATTGAAGAAGAGTTGGAATCGATCTAGCCCGGTCTGGCCCGCCTTCGTGACGCGCCTGTTATGAAGACGTTGCCCGTGAGAAGATTGACGAGAAGATGCCGCTGATGGAGGAGTTCTTCGTCTTCCTTTTCACCGGAGCTTGCTCCGGGCTTTCTTCCTTCCCGGATAACTTCTGAGCTAGCGAGTGCAGACCTTTCCCGAAGGCACTGGTTTTGAGAATCGGCTTGCCTTCCACCAGCGCCCGCTGCACGGCTTCATAGTCGCTATGCAGAACCTGGAAGACCTCCGTGTGGAGGGCGGTAGCCACTGCTTCCTTGCTCAGGCCCACCTCGCGGCTATAGCGATTCACTACAAGCCGCAGTTTCTGCCGCTCGATCCGGTTTCGATCGAGGTAGGCGAGGACTCGCTGGCTGGCCTGCAAGGCGGGAAGTTCATTAGTGGTTACCAGCAGCAGTTCATCGGCTATGCGGGCCAGGGCGATCCCCCATCCCCCGTACAATCCGGCGCAGTCAACGATGATGACGTCATAAAGTTGCCGGGCGAACTCGAGCACCGCGGTCGGTTCCTGCAAATCGTTGAGCGCATCCATCGGATTTCCCGGAGCCAGGACGACGTCAAAACCTTCCGTTGAGGAAACCACCCCTTTCCAGAGGTCCCCGTCGAGACTGGAAGCAAGGTTCATGGCGTCCAGGAAGCTGTAGTTCGATGACACCTTCAGCAGGAATGAGATCGTCCCGGTGAGCGGGTCGAGATCTGCCAGAAGCAGCTTGTCGGCTCCGAGGAGTTTGCGCCGGTAAGCGAGGTTGGAAGCAATGGTGCTGGCGCCACAGGCGCCTTTCGCGGGAGCCACGCAAATGATTCTGCCACCCTTGCCGTAGCTGATTGTCGGACTAAGCTGTGCTAACCGGGAGAGTACGGGCTTGAGGTCATCCGCTGTAAACGGAGCCAGGAGAAACTCAGCGGCCCCTTGCCGCAAACACCGCAGGATGAGATCCGGGGAGTTGCCCTGTAGCAGAACAACGATCTGGATCCCGGAATCGATAATCTGAAGCTCGTGTATCAGCGAGAGAGCCCGGTTAGGTTCCGAGTCAATGTCGAGAAAGCAGAGACGTGGCCGGTTGGTTTGGACTAGATTGGCCAGCGCGTCGGAGTTGGGATAGTCTTTGACGAAGTTCACGCTCACACCCGCAAGATGGTGACTCAACAACGGATGCAACTCACCCTGCATGGCGAGATTCGGACAGATCAGCAGAACGTTAATTCCCGTACTGCTATTCATGGTCTCAGCGTTCGGCATTGGCTCTCGACGGACCGTCTTCTAACACAGCCACGAGCATTCCATCGGCCGGATAGGAGAAAAACATGAGAGTGCGAATCACTCACCGCACTAGTTCCTAAGAAACAGCGTTTCCGGGCCGATAAGACCAACGGAGCAAGTATGGAACGGTTCGCCGCCTCCCGCAAGGGAAGCTCACCAGCAATGTTGAGCAAGGCGGCGTCGGGCCAGCCCACAGAGTGGAAAATGATGGAATTGAAGACAGTAGGAGTTTGCGAAACGCAGCCAATCAGCGCCGAGGGCCTGCGATCAGTTCTCAAGCAGTGTCCCGATCTGGCCTTCCACCGGGCCGCGTCCACGGTCGGGGACGGTCTCCGTATGATACGCGAAGATCCTCCGGATATCTTGTTATTGGATAAAGGCTTTGGGGCGCACACGCTATTCTCCTGGATCACCGAACTCAGGGACTCGGAATCGCCGGTTACACTGGCAGTTTGGGGGACTGCGATTTCCGAACCGGAGGCGCTTCGCATGCTCCAGCACGGTGTGCGCGGTATCCTCCGGAAGAATGCTCACCCGGAGAGTATTCTCTCTTGTTTGAGAGCGGTGGCAACCGGGAGCAGTTGGATGGAAGAATCACTCTTTCGGGACGCTCCACGGCGAGAGCGCTATCACCGCTCCGAACTGACGCCGAGAGAGAGACAGGTGCTGGAGTTGGTGGAGCAGGGGCTGAAGAATCGGGAGATTGCCCGCGAACTCGGTATCCGCCCGGGAACGGTCAAGATTCACCTCAAACACATCTTCGAGAAGACTGGAGTGCGTGGACGGTATGGCCTCGCGCTCAACGGAATGAGAGACCGGGGCCTGCTTCCGGTCGCCCGTGTCTGAGAGCAGCCGAGCCAACGCCGCGAGCGATTCCAACGCCTGTGACGTGATAGTCGCGGCCCCCGGTTGGCCCCTGGGCTGCATGCTATTCTGGACTCAGTGCGACTCCCGCGACGATTTGTGCTCGCGGCGGCCTTAGCCGCCCTGCTCCCTGCATCGCGCGGATCGGCCGAAACGCCCGCGCTAAATGAACTCCTCGCAGACGAACTGGACCGAAATTTCACGATTCTCAAGGAGGCTGGTAAACCACCTCCGTACTTTCTTGGCTACTCGGTCACCGATATAGAATCACACGATCTCTCCGCAACGCTAGGAGCGATTCTCGCCGATGTCAGCGGCAGAAGCCGAAGGCTGGACGTGACGGTTCGGGTGGGATCCCCGGAGCTGGACAACTATCATCTCATTGACGGGCGCGGTGCGCGGTTTACCTCTGGCGCTGCGATAGCCCTCGAAGATGAGCCCAATGCCATCCGGCAGGCTATTTGGCGCGAGACCGATCGTGTGTACCGGCTCGCCGCGGAGAGGCTCATCAGACTCCAAACCGACAAGCACGTAAAGGTGGCAGACGAAGATGCGCCGCTGGACTTCTCTATCGAAGCGCCTGTCACAGCCTCAAAGCCGCCCGAAAGTGTCAATCTCGCGGCCCCGGCATGGCCGGAACGATTGCAGAAGGCGTCCGCCGGGTTTGACAAGTACCCTTCCGTACTCATATCGAACATATCGCTATCCCTGCAACGGCACACAAAGCATCTCGTCAACTCGGAAGGCACGCGGATCACCCATGGATGGACGGTGGCAAGGCTGAATATTCAGGCGCGCGGAAAGGCGCCGGACGGGATGGATCTGGCGGCAAGTGAGAGTTTTGAAGCTGTCACGCCGGAGGGCCTGCCCGGTCTGGACGCCATCATCGAAGCCGTCCGCAAGGTGGCGGAACATGTCAGCAAACAAGTGGACGCCCCGCCCGTGGACCCATTTGTGGGGCCGGCCATCCTTTCCGGCCGGTCTGCCGGCGTTTTTTTCCACGAGATTTTCGGCCACCGGGTAGAGGGCCATCGCATGAGGAGCGCGGCCGACGGGCAAACTTTCATTAACAGCTTGGGCGAGGAGGTGTTGCCGGCGTTTCTCTCGGTGGTTTTCGACCCGACCTTGAGAAGCCTGGCCGGTGAAACCCTGATGGGTTGGTATGACTTCGACGATGAGGGCGTTCCATCCCGCCGTGTACCGCTAGTCGAATCGGGTATCATGAAGACGTTCCTCATGTCCCGGACGCCGGTGAAGGACTTGACCAAGTCCAACGGGCACGGCCGGCGGCAGCCCGGCCGTGAGGTTGTCTCGCGGCAATCAAATCTCATTGTGGAATCAGCGCAGCAGGTGACCGAGGGACGGCTGCGAGAGATGCTCACCGAGGAAATTCGCCGCCAGGGGAAGCCGTTCGGATACTACTTTGAAGAAGTGACAGGAGGGTTCACCCTTACGGGGCGGCAGGGGGTACAGGCGTTCAAGGTGATCCCGCTTGTGGTCTACCGCGTTCATCCCGACGGCCGTCCGGATGAACTGGTCCGGGGAGCCGATATTGTCGGGACCCCGCTTTCGGCGTTTGCCAAAATCATTGCTACGGGAGATACGCCCGGAGTTTTCAACGGCTATTGTGGTGCGGAAAGCGGCGACGTGCCGGTCTCGGCGGTGTCGCCCGCGCTACTCGTCTCGGAGATCGAAATCCAGCGCAAGCAGACTTCACAAGACCGGGCGCCGATTCTTTCCCGGCCGGTTGAGATAGGGAGAGGATCCAGCCGATGAAGCACGGCTTGGAGATTATCCCGGCTGTTGTCCTACTCTGTCTCATGTTCGCGGCAGGAGCACGGGCGCAAGAGCTTGATCGCATTACGGTTACGGATCCGGTAATAGCAGCCATGGGCCAGGAACTCTCGCGCTCCAAGGGGTTGAGGCTGGCGTCCCTGGAGGACACCTACTTCGTCCAGTATTCGCTCGATGACGTCGAAAGCTTCAGCGCCACGGCCACGCTCGGCGCGCTGGTGAGCCGGGGTGGACGGCGGATCCGGGTACCACAGGTTTTCGTGCGCGTTGGCAGCCCGGAGTTTGACAACACCAATTACGTCTACACCGATGTGTTCGCGCGCCGCTCCGGGAGAGTGGATCAGGCTCCGCTCGGCGATAATGTCATTGCTCTGCGTTCTTATTTCTGGCTAGCGACGGACCTTGCCTACAAGGGAGCTCTGGAGGGCCTGTCACGAAAACGCGCGGCGGTCCGAAACGTGAACCTGCCGGAGAAGCTACCGGATTTTGCTCCTGCCGAACCAGTAACTCTAATTGAGCCGCCGCGGAAGGTGGACCTTGATGAGGAGGCTTGGGCGGACCGGGTAAAAAGGCTCTCCAAAATCTTCGAGGGGTACCCGCGGATCACTGATTCTTCAATTCGATTCGATGGACTTCAGGCGACCACGTACCTCATGAACACCGAAGGGACTGTCATACGGCACCCGGAGAACCTCTTCTACGTCCAGGTAAGAGCGAGCGCCCAGGCCAAGGATGGGATGCTGCTGCGGAACGCCGTCTCCATTCCACGCCAGCGGTATGAAGACATTCCGTCCGAGTTAGACCTGCAGCGCCGTATCGAGGAGGTCGCCGCCGCCCTCACGTCGCTGCTGGACGCGCCTATCGGAGAAGCCTACGTTGGTCCTGTTTTGTTCGAGGGCAATGCCGCCGCGCAGTTGTTCGCCCAAATGTTGGGTTCGAATCTGGCGCTCTTGCGGCGTCCCGTTCCGGAACCGAACCGGAATACACCTTTCCAGCAAAGCTCCCTCGAGGGAAGACTCGGTTCACGCGTGCTGCCCGAGTGGATGAACGTGGTGGACGACCCGACGCAGACGGAGTGGCGCGGTGGACCACTGATCGGCAGCTACAAAGTAGATATCGAAGGCGTGAAGCCCGAACCGCTGCGGCTCATCGAAGACGGCGTGTTGAGAAGCTACCTTCTTACGCGACAGCCGGTGAAAGGATTCACCGGGTCTAACGGCCGGGCTCGCCTGCCGGGAATCTTCGGCGCGAGCCGAGCCACCATCAGCAACCTCTTCGTCCAGTCAGCGGAGTCCGTGCCCGACGACGGCCTCAAAAAGCGGCTAATCGAGATGTGTGAGAGCCGCGGCAAACCTTACGGCATACTGGTGCGCCAGCTCGACTATCCGTCCTCGGCATCGCTAGCGGAGTTCCGCCGGTTGGCGATGGACGCCAACCAGGGGGGAAGCGGAGGTCATCTGGTGAGCCAACCGATAATGGCCTATCGGGTTTATCCTGATGGACGTGAGGAATTGGTGCGGGGACTTGAGTTCCGCCGTTTCACCGTCAGAGCGCTGCGGGATATTCTGGCGGCCTCCGCCGAAACGTACAATTTCCATTTTATTTTGAACAACTTTCCGCTTTCCCTGATGGGAGCCGGTGGGTTTGTAACTTCGTGCTCGGTTGTCGCGCCATCAGTGTTGATCGAGGACGTGGAGCTTGCGCCGAGCGATAATGAGCTACCGAAACTCCCGGTGGTGCCGCCGCCGGCTTTGGTAGTCTCGAACTGAATTCCGCGGCCCTATGGGCATTCTGAGTCGCAAGGTTTTCTGGGAAGTGGTCACCAGCGCTCTGCTGGGCACCTCGCTGTTCACCTTCGTTCTGTTTCTTCAGAAACTGGGGCGATTGTTCGAGTTGCTGGTGCGGAGCTCGGCGGATACACCGGCAGTCGCCTACGTTTTCGCCCTTGTTCTCCCGCCTACCCTGACTTTCGCCATTCCGGTAGGCGTTCTCGTGGGTGTACTCCTGGCGATGAACCGGATGTCGAGTGACGGTGAGGTGATCGCCCTGCGCGCCGCCGGCGTACCGGGCCGGCATCTGTTTTACCCGGTAGTCGCTTGGGGACTGTTGGCGATGACGGCTACCGGTGCTGCCACCCTGTGGCTCACGCCGGTGTCGATTCGGGAAACCTATCGGGTATTGAACAAGCTTCTCGCCGAACAGGTAACTGCGCAAATCCAACCCAGGGTCTTCGAAGAGTCGTTCCCCAACACTATATTGTATGTCGGTGATGTTGTCGCCGGCCCGGTGGTGAAATGGCGGCACGTTTTCATGGCGGATATCACTCCAGTCGCGGAGCGGCGAGGAGACAGGATGGAGTACGGGGAACACCCGAAAATCACGATCGCCACCGAGGCGGTCGCCGTGCCGGACGCAGCGAACAACCGCATTCAGCTATCGATGAAGAACGGCCGCTCCCACACCGTGGGCGAAACAGCCTCGGACTATGACAGCTTCTCGTTTCCCCGTGGCGAGCAGATTCTGGAGGCGAAGGCGCCAGCTCGGGAGGAAGCGAAACCCTTTACCTGGATGGACACCCTCCCGCTTATGCGTGAGGCTGGCGAATCCGTGGAAGCCCGAATCGAGTTGCACCAGCGGTTTGCTCTCCCGCTCGCTTGCCTGATGCTGGCTCTGGTGGGTGTGCCGCTTGGCGTTTCGACCCGAAAGGGCGGCAAGTCGTCCGCCTTCGTGATCACCGTATTCGTTGCCTTTCTTTATTACATGGGCATGATCGGGCTCATCGGAATGGCGAAGCAGGAGAAGTTGCCGGTTGCCGTTGCGGTATGGGCGCCCAATGTGATCATCGCGTGCTTCGCCGCATTCCTGATGGTTAGGATTGAGAAACCAGGCGACCGGGATGTGGTCGCGATGGCGCGAGAGCGGATTGCGCGCATATACGCCTCCTTGCGCGGGCTGATGCGCTCCGCTCCGGCGGGGTTTGCTGGACGCGCCACTCTGCGGCCGCTGTTGCCGCAGATTGTCGACACCTATGTGCTGAACAGCTTTTTCTATTACTTCGTCGTCCTTCTAGCCAGTTTCGTCGCGATGACGCACGTGTTCACGTTTTTCGAACTGCTCAGCGATATCGTCAAAAATGATATTCCGATGTCGAAGGTGTTGACCTACCACCTTTTCCTTACGCCAAAACTAATCTACGACTTCGCGCCAGTCGGCGTTCTCGTGGCTGTGCTGGTGACGTTTGGCGTGTTGAGCAAACACAATGAGGTGACGGCGATGAAGGCATCCGGAATAAGCCTTTACCGTCTCTCGGCGCCCGTTCTGATGGCGGCGTTGTTGCTGAGCACGGCTCTCTTCGCTTTTGATCACTACTATGTTCCGGAAGCGAACCGGGTGCAAGACGGCATCCGGAACGAGATCAAGGGCCGGCCGGTTCAGACTTATCTTCGGCCTGACCGGCCGTGGATTTTCGGACAAAGTTCACGAATCTACTACTACAAGTATTTCGACCACGACGCTAACGTGATGTACGGGGTCACGGTTTATGAACTGGATCCGGGGTCATTCCACCTCCGGCGCCATATCTACGCCGAGCGGGCCCGCTGGGAGGAATCGCTGCGCGCGTGGGTGTTTCAGGACGGCTGGAGCCGTGAACTCGACGGCGTTCACGTGGAGAAATACGACAATTTCTCCGGCGAGACGCGCACATTTCCCGGTCTCACCGAACCGCCGGGCTACTTCTTGAAGGAGGTCAAAATCGATCAGCAGATGAACTACGCCGAACTCTCGGCCTACATCCGAGAGTTGCAACAGAGCGGGTTCGACACCATCCGGCTCCAGGTCCAGTTTCATAAGAAGTTCTCCGGGCCGGTTCTTGCGCTGATCATGGCGCTCATCTCGATTCCCTTCGCCTTTCTGGTTGGCCACCGGAGCGCGATGACCGGCGTCGGCGTGAGCCTCGGCATCGGTATGGGGTACTTGGCCGTGAGCCAACTATTTCAGCAGGTGGGTAATCTGAATCAACTTCCCCCAATTCTCGCCGCCTGGTCCCCAGACTTGATCTTCGCGCTCGCTGCAATGTACTTGTTCACGCACATGCGGACTTAGCAGCCGATTAACCGGAGCGGCCCGAGCCTCCCCCACAAGAATCCGCGGCTCTCGCCCCTCCATCTCCGGGGTCCGCAAACCGCCGTATCGTTCGGACAGCCGCCCTTCGAGGGCCGGAAGCGTTCGCGCCGCCGCGATATGACGCCCCAATTCGTGGCGGTCCGCCAAGGGCCGAACAGGTCTGATTGCGGCTTGCCGTCAGACCGTTTTGGGCTTTCCGATGTGTAAGTCCGGCCGCATCAAATACCACGCCAGAATCGAGAGCCCATTTAGTGCCGCTGCGATGGCAAAGTAGGCAAAGGCGCTGCCGGTGATTCCCAGCAGGAACGGAAACGCGTTGGCGCTGACGAAAGAACCGATGTTCCCCACCATGTTCATCGATCCCGAGACAGCTCCAGAGTTTTTCCCTCCAATGTCGATGCAGTACGACCAGCTTGGGCTGATGGTCATATCCGCACCGAAGGTAGCCACGGCGAAACAGACAACCGCCGCGGCTGGCGACTCCATGAAGCTCACGACAAATATTGCACCTGCGGCGAGTCCAAAGCCCAGCATCGCTGGCAACCGCCGGGACCAGGACCGGAATCCGGAGTTGTACAGGCGGTCCACCAGGAATCCAGCCACCCATTGGGCCGCCCCGCCGAACACCAGCGGAATGGCCGAGTAACCCGCGGCTTCCGCCAACGTCAGATCATACCGCCTCTGCAAGTAGGGCAACATCCACGAAAGGCAGATGAAGAAGGTGAAGTTACCAGAGAAATACTGGAACATATTTAACGCCATGGCCTTGGAACGGAAGACCTGCGCGAAAGTGTGCTGCGCCGCACCCGTCCCGGGCGTCTGTTCCACGGGTTCGCGCGGATGGTTCCGGAAGAAGATTGCCCAGAACAGTCCCCACACGAGACCTGGCACGGCAAGCGCGTAGAAGGCGTTCCGCCAACCCCAGGTGTCCATCAACTGCGCCATAAGCGGGAAGGCGAACGCCGCTCCCAACCGCGTGCCGGAGAACATGATGCCATTGGCGCGGCCGCGGGCGCTTACTGGCAACCAGTTATAGATGGCCCGCGCCGCTCCAGGGAAGGCTCCGGCCTCGGCCACGCCGAATAGGAAGCGGATCGCCAGAAGAACCCCGAATCCACGGATGGTTCCGGTGAGTGCGGTGAAGAGGCTCCAAATCGAAACCACCGCTGAAAGCGCGAGCCTGGGACCGAATCGGTCTGCGAACCAGCCAGAGGGTACTTGCGCCAATGCGTAGCCGAGGGCGAATGCGCTGAACACGGCGCCCATTGCCTGATCCGAAAGCGCGAGGTCGGCCGACATCGCGGTCTTCGCCGACGAGATCGCCGCGCGGTCAACATATGTAATGAGCGAGAGGACAAAAAGACTCGCAACAACAATGTACCGGCCCATGCCTTTTCCCCCTTGGAATCAAGTCACCGAGCATATCATGAGTCGTAAACCCCTCAAGCTAAGGAGCGAGCTAGCGTTTATAATTGCAATAGATAGGAGCCGGTTGCTATGTACTCGACCGGTTCGGTTCCACAATGGAAGAAAAACTGAATATTGCAGTATTTGTCGACTACGACAATATCGAAATCGGAATCAAGTCTACGCTGCGCCGGGAGTTCGACGTGAAGGCTACGCTCGATAGCCTGCGGGAACGCGGAGACGTCGTGGCGAAGTTCGCTTATGCGAACTGGGGCCTGCAACCGCGGGCGACCCGCCAAATGTCGGAGAACGCTGTGCAGATGGTCCAGCGCAATCCCTCGCCGCGCGGAGACAAGAACGGCGGAGACATTAACTTGGCGCTCGACGCTCTGGAGATGGCCTTCACCCACGACCATGTCAATGCGTTCGCCATCGTGAGCGGCGATAGTGATTTCAACCCCTTGGTAAACAAGCTGAGGGAGTACGGGAAGCGGGTTTTTGTTATCGGTGGCAAGGCGTTCACCAGCAACATCCTGCAGCAGAACTGCCACGAGTTCATCAGCTACGAATCCCTGATCGGTGACACCGGCACGCAGGAGCCGGCCAAGGGATCGCCCGCGGAGAAAACTCCGCGCGGGAAAAGACAGCGGCGGACGAAGGAACTCGACATTGCCCGGGCGATGCCGCTGATCACCAGGACGCTTCAGGTCCTCGATCGCCGCGGAGCGATCCCGCAACTCGGTCTGCTGAAGTCGACGATGCTCCAATTGGATTCCCGCTTCAGCGAACGCGACTACGGCGTTAGCAGCTTTTCGGAACTCATCGAGAAGCTCGCTGAGTCCGGCGCCCTGCGGGTGAGTGGCAAAGGCGGGCAGGCGATCATCGAGACTGAGAAGTCCCCAAACGTCGAACCGGAAGTTGTTACTACACCCGAGGATGCGTTGCCATTGCTGCGCGACGTACTCGAGGATCACCGGCTGGACTGTGAGGAGGGTTGCCTGGCCGAGGAATTGGAAGGCTGGGTGAACGAATCTTCACCCGACTTCGATCTGTCGAACTATGGTTTCCAGGAGTTCGCGGAACTGCTGAACTTCGCCCAGGACAAGCTCGTCGTGCGTATCGAACCCGATGAAGAGGAAGGTTTACTCGTGTTCCTCGGCGAAGAGTTCTATCCCTCCAGGGCGTCGGAGGTCAAACCGGAAGCCCCCCCAAAGCGTTCCCGGCGCCGCAGCGGACGGAAGGGATCCGGGAGGGGTAAGCAGGCCGGGTCGAAGGATAAGACATAGAAACACGAAAGGAAACCGCCGTTGCGCCGGCCGCCCAAGTGCGATTAGACTGTGGGCGATGATGCAATCAGTTCGCCGCCGCTCCTTTCTCTCCGCGCTGTCGCTGCCTCTCTTGCGGCCCCTGCAAGCGCTCACTGCTCAGCAAGCGCCACCCGCGAAAATCACCAGAATCGAAACGTTTTGGTGGAAGAGCAGGGATGACGCCCCGTTCTGGCCTCACTGGACCTGGGTCCGCGTTCACACCGACGCAGGGGTCTGGGGGCTTGGCGAAACCTACCCGTACGGCGAAACGGAAGCTTCGTTGATTCACACCCGCGCTACCCGCTTCCTGCTGGGCAAGGACCCGCGGAACATCGAGAGGATTTGGGCCGACATGTACCATGACTTCGACTTCCGCATCATGGGCGGGACCGAGATCCGGGTCATGAGCGCAGTTGATCTCGCACTTTGGGACCTTCTCGGCAAGCTGCTAAACGCTCCCGTCTACCAACTGATCGGAGGAAAGTCGAACCCGCGTGTGCGGGTCTACAACACCTGCTTCCCCCTGCGCCATGATTTCAATAAGGAGCCAGAGAAGATCATGCGCGAGGTGAGAGACCGCTATGGTGTCACCGCCATCAAAATTTGGCCCTTTGACGGCGCCGCGCGACGCAACGGGCGGCAATTTATCACCCCGGCCGACATTGAGCAGGCTCTCTTCCCCGTCCGCAAACTGCGCGATGAGTTTGGGGAGGAGATTGAGATCCTGCTGGAATTCCACAGTCTCTGGAACCTCCCCGCGGCCATACGCATCGCCAAGGCGCTCGAACCGTACAAACCGATGTGGCTCGAAGATATGCTGCTGCCGGGTAACTTCGACCAATACCGGCAGCTAGCGGATGCCACATCCCTTCCGCTGACGATCAGCGAACGCATGGCCGGTCAGATGCCTTTCCAGCAACTGCTGGAATCCAGGGCAGCGAATTACATCATGTTCGATCTGTGCTGGGCCGGCGGATTAAGCGAGGCGCGGAAAATAGCGAATACGGCCAATGCGTATCAACTGCCTGTTGCTCCGCACACAGCGGGCGGTCCCTTATTGTTCTACTCCTCGAGCCACCTCACCACGGCGCTGACGAACGTCTGGATCCAGGAAAGCTGCCAGCGCTTCTACGAAAAAGACTGGCTCCAAATGCTCGATAATCCGATCATTCCGGAAAACGGAACCATCGCCGCGCCGGAACTGCCTGGCTTTGGGATGCAGGTAAAGCCCGAGGTCTGGGAGCATCCAAACGTCGTCCGCCGCGTCAGCGAGGTCTGAGCACTACAAGTGGACCGCAAGTCGTCCGGTTCTGGACCTCTCGCCTACTCGTCGGGGAAGAAAAGGTCATCGTCGGCGATGTCGGGAATCCCAACCACCAGCACCCGCATGCGTCCTTTCGCGCCGTGGACCACGCCCGGCGGGATGTGTACGATGGACCCCTTTCGCACCGGCTGCTCGATGCCATCGAGCACCACCGACCCTTCACCCTCGAGCACATAGTAAAGCTCGGTTCCGCGCTTGTGGTAGTGAGGTTTTGCACCATCAATATCCACGGCGTGAGCCCAGGCGGAAACATCAACGTCTTCCCGGCTGATAAGCCGGTGCCTCCAGCCGCAAGTGCTCCGCTCCATGGGTGCTTCGCCTTCGTGGCGAACCAGGATCTTTCCTGCATTGGTAGTCTCAGGCATAACTCGATATCGCTCCTGCGTTGGCCTCGGCGCGTTCCGCGTCGATCCTGTTTTGATAGCCGCTTTCCCGGTAGGCCGCCAGCGGATTCTCCGGCAATCCCTTGGATCGCCGCCACGCCTTGACTGCCGGCCGCACATCAGTCGCGAAGGCGTCCTTAAGGCACTCCTCTGCATCCACGAGATTACACCGGGCCTGGTGTACGGCAATGCTTTCGTGATCCACCATCGAGGCTTTTACGAAGATCTCCTGCGCCGTTGTAACTGTCTGAATCGTCTCCTCGATCTTCGGTTTGAGGTTGTGGCTCTGATCGATCATGTAGCTGATGGCGGGCTGCGCCCCGGTTTCCCAGCAATAGTGCTGGATCTCGTGGAAGATGCGAAACAACTGGTAGGGGTGAACCGAGGCAATGGTCAGGTCGTCATCGGCGTAGTGCCGGTCATTGAAGTGGAATCCGCCGAGCATATCGTCATGGAGCAGCCACGCGACGATCTGTTCGATGTTCTGCGCGTGGTAGTGATGCCCCGTGTCGACGAGCACCTTGGCTTGCGTCCCCGCCGCCCGCGCCAGCAACAGCGCCATGCCCCAGTCGGCAATGTCGGTGTGATAGAACGCAGGCTCGAAGGGCTTGTACTCTATCAGCAGCCGTTCGCCGCGCACCAGCCGCTCGTGAGCGGCCCGCAGCCCCTGTTCGAACCATTCGCGGCGGTGGCGGATGTTCGCCGTCCCCGGATAGCTGGAGCCATCGCCAAACCAAAGAGAAATATCGCTGCTGCCGACCTCGGTGGCAATATCGATCGAATCGAGAATGTGCTGCAGTGCCCGCTCCCGCACCTGCGAGTCCGGGCTGCCGAGAGATCCGTGCTTGTACTCCTGTCCCTCAAACACGTTGGGATTAATGGCGCCCACCCGAACTCCGTACCGCATAGCGAGTGCTCCCACTTCCCCCGCGCTCGCCTTCCCCTGCGGGAAGTCCCAAAGTACATGGACAGCTACCGCGGGGCAGCACCCGGTGAGCTTGTGCACCTGGCCGGCGTCGCTCATCTTGTGTTCGATGGTAACGGCCGCACCCGGCTGGATGAATTTGCCGAATCGGGTCCCGGTTTGCGCGAAGCCCCAAGACGGAATCTCAATCTCAAACGCGTCCAGACTCTTCCAGATTGTTTCTTCATGCTTTGCGGTCATGTATACCTCAATCTCATTATCTGGCTTCCGCCACGCGCTACCGGTTTCGCCGGGCCTTGGCGCTTACCTTCTCGCCGAATCGGCCGACATCCACAACGAACCTTTCATGGACCCCTTCGGCAACCTTCTCGTCCTCGTCTTCTGCCCATATTCGATAGACTATGCGGCGATTATCCACCCGGGTGACCTCCGCGTGAAAGGTGACGCTCATGCCCAAGGGCGTCGGGGCGAGATGACGAACATCAACGTGGGTCCCCACAGTGTCGAGACCGTCATCGAGATGATCTTTCACGGCGTTTCTCGCCGCCAGTTCCAGGTACCCGATCAAAAAGGGAGTGGCCAGCACGCGCGCGCCGTCGTGGCCCATGAAGTCGACGGCAAACTCTCCGGTCACGAGGAGATTGAGCTTCCCCGCTGCGCCGATCGGAACGGAAACCATAGAAATCCATGTTAGCTCACGCCAGCCACGCCTGGCTCGGAATCTCTGCGAAACGGATGCAGATGTGCAGCATCTTATAGATTTGGTAGAGTATTCTGAAGATGCGGGTCAGCCAGCGCTGGTCCGCGGCCGAAGAGATGTTTGAGGTTTGCCTTGTCGGTTCGCACACTCATAGCACTGGTATTTGCGATTTCTGTTCCCGGCTTATTCGCTGAACCGGCCGAGAAGCCGAAGCCGGGCGGCGATGCCCTGAACCAGTATCTTGAGAACAGCCGCGAACAGCGGATGACCCTCCGCGACGTCCAGATGACCGTGGATATTGAGGCGAACCTTCGGGACATCCAAAAACATGGAGTGATGCGGGCCCTGCGCAAGGTTTCCGAGTTCGGAAAGATCACCTATAAGATCTTGGGCTTTGAAGGCGACAATATGGTGAAGAAGGATGTGATCGCCCGTTACATCGAGGCCGAAGTGAAGTCTTCCGATACCGTCACCCGTAACAACCTCGCCATCAATACCGAGAACTACAAATTCATCTATTGGGGGCGCTATGGTTCCGGAGACTGGACACTGCATCTGTTCGAGTTGAAGCCCCGCTCAAAACGCATCGGACTCTACGAGGGCTGGCTCTGGCTCCACGCCGACACCGGAATGCCGGTCCGCGAATCCGGGCGCATGGTAAAAACACCATCGGTGTTCCTGAAACGCGTCGACTTCATCAAGGATTACCGGATGATTGACGGCGTCGCCGTACCGTCGAAGATTGAGAGTCAAATCCGCACGCGCTTGGTCGGAACCGCGGAGATCAGAGTCCAGTTCAACGACTACTGCTTTCTTGAGGAGGATGCGCAAATAGCCGCTCAAGTCGGGGATTCTGGAGTCGCGGCTCAATAAGCCGCATTCGACTCTTATCACGCTGCGAGATTTGTAACGCCGGGAGGATACGCCTCTCCGCTCCTTGCTCCGCCTCATGTGCGCAGCGTAAGCTCAAGGAAAGCGCGCATGCGAACACTGTTTTTGAACCCCCCTTCATTTGAGAACTTCGATGGCGGCGCAAGTTCGCGTTGGCCGGCGACCAGAGAGATCGAATCCTACTGGTATCCCGTCTGGTTGTGCTATCCGGCCGGAATGCTGCCGGATAGCAAAGTGGTGGACGCTCCGCCTCACAAAATCAGCATCTCCGAGACGGTCGCCCTGGCACGGGAATTTGAATTGCTGGTGCTGTTCACCTCCACTCCCGGGTACTACGTCGATGTCGCCCTGGCGGAGCGGATGAAGGATGCGAACCCCAAGCTGAAGGTTTGCTTCGTAGGCCCCCCGGTCACCACCGATCCGGAGGGCGGCCTGCGCGATACGAAGGTGATTGACTTCGTTGTGCGGAAGGAGTTCGATTATCAGATTGTCGACTACGCCAAGGGAAAACCCCTGGAGGAGTTGCCCGGCGCAAGCTACCGGCGCAACGGCGGGATCGTGCACAATCCCGACGCCGCACCCATTGAAGACCTGGACGCTCTGCCCTGGGCCACTAAGATCTACCGGCGCGATCTCGATTTTCGCCGGTACAACGTCCCGTTCCTGCTACACCCCTACATCGCACTCTACTCGTCCCGCGGCTGTCCGGCAATGTGTACGTTCTGTCTGTGGCCGCAGACACATTCCGGGCATCGCTGGCGTCTCCGGTCGGCCGGGGACGTCGCAAACGAGGTGGGGTGGGCACTCCAGAATTTCGAGGGATTGCGGGAGATCTTCTTCGACGACGACACGTTCAACTACCAGAAGCGCCGCACCATCGACATTTGCGAACAACTGGGCCCGCTGAACTTCACCTGGTCATGCACCTCGCGCGTCACCACGGACTTCGACACGCTCAAGGCGATGAAGGAAGCCGGCTGCCGCCTCATGATTGTGGGCTACGAATCCGGCGACCCGCAGATTCTCAAGAACATCAAAAAGGGCGCCACCATCGACATGGCGCGCCGGTTCACCGAGAACTGCCACAAGCTAGGCTTGAAGGTTCACGGCGACTTCATTGTCGGCCTTCCCGGAGAGACGCGTGAGTCTATTCGCCGCACGATTGATTTCGCGAAGGAATTGGATACAGAGACGATCCAGGTCTCTATCGCCCACCCCTATCCCGGCACCGAGTTCTACGACTACGCCAAGACCAACGATCTGATCACCTTGGACTCGATGACCGACGAAGGCGGCCACCAGTTGCCTAACATTATCTACCCGGGGCTCGACCGGGCGGAACTCGTGGATTGGGTCGAAACCTTCTACGGCGAGTACTACTTCCGTCCGCGGGCTGTCTGGCGGATTGTGCGGAACGCCATGTTCGATTCCTCCGAGAGAAAACGCCTTTACAAGGAAGCCCGCGAGTATCTCGAACTGCGGTCCAAACGAAAGAGATTCGTCAAGGAACATAAACAAGCCCGCGCTAGCCGGGCCGTTGAAGAACGAGCCGGCTGATGGACTCGAGCGGTGGCCGCATAGGCCCGAAAACCTTGGCCCTCACGGTCGTCGTCATCCTGACGAATGTGTTCGGAAACTTCTCCCTGAGCTGGGGAATGAGGCGGTCTCCGGCGGCTGAATCCGCCTTCGGAATGCTGGCTACGATCTTCACGCCCCCGGTACTGTTGGGCATCGGCCTTCTGATTCTCTGGTTGCTCACCCGCCTTACCCTCCTGAGCCGGGCGGACTTGACCTTCGTTCTGCCGGTAACGGCGACCGGGTACGTTCTGACGGCGATCATCGGACGCCTTTTCCTCGGCGAAGACGTGTCTTGGCAGAGGTGGGCCGGCACATTGCTAATTGCCGCCGGCACGGCGCTCGTGGGCTCCACGCCCCCGAAGACAGCCGCACCGGGAGAGGAGTCAGGCTCGTGAAGTGGCTGCTCGTTGCCCTGGTGGTCACGTCCACCGTTGTCAGTGACTTGCTCCAGAGCAGAGAGATGAAGCTGCACGGGCAGATCGACGACTTCTTGCCAGGACGTTGGGGCAGAATCATGGCGCGGGTACTCCGCCGCCGTTACTTGATTCTCTCGATCGTCTTCATGGCGCTCTCTTTCTTTGCGTTCCTGAAGCTGCTTGCAATTGCCGATCTCAGCTTCGCCGTTCCGGCCACCGCTGCAAGCTATGTTCTGGAAACCGTCCTCGCCTATTTTCTGTTGAAGGAGAAGTTGAACTGGAGGCGCTGGGCAGGCGCCGGTCTGGTAGCATGCGGGGTCGCGATGCTATCGTTCTGAGGCAGCCGCCCCGCGACGGGAGATTGCGTTGGCCATGACATACTTACTCCTGGCGATGGTCTTCGCGGCGGTTGCCTACCAGATTGTCACCGTCTACGCGGCGATTCGCCACCTGACGGCACGTGAGCCCGCCGCCGGTTGGGAACCGCCCATCTCCATTCTGAAGCCGGTGCGCGGGCGGGATCCGGAGTTCTACCGGGCCATCCGGTCTCACGTACTTCAGGACTATGGCGAATTCGAGCTGCTCTTCGGCGTCGCGGACCCGGACGACCCGGCGATTCCCGAGATCGAACGCCTGATCGCTGCGTTTCCAGGGCGAAAGATTCGCCTGATTCATTGCCACGCGAGCACGCCAAACCGGAAGGTCGCCGTTCTTAAGACCCTGGCCGCCGAGGCCCGATATCCGGTCCTCCTCGTCAATGACAGCGATATCACCGTCCCGGAAAATTACCTCCGGCAGGTGGCCGCGCCGCTTCAAGACGAAGGCGTGGGGCTGGTTACCTGCCTCTACCGGGGGCGCGCCACACGATGGCCGGGCCGGGTGGAAGCCTTGGGCGTGGCAACCGACTTTGCGCCTGGAGTCCTAGTGGCGCCGATAGTTGGCGTGCGTGACTTTGGCTTGGGATCCACGCTGGTGTTTCGGGCCAAGGAACTCCTCCGAATCGGAGGTTTCGCCGCCATCGAAGACTACCTTTCGGACGACTATCAACTGGCCAGTCGGATCACCGGCGCGGGTTACCGTGTTCACCTTTCCCGGACAATTGTGGATACCACGCTGCCAGCTTCCACCTGGAAAGAGGCCTGGCTGCACCAAGTCCGCTGGCAGCGCACGATCCGGGTCTCGAAGGGCGCGGCCTACTGGGGCATGATCTTCACCCATGCCACGCTCTGGGCCCTGCTGGCCGCAGTGGCGGGCTGGGTGCTTGTCGCGGCGGCCGCGGTTGCAGTTCGGCTCGCCGCTGGAACCATCGTTGGCGTGGGGGTTCTTCGCTGCCCCATCACCGCCCGCTATTTCTGGCTCATGCCGGTACGCGACCTTCTTGGTGTGGCCGTCTGGACCGCCGGGCTCTGGGGCGACTCGGTTGTCTGGCGCGGGCGTAAACTCCACATTAGCCGCAAAGGCCGGATTCTGCCGGCGAAGAATCGCTGATACCCGCCTTCCCATTCGGTGCGGCATGGTTTACAATCACGCCATGGCGAAGTACAAAATCTACATGGTGAAGCTCGGGACCCCCAGGGTGGCAAACGAAAACGAGACTGCCACGGCGCTCAAAGGATTCTTCGACCGCGTGATCCAGTCCGACGCCGCGCTTCGCCGCCGGTTCGACGAAGGCGCCGAAGTCCAGTGGATGACCCAGTGCCCCGGGCCGGCCGCTCACGAACTCGTCGTCTACGTCGTCTCGTCAGGGATGGACAGCATCGTCGTCAGCATGCCCGGACTGAGTGGCCGCCCCGGCAGCATCGATTCCGACGGCCTTACCGTATGGACGGACAGCCTCACCGCCTCGGAAGTTTATACAACGCGGTTCGGCTCGAACTCTTCGATGCTGGCCAAGCTGATTTTTCACGAAGCCATGCATAACAAGACTCATCGCGGCAGCGCTTTGCACCAGGGCGACGGCCTTGCTGTCTCGCCGATAACGGCGGGCAGCCAGTTGACAGCCGCGAACATCAGGGCCATGGCAGGAGTCCTGAATCGATCCCGTCCCCAATGGTCCGGAGGCTGCTCCGCCTACAATGACCCGATTCGCGGCTTGTAGCCCACTCACCCTTCGCCCGCGTTGGATTTGCCGACCGAGATCCGCTTTTCGCGGCTATTAGCTTGCGGGCTAACCATCTTGCGCCCCGCCGGGGCAATCTGACCATCAAGCAGCTTCTCGAAAAAGCCCGTGGAGGGTTGTGTATAATGAAAGTGAAGAATTAGCCGACCGAAGTGGGCTTGCGCCCACTTTTTTCATGTATGACAGCAGTGAAGGCCAGCCGGGAAGAAGTCATCGCCCGAGTCATCGGGATCGTCGAGCGGGTCGGTGCGCCGGAAGGTATCGAACCCGTCGATGTGGAGTTCAAAGGCAGTGGAAATAACCGGATTCTGCGGATCTACATCGACAAAGCCGAGGGCGTCACTCACAAGGACTGCGAATTCATATCGAAGAATGTCAGCACGATTCTTGACGTCGAAGACGTGATACCTGGAGAGGGCTACCGGCTGGAAGTTAGTTCCCCCGGTGTCGAGCGCCCCCTCCGGAAACCGCGGGACTTCGAACGTCACGCCGGCAGTAAGGCGAGAGTCCTCTTGCGGCAACCCGTCGCGGGTGAGCGGCGCTGGGAGGGGATTCTGGCCGGAATCAAGGGCGGTGTCGTTACATTGGAACCGGCCAAGGGTGAGCCTGTGGAATTCGACCTAGGGAATGTCGAAAAGGCCCACCTCAAGTTCGAGTGGTAAATCTCCGGAAAGTCGGAATAAGACAGAGGAACAGGCTTGGCGAGTATCTATCAGTCCATCGAGATTCTGAGCAAGGAAAAAGGCATCGATCTGGAAGTGCTGATCGAGGCCGTTAAGGACGCCATGGTTGTCGCTGCCCGGAAGCAGTACCGGTACGAGGGCGATGTGGTGGCCGAGTTTGACGAACGCGGTGCGATTCAGATCTTTGAAGTCAAACATGTGGTCGACCAGATTGAGGATCCCGAGCGGGAACTGACAGTGGACCAAGCGATACGTCTCGATCCCGCGGCAACGGTCGGCTCCGAGATCCGCATTCCGATGAAGACCGATTCGCTGGGCCGGATTTCAGCCCAGACCGCCAAGCAGGTGATTCTGCAGAAGGTCCGCGAGGCAGAGCGGGAAACGGTATACACCGAATTTGCCGATCGGGTCGGAGATCTTGTCAACTGCACGGTGAAGCAAGTGGAGGGGCCGGATCTGATCGTCGAGATCGGCCGCACGGAGGCGCGGCTCCCGAAGAGAGAGCAGTCCCGGGCCGAGAGTTTCAGCGTCAGTGACCGCGTCCGCTGCGTGATCAAGAGTGTGGAAAAGGCCGGGAAAAACGCTGGCGTAACGGTATCACGCGCCGCGCCAGAGCTCGTTATGCGCCTCTTTGAACAGGAGGTGCCTGAAATCTACGACGGCACGGTGGTGATCAAGGGGTGCGCCCGGGAGGCTGGTGAGCGGACGAAGATTGCCGTCAGCAGCCGGGATCGCGACGTGGATAGCGTGGGAGCATGCGTGGGCATGAAAGGTATGCGCGTGCAATCTATTATCAGGGAGCTCCGCGGAGAAAAGATCGACATAATCCAGTTCTCGGAGGATCCAGTGGTTTTCGCCACCAACGCGCTGAGTCCGGCGAAGATCACCCGTGTCGCCATTATTGATCCGGAAGAACGGCACATGGAAGTGATTGTCGATGATTCCCAGCTTTCACTGGCCATCGGGAAGAAGGGGCAAAACGTGCGCCTCGCCGCCAAACTGCTGGCGTGGCACATCGATATCAAGAGCGAGGAAGAGAAGCGGCAAGAAGTGGAGTCTGAGATGGCTTCCCTGGTGGTACCGGGTGCGCCCGTCTCGGTCTTGATGGATCATGGTTTAAGCGAGGAGCTGGTCGATCTGCTCACGGCGGCCGGGGTGTCTACGGTTGAGCAGTTGGGCGCTATGACTCCCGAGCAGCTCCAGGAGATTCCGGGACTCGATGCAGACCTGGTCCAAGGCATTCAGGCGGCTGTCGTGGCCTACTACAGTCAATTCGAGGTGGCGGTGGAAGACGAGGACGCGGGGGACGAGGCCGCCCCCGGAACCCCTGGCGATGAAGCGCTGTTGGAAGAGGCGCCGGAGGAAGCCGCTGCCGGCGCCGATACCGGAGAAACGGCCGAATCCCTTGTTGAAGACACTGCCGAGTCGGGTACACTGGAAGCAGGAACTGTCGCTTCGGAAGACGAGACCGAGGTTTCCGCGGAAGAGGCGGGTACAACTCAGCGGGAATCCGGGGAAGAGCCGGTCGACGCAACACCGGATGACGGAATCGCCCCCGAAGTGGAAAACACTGAATCTGATAAGATATAAGGGTTCCGACCACACTGCGTGAGGACTAGTGTTGAAGGATGCTTGAGACTTCGAGGTGCAATATGTCCAAGTAGCCCAAACCCGGCCGTACGGCGGTGTCCGCGTTGTGAGGGACACATTTTTTTATGGGAAAAGTTCGAATTAACGAGTTGGCCCGAGAACTGGAAGTCAAGCCCGGAGTTATCCTCAGGATGCTTTCCGAGGTTGGCATCACAGAGAAGAAGACTCATTCCAGTTCCGTTGAGTCGGATCAGGCCAGCCGCATCCGGAAATATTTCGCCCGCGACGTTCCGTCTGCACCGGAAGATAGGGATTCCGGGCGGAACTCAGCGAAGGATGCGGGAGCAGTAGAGAAGCCGGAAAGTAAGCAAGTGTCGACTGTCTCCACGATAACCGAAGAGCCGCAGTCGCGGAAGTCTGCCGCGGCGCCCTCGGCCCAGACCAGCGAACACCCACAGCCAGAGACCCAGCCAGTGGCCTCTGGCGCGTCCACTTCCCCGAGGCCCCAGCCGCTTCGGCCGCCGCTCGTCGGCGGAGGAGGGCCGGTAACCCCTCCCCTGCAGAAACTTGCCCCGACGATTCAACCGCGGAAATCGGCGCCGGCCCCCGCGCCCCCCGAGAAGCGGGAGAAAGCCGGGGCGAGCCCGGCTGCGCCGCCCCCGGCGGCAGCCCCGCCAAAGCCCGCCCCGCCTGCTGAACCGATGACGCCATCGGTCGCCCAACCCGAGGCTAAACCCGAACGTCCCGCGCCTTCTCAACAGAAACCCCCTGTAGCGATTCCCGCGAAGCCCGTACCGCCGCCTCAGCCGGGGCAGATCCTGGCGGGTCCACGGCAACCGCTACCCCAACGGACCGGAATCTCCGCGCGGCAGGGAGGCGCGGTAAAGCCCGGTCAACCTATCAGGCCCGCCGCCCGTCCGACCGTTACGCCGCGGCCGCCGGCCAAGAAGCCGTCGATCCCTTCCCCGCCGGCACAGTCCAGGCAGACCCAACCGAGATCCGGCCCAATCGTGGGTAAACCGGCGGCCCGGCCCGTCGTGCCGCCGAAGCCGGAGATGGTCGCCCGGCTCAAACAGCAGTCGAGAGCGCCTGGGCAGCCGTCGCAGCCAAGACCGGGGATGCCACAGAAGGGGCCGGTGCCCGGCCAGCCTATCTACCGCGGCCCAATCCGCCCCGGACAGCCAGTGATGAGAGGCCCCGGGGTTCCGCCCGGCCGCCGCCGCGGTGGTCCTCATCCGACATCGCCGGCTGGAGTAGAGCCGGGCGCTCCCGCGCGGCCCGCGCCTGCCCGTAGGCATCAGACCAAACCCGGCCGCGGCAAGCCTCAGGTTCGTGACCGTGATCGGGAAGGCAGACAGCAAACCCCGATGCCCCGGCGGCGCGAAGAGATCACCGCGAAGGTGAAATCTATCACCGTCTCCGAGGGGATCACTGTAAAGGAACTCTCCGAGAAGATGGGCGTGAAGGCCAGCTTGGTGATCAAAAAGCTCGTCGAACGCAAGATCTTTGCCACCATCAATCAGGCGTTGGATGCCAAAACGGCCGAGGATCTCGCCCGCGCCTTCGGGGCCAAGACAACGAAGATCAGCTTCGAGGAAGAGTCCGTTCAGAAGGTGGAAAAGGGCGAGGTCGAAAAGGACCTTCAGAAGCGCCCGCCAGTGGTCACCGTGATGGGCCATGTCGATCACGGAAAGACCTCGCTGCTCGACGCGATTCGATCCACTACGGTTGCCGCCCGGGAAGCTGGTGGAATCACCCAGCATATTGGTGCCTACCACGTTCAACACAATGACCACACCATCGTGTTTATCGACACTCCGGGCCACGAGGCGTTTACGCGGATGCGCGCCCGGGGGGCCAAGGTAACCGACGTCGTGGTTCTGGTCGTAGCCGCCGATGACGGTGTCATGCCACAGACCCTCGAAGCGATTGACCACGCGAGAGCCGCCGAGGTCCCGATTATCGTGGCGATTAACAAGATCGATCGTCCGGACTCCAATCCGGATCGCGTGAAGCAACAACTCGCGGACCGGAACCTGCTTGCCGAAGATTGGGGCGGCGATGTTGTTATGGTTCCCGTCTCCGCCGTCACCGGCGATGGACTGGAACTCCTCTTGGAGATGATCGTCCTTGTCTCGGACATCCAAGATCTCCGCGCCAACCCCGATCGCCCGGCCCTCGGAACCGTTCTGGAAGCCGAACTCGACAGGGGCCGCGGCCCGGTAGCTACCGTGCTTGTGCGCAATGGCACCTTGAGAGTCGGCGACCATTTCATCTGCGGCGCCGTCTTCGGCCGCGTCCGCGCAATGTTTGACGACCGCGGGCAGCAGACCAAGGCGGCCGGGCCTTCAATGCCCGTCGAAGTCATCGGCCTCGACGGACTGCCGGAAGTCGGCGACACCTACCAGGTCGTCACCGATACCGTCAAGGCGAAGCAGATTGTCATCTACCGTGAGTCCAAGGCGCGCGAGCAGGCAATGGCCAAGGGCGCACGTCTCACCTTGGACAAGCTGCATGAGCAGCTTCGAGAAGGGCAGACGAAGGAACTCAATGTTATCCTGAAGGCCGACGTCGGCGGCTCGGCGGAAGTTGTCGCCGACGCCCTCCAAAAGCTCTCCACTGACAAAATCAAGGTCCGCGTAATCAGCACCGGCGTTGGCGCCATAACTGAACGGGACGTGCTTCTCGCGACCGCTTCCAACGCGATCATCGTCGGGTTCAATGTTCGGCCGGAACGCAGTGCGACAGCACTGGCTGAACAGGAGAAGATCGACATCCGGCTTCACACGATCATTTACGAGTTGAGCGACGAGATCAAGAAGGCCATGAGCGGACTTCTGGAGCCAGTGTTCCGGGAGGTCTTCAAAGGCCGAGCCGAAGTGCTCGAAACCTTCCGCGTTACCAAGGTGGGAACCATCGCCGGTTGCCTTGTGCGCGAGGGCGCGATTTCGCGCGACTCGGAAATCCGGCTTCTACGCGACAATGTCGTGGTCCACACGGGCAGAATCGGATCCTTGAAGCGATTCAAGGATGACGCAAGTGAAGTGAAAAGCGGCCTCGAATGCGGTATCGGCATCGAGCATTTCAACGATGTGAAGCCCGGAGACGTAATCGAAGCGTTCGTCATGGAGCGGGTCGCCGTCGAAGAGATGGTCTAACGGCCGCCGTCGGCTTGACGGTCCCCCCGGTCAGTCAAAATGGCCAGTATCGGTGTAATCACTTTCGAGCTGCGAATCGAAGACGCCCGCTCACTGAAGGACAAGCGTCACTACGTCAAAGGACTTAAGGACCGCCTGCGCCGGCGTTGCAACGTGGCTGTGGCCGAAACCGATTATCAAGACCTCTGGCAGCGGGGACTCGTCGCCGCTGTAACCGTGGCCAGCAACCGGGCAGTGGCCGAACGAACCCTGCAGGTGGTAGAAGAAGAGGCGTCCTCGGTGCTTGGCCCGCACTTGATCGCGGCGACCATCGAGTGGCTCGACTAGGATCTGCCTAATGGACTTGAGACGCAGCCAGCGCATTGCGGGTACTCTTCGAAACGAACTGGAAGAGATTGTCAACTACGAGCTCGAAGACCCGCGGATTGGAATGGTTACAATCGAGGAAGTGATCCTCTCCCCGGATGGGAGGCAAGCACTGGCGCGAACTACACTCTCCGGCCACGCGAGTGACCAGCAAATCGCTCTCGCCGCGCTCTCGGGCGCCAGCGGTATCATTCGCCGGCTTCTGGCGGAACGCTTGATTGTGTATCGGTGTCCGGAGATTCACTTTGAATCCGCTGTCCCGATCGATTCGGTGGAGAAAACGTCTCGTCTGTTACGGAGAGTCCGCCGGGGACGTCCCAGACAATAAGGGCTTGCGCACCCTGCACCATGCAAAAAGTCCGCTGATATGAAGCTCCTTGTGCTACTTTTGTTGTTGGTCCCCTTGGCTGGACGGGCCGGAGAACCCCTCCGGATCTCGTCGAGCGCGGAGGCCATGGGAACGACGTTCACCATCGTCGCCTACGACGAAAGTCGCCGGCTGCTAGAGACGGCGGTGGATGTGGCGTTCGAAGAGGTACAGCGGCTCGAGGCTGTGCTCTCGCACTATAGAACAGATAGTGAGTGGAGCCGGGTGAACCGCGAGGCCGCCTCCCAGCCAGTTTCGGTGAGCGGAGAGCTGTACCGCCTGCTGGAAGCGTGCGAGCAATTTAGCCGGGCTAGCGACGGGGCGTTCGACATCACGGTCGGCCCGCTGCTTAAAGTCTGGGGGTTCTATAAGGGATCAGGCAGGCTGCCGCACCGGGCTGAAATCCGCAACGCTCTAGCGCGAATCGGATACCGGAAGGTGGTTTTGCACCCCGAAAACAACTCTGTGAGTTTTCGCCAGGCGGGGGTCGAGATCGATCCCGGCGGCATCGGTAAAGGTTATGCGGTAGACCGAATGGTGGACCTACTTCGAAAAAACGGAATCCGGGCGGCTCTCGTCTCCGCTGGCGGGAGCAGTATATATGGGCTCGGGAGCCCTCCCGGGGAGCCGGGTTGGGAAGTGCGCATCAAACACCCCAAAGCGCCGAGCAAGACGATCGAAAAGCTGTTCCTGAACGACGAGTCAATGTCGACTTCCGGAAATTATGAGAAGTTCTTTCACGCCGGCGGAAAGATTTACAGCCATATCTTCGACCCCCGCACCGGGTATCCGGCCGAGGGTGTTCTATCAGTGTCGGTTGTGGCGCCGCACACCCTCCAAAGCGAAGCGTGGACGAAGCCCTTCTTTATTCGCGGACGCTCCTGGAGCGTCAAGAACAAGCCAGAAGGCTTGCGAGTGTTCCTTTGTGAAGACGGATTGGATGTAGCATGCGAGTGGCTCCAATGAGTGGTCGTTTCCTAGACGCCTGCCGCCGCCGGCCGACTGACGTGAGACCGGTGTGGTTCATGCGGCAGGCCGGCCGGTACATGAGGCAATACCGGGAGATTCGTGCCAAGCACGGAATTCTCGAGATCTGCAAGCGGCCGGATCTCGCCGCGGCGGTGACCCTGCAGCCCGTGGAAGTTCTCGATGTGGACGCTGCGATTATCTTCGCGGACCTGCTCCTGCCGGTCGAACCAATGGGGTTGAAGCTACGCTTCGCCACCGGTGAAGGCCCCGTAATAGAAAACCCCGTGGAAACGCAGGCCGACGTTGATTCGCTCTCGATCTCAAACACCGACGACCTCGGCTATGTCGGCGAGTCAATTCAGATGGCCGACCGCGCCCTGGCCGGAAGGGTGCCCGTCATCGGTTTCGTCGGCGCTCCGTTCACGATCGCCAGCTATATGATCGAGGGCGGCGCTTCGCGCACGTTTCTCAAGACGAAGCGTCTGATGTATAACGACGAGACCCTCTGGCGGCGCCTGATGGGCAAACTCGTCGACGTGCTCGGGCCGTTCGCGCTGTTGCAGGTGTCATCTGGCGCCCGCGCTATTCAAGTGTTCGACAGTTGGGTGGGGGCGCTTGGCGTGGACGACTATGTTCGCTACGTCGCCCCTTATTCCCGCGCCCTGATTGACCGCATCCGCTCAAGCGGCGTACCCGTCATCCACTTCGGTACCGGTACCGGCGGTTTCTTCCGGGAACTGCATGCCGCCGGTGGCGACGTACTCGGCGTCGACTGGAGGGTCAACATCGACCACGCATGGATGGAAATCAGCTATCGTTCCGCGATTCAGGGCAACCTGGACCCCGCCGCGCTGTTCGCTCCACTCCCCGAACTGCGCACCCGAGTAACCGAGTTGCTGAAGCGCACAGGGTCACGCCCCGGACATATCTTTAACCTGGGGCATGGTATCCTCCCAGAGACCCCAGTAGAAAGAGTAAAAGCGGTCGTCGAGATCGTGAGGGAGTTCCAGCTCTGAGTTACCACGCGCCCCAGAGATCGCAGGAGAGTTGAGTGCGATGCGCCAGGTGCTCATCGTTGGCGGTGGCATTTCCGGGCTCTCCTCCGCTTACTACCTGCGGAAAGCCGGCTTTCGGCCTTGTATCGTTGAGCGGCAGCCTTATCTCGGCGGAGTAATTACCACAGACGTAGTGGATGGCTGCGTCATCGAGGGCGGGCCGGATAGCTTTCTGGCCGCCAAGCCGTGGGCGATGGATCTCATTCGGGAAATCGGCTTGGAAAACGAGGTGATCGGTTCAAATGATCATCTGCGAGTCACTTACGTCCGGCGGCATGGCAAATTGGAGCCGCTTCCCGACGGCCTCATGTTGATGGTGCCTACCAAAGCCATGCCGATGGCTACCACGCGCCTGTTGAGCTGGCGCACAAAAGCGCGGATGGCGTTCGAATTGTTGCGCCGGCCACCGCGGCAGCCAGTCGGAGACCGGAGCGTGGCCGACTTCGTCCGCGACCACTATGGCCCTGAAGCTGTCGACTATCTTGCCGAGCCGCTGCTGGCCGGCGTATACGGAGGCCGTCCCGATCAACTCAGCGTTACCAGCGTATTGCCCCGGTTCGTTGAATTGGAGAAGCGCTATGGCAGCCTCACCCGCGGCGTGCTCGCCGCCATGCGCAAGGCCCGGAAGGAATCTTCCGCCACCCCGCTGTTTCAGACCCTCAAGGGAGGGCTGGGCCAGCTCACCGCGCGCCTCGAGGAATTGATGGGTGATGACCTGGAAGTTGTGCGCGGAGACGCCGAAACGGTCGAGCGCGACAGCACGAGCTTCCGGCTCCGGGTGAATGGCCAGTGGATGGAATCGGACGCCGTGGTCGTCGCCTGCCAAGCCTATCAGGCCGGCGCTCTGCTGGAAAACGCATTCCCGGAGCTCGCCGCAATCCTCGACTCGATTCCTTACAGCTCCTCAATGACGGTCGCGCTCGGCTATGACAGCAAGAACTTCGGGCATCCGCTCGAAGGATTTGGTTTTCTGGTCCCGGAACGGGAGCGGCAGCGCATGATCGCGTGCACTTGGGTCGGTACGAAGTTCCCCTATCGTGTCCCGGACTCCCGGGCGGTTCTGCGCGTGTTTCTCGGCGGGGCCGGCGATAGCGCCATCCTCGACGAGACCGACGAGACGGTCGTCGAGATCGTGCGGCGGGAGCTGCGGGAAGTGATGGGCGTGACGGAGGAGCCGGTTTTTCAGCACATTTCCCGCTGGCCACGTTCGATGGCTCAGTACACGGTTGGACATGAAGAACGCGTGCAGCGCATCGCGGAACTCGCCAACCTCGTTCCTGGGCTGCACTTGGCCGGTAATGCCTATTACGGTATCGGAGTGCCCGATTGCATCCGCATGGGGAAGGAAGCGGCGGAGGCAATCGCTGCCGGCAAGGCTTAACAAGCGAGACCGGCGCCCGGCCATCAGTCCTTGATCTTTACCGTGATTCCCGAGGAACGGAGTTTGATCGACTCCACATTGTGCTCGAGATCAAACGGTTCGCCCAGTTTCGCATCGGGGTAGTCCTTCAAGACCACTTGCTGGACCAGAAAACCAAGGGTGCTCCCCTCGAATCTCGTCTCTCCAATTGTGACGTGTTTCACGTCGATGGTCGCCTGGCCGTTTGCGGAAATGAGACCGATGGCGGCTTCCACCTGCTTGGCATCTTTCAACAGGCTGCTCAATAGGAAGTTGTTCTTGTATTTCGCCAGTTGCGGCAACCTCCCGAAGTCCACCAGCCCGCTCCAGGTCGCTGAATCCTCGCCGAGCGTCGCTATGGGATTCGTGATCCCCTCAACACCTTCCTCCGCGATCTTGCCCCGAACAAGAGCGTTCACCTCCGCCGGCGTAAGGTGCACGATTGCCCCTCGGGAGACCCGATTCTCGGCGATCTGATCCAACTTCTGATCCGCCACCACATAGAGATCGTCGGAACCTGACAGGAGCAGAGCCGTCGTAACAAATAGGATGTGAAGTGTAAACCGCATGGTGTCTTGCCTATTCTAAGTCGCTGTGCAAATCAACATTTATCTGAGAAGATGTTTAGAGGATAACGTCTTATGATCCTACGCCTTTTGATGCTGGTGGCCGCGAGCGGGTTACTGCTGTTTGCGCAGCCGAAGTACGAGAAACGTCTTCAGAGCTCGGCTGAAGTTTTTCGGGAAATCATGGACACACCGGATCAGTCGATCCCGCAGGACCTCCTGAACAAGGCTGAGTGCGTTGTGATCGTGCCTGGAGCAAAGAAGGGCGCTTTCATCTTCGGAGGGAAATATGGCCGCGGGTTCGTTTCGTGCCGCAATGCGAGCGGCAAGGGCTGGTCCCCCCCGGGAGGGGTGCGGATAGAAGGCTTCAACTTCGGACTCCAGGTGGGCGGCTCGGAAACCGATATCGTGATGCTGGTAATGAACGAGAGGGGAGCCCGGCGACTCCTCAAGAGTAAGTTCACCATTGGGGGCGACGCCTCGGCTGCTGCTGGCCCCGTAGGCCGCACGATTACGGCAAACACGGACGCGTTCCTTTCCGCTGAGATCCTCTCCTGGTCGCGGTCGCGCGGTGTTTTCGCTGGCATTTCTCTCGACGGCTCCACCCTTCGCCACGATCTGAGCGTCAACGACGACCTCTACGGCCAGCGTTACAACAATCTCGATATTGTCAAGAGCGGTCTCGAGGTACCGGAATCCGCCAAGGAACTCATTGACCTTCTCAATAAGTACTCTGGTCTGAAGGGCCGGGGACCGGTGCAGCCCGCGAATTAGGGGCCGCCAAGGTTCCGGCCGCGGCCCCGCTCGCCCTCGTGCTCAGCGCGCCGGCGGTAGTGCGGGTTCCATCCGGCCGTTAGGGGTATGCCGCGGATGTTCGGATGTGAAGGTGAAGGCGCCCCGTTCACGGTGTATCCAGCCGCATCCGGAAACGACGTGGAAGCCCCCGGCGGATTTGTCTGTCCGTGGCCACCCCTTCCCTGTGTATCCAGCCGCATTCGGGAACGACAGCGGGACCGCCATCGTGGTTCGTCGTCTGCGGGCAAGGGTGCGCTCGTAGTGAACGATGACACGATCCGAGTTGCCCGGGGGCGCAACCTGCCGGGTGGCGCAGTCTCTGCCCTGATCTACCTGACCAGCCCCGCCATCGTCACCCGTTCCCGCGAGTCCCGCCCGAAATATCCGTGTATGTAATTGGTCTTCCTGGTACGTTCGGCTCGTGTCTCACTGGCCTCGGCGACAGGTACTCAAATTGAACTGGAGGAGTCCTCTGCCCCCCCGCTGGCCGCGAAAACTGCCGGCCCGGCTTGCTCATACTCGCCACCCCGTTATCGGGTTCACCACCTCATTCCCCGGTTACGCTCCCAATGCGAGCTTCTTGGGGAGGATTCCGGTCGAAGCCTCGCAGCCTGATGCGAGAAACACGTGACGGGCGGACCGGGCGGACCGGCAGAACCCGGGTGTCCGCCGAACTCCTTAGCGAGCAGCTCGGCAGGCATGCCGGGAAACGCGCCCCGAAAAGTCCTGCCTCCGCCTGTGTGACTATTAACCCGGCAAGGAGACCGGCAAGCGTCCGGGTGGAACGCGCCCCGAAAAGCCCTGCCTCCGCCTGT
>CAYXVG010000010.1:0-82789 GCA_964468205.1 uncultured Solibacteraceae bacterium | reverse complement strand
CCCGAAAAGCCCTGCCTCCGCCTGTTGGGAGTTGCTGCTCAACTGGTTCCGCGCCCGGAGGACGATTGGCACCTGGCTTCCGGACATCCCAGTCTTATCCCTAGTTCGTGCTATAGTTACGGGAAACTGGGAATGAAAGGAGGGTTTCATGACATTGAAACAAATGTTGCTCAGCTTGACGATGGTGTCTTTTCTTGCGTTTAGCGCACCGGCCCAAACGATTACCGGAGCCACCAATGCCGCAAGCTTCATAGCGGAAGGACTGCCGAACGGAGGTCTCGCGCAAGGAGGTGTCGCCACCTTCTTCGTCATGAACGTACCGTTGAATGGCGTGGTTATCGCTTCGTCCTTCCCGCTTGACACGACACTGGATGGGGTTTCTGTAACCCTAAACTCGGGAGGGAATCAGTTCAGCGCCATCCCGATCGTGCTCGCCCCTACGGAAGGAGGAGCCGGGCAGGTATCGGCGATCATTCCCTCGAACATGCCACCCGGACAGGCGACGGCTGTCGTCACCAGCGGAAGCGTGTCCACTTCGCCCTATACCGTTACTATTGTCGAACACGCGCTCGGCATCTTCGCCCTGAATGAAGGGGGTACCGGCCCGGGCATTTTTACCAATCCACTCGAAAATAATGCGGTGAACCTACTCACGGCAGCGTACTCCACGAATGACCTTGCCGACATCTGGGCGACCGGCCTCGGTGCGGTATCGGGCGACGAAGCAGGAGGCCCGCTTCCGGGCAACCTCTCTCCGCCGCTGGATGTAAAGGTGTTCGTCGGCGGCCAGGAGGCGGAGGTTCTCTACGCCGGACGCTCTGGCTGCTGCGCCGGTCTTGACCAGATCCGGTTCCGGATACCCGAAGGCGTTGAAGGCTGCTATGTGCCGGTTGTCGTCGTGGTAAATGGCGTGCCGAGCAACACCGTGACAATGTCGATCAGTAACGCCGGCAACGTCTGCTCGGACGCCTTCGGCCTGACGCCGGCCGACATCCAAAACGCGGTGGAGACCGGCGGGCTGAGCATCGGAACCATCGACCTGTCGCGAACGGCATTCCGGTTCCCCAACCCGGTGGGCGGTGGTTTCATCGAACAGGTCAACGACTCCGGAGGCGCCAGCTTTGAGAGGTTCACGGATAGGCAACTGATTTCGGTCCAGAGCTTCACAGGGTTATTCAGCCGCGGGGCGTGCATTGTCTTCCAATTCGAAGACGACGATGAAGACGACGGTCCGGTTGACCCCGACGACATCGATCCGGTCAAACCGGTTCAGCAGCTCGACGCGGGTCCGGTCATCAATATTCTGGGGCCGAACGGTGCGCGGACACTGCCTCGGGAGAGCACAGGCGATTACTTCGCGGATTTGGGAGGAACCGGATTCGGCGCCACCCAGCCGCTATACCTTGGAGCCGGAAGCTACACATTCGACAACGGCGCCGGCGGAAACGACATCGGCGGATTCTCAAAGCAGGCTGACTTCCCGGATCCTCTAGCCTGGACAAATCGCGATGAAATACAAAGCATCGCGAGCAGCCAGGACCTCTTGGTTACGTGGACGGGCGGCCAGGGAACGGTCGTGATCTTCGGTACCTCCGTGGACACTGGACAGGATATGGGCGCCGGCTTTTTCTGCCAGGCCGATGCCGCACCAGGACAGTTTTCCGTACCGTCATGGGTGATCGACTCCCTGCCCCCGAGCGCGCTCGAGGAAGGCATTCCGACCGGCATCCTCGGAGTCGGCAACACGGCTGACCCGGTTCGCTTCGACGCACCTAACCTCGACGTCGGGTGGATTAATTACTCCAGCATGGAGCTGAAACTCGCCGGCTATCACATCACGGTACCCGACCAGCCCGGTGGCGGAGACAATGGCGAGACGCCCCCGGGTGGTGGCGGCAATAACTTCGCGGTTTCGAGCTCCTCTTTCCCGAACGGCGGTACAATCCCGGCGGCCAATGCCTGCACGGGAACCAATCAGTCGCCGGAATTGACCTTCGCGAATGCTCCGGATGGTACCGAAAGTTTTCTCGTCCTGATGGACGACATCGACGCCAACAACTTTGTCCATTGGGCACTCTGGGACATCCCAGGGACGACAACGTCGATTCCGGCCGGCAACCCCGGCGGGATCGGAACCGCCGGACAGAATGAATTCGGGCAGACCGGCTATGGAGGCCCTTGTCCGCCGCCAGGTACTACCCACAACTACCGAATCCGGGTATTCGCTCTTCCAACGATGCTCGACCTGCCGGCTGGAACGCCGGCCGCCCAGTACAAAATATTGGTTGACCAGTTCAGTTTTCTGGCGCTCGGCACTGCAACCTATACCGGCACCTTCAGCCAGTAGACACCACACCCGGCGGCAAGCCCCGTTGCCGCCGGGTAATTCCTCAATCGCCTGAGCTCTCTGAGACCCGGGCGCGAATCCGTGCACTGCCCTTCCGCAGGCGGTCCGCAGGGCTGAGCAGGCTGACGACGGCATACGCCTCGGAGGCAAAGTCGAAGAAGTATCCTGGATAGACAATAACATTGTCATCCTGCAGGAAACGTGCCGCCCATTCCTCTTCAGGCAACGTCCGGGGAAGCCGGAGAACAGCCGACCAGCCCCCCTCGACGGGCAAGACATTGACGGCCGAATCGGCGAACATCTGGCCAAGGGAGCGCAGGTTCCGGCGAAGTCGCCTGACCACTGCGTCTCGAAAGACGTGCGCGGATCGAAACCATTTGTCGAGAGCAACTTGGGGTGGAGTTGCGACGGAGAGATAGGTGTCGGCGATCAGTTCCAGGCGCTCGATCGCCGGTTCCGCCCAGCTCTGGGGGCCCCCAGTAACGATCCAGGCCAGCTTCATCTGCGGCAGTCCGGCCAGTTTTGACAAGCCGTTCAGCACAAAGACAGGTAAGTTGTCAATAGTAGCAAGAGTGCGGGAACGGGCAAAGGCAAAGTCCAGGAATACTTCGTCGCAAATGAGCGGGAGTCCGTGCCGGAGGCAAACGTCTACGAGTCCTTCCACCTCCGAGGGTTGGAGGAACGAGCCCGTCGGATTGTTCGGATGCACGGCCAGGACCGCCCTAGTTCGTTTCGTAATTTCTGTTTTTAGCCGCTCCAGGTCCACCCACCAGCGCCCGTCGAAGATGAGGGGGTAGTGCTTCAGTCCCACTCCCTCCATCCTCGCCAGCAGGTCGAACAAAGGGTAGGATGGGCGGGGGGCGAGCACTTCGTCGCCGGGGTCGGTCAGCAGTTTGAACAGGTAGCCGTATGCCTCGCTTGTGCTGGCGGTTATGAGTATTCGGCTGGGATCCACCCGCGCACCCCAGCCTTCGTAGTAGTGGGCCACGGCCACCCTGGCGGTAATGAGCCCGGCCGGATCTGGCTGGTATCGCAGGTTATCCGGTTCGGCAAGGGCCGCGAGAATGGCCTCGCTGTCATAGTCGAGGCCCACGGCGGTCGGGTTCGTTTCGGTCAGGTCCAGAAGCTCTGCACCGTCTGCTCGCTTCTGCCTGAGCAATTGGGAGAGGCGGTTGGAGCGCAACCCGCGCTCAAATCGGGAGGAGAAGCCGGGATGCGGTGGGTGCGTCAAGTCCTGGTATACTCCCCGTCGTGCGGCCGATCCGCTCTCGCGCCGGCGCGGAGACGGAGATGGAACCGCCGGGTCCGGGAGGGATCAGGCCCGGCGGTTCCGGAATTGGCTAGGGGAGAATGGTAGCCTTCTTGATGTAGTCCAGCTTCGGGAACTTCTCGTTCAAGTACTTGTTTCCCTGGGCGCGAATCATCCCCTGTTCCGGGGCTTCACCGTAGCCGGCATAAACACTCTCGATCACGTCCATGCCTTCCACGACGGTCCCAAATGGTGCGAAGCCCTGATTGTCGAGAAAAGCGTTGGCCTTGTAGTTGACGAAGAGTTGTGTGGTGCGCGTGTTCGGCCCGGCGGTGGCGAATGTAATTGTGCCCTTGCGATTGGTCTTCGTCACGGGATCATCGGTGATCCGGGCGTCCTGCCAGACACGCGAGATTTGCGGATCCGGGTGCATTCCGACCTGGACGATGAAGTTCGGCACTACCCGGAAGAAACGGCACTCATCGTAGAAGCCATTCTTGACCAAGTTGTAGAACCGGTCAGCGCCCTTTGGCGCCCAGGACCGGTCCACCTCAATGAGCACATCTCCCTTGCTGGTCTCCCACTTGACGCGGTACACATCCGGAGCCTTCTCTTTCAGGGCCGAGGGATTCATGAGAGACTTCCGGTCCGCGCTTGCCGTGGGCGCGGGTTTTGGAGGCTCCGGCTCCGCGGCCGGAGCCTCGGCCGCCTCAGGTTCGTCTGCGGGCTGTTCTTCCGCCGGGGCGGCCGCTTCTTCACCGGCAGGCTCCTCCTCAGCCGGTTCGGGTTCACGGGCGCATCCCACCAGGAAGACGGAAAGGATTGCTAGTGCGGCAAGCACCATAAAAATGGGCAAGAATCTCTTAGTGTTCATCATACGGTTCACTCAAGTGCGGTTTCGTTACTCGCATTAACTATACTACCGCTCTTGCGTCCGACACTACCGCTCTTGCGTCCGACCAATAGCTAGTGGCGCCATTTGCTGACCGAAGGCCATGGAACCGGCCCACTGCCGCACGAAATTCAAAATTTCACTTTATAAGTGAGGTTTGATCTGATAATCTGTTGAGGATGCGAATGTTCCGTGCAGCTACACTCACCATCGTGCTCGGACTGGCCAGCTCGCTGGCTCTATTCGCCGGAGGCGCCGCGCTCCTCCGCGCCGACTGGAACTCGCAGATAGTGCAGAACCAGCGGGCGGACAGGGACGACCTGTCGCGTATGAAGAACGTTGCCATGGTCCAGCGATTCGCCAGGGCGAATCTTCTGGTTCGCGTTCCGAGCCAAACCAAGTACTACTACACCCGCTATATCCCGGCCAAGTACAGCTATCTCAGGCCCTGGAGCAAACTGTTCCTCGACCGGCTGAGCAGCCAGTACTACCGGCGGTTCAAGAAGAAGCTTCGTGTGACCAGCTTGGTTCGTACGATCGCCCTGCAGAGTTCTCTGCAGAAACGAAACGGGAATGCGGCGGCATCGTATGGCCCCCGCCGCTCGTCTCACCTGACTGGCGCCACGCTGGACATCTCCAAAAGGGGAATGAGCGCGGCTGAGATTTCATGGATGCGCCGGGTTCTTCACTCCCTCAAGCAGGCTGGCTATCTTTATGCCGTAGAGGAATTCAAGCAGCCCACTTTTCACATCATGGTCTACAAGAATTACCCGGACTACGTGGCCAAGCTCCAGGCGAGGCAGAAGGCGCGGCAGACGGGCGACTAGTCCAGCCGGTCCGAGCCAATCCTCCCCGCCTTACCCGGCGGCCGCGTGGTTACCGGCCTGGATAGATAGCAGAGAGGTTGCCCTACCAGACCCGGCACGCATTCTGGCGAACCATGGGTTGTACCGCGGTGCAGCCATATGCCTGCCGGAACTCCGGCATGTTCGAGACCACGCCGTTGACCCGGAACTCGCCGAGAGCGTGCGGATCCGTCTGCGTCTGGAGCCGCTTCAGATCGTCGGTTGAGTTGGAACACCAGACCTGCGCCCAGCCAAGGAAGAACCTCTGCTCCGGAGTGAAACCTTCGATCCTTTTCTTTCGGTCCGCTTCATCGAGGGCGTCCATGAGGGCCATGAATGCAATCCGCAATCCCCCGTTATCAGCGACATTCTCGCCGAGGGTGAGCTTCCCGTTGAGCCTCACGTCATCGACCGCCACGTAGGAGCCGTACTGGTCGATGAAGCACTGTGCCTTGGCTTCGAAGTTGGCTGCGTCGTCTTTCGTCCACCAGTCCTCGAGGTTTCCGTTTGCAGCGAACTGCCGGCCCTGATCGTCGAAGCCGTGCGTCATCTCATGGCCGATTACGGCTCCGATCGCGCCGAAGTTCACCGCATCATCCAGCTTCGCGTCAAAGAAGGGCGGCTGCAGAATGCCGGCCGGAAAGTTGATCGTGTTTTCGAGCGGGTGATAGTAGGCGTTTACGGTGGGGGGCGTCATGTGCCACTCCTTGGGGTCCACCGGCCCGCCGATCTTCACCAACTGGTAATCGGCATCGTGCTCTTGGGCGCGAAAGAAATTGCCCAGCGCGTCATTGCGGACCACCTTCAGTGAACTGTAGTCCCGCCACTTGTCCGGATAGCCGATCTTGTTCTTGATGGACGCCAGTTTCTCGTGCGCTTTCTCTTTCGTCGCCCGGGTCATCCAAGGCAGCGATTCGATGTCGGCGGCGAGCGCCTTCTCGAGAGCGGTTACCAGTTCCAACATGCGCTGCTTGCTCTCCGGCGGGAAGGCTGTCTCGACGTAGGCCTGGCCGAGAGCCTCGCCGAGTTCCGCGTCCGTGCGTGCGACGCAACGCTTCCAGCGCGGACGCATCTCCTTGGCGCCGGAGAGAGTTTTCCGGTAGAAATTGAAGTCCTCTTCGGCGAAGGCCTTCGGCAGCAGCGCCGCCGAGTGGGTGAGGACATGCCACTTCAGGTAGGTTTTGATGTCCTCGATGGGTTCGCCGGCGACAATCGTATCCACGGCCTTCGCAAATTCGGGAACGCTCACGTTGACCGCAGTGAAATCCGGCCCGCCAAGCTTTTTGAAATAGCTCTTCCAGCCGAAACTGGGAGCCAGATCCTCGAGATCCGCGACGGACATCTTGTGCCAGACATTATTGGGATTGCGCCGCTTCTCAATCTCCATCGAGCCCTTTGCCAAAGTGGTTTCGATCCGCATTACCGTCTTGGCGTTTGCCGCCGCGGTCGCGCCGGGCTGGCCGGCCAACTCGAACATCCGCTGCACGTGAGCCACGTACTTTTCCCGTATTTCTCTCGACTTGCCGTCCTCGCGGAAGTAGTAGTCCCGCTCGGGGAGACCGAGGCCGCTCTGATCGATGTCGGCGATATGCACCGTGGAGTTCTTGAAGTCCGGCATCGGTCCGAAACCGAATAGAGCGTTAATGCTGATCCGATGGAGACGGGCGATGGCCGCCGGGAGATCCTGCTTACTCTTAATGGCGTCGATCCGGCCCAACTCCGGCTTCAGCGGATCGAGCCCCTTTCTTTCGATCGATTCCTCGTCCATGCAAGCGGCATAGTAGTCGCCCACCTGCTGCTGCACCTTTGTCCGGCCGGGCTTCGATCCGCTATTCTCCTCGAGAATCTTCCGGAGCGTCATCTGATTTCGCTCGTTGAGAGCATTGAACTGCCCCCAGCGGGCCTGGTCCCCGGGAATCGGATTCTTCTTCATCCAGACCCCACAAGCGTATTGATAGAAGTCGACGCAAGGGTCGGCGTTTGCGTCTATCCATTCCGTGCTGAAGCCGACCTGTCCGAGGCTGGCCGCAGCCATCAACAGGCCGAGAGCGAGAGTTTTCAAAATGCGCATACAATTCACTTTACTGATCGCAATCGAGGTTTGGTTCACGTTCCAGTTGACCGTCTTCCTTTAGACGTTCGAAAGGCGCTAAGGTGACACAGTGCTGTCTATTTCGCGGGCGGTCGGACGGGGACGGCGCACCCGGCGAATCTGAGAACGGAGAGGAGATGAGCGAATGAAGTATAGGGAATTGGGACGAACCGGATGGAAGGTATCGGAGATAAGCTTTGGCGCCTGGGCGATTGGATCGGCCTGGGGCCAAGTCGACGACGCCGAGTCCATCGCGGCGCTGCACGAGGCCGCCGATCTCGGGGTCAATTTCTTTGATACGGCCGACGTCTACGGCGACGGCCGCAGCGAACGGCTGATCGGAAAGTTCGTGAAGGAGCGCTCCGAGAGGATCTACGTCGCCACGAAGGCCGGCCGCCGTTTGGAGCCTCACACGGCCGAGGGATACAGCTACGCGAATCTGGCGGCTTTCGTCGAGCGGAGTCTCAGAAACTTACAGACGGACTGCCTGGACCTGCTCCAGCTACACTGCCCGCCAACGCCCGCCTACTACGACCCGGATGTGATTGCCGCTCTCGACCGGCTCGTCTCCGAGGGCAAGATCCAATACTACGGCATGAGCGTCAAACCGCCGGAAGAAGGTTTGAAGGCGATCGATTACTCCAACGTACAAACGATTCAGATCATCTTCAACCTCTTCCGGCAACGGCCCGCGGAGCTATTCCTTAAGGAAGCCCAGCGGAGGAAAGTGGGCGTGCTCGCGAGGGTTCCCCTGGCCAGCGGCCTTCTCACCGGACAAATGAAGGCGGAGACGACGTTCCCCGAGGACGACCATCGCAGGTTCAACATCAAAGGTGATGCCTTCGACCGCGGCGAAACGTTCTCGGGGGTGGACTACCAGACCGGTCTCGCGGCGGTGGAGGAACTCCGTCCGCTGGTTCCGAACGGAATGTCGATGACGCAGTTCGCCTTGCGCTGGATTCTGATGTTCGAGGGCATCACCTGCGCGATCCCCGGCGCGAAGCGCCCGGCGCAGGTTGCCGAGAACGCCGCGGCCTCTGGCTTCCCGCCTCTTGACACTCAGACGATGGAGCGCGCGAGAGAGATCTACGAGCGATCGATCAAGCCACAGGTCCACTACCGCTGGTAGCCCAGGCCTTCCACGCGTTACTTATGTCCCGTGTAGTAGTCCAGTTCGCGGGCAATCGGCTTGAGGTAGTTGAGCGCGTCCTGGTAACGCTCGTCCACTTCCGCCAGCCCGGCGATGCGGTGCCCTTTCACGATCATGGGCGAACACTGCTCGTGCGACAGGTATCCGTCGTAGCCGATTTCCTTGCAGGCTTCCAGGAAGACTTTCCACGGGCAGGGGTCCTTCGGGCTGCCCGGCGTCACCTCGTCCCAGCCGAAGACTGCGCCTCCCACCGTCTTCTTGCCGGCGATGGAGATGCTGTGCGAGTAGACCATCAGACCCTTCATGCTGTGCACGGTCTTGCGGACAAACGCCGGTGTAAAGGACTCAAACAGCGGGAGGTCGAGGCCAACCTTCAGGCTCTCCACGCCCACCTCGCCGATCATCTCGAGCGTCTCCTCGTTGTTGTTGGTCACCTCGGGGTGCGTCTGCAAGGCCAGCGTGATCCCAGCGTCCCGAGCCATGAGAGCAACCTCGGTGAGTCCCTCCCTGACCTGGCGCCAGGCCTCCAGCCAATCCTTGTTCTGCGAAACGCGCATGGACCGTGACTCAAACGCCGGGTTTCCATAACCCCCAGCGGCGTACGGATTCTGAAAGTAGCCGTAAAATGCGGCCAGCACTCTTACGATCTTCATGCCCATTTCCCGGGCGAACTGGATGCAGTCCCTGACGTAGAGGATCTCCTTCTCCTGTGGATACACCAGCGCGTGGTTGCCCTTCATGAAATTGGTGCAGCAGACGACGGCGCCGAGTTCGAGTTCAAGCGCGGCGGCCAGGTCTTTCAGGCGCTTCCGGCGGTCTTGATCGATGTCCATCGGAAATCCGATGGGACGATGCGCGTAAATGCATACGGCGTCATATCCGAAAGCCGAGGCGCGCCGCATGGCGTCTTCGAGCGGGATGTGCTCTCCGTCGGTGAAGTAACCACCGTAGCCGACGGTGTCCAAGCTGAACTTCATCGCTCATTCCCCTTGCCAGCGGTCAGGTTCTCCCAAAGCAGGACAGCTTGATAATCGCCGCTATGATTAGCTCCGACGATGTCGAGGTCGCCATCGCCGCCGATGTCGATCAGCACGATATCGTGCGAACCTCTTGTCGACAGGACCTCGCGATGCCATCTTTCACCGCCGGAGACATTGAGGTAAACGATCACCTCGTCGGGGTCGGCTCCTTGGTGCATCTCCGCGGTGACAATGTCCGGCTCTTCGTCGTTGTTCAAATCGCCCACTCCGAGGGCATGGCGGACCGTCTCGACGTCGTCTTCGATGATGTGCTCACGCCACTCCCGAGCCTTGGCGTTCGCGGGTCCTTCAAACCAGGACATGCGGTAGTGATCGCCCTGCAGTTCGGCCGGAGTGAGCACGATGTCCAACCGACCGTCGCCATTCAGATCGGCTGTCTGAACCTCGGCGTCGGGGTGTTCCCAACCGGCTGCGTAGACTTGTTCGGTCCAAGGCCCTTCCAAAGGGTCGCCGCTGTTTTCGTACCAGCGTCCGCCGATCACGACATCCAGGTCGCCGTCACGATCAAGATCAACGGCCTTGAGCCCCTCTCCGTGGGGGCAGGCGACTTCGCGATGGGCCCACTCGCCGGAGGCCTTCTGTATCCACACATGGAACCGGTTTCCGCTTGGAGTCCCAAACGAAGATTGGTTCCGCGTGACCAGATCGAGACGGCCGTCGCCGTCGAGGTCACCGACCTCGACATCGTGGGTTTTCACGTCAGCGACACGGTGGGCGGTCCACGGTCCTTTTCGTGGGTCCCCGTTCGGCCCCGGGTTCTCATACCAAAGAATGCCGCCCATGACGATATCCAGATCACCATCTCCATCGATGTCGGCGGCTTCGCCTTCGACGGTGCTGTAGCCGCCTTCCGTGACTAGGAACTTCTTCCAGGACGGATATTCGTACCAAACCAACGGCCCCTTGGCGCCACCGATGGCGATATCTGGAAGGCCGTCGCCGTTGAAGTCACCGGCGATTTTGGCCCATGGCCTCTCCGGCGGGCTCGCGTCAACCGTGACCGCTCTGACAGTCAATTCACCGGCCGCGGTGACACCGGCGGTGAGGCTCAGCAGTATGAGGAACAAGCCGCCCCGGCGGCTTCCAAGTTCAGTCATCTTCCCTTCCTTTCTCCGGCCTTCATAGATTCACTGGTCCAGGATTCTCGTCTCTGGAACTTGTCCAAGGCAGTATATACCATGTACCGCTCAAACTCCGGCGAAGTGGGAATCCGCCGGTCACTTTCTCAACGTTCCCTTGGCCGACTGGTCAGGTTGGAAGAACCGTGGCAGGGCTCCAGTGGCGGTCTCACGGCAACGCGCGAATGGGGCATTTCACCCTCTAAGTAACGGAAAGAGCTCCGATTCGGGGCGAGGTTGCTCAATCTGACCCATTCTGTCAATATTCCCGGGAGCGCTAAGGCATTCAAATTGCTGCAAAACACGATTTCCCCCACGCATGGAACTCCACCTGCAATCTTCAAGTGTCCCTCTTAAGTTCCTGACGGAAATGAAATTATGAACAGACCCAAAGTAACGATTGACGGTAACGAAGCGGCGGCCTATGTTGCCCACAAGATCAATGAGGTCATCGCTATTTACCCGATCACTCCCTCATCACCCATGGGCGAGTGGTCGGATCAGTGGTCCTCCGAGGGTAAGCCCAACATCTGGGGTACGGTTCCCACGGTGATCGAAATGCAGAGCGAGGGCGGCGCTTCCGGCGCGGTCCACGGCGCTCTGCAGGCGGGCGCTCTCACGACGACGTTCACGTCGTCGCAGGGCCTGTTATTGATGATCCCGAACATGTACAAGATCGCCGGCGAGCTTACCCCGACGGTCTTCCACGTGGCGGCACGCACGGTGGCGACCCACGCGCTGTCGATTTTCGGTGATCACTCCGACGTCATGGCGGTTCGCCAGACCGGCTGGGGGCTGCTGGCCTCGAACTCGGTACAGGAAGTGATGGACTTGGCGCTCATCTCTTCAGCGGCGACGCTCGAGACGCGGATTCCGATTGTGCACTTCTTTGACGGTTTCCGGACTACCCACGAGGTCGCCAAGATCGAGGAGCTCACCGTTGAAGACATGCGGGCCATGATTGACGACAACCTGGTTCGCAAGCACCGGGAGCGCGCGATGACGCCGGACAAGCCGGTGCTGCGCGGCACGGCGCAAAACCCGGACCACTTCTTCCAAGCCCGCGAGACAATCAATCCGTACTATCTGGCGGCCCCGACGATTATCCAGAACGCGATGGACAAGTTCGCCGGGATCGTAGGCAGACAGTACAAGCTATTCGAGTACATTGGAGCCCCGGATGCCGAGCGAGTGATCCTGTTGATGGGATCCGGCGCCGAAGCCGCCGAAGAAACGGTCAACTACATGGTGGACAAGGGCGAGAAGGTGGGCGCCATCAAGGTCCGCCTTTACCGGCCGTTCTCGGCCGAGCACTTCGTGGAGGCTTTGCCGAAGTCGGTGAAGTCCATCGCCGTTCTCGACCGCACGAAGGAACCGGGCGCTCCCGCCGAGCCCATGTACCTCGATGTGATCACGGCCCTGCACGAAAGCGCCGACGGCAAGCCCCTGCCGAAAGTGATCGGCGGGCGCTATGGCCTCTCTTCGGCTGAGTTCACGCCGGCCATGATCAAGGCAGTCTACGACGAACTCGCGAAAGAGACCTCGAAGAATCACTTCACGGTCGGCATCAACGACGACATCACGCATACTTCCCTCGACTACGATCCCGACTTCTCGACCGAGCACGACACGACGGTACGCTGCCTGTTCTATGGCCTCGGAGCCGACGGCACGGTGGGCGCGAACAAGAACTCCATCAAGATCATCGGAGAGGAAACGGACAACTACGCCCAGGGCTACTTCGTTTACGACTCGAAGAAGGCGGGCGCGGTCACCATTTCGCACCTTCGTTTCGGTCCCGAGCCGATCCATTCCACCTACCTCGTGAGCAAGGCGAATTTCATTGCCGCCCACCAGTTCACCCAACTTGAGAAGATCGACATTCTCAAGCCGGCGGTGGAGGGGGCGACGTTCCTGCTGAATGCGCCTTTCGAGAAGGATGAAGTTTGGGACCATCTCCCGCTGGAGGTGCAGCAGGAGATTATCGACAAGAAACTGAAGTTCTATGTGATCGATGCCTACGAGGTAGCAAAGAAGACGGGCATGGGCGTGCGCATCAACACGATCATGCAGACCTGCTTCTTCGCCATCAGCGGTATTCTTCCGCGGGAGGAGGCGATCGCGCAGATCAAGAACGCGATCCAGAAGACCTATGGCAAGCGGGGCGAAGCGGTGGTTCAGAAGAACTTCGCCGCCGTGGACACCGCCTTGGATCACCTCCACCAAGTGGAGGTTCCAGCCGAAGTCACCAGCAGGACCAAGATGCCGCCGGTCGTCTCGGAGAAAGCTCCGGACTTTGTCAGGAACGTGGCCGGCCCCATCCTGGCCGGCCGTGGCATGGAACTGCCGGTCAGCGCGATGCCAGCCGACGGCACCTTCCCCACCGGAACGGCCGCGTGGGAGAAGCGTAACATCGCTCTTGAGGTTCCCGTTTTGGATGAGGACATCTGCATCCAATGCGGCAAGTGCGTGCTGGTTTGCCCGCACTCGGTGATTCGCTCGAAGGTTTATGACACGGATCACCTGAAGGACGCTCCGGAGACCTTCAAGTCCACAGCCGCCCGGTGGAAAGATTTCAAGGAGAAGAAATATACTCTTCAGGTTGCCGCCGAGGACTGCACGGGCTGCGCCGTGTGCGTTGAGATCTGTCCCGTCAAGGACAAGACCAACACCAGCCGCAAGGCGATCAACATGGAGAGCCAGATTCCGCTCCGCGAAACGGAACGGGCAAACTGGGACTTCTTCCTGTCGCTGCCCGAGACCGACCGCAAGGCGCTGAAGCCCAACCTGGTGAAGGATGTACAGCTCTACCAGCCGCTCTTTGAGTTCTCCGGCGCCTGCGCCGGCTGTGGCGAGACCCCCTACGTCAAACTCATAACCCAGCTTTTCGGCGACCGCATGTTGATCGGCAACGCCACCGGCTGCTCGTCAATTTACGGGGGCAACTTGCCGACCACCCCGTACACGATCAATAACGACGGCCGCGGACCGACGTGGTCGAACTCGCTGTTTGAAGACAACGCTGAATTTGGTCTCGGTTTCCGCTTGACCATTGACCAGCACAACCAGCACGCCAGAGAGCTGGTGCAGAAACTGGCGGGCGACATCGGCGATGTTCTCGCCGGCGCCATTCTGGACGCCGATCAAACCGTGGAGGCGGGTATCGACGAGCAACGGGAACGCGTGAAGATGCTCCGAGAAAAGCTCGCCGGCATCGACAAGCCCGAAGCGAAAGATCTGCTCTCCATCGCCGATTATCTGGTGAAAAAGAGCGTCTGGATCGTGGGCGGCGACGGCTGGGCCTATGACATCGGCTACGGCGGACTGGATCACGTCCTCTCCACCGGACGCGACGTCAACATCCTGGTTCTCGATACCGAGGTATACTCCAACACCGGCGGCCAGATGTCAAAAGCGACGCCCCGCGCCGCGGTGGCGAAATTCGCCGCGGCCGGCAAACCGGCCGGCAAAAAAGACCTCACCATGATGGCCATACAATACGGCAACGTCTACGTCGGCCGGGTCGCGATGGGCTACAATGACGCCCACACGGTGAAGACCTTCCTGGAGGCCGAGGCGCATCCAGGACCATCCATCATCGTGGCCTATTCGCACTGTATCGCCCATGGCTACAATCTGCTGCACGGTTTCGACCAGCAGAAGGCGGCCGTTCAAAGCGGCCACTTCCCGCTGTTCCGCTACAACCCGGCCCTGGTCGAGGAAGGAAAGAATCCGTTCCAGCTTGATTCGAAGGCGCCATCGATCTCCTTCGACAAGTACGCTTATAACGAAACCCGCTACACCATGCTGGTCCGCAGCAATCCCGACGCGGCGAAGAATCTGCTCGAACTCGCTCAGAAAGACGCGCAGAACCGCTTCAAGCTGTACGAGCACATGGCGTCCATGCCGGGCAACGGCGCGGGCAAGGAGGAAAAGTAAATGCCGAATCTGACAACAAAATATCTCGGGCTCACCCTGAAAAACCCGATCGTGGCTTCGGCCGGGCCGCTGTGCAAGGACATCGGCCACATCCTCCACATGGAGGACGCGGGCATCTCGGCCGTGGTGCTGCACTCGCTGTTTGAGGAGCAGATCGCGATCGAAAGCGAGTCGCTCGATACGTATCTCGACGCCGGAGCGGAGAGGTTTGCCGAGTCGCTCTCCTACTTTCCGGACCTGGGCAACTACAACGTCGGGCCGGACGGCTATGTGGAGCACCTGCGGAAAGCCAAGCAGGCCGTTGACGTGCCGGTGATCGGCAGCTTGAACGGCGTTTCCACCGGCGGGTGGATTCGCTACGCCAAGATGATCGAGGATGCCGGGGCCGACGCTCTCGAGTTGAATCTCTACTACATGCCCACGGACCCGAGCAAGGATGCCGCGGCTGTCGAGCAGATGTACACCGACCTGGTCAGCCACGTAAGCGCTTCGATCAAGATTCCGGTGGCCGTCAAGATCGGACCGTACTTCAGCTCGATTCCGAACGTGGCCAAGAAGCTCGATGAAGCCGGAGCCGGAGCGCTCGTGATCTTCAATCGTTTCTACCAGCCGGACATCGATCTGGAAGCCCTGGATGTGACGCCGAACCTGGTGCTCAGCAACTCCTACGAACTGCTGCTCCGGTTGCACTGGGCCGGCCTGATTCGCGACCACGTGAAGTGTGACATCGCCATCACCGGCGGCGTTCATACGGCTGAGGACGTCATCAAGTCGATGATGGTTGGCGGCAACGTCGCGATGATAACCTCGGCGATGCTCCGGCAGGGTATCGACTACGTGACCAAGCTTGAGGAAGACATGACGAAGTGGATGGAGGAGCACGAATACGAGTCCATCCAACAGATGCAGGGCTCGATGAGCGCGAAGAACGTGAAGAACCCCTCCGCGTACGAGCGTGCCAACTACATGAAGGTGCTCTCCAGCTACGAGATCCGGCCTTCCTCTTCGGTGCAGTAACCGTCAATCACTGCAAAGGGTCAACAACCGGCGCGTCCCCAACGTGGGGCGCGCCGTTCCTTTCTTTGTTTCCGGCGCCAGGGGACAGGCGGCCGACACTATTCCGGCATGCGGCCATTCGTCCAGCGGTCGGTGCGGAACGGTGACGCCGGCAGTCCCTCGGCGTTGCGAAGGGTGTTCTCCGGATTGTTGTGCCAGGCGTACCGGACCGCACTGGGCTCCTCGACCTTCGGACTGGATACGACCACCGTGTTGCCCGATATTCTCGCATTCGCCGGATGGAAGACGCGGTCCGGTCCTGCGATCACAAATCCCTTGAGCGAGCCGCCCTCGGCTTTCAGGCCGCCGCCAACGTGGTCAAACCAGAGAGTCGCCTCCCGGCCTTCCACCGTCATTTGCCGGTAGAAGGGACCGGAATAGACCAAGTCGCGGCCGTAGGTTTCGGCCAGGGCCCAAAGGGCGAGCCGCAGGCCGACATCCTGCTTGTTGCGCGGGTGGATGTCAGTGGGATTGCCGATGTCGGTGGTCACCGCAACACCGGTATTGCGCAGGCGCAATGCCTCGTTCTGCGACTCGCGAAGGATGGGCCAGTCCGCGCCGGTCTCGAAATTGGCGAGTTGAACGAAGAGGAACGGAAACTCGCCCTGCCGCCATTTGTCCCGCCAGTTCAGAATCATGCGGGGGAAAAGATAGCGGTATTCAAAGGCTTGATCCGCGCCGGCGTTGGACTCGCCCTGGTACCAGATCGCCCCGCGGATATTGTAGTCGATAATGGGAGCGATCATCGCGTTGTAGAGCGTGGCGGGGGCGTGCTGGTGGCCGGGACCGCGAGGCTCTCGCGGACGATTGCCGCGCTCGCTCTCGGGCTTCCGTTCCCACTCGGCGACTGCCCGGTCATGCTGGAGCTTTGCGGCGGGATACTGCTCCAGCACACGGTCCCAGCGCCAGAGATAGAAGCGCGTCGCCGGGTCGGCCCGGAGCGCGTCCATGCTGGTCCAGGCTTCGGCCGGTGTGCCGCCCCATGAGGACTGTAGGATTCCGACCGGCGCCTTCAACTCCTGGTGCAGCTTCCGGCCAAAAAAATAGCCGACCGCGGTGATGGTCTGCACGGACTCCGGTGAGCATTCCCGCCATTCGCCTTTCACGTCGTCGAGCGGTATATCGGAAGTGACCTTCTCAGCCTCGAACAATCGGATTTGCGGGTAGTTCGCCTTTCGGATCTCTTCTTGCGCGTTATCCGAGTTCCGCACCTCCCATTCCATGTTTGACTGGCCCGAAGCCACCCAGACTTCGCCCACAAGCACGTTGCGGAGAGTGATGGTATTGTCGGCTTCGACAACCAGGTTGTCCGGCCCACCAGCCTGCATCGGCCGCAGGTAGACGGCCCATGCTCCGTCGTTGTCAGCTTTGGTGGAAGCGGTCTGGCCACGGAACTTCACCGTCACCGCCTCGCCGGGATTCGCTTTGCCCCAAATCCGCACGGGGATTTCGCGCTGAAGCACCATGTTGTCGGACACCACCCTGGGCAGCGTTACGGCGGCGCCAAGGTGAGACACGACGACAGCAAGAAGCAGAAGGAGGAGACCAGCTCGGATTCGCATGATGAACTTGATACCACAATCGGAGGGGGCGGCGCGATTCAACCCGGTATTAGCTGTGCTATCTTGGTTCCACCAAAGCTGGAGGAAACTGGGATGCAAACTTCTCGACGAGCTCTCTTTGGGGCTTTCTCCGCGCCATTTCTGCTGGGGGCCACGAACAAGTCCGGCTCGAAGCGCCCTGTTGTTGGGGCGGACGAGCATACCTACGAAGTGATTCACGACTGGGGGGACCTACCGGCAGGGTTGCGCTACGGTAACACCCACGGCATTGTCGAGGATTCACAAGGCCGGATCTATGTCCATCATACGGTTCACGTCACCAGCGAGAATCACGACTCGATGGTGGTCTTCGACGCCGCTGGCAAGTTCATCAAAAGTTGGGGCAAGGAGTTTCAGGGTGGCGCACACGGGCTCCATATCCAGAAGGAGGGCTCCACGGAGTTCCTCTATCTCTGCGACACCAGCCGGGCGATTGTCCAGAAGACGACCCTGGATGGCGAGCCCGTCTGGACATTGGGCTATCCGGAAGAATCGGACGCCTACCGGCCCGGATCTGACGGGAAGAGGCTGAAGTACAGCCCGACAAACCTGGCCATCTCTCCGAACGGCGACGTCTACGTCGGGGATGGCTACGGATCGAGCTATATCAACCGCTACAGCAAAGACGGCAGCTTCCTCGGCAGCTTCGGCGGAAAGGGATCCGGCCCGGGGCAGCTCGACTGCCCGCACGGGATGATCCTCGACACACGGAGCGGATCGCCGAAACTGCTCGTTGCGGACCGTGGCAACAATCGCCTGCAGTACTTCTCCCTCGACGGCCAGCACCTCGGCTTCGCCGGCGGCACAAAGCTACCCTGTCACTTCAGCTTCTTCGCGAACGGCGACGTCGTGATACCGGACCTCGGCGCCCGTGTCACGCTGCTCGACAAGAGCAACCAGGTGATCACCCACCTCGGCGACGACTCCGCGAGCGACGCCTGGAAGACGACGCGCAAGCTCTCGCGCGACAACTTCACGCCGGGAAAGTTCATCTGCCCCCACGGTGCCTGCTTCGACCATGCCGGCAACATCTTCGTCGTCGAGTGGGTCGAAATTGGCCGCGTCACGAAGCTGCGAAAGGTATAGCCGGACAACCGGCCGGCGGATGGCCACAACTTCCAACCGGCCATGGTGGAGGATAATGGGGCCGTATGTTTCGTCATCTGGTTGTCCTTGCTTCATCAGCCGTTCTGGCTGCTTTGACCGCTCCAGCCGTTGAGCATCCGGCTGCCGAGATCGCGAATGGAGAAATTACGGCGAAGCTCTATCTGCCGGACGTTGATAACGGCTACTACCGCGGGACGCGGTTTGACTGGTCCGGCGTAATCTACAGTCTTACCTACAAGGGGCACGAGTACTTCGGGGAGTGGCAGCAGTCCAATGATCCGTACTTGCATGACCGCATCACCGGGCCGGTGGAGGAGTTCCGTTCAAACGACGGCGGGCTTGGCTATGACGAAGCGAAGCCGGGCGACCTGTTCATCCGGATTGGCATTGGCGCTTGCAGGAAGCCAGAGGAAAAAGAGTACCGCTGGACCCACCGCTACGATGTCGTCAACCCCGGCAATTGGACCATCGAAAAGGGTGGAAACTGGATTCAGTTCACCCATGAACTCGATGCGGGCAACGGATACGCTTACAAATACACGAAGTGGGTGACGCTCACTCCCAACAAGCCGGAGCTGGTGATCAGCCACAAGCTCGAAAACACCGGCGAAAGAGTGATCGTAACCGATACCTACAACCACAATTTCTTCGTCATCGACAACCAGCCGACGGGTCCGGATTTCGTTGTCGGCTTCGCTTTCGAACCGAAGGCGGCGCGCGATCTTCAGGGGATCGCCGAACTGAGAGGTAAGGAACTGCACTATCTGACTGAAGTTCCTCGGCGGAGATCCGTCTTCAGTCCGCTGGAGGGCTTTGGGAATACGGCTGAAGACAACCGGTTCTCGATCGAGAATCGAAAGGTGAAGGCAGGAGTCCGGATTAGGGGAGACAAGCCGCTGGCGAGGGTCAACTACTGGTCTCCGAACACGACGCTTTGCCCGGAACCTTACATCAACCTCAACGTGACGCCCGGCAGTGAGGAAAGCTGGACCATCCGCTACGAGTTCTACACCATCGATTGATCACTGCTTGCTGGCGTGATAGTGAACCCGGTCGGATGTGGGGGAGCTACGAGTTCTACACCATCGATTGATCACTGCTTGGGCGGCGCTTTGTCTTCGCCTTCGAACGTCACCGTGGAATCTGTCTGCATCACAGTGGACTCGGCGGAGAACATGCGGTAGTTGGTGTAGACGCTTTCGTTTTTCGTGCAGGTGTCCTTCCAGCGCCGGCAGGCCAGCACGGCCGAATTCACGGCGAGCAGGTGTTCGGTATCGCCGATCTTCACCGGCCCAAACTCCACCGCTACTTCGGCAACATCCTGGGCGTACGTGATGGGCAGTTCCCGAGCGGCGACTTCGAGGCGGCGAACCAGCAGAGTTTCCGGGTCCACCCAGAGGGAGCCGGTATAGGCGGGCTTTATCATCTCTCCACCGAAGGTCAGTTCCCAGTGGGAGTTTTCTTCCGCTACTGTGAACTCGTAGAGCCGGGCCTTCACCCCTTGCACAGTGTCTTCGCCGAGGAACTCGAATTGCGCCGCGGTGTCAGCGGAGAACAGGTCGAGCAGCATGGTACCGAATTCACCGGTGGACCACATGCCGCTGACCATCGGGCTCGGGTCTTTCAGCTTCTTCCCGTTCCGCAGGAATTCGCGGTAGGATTCCCGGCCATCGAGGAAGAGTATCTCGTTTTGGATGCGGTCCTGCCGCTTCCACTTCGGCGGGTTCGAGCTGGCCTTGAATCGTTCCGTGGATTGGTCGCAGAGGTAATTCGGCAAGCGGTCGGCAAATTCGTACACTCTGTCGCGGACAGAAACGAGGAAATCGTCCATGCCTTCCGGGATCGCCGCGGCGTATGCGCCCTGCGCCGGTTCGTATCCAACGAAGATGCAGTGTACCTTCCCGGGCGTGGAATCCGGACCTTCGAGGTATCCCTCCGGGCAGCCCTGTTGCCCCGCGGACGATGAAACCGCAAACGCGACCATTGCCAATATGGCGGGCAGGGATTTCACGGTTTCCGGGGTTCCTTATTCTCCTCGATTTGAGGAGGCTCGGCCAGTTGCGGCCCTTCGCCGTTGTCGCCTTCCTCGCCGTAGGTGACGGAGGAGTCAGTGGTCATGACGGTGGACTCGGTGGAAAACTTCCGGTAGTCGCGAAATGCGATCTCGTTCTTGCTGCAGTACCGGGTGTAGCGTTTGCAGGCCAAGTTCCGGGAATGCGTGGCCAGGTAATAGGTCCTATCGTTGATGCTGACAGGCCCGTAGTCCACCGTCATTTCGAGCGTATCCAGCGGATAGTCCGGCGGGATTGAGGTGGCGACCATCTCGATGCGAAGCACCTTCTTCTTCTCGGGATCGATCCAGATCGAACCGCGGTAGGCGGGATATAGCTCATATTGCTCGAACTCCACGCGCCATCGCGAGTTCGTTTCCTCGACCTCGTACGTGTAGACCCGGGTCTCGGTTCCGCCGACCTCGGATGCGCGGTCGAATTCGAACTTCGCGTCGGACTGAGGGTGAAACAATCCCTGGATCAACGTTCCAAATTCACCAGTGGACCACGCTCCAGTGCTTTCCGGATCGCTGCGGATCTTCTTTCCGTTCCGCCGGAGGTTCTGATACTGCTCCTTGCCGTCGAGGTACAGTACCTCGGCTTCGATCCGGTCTTGTGTCTTCCACTTGGGCGGATTGGACTCGCTAAAGAGTCTATTCGTGACCTGGTCACAGATGAAGTCCGGCAGCGTTTCCGAAAAGGCGAAGATCTGCTCGCGGAGTTCCTCGATGAGAGGGTCGCCGGATAGGCCAGGCCGCAAGCCCCGTTCCTCGATGACCGCTCCTTCGGCATCCACCACGGTTTCCGAGAAATAGCACTCCACTACCTGTCGCTCATCTGTTGCCGGCTCAGACGGGCTCGCACCGCGCCTCAACCGCGGCCGCTCCTCCGTGGTCCGGACGGCGATGTAGCCCTCGGGGCAGGCGCCGGATTCGGATGGACTTACGGTGGCTGGAGCGGCAGGCTGCCCTTTCCGCTTCAGAACCGGACGGCTCTGCTCGCTGTCAGGGGGAGCTTCGATCGGGTCGCGCGGCCTTCGGGTGTCTGTTTCCGGGTCAGGCGGGGGTGGCGGCTGCCGCCGGCGCGCGGGCGGTCTCCGTGAAGGGACCTCTATCGTGAGCGGACCTTCCGTCTGCGCGTGGAGGATGGGCGCCGCCGCCGGCATGGCGATCCCCACCGCGAGCAGAAGAATGACGCCTCTCCGCATAGAAATCTTCCTTCGCCCCCTTCCCTTCATAGTCTACTTCTCAGGACGCACTCGCCAGCCCCACTGTTGCACGATAATGTGAGGACGATGCGGCAGAGGCTGGAGCGTTACTTCGAATTCGAGCGTCACAACGCCAACTGGAAGACCGAGATTCTCGCGGGATTCACCACGTTCCTCACGATGGGTTACATCATCTTCGTGAATCCTTCCATTCTGCGGGAAGCCGGCATGCCGTTTACGGCCGTCGTCGCCGCCACCTGTGTGTCGGCGGCTTTCGGCAGCATTTTCATGGGTGTGTTTGCGAGGTACCCGATTGCGATGGCGCCGGGGATGGGATTGAACGCCTACTTCGCCTATACCGTGGTTCAGGGGGCTGGCGTCTCGTGGCAAGTAGCGCTCGGCGCGGTGTTTGTCTCCGGGATTGTCTTTCTGTTGCTCACCGCCGGCGGGATTCGCGAGCTGATTCTCTACTCCATCCCCCGGGAGCTTTACTCGGCGGTTGCGGCCGGCATTGGGCTGTTCATCGCGTTTCTGGGCCTCACGAGCGCCGGAATCGTCCGGTCCGACCCGGCGACGGTGGTGGCGCTCGGGGACCTGCGAGAACCGAAGACAGCGTTGGCGCTCTTCGGATTGGTGTTGATTGCCGGGCTCATGGCGCGTGGCGTCCGGGCGGCCATGGTCGCCGGAATCCTCGCCACAACGGCTCTTGGCGCAGCGACGGGGCTAGTCGAGTGGAATCCGGCCAGCTATAGCCTGCGGGAGATCTCGGCGACGGCCGGGCAGTTGGACGTGGCTGGTGTGTTCCGGGTGGAACTCGTCGAGATTGTCCTGGTGTTTCTGTTTGTAACGCTGTTTGACGACGTAGGGACTGTCGTCGCGGTGAGCAAGAAGGCGGGTCTGTTCGACGAGGAGGGGAAGATTCCCCGCGTGAACAAGATTCTTTTCGTGAACGCCGCGGCGACCACCGCCGGCTCGGTTGCCGGAACCTCGACCGTCACGAGCTATATCGAGAGCGCCGCCGGCGTGGTCGCCGGAGGTCGTACCGGAGTTACTTCGGTGGTGACCGGACTGCTCTTCACAGCGGCCCTTTTCCTAGCTCCTCTGGTGGGCGCCATTCCGGCCGCGGCTACGGCTCCGGCCCTGATTCTGGTGGGCTCACTCATGATCTCTCACGTTGCGGAGATCAACTGGAACAAGCCCGTTGAGGCTGTACCCGCGTTTCTGACCGTCATGATGATTCCCATGACCATGAGTATCGGCAATGGGCTGGGGATTGGCTTCACGGTGCATACGATACTGCGCGTCCTGAAAGGCGAGGCGCGGCAGGTCTCGTGGCTCGTGTATTTGATGACGGCGCTGTTCCTTGCCCGATTCTTTCTGCTTGGCGGGGAATAGGGCTATGATTCCGGCGGCTGTTCGCAAGCTTGGTAGACGATTCGTTTCGGAACCCCCATCTGCCGGGCGACGGTCTTGATGGCGTCCATGCGCGGGGTTCCCGCGGCAACGAGTTCGGAGACGGCCGTGCGTATTTGGGCCTCGCCGGCCGGCGCTTCGGGGCCGGCGTCCGGTTTCGATATAACCAAGGTGAATTCGCCTTTGACCGCCGGGCGGTTGGCCAGGCTTTCGCGGATCGATTCGGCCGTGCCGCGGAGGAACTCCTCGTGGATCTTCGTCATTTCGCGGGCCGCGACGATCTGCCGGCCGGGGCACGCCTGGGCCAAATCATCCAGGGTGAGGAGGATCCGGTGAGGAGATTCATAGAGAACAACAGTATGATCGAGACTCGCGATCAATGCGAGCGCTTGCCGGCGGCGTTTTCCTTTTTGCGGAACGAAGCCAAGGAACGAAAAGACGTCAGACGGCAAGCCGGAAGCGGCCAGGGCCGCGATCGCCGCCGAGGGGCCGGGAATGGGCGTCACTTGAATTCCTTTTTCGGCGGCCAGACTCACGATCTGGTAGCCAGGGTCGGAGATCAGCGGTGTGCCGGCGTCGGAGACGAGGGCGACATCGGTTCCCTGGAGCAGGAGATCGACAAGCTCGGCGGCGCGGGGCCTTTCGTTGTGTTCGTGATAGCTGGTCAGCTTCTTGTCGATCCCGAAATGGGCCAGCAATTTGCGGGTTTGCCGCGTATCTTCGCAGGCGATCAGGGACGCTTCACGAAGAATCCGTACGGCCCGGTATGTGATATCCTCCAGATTGCCGATTGGAGTGGCGACGAGAAAAAGGGTACCGGGCATGACAAGTGCTAGTATCGCCCATCTAAATGATTCCTCGAAATCGACCGATATAGAGAGCGAGGGAGTACCTAGTACGTAATCTGTATACGCATTGTTCGCGTGGCCCCACGATGAGTCTGACGGGAGACACTTCGCAGACAAACTTCGCGCCCAAGGCATTTTACTGTTGGGAGGCGCCGGGCAAGGCCATCTCCGTCAACATTGATTTTGAATTGGTTGACCGGCTGAGCGCCGAGGTGCAGCGTGGTTTGCAGCGCGAAATTGTCGAGGCCGGCGGAATCCTGCTGGGAACGCGGACTGACGGCAACGGTCCGGCGTTCACCATCGAGGACTTTGAACCGGTACCGTGCTCCTATCTGGACGGGCCGCGATACCGGCTCGCGGGGGCAGACCTCCGGCGGTTCGAGCAGATACTCCAGCGCTGGCGGCAAGCGCGTGGCCGGCGTATTCAACCGGTAGGTTTCTACCGGGGGGACTCAGGCGGATTGACATTAGAGGCGCGGGACAGGGAATTACTGAGCCGGAACTTTGCCCCTGGAGAGGCGATCGCTTTGCTGGCGAAGCCTCGGACCGGCAGGCCGGTGCAGGCCGCGATCTTCTTTCCGGAAGGCGGGCGCTTTCAAACGGATCGCTCCTACCGCGAGTTTCCCTTACGGAGAGAAGAACTTGGCGGCGGCAAAGCAACAACAGAAGTGGAGGCACCAGTGAACGGAGACACGATAACGAGCGAGTTTGCAGGCGGTCGGAATGGCGGATCCAAGCCACCTGCCGCCAGCCCGGCCAGCGAGAGTACGAGGACCCCTTTTCATCCGGCTACCGATCAGACGGCGGTGCCGAAAAGGACGCTTCGCCTGCGGGGCGGCTGGTTGTGGATACCACTTTCTTTCATCTTCCTGTTGATGGGGACCGTGCTGGGTTTCCAGGTTGCGTTGAGCGTCCGGTCAAAGGTCGTCGATACGCCTCCAGTCAATCCCTACGCCCTCCAACTGACAGCCACACCTTCGGCCGAGAGCGTCCATCTTCGCTGGGATCGGAATGCCCCGGCTGTCCAGAATGCGGAAAACGGGCGGCTGGTAATCGAGGAAGATGGCCGGATCAAGAACGTGGACCTCGACGCCGGACACCTGCGCAATGGGAGCGTGATTTATCGACAGGCAGGTGATAGAGTCAGTTTCCGGCTTGAGCTGTTCTTGAAGGAGCGGGTTACGGTGGCGCAGAGCGTCGAGTATGCCCCCGTAATAGCGCGACCCGCGGTGGACACCGACGGCTAGGCCGGCAGTCTCGACGCGACCCTCTCGAAGCGCTCTTCCTTGAGCGGGTTCAGCGAGCGCGGATGGCGGACGTGAACTCGCAGTTCCCCTCTTCTGGTTTGGACTTCGACGACGGAACCCGGTTCGATCTGGTTTTGCGCCATCCGCATGGCAAGCGGCTGCACGACTTCCCGGTGGATCGTCCGCTTCAACTCTCTCGCGCCATACTCCGTGCTGGTTCCTTGTCTGACGAGGTGTTCGGCCGCCGAATCCGACACTATGACGTCGAAGCTGCGGACGCCCAGCCGCCGTTCAATGTGTTCCCGCAGTTCCCCCAACTGGAGGTGCAGTATCCTCGTCAGAGCCTCGGCCGTGAGCGGCCGGTAGGTGACCACGGAGTCGATCCTGTTCACGAACTCCGGCGAGAAGTGCTTGCGGACTGCGCCCATCGCCGATCGGCTGAGCCGGGCCTGTGTCTTTCCTCGACTGCTGCCCGCTACGGCAAATCCGAAGCCCGGGCGGAGGTGGCTCTGCATCGCGCGGGCCCCGAGGTTGCTGGTTAGGAAGATCAGACTCTGCTCGAAGTTCACGACAGAGTTGTCGCCGAGGTGAAGCGTGCCCTTGTCGAGAACACCGAGAAGCAGCCGGCAAAGCGATGGCGCGGCTTTCTCGATTTCGTCGAAAAGCACCACAGTCGGCAGGTCCCTTTCCGAACGCGTCGCCTCGAGCTTTTGCTGCGTGATCATCGGGTGGGTCTCGCGGTGGCCCAGGTATCCCGGCGGCGCCCCGATTAGCTTGGCAACCTCGTGTTCCATCTGGAACTCCGCGCAGTCGATGCGAAGCAGACACTTTTCGCTACCGTGCAACTCGGCCGCTAGCGCCTCCACGGTCTTGGTCTTCCCGGTACCCGTTGGGCCAAGCAAGAGGAAGACACCGGCCGGCCGCCCCGGCGGAGACATCTCGGCCTCGTACATGTGCACATATGGAACAATCGATTCAATCGCCTCTGGTTGGCCGACGAGGCGATCCGCCAGATTCCGGGCCAGTGCGCCCGGCCGGCTCCCTATTCCACGACGGTAGCGCGGATCCTGCATTGTAAGCTCCTTGTTCGATGGAATCGCCGATCCGGAAGTCCACTTGGTGTGGTTCGGCGCTCGAAGACGCCGGCTCTCAACACGAGCGCGGCTCCACGCAAGAGGCACAGGCCTCTCTAAACCGCCGATTATACCGGCCGGGATTTCAGATCCCGGCTCCGGCCGCGCCGCACACTCGGAGAAGCCTCGATGGCGTGGGAGTTAACTTTTTGATTGCCAGTCGTTTAGCATGCACGCTCCGCACCACGAAGAGAATTTTGAAAGGTTGTGACCGATTCCGTTAGGCGGACCCGGAAACAGTCCCGCCACGCCGGCATGCCCGACGCCCGTTCAAGGCCGCGATTGCTCAGTGTCCATCAGATCATCTACTACCGTAATTAGGTCATTAACCGGATTGGGACTTAGGGCGGAATTCCGTAGAATATGTATCGAAGGGTTATGATCTCGACAGCGATGCAGAAGTCTGATGCAATACATTTCACGGAGGCCGAAGCGGCCCGCGAACTCGGCGTCACCGTGGAAGAGTTCCGGGAACTCATCCGCATTCACATTATGAGAGAAGGCGAAGAAGTGTTGCCGAGCCGCAAGGCGGTGTTCCAGTCATCCGATCTCCTACTCCTTAGGCTTCTGACCGGCCGTACAAGCGCGGCCACAATTCCGGGTTAACGAGATTTGGAGGCCGCTGCCCTTGGAGCGCCGCCACCGCGTTTTCAACGGCCATCATGGACATCTTACGGCGGGTATCCACCGATGCGCTGGCGATATGCGGAGCGAGGACCGCTTGCGGCAGGTCCAATAGCCCAGGGTGGACTTCCGGTTCCTTCTCGAAGACGTCCAGGCCCGCTCCCGCGATCGTTCCAGAACGCAGGGCTTCCACCACGGCCGCTTCATCCACCACCGGACCACGCGAGGTATTCACCAAGATCGCCGTGGATTTCATCAGGCCGAACTCGCGCGCCCCAATCATCCCGCGCGTCGAATCCGAGAGAGGCACGTGTACACTGACGAAATCCGATTCTCGCAGCAAGTCGTCTAACGGAACAAACTCGGCCCGGAGTTCCTTCTCGACGTCTTCCGGCGCCCGCTGCACGTCGGAGTACAGAACGCGCATGGAGAAGCCGCCGGCCCGGCGGGCGACAGCCCTGCCGATCCGGCCCAGTCCAATGATCCCCAGTGTGCGGTGGTGGACGTCCTGGCCCACCAGCAAGTCCATGGCCCATTTCTTCCACTTGCCATCCCTGAGGTAGTTGTAACCCTCGATCAGACGCCGGGCAGTGGCCAGCAGAAGAGTAAAAGCAAAGTCGGCCGTCGTATCAGTGAGGACGTCGGGAGTGTTCGAAACAAGGATGCCGGCCTCGGTGGCGGCGGGAACGTTGATGTTGTCGAAGCCCACGGCGACATTTGAGATAATGCGGACCCCGGAAAGTTGGGCGATGACCTCGGGCGTGAACTTGTCAGTTAGCTGGCTTACCAGCGCCTGCTTGCCCGCCGCCCGCGGGAGCAACTCTGCGGCGGGGAGCCCGTCGTCGGTCTCCTCATAGTCGATTTCGCAGTATTGGCTAATGTAATCAATGGCTTCGGGAAAGATGCGCTTGGTTATGAGTACGGAGGGTTTCACGACCCGAATTTTCGCACAAAGGAGTGGCGTCTTACAATGGCAGTTTGTGCCGGAACAGCGGCGCAGAGCCTGCGGTCTCCATTGCCGCCGACTCCGGCCAAGCGTAAAGGAGGGATATATGGCGAAGCTTGGATTTATTGGGCTGGGCATCATGGGGTATCCGATGGCCCGGAACCTGCGCCGGGCGGGACACGATGTGTGGGTGTGGTCTCATACCGCGGCTAAGGCCAGCCGGCTGGCGGGAGAGGAGGGCGTCGTCGACTGCCGCGAGCCGAAGGAAGTGGCCGCCAGTACCGATTGCGTGTTTCTGTGTGTCGGCAACACGGAAATGTCACGGCAGGTGGTATTCGGCAAGAGCGGCCTGGTGCACGGCGCACGGCCCGGTTACGTTATCGTCGACACGAGTACGGTTTCCGCGTTGGCGAGTCAACAAATGGCGGCGGAACTCGCCGAGCGCGGAATTGACTTCATTGATGCGCCATGCACCGGCTCCAAGCTGGGCGCCGAAGGGGGGAAGCTCACGTTCATGGTCGGGGCGGAGGAAACGCTCTTCGAAAAGGTGCGACCGCTGTTCGAACCCATGGGCACACAGCTCTTCCGGTGTGGACCGCAGGGAATGGGGATTCGGGTGAAGCTAGCCCAGAACCTCATCCAGGCCAACATTCTGCAGGGCTTCGTGGAAGGTATCGTGTTGAGTACAAAGGCCGGAGTGGACCCGGAACTGATGCTTGATGTCCTTAACAACACGGCGGCGAAATCGGGTTTGATCGCGTTCAAAGCGCCGTACATCTTCGAACGGGACTTTTCCACACACTTTTCCACAAAGTGGATGAACAAGGACATCGGGCTGGCCTTGGAGCTCGCAGAAGATCTCCAAGTTTCTGTACCCGTAACAAGTGTTACAAAACAGGTCTATCAGAGCGCTCTGGCGCAAGATCTTGGCGAACAGGATTTCTCTTCTGTTATCAAGGTCTTAGAGGGGATGTCAAGGGTGGAGGTCAAAAAAAAATAATACCAAAATGCAGATTTCTCTTGCATTCCGGTTCTTCATATTCTATTATTGGAATCAAGCCGGGGAGGCAACTCCCACCAAAGCGAGACTAACCTCACAAATAAAGACCCCTGAAGCAAAACCCTCCCCGGCACCCCGGACCAAACAAGGTCCGGAACCATCGTCAAGGGAAACCGACCCCAAAGCCAGACCAGCCGTGATTCCGACCACAGAGCGCAGGCTTGGTTTACATTTAGCGGCAGCGGTGCAGCTTCACCAAGTTACTGGGCATCTACCAGTTGTAGATGCTATCATTCCTATGCGGTGATGGTTTGACTCTCCCTACTCCCCATGCAGAATCTGACAATTCTCGGTTCGACGGGTTCGATTGGTTGCAGCACACTTGATGTAGTTCGCCGGAGTCCAGAGCTCTACAGTATATTTGGGTTGGTGGCCGGGTGGAACGACCAGCGGCTTGTCCAGCAGATCATGGAGTTCCGGCCCCGCTATGTAGTTGTTGCAACGGAGGAAGTTCGAAAACGTCTAATCAAAAGACTGGAAGCTTCGACCCTCCCGCGGTCAGAGTGGCCGGAAGTAGAATTGGGTTCACGGGCGAGGGTCGTGGCGGCCACCGCCGGAGAAGTGGACTTCGTGATGTCCGCGATCGTCGGCGTGGCGGGCCTCGAAGCTACTTACGAAGCCGTCCGGCAAGGCAAGAAACTGGGGCTGGCGAACAAAGAGGTTCTGGTGGCGAGCGGACAATTGGTTATGGATGCCGCCAGGAGTGCCGGGACGGAACTCATTCCCGTGGACAGCGAACACAATGGCATGCATCAGTGTCTCAAGGCGGGTCGGCGCGAAGAGGTGGCTCGCTTGATATTGACGGCCTCCGGCGGTCCTTTCCGAGAAACCCCGCTGGAAGCCCTGAGCGCTGTCACACCGGAGCAAGCCCTCGCGCATCCGACCTGGAAAATGGGAAAACGGATCACAGTGGATTCGGCGACGCTAACCAACAAAGGATTTGAAGTGATTGAGGCGTGCTGGTTGTTTGGTTTCTCTCCGGAGAGAGTCGACGTCGTGGTCCATCCGCAGTCTTCTGTTCATGCACTTGTTGAGTACACCGACGGAAGCGTGATTGCCCAGATATCGGTGACGGATATGCGCATGCCAATCCAGTATGCGTTGACGTATCCGGAGCGCATGGAAGCGCCGGTTGCGCGGTACGACTGGTCGCAGGCCCACACCTGGGAATTTGAGCCGCCCAACCTCGAGAAATTCCCCATGCTCCGCCTTGCGTATGAGGCGCAGCGGGCGGGAGGTTCGGCCACGTGCACCTTGAACGCGGCGGATGAAGTCGCCGTGGAGTGCTTTCTGAAGGGCCAGCTTCCGTTTCTGGGCATTGCCGAGGTTGTGGCTGAGACATTGGAGAAGATGCCGCACCGTGAGGCGCGCTCGGTGGAAGAGGTGCTGGAGATCGACCGGCAGAGCCGCGATGTAGCGCGCGCGCTAGTTGGGACGCGGGAGAAAGGCTGCGTCGGAGCCCAGGCGCGGGGCAAGGCGTAGGGAGAAGGATATGGTTTTCTTTGAGAATTTCTGGTGGCTGCTCGTCCTGATCGGCGTAATGATTCTGATCCACGAACTGGGACACTATTGGGCGGCCCGCTACTTCGATGTCCACGTCGAGACGTTCAGCTTTGGCTTTGGTCCGCGTTTGTTTGGTTTTCGCAGGGGAGAGACCGATTTTCGGTTTTCCCTAATCTTGTTCGGCGGATACGTGAAGATGGTTGGCGAACAGCCGGGTGAGGAGGCCGAGGAAGATCCGCGGAGTTTCCTTGCCAAGCCACGCTGGCAGCGGCTCATCATTGCGTTTGCCGGTCCGTTCATGAACATCGTTTTGGCCGTGGCGTTGCTCGCCGGGCTGTTCATGTTCAAATACCCGAAGCCGGCCGAAGACTCCGTAGCCGGAATGATCGGTTATGTCGCTGCGGATTCCGCGGCAGGCCGCGCCGGAATCCAGCCGGGCGACCGCATTGTCGCGATCAACGGGAAGAAGGAGCCCACCTGGGACGACATTCTTGTGACGGAGTTCACCAGTGCAAGCCAGGAGTTGGATGTAGTGGTGGAGCGTGGTGGAGAGCGCCTTTCATTCACGATCACGCCGGAACTCGACGAGAAAACGGGTGTCGGCTACGCCGGATGGTCGGAGGAACGGGAGATCGTCATCGCCGGTCTCCTGGAAGGTATTGAGAGCGCTGCCAAGGCCGGACTGCGCCCTGGAGACACCCTCCTTTCCGTCAACGGCAAGCCTGTGCGCTCAGCGGGAACCCTGAATGAAGTGATCAAGGAGAGTGGCGGCGATCCGGTAGAGGTCATCTACTCCCGCGACGGGGTACGAAATCAAACGACCGTACACCCTGAGATGAGCACGATCGACGGCGAGGAGCGGTACATGATCGGGATCTCGCTCAGGGAGAAGGTCGCCTTCACGAAACTGGGACTCGGCGAGGCGCTCACCGAATCGGTCCGCCACAATCTTCGCAGCGCGACGCTGATCTTCCGGTTTCTTGAGGGAGTCATCGAACGCCGGATGTCCCCGAAGTCTCTCGAGGGCCCAATACGGATTGCGCAACTTTCCGGTGACGCCGCCCGCGAAGGAGCTTTCGCCTTCATCGGCCTGATGGCGATGGTCAGCCTTAACCTCGCGGTCTTCAACCTTCTTCCCATTCCGATTCTGGACGGCGGCGTGATTCTCATGTTGTTGGTTGAGATGGCGATGGGCCGCGACCTGAGCATGCGGGTGAAGGAAGCGGTGATGAAGGCTGGCTTCGTCTTTCTGATGGTGGTTGTTGTCTTCGTAATCTACAACGACCTTCAGAAGGTGATTCCGAGCGGGGGCTGAAGTTCCGCCAGTTCGGCCGCATGGCGAAGGGGAGCGGGAATTTCGGCTACCCTTCTTCGGACTCGAGGAGACGCTCCGCCTCCATAGCGGCGCGGCATCCCGCGCCAGAGGCTGTCACGGCTTGGCGATAGATTTTATCCTCGACGTCTCCGGCATGGAAGACGCCTTCGATATTCGTTCTCGCTCCACCCTTGGAGATGATGTAGCCATCAGAATCGAGTTCGATCTGTCCGGCGAAAGGCTTTGTGTTCGGGATGTGGCCTATTGCGATGAATAGTCCGTCAACTTCCCGCTCCCAGGTTTCTCCCGTTTGCGGGTTGCGCAGCCGGACTCCGGTCACCTCTCCCTTCTCAATGTCGAGGACTTCGTCGATGACGGCCGGGGTGATGAACTTGATCTTCTCGTTCGCCCGCGCGCGCTCCTCCATGATTTTTGAAGCCCGGAACTCGTTGCGGCGGTGAACCACGGCCACCTCGGAGCCGAAGCGGGTCAAGAAGATCGCTTCTTCAAAAGCCGAGTCGCCTCCGCCAACGACCATGATCTTCTTATCGCGATAGAAGAAGCCATCGCAGGTGGCGCAGGAACTGACGCCGTGCCCGATCAGTTTCTGCTCCGTCTCGAGATTCAGCCAGCGGGCCGAGGCTCCAGAGGCGATGATCAAGGTTTTTGTCTCGATCCATTCACCGTCAACATTCAAGCGGAAGGGCCGCTTGGAAAGATCGGCCTCGATCACGGTTCCGTTGATGTATTCCGCGCCAAACTTGATGGCCTGCTGCTTCATGTTCTCAACCAGCAGCGGACCGTCGACTCCGTCCGGGAAACCGGGAAAGTTCTCAACCAAGGTGGTAAGGGAAAGCTGGCCGCCGGGTTCGTGTCCGGCAATAACGAGCGGCTTCATGCTCGCTCTCGCCGCATAGATTGCCGCGGTATTGCCCGCGCATCCGGAACCAATTATGACAACATCTCTCATGGGAATGGAATCTATCGGACTACTCAAGACAATATGCTAGCACGGAGTGGAGAGCATACACTCCTTCAGATGCTAACGCGCGGGGAAGGTGACTCAGGAAAGCCAAGCAGTGACTACCTGGTTGGCGATAAAGGCGCCGAGATAAGCCAGACTGCCCATGTAAATGAACTGAATCACGGGCCACCGCCACCCGCCCGTTTCCCGCCTCACCACGGCGACTGTGGACATGCACTGCATGGCGAATGCGAAGAAAATCAGCAATGCTACGGCTCCGCCGGGAGTCAGGTCCCGCTGGAGCGCGGCCTGCAGACTGACAGAATTCTCCTCCGTTTCCATTCCGTAGATGGTGCCGAGCGTACCGACGATCACCTCGCGGGCCGCGAGAGAGCTGATCAATCCAATGCCGATCTTCCAGTTGAATCCGAGCGGTTCGATTAGCGGTTCGATCGTGCGGCCGAGCGTTCCCGCGGCGCTGTCTTCGATCTTTGGCGCCGCTCCGTCGACGAGGGGCAGATGCGCCAGGATCCAGAGGATGATAGCCGCACCAAGGATCACTGTCCCGGCCCGCCGGAGAAATATCAGCGCCCGATCATAGAGCCGGAGCAGAACCGTTTTGAGATTGGGGCGCCGGTAAGGCGGCATTTCGAGCATGAAGGGCGTTCGCCCCGTCTTGAGAATCGATGATTTGAGCAGCTTGGCCGTGAGCACGGCCGCCAAGAAACCGATGACGTAGAGGCCGAGCATCGCCGCGGTCCGCCGTCCCACGACCGGACCCAGGAACGGTCCGTCCGGGATAAACGCGGCGATGAAGAGCGTATAGACCGGTAGCCTGGCGGAGCAGGTCATGAAGGGGGCAACCAGGATTGTGGCGATCCGGTCGCGTTTGCTTTCGATTGTGCGCGTCGACATGATCGCCGGCACGGCGCAAGCGTACGCCGAAAGCAGCGGAATGAACGATTTGCCCTGCAGTCCGGCCCGGGCCATTGTCCGGTCCGCGATCACCGCGGCGCGGGCCAGATAACCCGAGTCCTCGAGAATCGCAATGAACAGAAACAACAGCAGGATTTGCGGCAGGAACACAACGACGGAACCGACCCCGCCCCATACGCCTTCGATAATCAGATCGCGTACCGGAGAGTCGGGCAGCAGGCGCGCCACCTGCTCTCCAGACCAGGCAACCAATGCCTCGACGCCATCCATCATCGGCTGAGCGCCGGAAAATATCATTTGAAAAACAACGAGCACGATGAGCGCGAAGATAATAGGCCCGGCGACTGGGTGAAGGAAGATCCCATCCAGGCGGCGGGTCCAAACCGGTGGAGCCGGCGGGCGGTATGAAGCCCCTTCGCCAACCCGGCCAGCCCAGGCGCGGCACATCGGGATGTCGTGGATAATCGGCAGTTCCGCCGGGGACGGGACCGCGAACTGGCCCGTTAGAAACTCCATTACGGGTTCGAGGCCTTGCCCGCGTGTGGCGCTTACCAGAGCCACCGGAGCACCAAGTTGCGCTGCCAAGGCGGCAGTGTCGATCCGGCCGCCGCGGTCTGCCAAGGCATCCGCCATGTTGAGCACGATCAACGTCGGCAATTTTAGACTCAGGACCGGCGCGGCAAGAACCAGATGCCGCCCGAGGTTCGTGGCGTCCAGGATCAGGATGATCGCATCGGGCCGGGGGACGCCCTTCATTTGGCCCGACAGCACATCTCGCGTTACCTGTTCATCTTCCGACCGGGGGTCCAGGCTATAGACGCCCGGCAGGTCAATGAGGTCAACCTCCCGGTTGTGGGCAAGGCGGACCCTCCCAGTGTGCTGCTCGACTGTAACTCCGGGATAGTTGGCCACCTTCTGGCGCATCCCGGTGAGCTGGTTGAACAGCGTTGATTTCCCGGCGTTTGGCGGACCGACTATGGCGACCGAGTGGATTCCCGGACTGGAGGCGAGACCCGTCGCCAGTTGCGGGCCCGTTGCAGGAGTGGGGCTTCCGCCACCGTTTGTCATGACTACAATCTGGTTGACGGGACCTTGCCGTTTCGGAGGAAAATCCGCGCTGCCGTTTCGTTACGGAGCGCGACTTCGGAACCGTCGACCCGAAAGACCTTCGGATCTCCTCCAGGAGCGCTGCGGGCAGCGACTACGGTACTTCCCGGAAGGAATCCGAGTTCCATCAGGCGCCGCGAGGTGTGGTCCGGCAGGTCCAGGCGTTCGAGGACTCCTTCCTGACCGAGCCGAAGGTCCACGAGCGTGTGCGCTGTGCGGCCGCCGGCCGACCCTTCCTCATTACCTTCTGACTTGAAAATGAGTTGCAGCACAATTTTAGTATGATGCGGGAGGGAGTCGACTGTCAAGGCGGCGGCGGTTGTTTTGAATGCGTGGATCTCCAAGTCCCGCAGGAATGGGAAACAATTCCTTTGTACTCTGTTCGCGTGCCCTTTTTGATGTGCCCGTTTCGATGTTTGCGCGGGACGGCTGACGTGCTACAATTGCTCGCGTGTCCGGCGATCTGCCCCAGCATGTCTACTCGCGCCGGGAGGTGCGCCGGATGCTTGGCATAACCGAGCGGCAGATTCGAAGCTGGGAGAAACGGGAGCTGCTTCCCGCCGCGGAGAGCTACGATTTTTCCGATCTTCTCGTCCTGCGGACGATTGATAGGTTGCGTAAGGATGGCATCTCGCCGGTGCGCATCAAGCGTGCACTGGAAGCTCTTCGCGAAAAGCTCGAGACCGGCGAGCATCCTCTGGTGAAGTTCCGCATTTACGGAGACGGTCGCAACATCAGAGTCCAATTCGGAGAGCAGAAGATGGAGCCCGTTTCGGGGCAACTGCTGCTGAACTTCGAGGTGGAGGAAATCCGCAAGCTGATCTCGTTCCCGGGCCGGGAGAGCGCACGAGACGAAAAACTCCAACGGGAACGGACCCGCGCGCAGGCCGACGCCCTCTTTCAAGAGGCGCTCGGGCTTGAGCAACAGGGGGCCACTCGGGATGCAATCGAGGTGTACCGGCGGGTGGTGGAATTGGATCCCGCCTTTGCCGGAGCGTTCGTGAATCTGGGCACAATCTATTTCACGACGCGGGACCTAAAGGAAGCGGAGGACCAATACAAGAAGGCGATTGAGGCGGATCCGGAGTACGCGCTAGCACACTTTAATCTGGGTAACCTTTACGACGAACTAGGGGACCGTGCCGCCGCGTTGCTGGAGTATGAGACCGCTTTAAAACTGAATCCCGCCTATGCGGACGCGCACTACAACATCGCACTTCTCCATCAGTCTTCGGGTCAGGCTCTGAAGGCGGTGCGGCACTGGAAGACGTATTTGAAGCTTGACCCTGGCAGTCCGTGGGCTGCCATTGCCCGCCGGGAACTGGATCGCATCTACCGGGACACCGTAGTCGAGAACACGGAGCAGCAAGGCTAGCTGCGTTATGCGTCCGGGTTGGCCCGCCGCGGCTCCGGTAAGGAAAGAGAGTTCTGGATGGAGTCGAATACCTCTTCTATTGTCGCCGTGCCGGTCACGCGGACCAGCATCTGCTTCACTTCGAAGAGCTTGAGCAAGGGTTCCGTCTTCTCGAAATATTCCCGCAGGCGTACTTTCAGCGCATCGACGTTGTCATCGGCGCGTTTCGTGAAGCCTGCTCCGTCTCCTTCTTTGGCACGGTGCATGACGCGTTCATAGACCACTTCTTCTGGGATCTCAAGGTAGATGGCTTTGTCGAGGTTGTAGTTCTCAAACAGATACTCGGCCTGGGAGCGGGTTCTGGGGAATCCATCGAGAACGAAGCCGAAGTTCCAGTCGTGTTCTTCCAGCCGTTTCCGGACGACCTCCTCGACGATTTCGTCCGGTACTAAGAGACCTTTATTCATGATGCGCTTGATTCGCGCGGCGAGTTTCGTATGGTGCTGCATATTCCAGCGGAAGATGTCTCCGATCGAGATATGCACCAAGTCGTAGCCTTCGCAGAGTAGGCGGGCTTGTGTACCTTTCCCTGAGCCTTGCGGACCGATGATGATGTATTTGTGCATTTGGGCGGCGTCCGGTTATGGAGTGTCTTCCGACGCATTGTATACCATACCGCTTGGCCTGGTATTGCCCGGAGCACGCCCGGAGCGTTGCCGGCGAGTTTGCCGGGAAGAAAAGAAAGGTAGGGCTGGGATGCCCAGCCCCGTCCCGGCCGCAGGAAGACCGCGGATTTTATTGGGTGAAGTTGAAGGCGAACACGCAGGACGCCTTGACGGCTTTTCCGTCGCGCTCGATGGGCTTGAACTTCCACTTCTTCAGCGCGATGCGGGCTGAGCCGGTCAACAGGGGATTGCCCTTGATGACCTTTATCGACTCGACCGCACCCGCTTCGTCGATCACCGCATCGAGCTCCACTTTCCCCGTAAGCTTCATTTTCCTGGCCATCTCCGGGTAGTCCGGGGACACCTTGTTTACGACGGCGCCCTGAGCCTCGTCCGGAGAGATCCGAACCGGAGCGTCCTGGGCGCATAGTGGAGCGACTGCCACCATGAGGCAGAGCGCTAACAGAAGAGACAGTGCTGGTTTGCAGGTGTGATTGAGCATATAGCTTCCTTTCGCAGACTGAGGTTTCGCTCTGTTCCGCTTATCGGCCGGGCGCGGTTGAGTTCTAGCGGAATTGGAATGCCGTTCGTCCCGGGATCATGACAATTTGTCCCATCGCGGGGCGGTAGTAGTCTGTTAGGAAGGGTACCGTACCAGTGAGCATGCCGGAAATTGAGAGGATCGAGCGAATTCGCCGCTATCTGCCACGACTTGGCAATGCTGGCCTGGTACTTGGCATTGGTGACGACTGCGCGATTGTCCGGCCCCGGGACGCAAGGGAAGACTGGCTCATCTCCACCGATCTGCTGGTTGAGGGTGTCCATTTCTCCCGCGATACTCACTCTCCGGCAGACGCCGGCTACAAGGCGCTCGCCCGCGGCTTGAGCGATATTGCCGCAATGGGCGGGGTGGTCCGGTTCTGCCTGGTGTCGCTGGCGCTTCCCCGGTGGGCCGACGATGAGTGGCTGGACGGGTTCTACGAAGGGCTGAATGAGTTGTCCGGCAGGACCGCCGCTCCAGTGGTGGGCGGAGACTTGGCCCGGGCCGGGCAGTTCGTCTGCGACGTCGTTGCATGTGGCGCCGTTCCTCCGGACACAGCCATGCGCCGCGACCGGGCGCGCGTCGGAGATCTGCTGTACGTTTCCGGAAGTCTCGGTGGCTCGGCGCTCGGCTTGGCGAAGGGGGCGGGCCCGCCATGGAACAGACACCTCCGGCCTGAGCCAAGGCTACAGCTAGGCGAGATGCTGAGGCGACAGTGGGGAATCCGGGCGGCGATGGATCTCAGCGATGGCCTTTCAATTGATCTGCACCGGTTGGGACGGGAGTCCGGAGTGAGTTTCGCGATCGACCGCCCGCTCCCGATTTTCCCGGAGGCGAGCGAGACCCAAGCTCTGCACGGGGGAGAAGACTACGAGCTTGTATTCACCGCCCCGCCGGAAACAGTGATTCCGGCTGAAGAGGCTGGCGTCGCCCTGACGCGCATCGGCGAAGTGAAAAGCGGACCAGCCGGCGAGGTTTCCTATCTAGGAAAGCCGCTCGAGCCCAAGGGTTGGGACCATTTTCGCGATTAGAGGGCTAGCATGGACGCAAGGGCGGGTCCGGGAGCGGAAGCCGAACATGGGTAGCGCGTTCCTGAGGGACGGCTTGCCGCACCAGTCGCCGTGGGTCCAACAGATGGAGCGGCTTGAAGTTCCGCTGTGACCAGCGGCTGCCGGGTTCAAATTCGATGCCGAGAAAGTATCCAATTTCCCGGTACACACAGTACCGGACCCGTCCGACAAGCTCGCCCTTTGGATAGGAGATTCGCAGATTCGTCTGCAGCGGAATCGGCACATCCATCTGGAGGCATGCGCCCGATAGGGAAATGTCTTCCAGGTTTGCCACAGTCCGTTTGGTCCGGCCGTTCTTGTCCCGCCACTCGACATCCACGAGGTCAGCGCAGAGCATCCTGGGTTCAGCGCGTCTATCCTGCATACACTCACCTATCGGACTTTGCGACGGAAAAAATTAGTGAAGAACATCGATTCAAAATCGCCCTAAGCCAAACTAGTGTAAGCCCCTAGGCCACTCAGCCACTGCAGATTCCCTGGGGACTTCTCTATTCTACCGGACACCCCGGCCGCCGGGCCGGCCCGTGGCCGCCGGAAGGAGATTGCGTAATTGCGCGGCGTGGGCGGATAATTGCCAGACAACGTCATGCGAATCGTATCCAAGGCTCCCTGCCGCGTCGACCTGGCCGGGGGCACCCTCGACATCTGGCCTTTATTTCTCTACCACGACAACGCAGTGACGGTGAACTTCGCCGTTGACCGGTACGCCTCTTGCGCCATCGAGACCCGCAAGGACTCGCAGATCATTCTGCGGTCGCGGGATTTGGGCCGGGAAGAGAGGTTCGAATCCATCAAGGATCTGATCCGCGCGAAGCGCTATGGACTCCCGCTGGCGGCCTGGCAGCTCCGTTTCTTTCGCCCGGATGGCGGGTTGTTCCTCGAAACGGATTCCGAGGCGCCCGCCGGGGCCGGGATTTCCGGTTCCTCGGCGCTGATCATTGCCATCAACGCCGCCCTGAACAAGCTCGTTGGGGCGGGACATTCGCTCGAGCGCATCCGTCAGATCTCGCAGGACATCGAGTCGCAAATCATTCGCGTCCCAACGGGAGCGCAAGACTACTACCCGGCCATGTACGGCGGTGTCAGCGCTGTTCATCTCGGGCCGGGAGGCGCTGTCAGAAGGGCCATTCCCATGGACCCCGAGGATCTGAACGCGCGCGTCGTGCTCGCCTACACCGGCGAGCCGCGGAACTCCGGGATCAATAACTGGGAGGTCATGAAGGCGCATATCGACGGAGACCGGAAGGTCCACCGCAATTTCGACCGCATCGCGCAGATATCGCGGGCGATGAAAGCGGCCCTCGAGGCGGGGGACTGGAACGAGGCGGGGCGACTGCTGCGCGAGGAATGGTCGCACCGGCGAAGAAACGTGCCCACGATCTCCACGCCTCTGATCGACAGGCTCGTGAAGGCCACCCGGCGCGCCGGGGCGCTGGGGGCGAAGGTTTGCGGGGCCGGTGGTGGCGGATGTGTCGTCTTCCTCGTTGAACCGGAAGCCAAACAGAGGGTGACGGAGATCGTTCTGCGCGAAGGGGCGCAGGCGCTGCCCGTCAAACTGGCGAGCCGCGGTGTGCGCGCGCGAACCGTCTCGCAGTAAGATGCAAGCATGGCGAGTGCAAAGCCGGGCTCCAAGCTCGGCCTGGCATTGCGGGTTGGTGTATTCGCGTTTCTCGCGGTCGCCGGGGCCACGTTTTTCCCCCTTCTGATGGAGCCGCTGGGCGGTTACATGATTGCCGCCGTGCTCGGGACTTTCGCCTCCGCCGCCGTAGCCAATGCACTCGTTCTGCGCATCTATGAGAGCGGCAGGCTGGCGGACATCGGACTGCAATGGAACCCCGCATCGGCCGCCAATCTGATCCTAGGCTTCGGCGGTGGCGCGGGGGCCGCCGTGATTGTCCTGGTCCCGCCTCTTGCGCTTGGTTTCGCGCGCCTGCGCATTGATCCCGACAATCCTGGCAGTTGGCCGGCGGCCATCTTTGTCTCTATCGTTCTGCTGTTTGGATCTGTCGGTGAGGAAATGCTCTTTCGCGGGTACGCATTCCAGATTCTGTGGAGGGCGATTGGGCCGTTTGCCACCATCCTACCTACCGCGGTGCTCTTCGGTTTCGCGCATTCGAACAATCTGCACTCCACGACGCTCAGCACTGTGAACACAATTGGCTGGGGGGTGCTGCTCGGAGTGGCCGTGCTGCGCAGCGGAGACTTGTGGCTGCCGATCGGCCTGCACTTCGGTTGGAATGTGGCGCTGCCGTTGTTCGGCGCCGGCCTCAGCGGTTTTGATCTCGGCGTAACAGGGTATAAGCTGCACTGGAGCGTCCCGGAGGTTTGGAGCGGCGGCGGCTACGGCCCCGAAGGCGGCCTACTTACAAGTATCGTTTTGGCCGCTTTGGCCGTCTACTTATGGAGAGCACCAATCCGGGGGCAGAAGCTACCCCTGTTGAGTGTTCATGAGGAGCAATGAAATTGGGACTCAAAGCCATGCCAAAACTTGCGGCAGCCGCCGTCTTCCTGGCTCTGGCAGCGGCTCCCGGAGCGGCGAGCGACTACAACTATTCCGTGGAGGAGCGGATCGCTCTGATCCGTGACCTGACGGCCGAATTCGCTACGGCGAAGATGACGGTTCCCCGTTCAAAAAAACCCCTGCCGTTCGATGCCGGAACCGGCCAAAGCGATCTTGAGAAGTGGTCCGAGGCGAATCAGAAACACGGCCCTGCCGTCCGCCTCGGCGACATGATTCAGATCACCCGCGTCAAGTTTGAGAAGAAACGCCTGGTGTTCGAGATCAACGGCGGCTTCAAAGGCGGCCGGAAATGGTATGAGCGCATCCAGGTAGGCGGTGGCATGGGTGGAGGCGGGACCATGACGCCGGTCGGACGGGGGTCGGGACAGCCGCAACAGATAGGGACCAACCTCGCGCTCGAGTTTCCGGACGGCTTGCCCGAGTTGGACGCGGGTCAAGTGAAGGAGCTGTTGAATCCGTTATTCGATTTCGAGCTGCGCAGCGCCACCGAACAGTTCATTGAGACGCTTCCAGAGCCGCAGCAGGCCGCCATTGAAGAACAAAGAGCCATTGAAGGCATGGACCAGGACGCGGTGCTGCTGGCGATGGGAAAACCAGAGCGGAAGATTCGGGAAACCAAGGACGGGATCGAATACGAGGATTGGGTTTACGGCACTCCGCCAGGCACGGTGACCTTTGTCACATTCCGGGGAAGCAAGGTGGTAAAGGTCCGCGAGTCATTCGCGGGGTTGGGTGGAACCGTGGCCGCGCCACTGCCGCCGCGCTAGGCGGGACACCGGCCGAAACGCCGCTCCGCGCAGCGATGCGCCCTACTCCGGCTCGAAAGCTTAACCGGGCCGTAATAATCCTTTGAGTATGAGTGAGTTGCGGTTAAATCATGGGTCTTGATATCATGGGCGGAAAGCGCAAACAGCGAAATTCACTAGGAGATACATCCCCAAATGGCAATTAAGGTAGCTATTAACGGCTTCGGACGCATCGGGCGCACGGTTCTGCGTTCGGCATTAAAGAACAAGAGGGACGACATCGAGTTCGTCGCGTTCAACGACCTGACCGACAATCCGACCCTGGCCCACCTGCTCAAGTATGACTCTGTCATGGGTCCGCTTGACGCCGATGTTTCGTCTGACGATGAAGGCGTCAGCATTGATGGAAAGAAGATCAAGATATTCGCCGAGCCTGATCCTTCCAAGATCGATTGGGCGAGTGTCGGCGCTCAGGTCGTTATCGAGTCCACCGGCCGTTTCCGGGACAAGGAAAGCGCCTCCCACCACCTTCGCGGCAGTGTAAAGAAGGTTGTGATTTCCGCTCCGGCCAAAAACGAGGACATTACCATCGTGCTAGGCGTCAACGAAGACGATTACGACGCCGCGTCCCACCACATCATCTCGAACGCCTCCTGCACTACCAATTGCCTTGCGCCGGCAGCAAAGGTACTCCATGACAACTGGGGCATCGTGAAGGGGCTGATGACCACCATCCACAGCTACACGAACGACCAGCGGATTCTGGACTTCCCCCACAAAGATCTTCGCCGCGCCCGCGCCGCCGCCGTGAACATGATCCCGACCACCACCGGCGCCGCCAAAGCGGTGTCCCTCGTGATCCCTGATCTGAAGGGCAAGGTGGACGGCTATGCGATTCGCGTCCCCACTCCGAACGTCTCTGTGGTTGACCTCGTGTGCGAACTGGCCAAGCCGGCGTCCGCCGAGGATGTGAACGCAAGGCTCAAGGCCGCCGCCGAAGGTCCGATGAAGGGGATCCTGCAATACACCGAGGATCCGGTGGTCTCCACCGACATGATGGGTAATAACAACAGCTCCATCATCGACGCCACCCTGACCAAGGTGATCGGCGACAACATGGTGAAGGTCGTTTCCTGGTACGACAACGAGTGGGGTTACTCGACGCGCCTGATCGACCTTGTGGCCTACATCGGCTCCAAGGGTCTCTAGTTCTTCACGTTTCAGTAGTTGAAGCTGGGCAGCCTTCCGCACACAAAGAGGGGGGCTGTTCCGCTTCTGAAGCTTGCACTCCGCGGCCGGGTGAGCTTACTCTGCTACCCGGTCTTTCAACCAGGACGCAATCCGTTCCAGGGCGACGGTTGCCATCGTCTCTTCGATCCGGGCATATTCGAGTACATCTCCCGTTTCAGAGGTTTGGAGCAGGTGGTTGAGTGAAGGCAGCACCTCCGCTTCGGAGGCTGGGTGTCCGGCCGCCAAAGCCGCCTGCACCGGGGGCGCGTTGATGCCGGCGAGCACCTGTTGGTCTTTCTCGCCCCAGAGAGCCAGGGCCGGCGCCCGGAGTTTCTTCAGAGCCGGGATGGGATCATAACTCAAGAAGAACCGCATCCAGGGCGAGTTTAGCTGTTCAAAGGCCATGTCCATCGTCGCAGTATCCGCCCCGGGCGGGACCAGAATGCCTGGCGCCAGCTTGTAGTAGCGTTCCCGCACGCCTTCCGTCATGTCTCCGGCGGCGATGGCGGTGAACAGCAACTTCAGTGAAGCGGCCACGGCCTCACGCCGCGAAGCAGCCGCCCCGCGTAATTCAAGCAACTTTTCCGTCTGCGAAATGCTGATCAGATCCCCGGGAACTCCGGGCGGCGCCAGCAGGACGAGGAAGGCAACGAGGCCGCCGCGATTGGCAACCATTGGAGCGATCAAGGCGCCCTCGCTGTGACCGATGAGTCCGATCTTCTCCGGGTTCACTTCCCGGCGGGCCTCCAGGAAACGAACGGCGGACTCAGCGTCGCCAGCGAAATTCAGGGAGGTGGCGGCGCTGAAATCGCCGGTGGACTTCGCCGTTCCCCTATCGTCATATCGCAGTACCGCGATTCCGTTCCTCGTGAGATAGTCCGATAGGACGAGAAAAGGCTTGTGGCCGAGTACGGTTTCGTCACGGTCTTGCGGGCCGGAGCCGCTGATCAGCACGACGGCGGGAAATGGTCCTTCCCCGTTGGGGACGGTCAGCGTTCCGGCCAGCACGACATCATCGTTTCCTCCGAGGAAGTCCACCTCGATCGCTTTGTAGGGAAGCGGTTCCCGAGGATACTGCGGCCGCCGGGCCCGCGGTGGTTGAACTGTCTTCTTGAGGGTCAGGGGCAGTTCCACTCCGCTTTGTTTCCAGACGCCGGTGATCCCGGTTCCAGCCTCGTCCAACTCGCCGTCGTAGGATCCCAGTACGCTGCCCACCTCGAAGTGCACTGTGGCTCCGTCAACTCTCACGCCGGACGCCGGGAGTTCCGCCGGGCCCTGGTCCGGGCTCTCGACGAGCGCGCGGAAGCCGCCGGGACCCCGCTCCACGCGAAGAACGAACCGCAGCGTCTGCGATCCAGCCACCAGGGCGCCGGCCCAAGCTCCCTCAAGTCTCTTCATGGCCGCCTGCTCGGCTTCTTCAGACGCTTTGTTGCGGCGGGAGAATCGAAGCGGCAACCGGCCCGGTCCTTGCGTCCACGTCCCCTCGATTGATTCGCCATCTTCGGACAGCGTGCCGGAATAGCTCGCCTTCAGACGGGTCATGGTCATCTTGAGTTCACCGGCTTCGAAGGTGACCGCGTCAAACGCCAGGCCCATGGCGCCCTGGTCCAGGCTGTCCATGGTGGCGGCGAGCTTGCCCTTGTCATCCGCGGAAACGTGAAGCGCGAGCCGCAGGCGTTGCGGACCGGCCTGCAGCGTACCCGCCCAGTCGCCTTCAACCGAAGCCGCCGCCCAGGCCGTGCCGCAGAAGGTGGCCAGACCCAAAGCGAAGATCCGAATCAACATTGCCGCCGATCTCCTGTAGCTGAAGAAATTCGAGTTGCGTACCCGGATAAGATTACGGCCCAGCGCCCGTTCGCTTGGCGGAATTTCGTCTGAACCCGGAAGTGTCTCAAAGGTTGTCGATAATCGCGTTGGTATATTCTTTCGTCGTGGCCCTGCCGCCAAGATCGCCGGTAAGCCACCTGCCCTCTGCGTAGACGGCCTCAATGGCCCCCTTGACTCGCAACGCCACCGCTTCCTCACCGAGATGCAGGAGCATCAGCACCGCCGATTGGAGTAGTGCGGTCGGGTTTGCAACACCTTTCCCGGCGATGTCCGGGGCGCTCCCGTGCACGGCTTCAAACACGGCATGATTGTCGCCCATGTTCGCGCCGGGGACAATTCCGAGACCGCCGACGAGGCCAGCGGCGAGGTCCGAGATGATGTCGCCGTAAAGATTCGGCATCACCATCAGGTCAAACTGCTCCGGACGCATCACCAACTGCATTGCCGCGTTATCAACGATGAGCTCGCCGTACTCGATTTCATCGAACTCCTCGGCCACTTTACGGCAGCTCCGGAGGAATAGACCATCGCCGAGTTTCATAATATTGGCTTTGTGAATAGCGGTCACCTTTTTGCGCCCAAGTTTGCGCGCGTACAGGAACGTGTAGCGGGCAATTCTTTCGGAGGCCTTTCGCGTGATCACCTTGATGCTGGTGACCACGCCGTCGGTGACTTCGTTTTCGAGTCCGGAGTAAAGGTCTTCCGTGTTCTCCCGGAAGATGATCAGATCGATCGGCGTATCCTGGTAGCGGGTCTTGAGACCTTTGAAGGTGCGCACCGGGCGGACATTCGCGTATAGGTCGAGCTCCTTGCGAAGCTGGACGTTCAGGCTGCGGAAGCCGCCGGCAACCGGGGTGGTGACCGGTCCCTTGAGACCGACGAGCGTATGGTGCAGGGACTCGAGCACCTTTTCGGGGATCTTCCCTCCCGCCTCGGCGATCATTTCCTTGTTCAACTCCACCCGGTCCCAGTCCATTGGGACGCCGGTGGCATCGAGAACGCGTACGACGGCATCGGCGACTTCGGGACCGATACCGTCTCCGGGAATCAGGGTTACTCGGTGCGGCATGACTCCCCTATTGTAGCTGTCACGAACCAGTGACCTGCTCTAGCTTCCGGCGATCCGAACTTGCAAGGGAATGGTCACGATCAGGTTCTGATCCGGTGCGACGTGGAAGTTTGTGATCTCAAGCTTCAGTTCCGCGGTCTCACTTCCGGCGGGAGCGTCTCCGGAAATCCGGAGTCCGTAAACGACGCCGGACTGGGCGGAGACCCCGGCGACGCGGGCGCCGATCCACTCCGGCTTCTCCACCAGCTTGACATTGAAATCAAATGCCGACGAGTTCGTGAGGCGTAGGGCTATGGATTGTCCTGCCGTGACTGTCAGATTAGGATTCTCGACCGTAACCGCTCCGCTCCAGAGCCCTCTGAGCATCTCTTCCGGTCCCCAAACCTCGCCACCCATCCAGGCGGCGCTGCGGCGCGCTTCCAGAGCCTCTTTGACGCCTTCCGGAGTCTTCGACTTCGCGAACAGGAGGTTGATAGCGCGCCCCTCGATTGCCTCGGCCGTCGCCGGCATGTGCCAGTCGGTGGTGGCGATGATCGCCAGCTTCTTTTCGAGGAGGCCGGCGTAGATGCCGTCATAGACCCTCTTGCCGTTCACGAGTTCCACGCCGCTGAAGAGTTGCGAGTCCCAAAGCGGCTCAATCTCCGGGAACCAGCGCTCGGGGCGTTTCCAGCCGGGATGGTTCCAGAAGACGAAGGCTCCCTGCCTTTTTGCTTCGAGCAGCGCCTCCCTCTTTTCGAGGCCCTTGGTAGCGTTGGGGTCAGATACGAACAGGGCGTTGAAATGCCATTCTCCCTTGGTGATCTCAACACCGGGGATGAGCAGTATGCCGAGCTGTTCGGCCAGCGGTTTGGCGATTTCGTGAGGCAGGGTAAGGTCTTCACTAACGTGGCCTTTGTGTGGGTGATAGTCGTCGTGATCGGTGAGCGCAATGACATCCAGCCCTTGCTCATACGCTTCGATAACACGAACATTCGGCCATACGCTGCCATCGGAGAAGACCGTGTGCAGGTGGAAATCGCATTTTAGGGTTCTGTAGCCGTCGACATCGGGAACCGGCAGGGGATTGCGGGTGTATTGGGCGGCAGCCGGCACTATCGCGATCGCGAGCAAGATGGCCGAGATAAGGAACAAACGGCGAGTGGTCATAATACCTTAATGAGACCACGAGGTCCGGGATCTGTCCACGGATTTGACCGTAATATCACGGGATTTTCATAATAGACTCCTGTGGGAGAATGAATCGTCATGGCTAGCATCAAACGAGCGCTTATCAGCGTCACCGACAAGTCCGGCGTTGCGGATTTCGCCAAGGGACTGCAAGAGATAGGAGTGGAGATCCTTTCCACCGGGGGAACAGCCCGGCTTCTTCGCGAAGCAGGCGTGGCCGTGAAGGACGTCGCCGAGGTAACCGGCTTTCCGGAAATGCTGGATGGCCGCGTGAAGACGATTCATCCGCGGATCGCAGGTGGCGTGCTCGCCATGCGCGGCAAACCGGAACACATGAGCGCTCTCGCGGAACATGGCATTCCCGCGATCGATATGGTGGTGGTGAATCTCTATGCGTTCGAGAAAATCGCGGCCCGGGAAGACGCGGCGGTCTCGGATCTGATTGAAAACATCGACATCGGGGGCCCAACGATGATTCGCGCGGCGGCGAAGAACTACCAGGATGTAGCGGTGGTGACCGACGTGAATGACTACGCCCGGGTCCTCGATGAGTTGAAGACGAATGGCGGATTATCTCTGGCCACCCACTGGGAGCTAGCGAAAAAGGCGTTCTCCTTGACAGCGGACTACGACCGGTCGATCACCCAGAGGCTGGCGCGCATCACTGTCGAAGAAGGCAAATTCGTTGAAATCCCCCCTGAGGAGCTGCCCGAAATCCTCAGCTTGCGATCAGAGAAGCGGCTGAGCCTGCGCTACGGGGAAAATCCGCACCAGGCGGCCGCGCTGTACACCTCCGACCCCTGCGGGATCGCCGGGGGCGAGCAACTCCACGGCAAGGAACTCTCCTTCAACAACCTGGTGGACCTCGACGCCGCCTGGCAGCTTTGCGCGGAGTTCGACAATCCGGCTTCCATCATCGTGAAACACACGAATCCCTGCGGCTGCGCCGAAGGGCCGTCACTCGCGGATGCCTACCGCCGTGCTCTCGAGGCGGATCCGATCTCCGCATTCGGTGGAGTGCTCGCGTTTAATCGCACCGTAGACGAAGAGACTGCGCAGGAGATCGCGAAGATGTTCATCGAGGCGATCGCAGCCCCTCGATTCAGCGCGGAGGCTCTCGCTGTACTGACCCAGAAGAAGAATCTCCGGCTGCTGCGGGTGACGAAGCCGGCGGCGCCTGGACTGGCGATCAAATCGATCAGCGGGGGACTGCTGGCGCAGACCGAGGACGTCAAGAAACTGGTTAGGGCCGAGGCGAAGGTAGCTACCGGCCGCGAGCCGGCCGAGGATGAATGGCAGGCTCTGCAATTCGGTTGGAAGGTGGTGAAGCATGTGAAGTCAAACGCCATCGTCTACGCCGAGCCGGGCCGCCTGATCGCGGCGGGCGCCGGGCAGATGAGCCGGGTCGATTCGGTCAAGATGGGAGCGCTGAAGGCGGTGCTGCCGCTGAAGGGAACCGTGATGGCGTCTGACGCGTTCTTCCCGTTCCCGGACGGCGTGGAGGAAGCCGCCAAGCACGGCGTCACGGCCATCATTCAGCCGGGTGGCTCGGTGCGCGACGAAGAAGTGATTGCCGCCGCGGACAAACTCGGTCTGGCAATGGTGTTCACGGGGTTCCGGCACTTCCGGCATTAAGTTGGGGCGTACCACCGCCACGCGGACTCCGTGGTGCGTTCACGTACCGGATCCTAGGCGCGGCATTGCGCGGGAAGAAGCTCGGAGCCGGCGCAACACAGTTATTCAATGGTGTTGCCGGCGATGCCGGCCTGCAGTTGGCCGGTCTGCTCGGCGCGCTTACGTTTGGCCGCGAACTCGCCGTCCGTCTCGCCAGGGTTGCGGTACCACTTGTGGGGAACGGATGACTCCCGCATGACCCGCTCGACTTCGGCAGTCACCTCCGGGTAAAAGGCGGCCAGATTACGGTCACCGTAGGTATCCTCTTCCACGAGGTAAAGCTCCAACGCTGCATTGGGATGGCTGCGGTAGGCTTTCCACGGCCCCATTCGGACGGCCTGCTCATTGCGCTTCTGCCAGTACAGGGCGTGATGGCCGGGAAAATCAGCCGGACGGCCTTCGAGCAGGGGAAGCAAATTGAGGCCGTCGATATCATGCCGGACAGGCACGCCGGCTAGCGCGGCGGCAGTTGGGAAAATATCGAGTAGCCAGACCGGTTCGCTTGAGATGCCGGGCGGGATTTTGCCTTCCCACGAGACGAAGAAGGGGACGCGGACGCCTCCTTCGAGAACCGAGAACTTGCCGCCGCGGAAGGGACCCTTGTTCCGGAAGAAAGGGTCGTCAGGCCAGTTGGTGGCGGCGTTGCCCCGGCCAAAGTAGCCACATTGCGAGTACCCGTTGTCGGATGCAAAGAAAATGATCGTGTTCTCGTAAACGCCGAGTTCCTTGAGCAGGGCGACGAGTTCGCCGGTGAAGGTGTCGATGCGCTTGACCATCGCGGCCCACTCTTTGTGCTTAGTGCCAGGATAATCGTCGCGGTCCTTCAGCTCGCCAAGGTTGTCGATGATTACAGGGCCGTGCGGCAACTGAGTGGCAAAGTAGAGAAAGAACGGCTGGTCCTTGTTAGCCGTCACGAAACGGACGGCTGCTTCTTCGATAAGATCCTCGGAGTACTTCGCTTGGCTGGGGTCCTTGATGCCGGCGGGAATCAGGTCGCCGTTTTCATCGTAGCGGTTGATGTCGGCCGGGTCAGGCTCCAGCTTGTTGTTACGGTAGAGCCGCTGGAGATCGAATCCGTAGTTGTCCGGCAGCCGGATCTTCCGGCCGTTTTCGTATAGGAAGTGTGGATAAAAGGTGTGCGCGCGCTGCTGATCGTAGAACCCGGACGAGTAGTCGAAGCCCTGCTTGTCGGGCGTACCCGGAGTCCCTGGCAGGCCAATGCCCCACTTGCCGGTGAACCCCGTCGAATAGCCCGCCTCCTTGAGCACCTCGGCCAGCGTGATGTCCGTGTCGGCGAGATGGTCCTGCCCGCGGGCGCTGGCGTTTTCGCGGATTGGGCCGTGGCCCGTGTGCAGCGCGGTCATGATGGCGCCACGGGATGGAGCGCACTCCGGCGCGCCGGCGTATGATTGCGTGAAGCGCATGCCGCCGCGCGCGAGAGCATCCAGGTTGGGGGTCGTGAACTGTTTCTGCCCCCAGATGGAGAGGTCCCGATAGCTGAGGTCATCGGCCAGGATCAGAATAATGTTGGGCTTGGCGCCGGCAAGGCCGCTTCTCCCTTCCTCCCGCGGGGGAGCGCAGCCGTAAACGGTTAGCAGCAGAAGTAGCGCTGTGGCCAGGCACGGATACGCATTCATATTGGAACCATATTATGCGATCGAATCTCCCGTACTGAGCCTGCACGAACGGCACGCCTTGGAGGCGACAAGCATTCCCGATCGCCTGTCGACAGCAAAGCTAAGGAACTGCGCAGTTGGGGAGTGAGAACCAGTCCGGCGAAACTCTGTGAAAGCGTTCTTGCTATGACGCCGCGGTTGAGGCCCAGGACTCCATCGCCTTCACCCTACGCGGGACGCGAGGGAGAGGCCGCCAAAGCGGCGGTCGCGCGAGGAATACGCCTGGATGGCATTCTCCAGATCGGCGGCGGAGAACTCCGGCCACATCACCGGGGTGAAGTATAGTTCCGCATAGGCGCACTCCCAAAGAAGGAAGTCGCTGAGGCGCTGCTCGCCGCCGGTGCGGATCAGAAGATCGACGTTGGCGGCTTCCTGGTCCGCGCCCGCCAGCATTCGATCAAATCTTTCGCGGGTGATCTCCGGACAACTGCGGAGCCGCGCCACGGCGCCGAGTATTGCATCCCGGCTCGAGTAGTCCACGGCCAAGCGCACGTGCAGGTTTCGCCCGGTGGCGGTTGCGTTCTCCGCCTTTTCGATAGCGGCGCACAAAGCGAGAGAGAAGCGATCGCGCCGGCCCAACACGCTGAGCCTGATCCCGTGTTCAATACACTTCCCGGTTTGCTCCGCAAGATACTTCTCGAAGAGGCCCATGAGAGTGGAGACTTCGGCCGCCGGCCGCTTCCAGTTATCCGAGGAGAAAGCATAGAGGGTGAGGGTTCCAATACCCATCTCCGGCGCCGCTTCCACCACCCTTCGAACGCTCTCCGCTCCCGCGCGATGGCCCGCCGTCCGCGGCCAACCCCGGGACTTGGCCCAGCGTCCGTTGCCATCCATGATGATGGCGGCGTGCAAGCGCCGCAAGGCTCTATGAGTGTTTGTCATGACAAAGTGAACCTCCGAATAGAGACCTACCGCCCTCGGGTCGCCTCGATCAGCGCTTCCATGTGATTCAAGTAGCGGTTCAGGGCTTCGCGTCCGGTCTTAGTGAGGGAGTACTCCGTGCGTGGGACTCTTCCGTTGAAGGATTTGTTGCACGTGATGTACCCGGCGTCCTCGAGCTTACGGGTATGCACGCTCACATTGCCGTCGGTGGTATCTAGCAATCGCTTCAGATCATTAAAGGTAAGAGACTCATTCACGGCGAGAGAGCTGATGATACCCAGTCTCATGCGTTCGTGGATCACCCGGTCGAGTTGCGGAAGGTTCTTGCCCGTCCACTTGCTGACCGGTGCGACGGGATTGTTCTTCTTCATAGCAGCAGATTGTCTAGCCACCGTACCTCCTTGCGATCAGGATTCCAAAAACGATATGAATTCCGCCAAAACCAGTTATGAGCCACCAGTTCAGAAATTCGGGCGCGCCGAAGAGCGCGGCTGTTCCGGTGGCCATGAAGCTGACACCCATCAATGGGACGGGCCGAACGGAAAATGCGCCGCCCGCTACCACGGCGGTACCGTAAAGTAGCAGCCAAGTCCCTGGCACGAGGGAGAGCGACCCCGACTGGTACAGCGCCATCGTCAGAACTCCGCCAGCCATCACCGCGGGCGCGAAGCTTAGGACGAATTTGCGCGCCGGAGTCGAGATGAGCGGATCGTCGCCGCGGCGCGCCTTCAGCCACATGGTGACGACGCCAACCAGAACGGCAGCGAAGCCGGCGATAATCCATACGAAAAGCACGCGCCTCAAGTCCGGCTGCCGAGCCGCGATTCCTCCAGCGACGAGCGCGATACCCCCCATGGAAACGCCGCCCCAGCCCGGCACGGCTGTAAACGAGCCGGCGCGCTCCATGGTCCGCCGGATGTATTGCAGACTGTCGATGGCATGCGCGTGCATGCCAACAGTCTTCGCCGGCCGGCGGCCCATTTCACGTATCGCGCCCATTGGCTCGATTATAGCGCGGCGGCGTACCTCTGACAAGTACTTTTTCCGATAGAGCTTAGACCGGATTCTCGCCTCTCCGGTTCGAATCGGAACGATAACTGCCTGTCTTCCCCCCAGCCGGGCGGAACGGCGCCGGAGCACTGCGCTGCAAGGCCGTGCCGCGCCCGAATCCGGTCCAGAAGGCACGCCAATCGACGCTGATATGAAGCACTGACGAAAGCCCTTCGCTCGAAGTAGTTCCGATACTTCGATACCAAGTGCGGAAAATGTTCTTGTAGGAACGGGAAGATGCTGCTGTGGGTGCACTGTTTCAGGAAGACGACTCCCCCGGTGAACGAAGAGGCTCCAGCCCGAGCCGCCTGTTCACCCAGCCGATGCAGGCTTTCCTCGCCGTCGTTGACCATCGGAAGCAGCGGGCAGGCCAGCACCGCCACCGGGAGACCTGCCCGGCTTAACGTCTCGACCGCCTTCATCCTGAGATCCGGCCTTGGCGCGTACGGCTCCAGCAACCGCGCCAGGCCGGTGTCCGGGGTGGTTATGGAGAGAGCCACGTGCAGGATATTCGCCACGGCGATTTCACGGAGCAACTTGATGTCTCGGGTGACCAGGTCTGATTTCGTCGTGATGGACAGCTTCCTGCAGCGCTCGCCGGCGAGGACCTCCAGCATCCGCCGGGTCACCTCATACCGCCGCTCGGCCGGCTGATAAGGATCCGTGGCCGTACCAATGCCGATCCAGGCGCCTTCCGGAATGCGCCGCAATTCCTCGCGAAAGCCTCCTGGATTCCAGGCCTTCGCGAAAATCTTCGTTTCGAAATCGTCCGGCTGGCGAAGTTCCATGAACTCGTGCGTGTAGCGGGCATAGCAGTACTTGCATCCGAACTCGCAGCCCCGGTAGGGATTCACCGTCCACTCGAACGGAACTCTTCCCCCGCGGCAGCGGGTAATGTAGCGGCGGACCGGCAACTCGAAGTAGTCGGCGCGGCTCTTGCTGGCGAGCGTTGGACTGGCCGCGGCAAGCCTCGCGATGCCGATCAGCCGCCTGTCGGGAGAAACACATGCCATGGCAGTCGTACCGGATAAGTTTCGCCTTTTCTTCTCTACGTGTCAACACCAAAGTGCTTTGCATCGCCAACCCGGCCCAAGATGGGTAAACTTAGCCGCTGGCTTTCCCATGCGGCTACAATCCTCATATGCCGCAAACGTATCGCCTCGGTATCGCTGGCGTCGGATTCGCCGGGAGCTTCCACATCGAGAACATGCCTCCCGGCGTGGAGGTCGCGGGCGTGACCTCCACCCGCCCCGAAAGCCGCGAGTCATTCGCAGCCAGGCACAACGTGCGTTCTTATGAGTCCGTGGAACAGATGCTGCCCGAGATCGACATTCTCGACATCTGCACACCGCCGTCGTCGCACACGGATTACATTCTTGCCGCCGCGAACGCGGGGAAGCACGTCATCGTGGAGAAGCCGCTGACCGGGTTCTTCGGTTCTCCGGCGGAGTTCACCAAAGGACAGATGTTGCGGGCGGTGGAAGCCGAATGCGCGAGGCTCCGCGAAGCCGTGCGTGGCTCCGGCGTCACCCTCGGCTATGCGGAGAACTTTGTCTACGCCCCTTCCATTCAGAAAGAGAGGGAGATCATCGAAGCCTCGAAGGCGCAGATTCTGCGTCTCCAGGGTGAGGAGTCCCACAACGGTTCGCATTCGCCCGTCTACGGTGTCTGGGGGATTCAGGGCGGCGGGGCGTTGATCTGCAAGGGGTGCCATCCCCTCGGAGCGATCCTTTACCTGAAGCGAAAAGAGGGCCTGGCGCGAAACAGCGTGCCAATCCGGCCGGTTGCCGTTACTTGCCGGACCCACTCGCTCACCGCTCTCCCGGCATTCGAGGATAAGGGATTTCTGCGCACCGGATACCAGGACCCTATCGAAGATTACTCAGTGATGCACATCGTCTTCGACGACGGGATGGTCGCTGACGTCACCGCTTCGGACATTGTGCTGGGTGGCATCTACGACTACGTGGAGGTCTTCGCCAACAACCACCGGACACGCTGCCGGATGAGTCCGATCAACGTGGTGGACGTTTACAACCCCCAGCACGAGCAGTTTAAGGATCTCTACCTGGTGGAGAAAATCAGCTCCAACGAGGGTTGGATCCCGGCATCCCCGGAAGAGGGTTGGAGTCTCGGCTATAGCAAGGAGCTCGCGGACTTCCTCGCCGCCATCCGCGACGGGCGCCCGCCCGAGAGCGATCTCGACCTCGCCATTGACATCACCCTCACCATCTACGCCGCCTATGTCTCAGCCGGCGACAAAGGACGGGAGACCCTGATTCCCCGGTTGCCGTAGCGGCGACGGGCAGGCTTCAAAGGACCACCCGTTCATCGCCGTCGCGCCGCGTGACGCGCTGCCGGTCGAGATACTCGAGCAGCGGGATCGCGTACTTGCGTGAGACGCCGGCCCACTCCTTGAATCGAGGCACCGTGAAGCGTTCTCCACGGCGGCCGGACATCAGAATCTTGAGATCGCGAAGAGCGCGCTCGTGAAATACAAGGTCCTCGCTAACCTTGACAAGGACTTCCTTCCGCAGCAGCACCTCCAGCAACCCCCGGGCGCGGCGCGAGTCGACCCCGGATTGCGCCAGCACCTCCTTCAGGGCCGGCACGGCGAGTCCGGCGCGCGCGAAGGCGCCTTCGATCTTGTTGAGCGCCGCCTCTTCATCCTCCTGAAACCGGACCCGGTGTGAAGCCAGGCGCACTGCGTCTCCTTCGGCCACCAAGTCCGGTTCCGACCGCAGCATCGCATCGAGGTAGAACGCGGGCGCGCCGGGCAGCTCACGCGACCGCAGTTCTTCCTTGGACATCCCCGGTTTCAATGGTTTGGCGCGGTGAAAGTCCCGCACGGTGGAGCGGACCTTCTTCACATGGCTCTGATAACTGATTTTGTCCGCCAACCATGAGCCGCCACTGTCGAGAAGCAGAAACCGTGGATCGCGGCCGGCTGAGCGAATCTCCCCGGTCAGCATCCCGGTGCGGCCGACCAGCGTATTCACGCCCATCCCATAGGTGGACTCTCGAGCCAGGAGATGGATCTTATCGGCGATGGATCCCCGCTCGAGCTCCTGCAGCCGTTTCACGGTGTTCGCTCTGCGGATGCGCGGCGGCGGCGCGATCTCGATCACGGTTCCCCCGCCGATGGTGAACACCGGAGAAAACATCCTGATGATGAACCGGTCGCCGGGCAGAAGCAGAACCGGCTCGCGCAGCAGAAACCGCACCAACGCGCTCCGGCCGGGCGGGATGGGTTCGTTTGATTCGAGGAGTCGCGCCTCGCCAATGGTCTCGGCGGTTCCGGCGTGGAAATGGACCGGGGCCTTGTGCTTGAGCGGCTTCGCGGAGGCGAGCAGTTCCACGCGGCAATCCACCGCCCGCACGGCGCGGAAGAGGCCCGGGTGCGTGAGTGTCATTCCGCGCTCGATCCGCTCGGCCGCCGGTCCGGCCAGGTTCAAAGCGGTCCGCTGTCCCGCCTCGGCGCGCTTGGTTTCCGCCCCATGAACCTGGATGCCGCGGACGCGCACCGTCTTGCCCAGCGGATGCGCCTCAGCCTCATCCTCCGCCTTTACCACACCGGATACAAGGGTTCCCGTCACCACGCGTCCAAAGCCTTTTATGGCGAAAGCGCGGTCCACCGGCAGCCGGAAGTGACGGGAAGAATCCCTTTGAGCGGCGGAGGTGGCCGCCTCCAGAAGCGCCAAGCGCAACTTGTCGACGCCTTCGCCGGTGCGGGCGCTCACGGGGACCACCGGAGCGCCTTCGAGGAAAGAGCCCTGGACAAATTCCTCAACCTCCATGCGGGCAAGTTCCACGATCTCGGCATCCACGAGGTCCAGCTTGGTGAGCGCGACCAGCCCGGCCTGTACGCCGAGCAGCCGGCAGATGTCGAAGTGCTCACGCGTTTGCGGCTTGATCGATTCGTCGGCCGCGACAACGAGCATTACGAGGTCCATGCCTCCCACGCCCGCGACCATATTCTTCACGAAACGCTCGTGGCCCGGCACGTCGACGAAACCGATTCGCAGGTCTTTCGTCAACTGTAGGTGAGCGAAGCCGAGCTCAATCGAGATGCCGCGCTCCTTTTCCTCGGCGAGCCGGTCCGTGTCGATGCCCGTCAGGGCCTTGACCAGCGCGGTCTTTCCATGGTCGATGTGGCCGGCGGTTCCTACGATAATGTTGCGCATGCGGTCGTTTTTCATCCTACTACTGGCAGCGGCGTCCTCCTCCTCTGGCCAGGCTCCCACGTTCTCCGCCGGCGTTTCTCTGGTGAAAATTGATGTTCAGGTGACCAGCGGCAAGCAGACTGTGACCGGTCTCACGCGGAGCGACTTCATCGTCCGGGACGAGGGCGCGCCTCAGCCGGTCGTCCATTTTGGCGAGGAGAGCGAGAAGCTGCACGTGCTCCTGCTGCTGGACGTGAGCGGAAGCATGCGGAAGCACGTCAAACAAATGGCCGCAGCCGCCACAGAGGCTCTGCAGGCGCTCGAGCCCGGCGACCAGGTGGGCATTATGGTGTTTGGCCGCAACGCCGATATGCTCCGGGAATTCACGGAAGACGTGGATGGCATCTCCAGCGCCATCCTCGGTTCAATGCACGCCCGCGACCTCGGGGCCGGCACCCGCATCAACACCTCGGTGATTAGCGCTGCCGAACGGATGAAAGATGATCTGGCCGGCAGGGAAGGCCGCCGCGCCATCCTGATCCTCACCGACAACAAGGGGCTTGCCTACAAAATGCCGAATGAGAAGGTGCTCCGAGCGCTTTTCGAAGCGGACGCCGTCTTGAATGCGATCGTCGTGGGCGGATCGAAGCCGCCGAAGCGCGGTCCCGAGGGAGCCAACCCGGATTTCACCCAACCCGATGTCTTCCTATTGGCTAGGGAAACCGGCGGGGATGTTATTCAGGCGAAGAATGCCGGTCCGGCGTTCCGGGCAATTCTGGACCGCATCCGCGCCCGCTACAGCCTGCACTACCGCGCCCCGGGCGGGATGTCCGGCGAGTTCCGCGAGGTGGAGGTGAGCCTGGCCGAAGAGGCGCGCACCCGCTACCCGAATGCGGAGCTTCGGTTGCGAGCCGGATACTACGTGCCGTAATCGAACTCCTCACTGCATTCCGGCCGTCTCGGTCTGCGCCTGCAACCGGTCCATCACCAGGAGCAGATTGCTGCGCTCCGCTTCGCCCGAGTAATTCACCATCCGGGTGACACGGTTGCCGTGGCCGTCGACGATCCAGTTCTGGGGAAGGTCTTCGCCGGGGGCGATCTTCTCCGCATATTCGCGGCCGACGATCACCGGGAACGTGAAACCATTCTTCTCCAAATAGGCGCGCACTACCTCGATGTCCCGGTCGATGCTGATCGCCAGCACGGACCGGATCGGATCGGCGGCGAGATGCTGATAAAGCTTCTGCAGATCATGGTGCTGTTCGCGGCACTCCTCACACCATGTGGCGAAGACGTGCACGAGCGTGGCTTTCCCGCTCCAATGGCGGGTGCTGACCGGTTCGCCGGCCGCGGTCACCGCCTCGAACGGCTCGATCGGCGTGCGGGCCGCGTCCTCGGTGGCCTGGACGGGTGGCAGATCCTCGGCCGGAAAATGCAATTCTTGGGCCAGCTTGCGGTAGGCCCAGAGCCGGCTGTTGTAAGCTCTTACTTCGCTTTGGCTGGCTCCCGGCCCCGGCCGATCGTCGAGTTCCTTCCGGAGTTCGGCCGCCAGTTCTTTTCGCTTCTCGGGTTGCTCTGTTACCTCGTAGTACCGGAGCATCAGCCGCTGTGCCTGATCCTGGTTTGACGTTCGCAAATGGCGCTGCCCTTCCGGGTCGCCGCGCTTCCAGTACCGCATCGACTCCACGGTCGTCCGCAACGCCTCCTCCACCAAACTGGGAACCCGGTCCAGCCGTATCTTTTGCTCCGTGTAGAATCCGGCAATCGACAACTTTGCGCGAGGAACGTGGGACGGTGCATAGTCCGGGTAGCGCGACGCCATCTCGAGGAAGCCGTCGATCACGCGGAGCTTCTCGTCTAACGCGACGTCCTGCCGGAAGACGGCCGTGACCATCCGGAAGAGCGGCTGGGGCGCGTTCGGCCAGCGCTCGTGTTCCGCCTTCGCATTTTGGTAGACCTCGCGATTGTGCGCCCGCCGTTCTTCCGGAGATCCGCCCGGTAACCGTTCGTGCGGCTTTTCGCCACGCCGGATCGAGATGGTGAAGGCGAGAGAAGACGCCGCGCGCTCGGCCAGGATTCTGTCCTCCACCGCCCGGGCTGCTTCCTCGCCGCCAAGAAGTGCATAGCCGCTCTGCAAGGCCCGGTACCAGCCTCTGCTGTCCAGTTTGTCGAGCGCGGCCACCGCCTGCAATTGGGCGCGAATCCTCGCCTGTGTACCGGCCGGGTCTCCCGGATCCGCATCGAGCATCAAGCGCCACACGGCCGGCCATGCTCCGAGGGCTCGGTCGTCCGTTCTGCCGAACAGGAGCCGCTGGCCGTCGGCGGCGGCCCGCGTGATTAGCCCCGGATCGGTCAGTCCGCCAGAATACCGGAAGACGTCGATGCTCTCCGGGCACAACCGCCGGAATTCCCGAAAGTGCTGCTCCTCAAGCTTGGGATCCTGGCTCGGGTTGCCACGAGCCCAGCCGATCATGACAAAATGCGCCCACGGATGGTCCGGCTGCCGGTCGAGAATCCGAAGCAGCATCTCACGGCTCCGCTGGGGCTCGACATCCATCAAAAGACTGGCTTCCAGCAGCAAACCGTCCGTCCGGTTTGACATGGCGCGGTATCCGGCAAGCAGCCGGTCCCATTCCTTGTCGAGCCATGGTGTCCGGCTCCAGGCCTCTTGCACTCGCAGATGCACGAGCAGATTGTCAGGATGTTCCGCCGCGAACTCCCGCCGGGGCGCGGAACGCTGCTCGAAGTCAAGCGAGAAATCATCCATCGCCGGCAGCGCCTGCAACTCCGCCTCGATAGCCGCCGGTAGGGCGCACGTGTATTCGGCTTTACCCGATAAAGCGGGAAGGATCAGCAAGGTCAGCAAGAACGCGATACCGCTCCAGCGCATTTTAACCTCCTTCCACGCCAGTCGCCGCATCAGGCGCTTTTCGGCAGGTTTAATCCTCCGCCTCAAACTCCAACTCCGAAGTGACGTCAATAGCGGCCCGGACCGAACGGAATACCGGACACTTTTCAGCGTAGAACCCGTGCACCCTCTCGGCCGTTGCCCGGGCCTCGCCGGGCGCCCGCAGGCGCAGCACGATGTGTATCCGCTTGATAACGAGCACGCCATCGTCTGCTTTCTCGACCTCTCCGCTTACGTCCGCCGTCAGCTTCCCTTCGCTGGCCTTCACTTGACGCGCCTCCAGCGCGCCTCCGTAGGTACCCATCAGTCAACCGCCGGTCGCGGCGATGACATAGTCGATCGTAGTTGCCCGCGGCTCGGATTTATCCGGCGAAACTCCGTAATGCTCAGCGATTGCACCATGCACCCCAAACGTCACCGGATCCTTCTCGCCGGGTATCCAGGCGAGCCGCACCGGCCCCTTCACACGCTCAATCTTCGCCTTCGACTCATAGAGAACCTGCCCCATTTCTATACCTCCTCAAGATGTTCGCGCCTCTCCCCGTTCCTCCGCGGCCTCTAAGCCAGGATAGCTCACCAGTTCCACCCCGCACTCGCCGAGCGCGGCCCGTGTTTCGTTGGCTGTCAACGCTTCCAACTCCCGCTCGCGGCTCAACACAAGGCGCGTCGCGGCGCTCTGCAATTCGCTGTCGGCATAGCCCGGATGGCACATAAACTCGGTAGATCCCTCCGGCAGCCGCCGGATCAACGATATCAACTCCGCCGTGCGGAAGCGACCCGTCATCAAGAAGCCGGCGAAATGATCAGTGGTGCGGCAGCCATGAGCAGCGAGAACACGGTGGAAACGCCGTCGCAGCATGCCCACGCTACGGCTGATCATCCTCTTCCCCAGCGGCGTCCCGTTCGCATCGATGGGCAGATCGAACGGCCGGCGGACCCAGGGAATGTGAAACTCGCGGGAGATTCGCGCCACGGCGTCGAGGACCGGCGGCAGCAGATGCGTATGCTTGTGGGTATCGAGGTGGCTCGGTCGAACTCCAGCCGCGAGAATCTTCCGAACCTGTGCGGCGAGCTCCTCGTAGACCGGAATCCTCCCCAGCATCACCTGCCGTAACAATGCTCCGGGTGTTCGCGGCAGTGGCTCCCCCGTCAGCATCGAGGACCCCTGAACGAGAACAAGATGGCAGCCGATGTCGAGCGACGGGCACTCCCCCGCCAGGGCTACTGCATGATCGAATGCGGAACCATTCGCCATCAGGGTCGTAGCTGTGAGAATCCCCTCGTGGTGCGCCTTCACGATTCCACGGTTCACTCCTTCGGTGAAGCCAAAATCATCCGCATTCACCACCAGCCGCCGGGGGCTCGGGGATGGTGAATCATCAGTGCGCATCCGTGTGAATCCGCGGCTAGAAGATCGAGGCCTTGATCCGCAAAAACTTCCTCGGATCTTTCCGGAATTCCTTCAGGAACTCGTTTAGCTCAAAGCTGGCGCCGTTCAGCGACTCATAGAGCTGTGGATTCACCATCAACTGCCCGATCGTTCCCTGGCCCGTATTGACGTTGTGAATTGTGGCGTTCAACTCGTCCACGACTGCGGCAATTCTGTCGTGCAGTTCCTCGTCCTTGAGCAGTTTTCCAGCGGTTCCCTTGCCCTCGTTCAACTCCGCAACCAGTGTTTGGAGCTCATTGACCGTGGCGCGTACATCGTCGTAGAGGGCCTCGTCCTTGAGCAACCTCCCAACCGTGCCCTCGCCTCCCTCTATGCCCTCAATCATCCTGTCGACGCGCTCGATCACCGTGCGAAGCTCAGCGTAGATGGCGTCATCGTAAATCAGCTTGCCGATAGTGCCCTCGCCGCGATTGAGCGCCTCGGTCAATTCGTGCGCCTCCGCGACGGTTCCCGTGAGCTGGTTATAAAGCTCGTCATCGGCGAGAAGCTTCCCGATCGAGCCTCGCCCCACTTCGACTTCCGCAATGATCGCGTCAATGCGGCGGAGAATGCTGCGCAGCGAGTCCAGTGTGGCGTATCCGCCCGCAACCAGCTCTTCGAAGTCTCTCGTGTCGAGGCTTGCTATTTCGCCGCCCGGCTCGACTGGCGACGTCCCCTGCCCTTTCTTGATGTTGATGTATTTGCTGCCAAGGACGTTCTCGGCCGAGATGGCCGCCACCGAATCGGAAGGAATGAGGGGCAGATACTTCTCGTTGATTCCCATCGTCACCCGGATGATCCGGTTCCGCGCGGATTCGCCGGAAAGGCTGACGTTCCGTATGCTGCCAACGAGAATACCGTTCAGCCGGACCGGCGACCCCTCGCCGATGGCGGCGGCGTCATCAAGGTACGTGTAGACCGTCACGTCCTTGCTGAAGAACGCTCTGTCGCCGGTCATCAAGAAGACCAGCACGAAGACCAGCGCCAGGGCGATTATTGCGACGATACCGACCTTCAACTGGGCCCACCGGATTTTCTCTTTTGAGGGCATAGGCGCTTCTCTAAGTGTCCAACTTCTTCACGAACTTCTGCACGTAGGCGTCGCTCGAGGCTTCCAACTCCCGTTGGTTCCCTTCGAACACGAGCTTGCCCCCCCGCATCACCAGGTACTTTGTGGGTGGCGCCTCATCGCGGGCATTGCCTGATGCGAGTTGGATCTGTCCCGTGTCTCGATTGTATCGATAATTTGCCAGAATGAAGCCATCCTGGTAGCGGTGTGTCACCATCAACGTGGTCGTATTCTTCGTGTCTCGCTCCTTCACCACGAATCCCATGATGACGTACGCGGTGATCGGATCGAGGCCGGCCGTCGGAGAATCGTAGAGCACCAGGGGCGGCCCGGTTACGTTCGCGCGCGCTATGCCGACCCGGCGCCGCATGCCGCCGGAGAGTTCCGAGGGGAATTTGTTCAGCGTATGCTCCAACTCAACGAATCGTAGCGCGTCCACAACTCGCGGCTGCACATCTTCGGGAGGGCATTTGATGGCTGGCTGGTTCACGAGCGGATAGCCGACATTCTCCGCGATTGTCAGCGAGTCAAACAAGCCCCCCTCCTGAAACAGTATCCCGACCTTGGCCCGCAGCTCATACAGATCCTTCTCTTCCTTGTCGGTGATGTCCTGCCCAAAGAGGAAAACCCGCCCTCCGTCTGGTTTCAGCAGGCCCGTGGCAAGCTTCAACAGCACTGTTTTGCCGCTTCCCGCCGCGCCGAGAATGACGCAGGATTCGCCGGAGCGCACGGAAAACGAAACACCGTCAAGCGCCACTTCCTCGCCGCCAAAACTCAGTGTGACGTTCTCAAATCGCAATACTGTGCCGGCGGTATCCGCAATCATCTAGAGACTCACGAACATCTTGCCGATCAGGAAAGTCAACACAAACACCCATATGCAGGCCACCACCACCGCGCGCGTGGTCGCCAGCCCGACTCCCTGAGTTCCTCCCGTAGTCCGGATACCGTAGAAGCATCCTACCAGCGCGATCACAATGGCGAACGCGAACGGTTTCACGAGTCCCTGGGCGATGTCGCTGTACTCGAGCGCACGCCAGCTACTTTGCCAGTAGTGCGTCGCCGTGGTCAAACCCAGCACCGGGCAGGAAACAATGTAGCCGCCGATCAACCCGATAAAGTCGGCGATCACCACCAGCAGCGGCAGGACAATCGCCATCGCGATCAGACGCGGCGTCACCAGCTTCTGAACCGGGTCGGTACCCAGGGCGCGCATGGCGTCGATCTGCTCGGTCACCTTCATCGAACCGAGTTCGCTCGCCATCCCGCTCGCGTTGCGGCCGGCCACCAGGAGCGCCGTCAGCACGGGGCCCATCTCACGCACCAGCGCCAGGGACACGATCTGCCCCACCGTGCTCGTCGCGCCGTAAGTGTTCAGCGCATTTGCCATCTGAAGCGCGAGGATCGCCCCGCTGAAGAAACCAGTGAGGATCACGATCGGCATGCTTCCGACGCCGAAAGACTCCATTTGGAGACAGATATCGTCGAAATAGTGGGGTTTGCGGAGGACGTTCCGGAACGCTCGGCCAGCGAGGATTATGAAGTCCTGGAAGGCTAGAACTGGTGGCTTCAAGAAGTCGAGCAAGCTGCGCTTCCCTCGTCCACTTGATGCTACCATAGTGACCGCCTTCGGTCCGGTTACAGCCCCGCACCGCTTGCCGCAAGCCTCCTGAATTGCGACGATAGAGCAGTCCGCAATGAGCCTGACAGACATTCCCGGAATCCTCGTGGGCCACGCCTCGGACTATGAGGCGTTGACCGGTTGCACGGCAATCCTTGTCCCCGGGGGTGCGGCCGCCGGGTGTGACGTTCGCGGCGCCGCTACCGGCACTGAAGAGTTTGGGCTTCTCTCGCCACTCCATCTGACGGAGGAGATTCACGGCATCTGCTTCGCCGGAGGCAGCGCCTTCGGCCTCGAAGCGGCCAGCGGGGTCCGTGGCCATCTCGAATCTGTGGGTGCCGGCTTTCCCACCGGCGCAGCCCGGGTCCCCCTGGTCGCCGGAGCGATTCTCTACGACCTTGGAATCGGGCGGGCCGACGTGCGGCCGAATCTGGCGATGGGCAGGAAAGCAGCGGCCGCGGCCAACTCTGAGCCGGTGGACGAAGGAGCCGTGGGCGCCGGCACAGGCGCCACCGTCGGAAAAATCCGGGGAATGAGCCACGCGATGAAGGCAGGTATCGGAAGCGCCACCGTTGAACTCGCGGGGAGGTACAGTGGCGGCCGCGTGTCGGCGCTGGCCGTGGTGAACGCGTTCGGCGACATCCTCGATATCGAAAGCGGCAAGCTCATTGCCGGCGCCCGCCGCGACCCTGATGGGCTGGACCTGCTGGACACTGCGGCCGCCATGCGGGCGGGTGCGGCTCCAGGGCGGGTCGGCGAGAACACGACACTTGTCGCCGTGGCCACAAATGCCGTTCTCACCAAGCCCGAGGCGACTCGCCTGGCCCGAATGGCGGCGACCGGGGTAGCGCGCACCATCAGCCCGGTCTGGACCTCAGTGGACGGCGACCTGGTGATCGCCCTCTCAGCCGGCGACAGAAAAGTCCCGGCGGACATCCTCGGAACCGCGGCGGCCCTCGCCGCCGCTCACGCCATCATCCGGTCCGTAAGAACAGCGCCAACGCTCGGTGGCGTGCCCGGTCTGGCTCGCTAGCCGTCTCCCCTACAGCCCCGTTTGCAGGAGACTGGTTAGCGAAAAGTGCTAATTCCGCTTGCAACCGGGGCGCTTCATGTAACATCCTACTATTGCTATGAGACAATTCCGGCTAGCTTTAATGTTGATATTCGCGTTCGCGGCTCTTGCTGCTCCCGCGCTTTCTCAGGGCTACATCAAGTGCGTTGGCAATGAAGGACGGGCAGGCGTTTTTGTAGACGGAGAGTATCTTGGACCGGCATCGCGGTTCACTGTTGCGGAAAAGTACGCGGTGGAACCAGGTTCACACGAGGTCGTGCTTCGGGATCCTCGGTACGAGGACTTCAAGACTACCGTCACAGTGGAGGAGGGAAACACGACCAAAGTGAACTTCAAGCTGACCCCGAAACAACCGGCTCCCCCGCCGTATGGACGTCTTCGTTTCGGCGGCGGCGTTCCGGATTCCTTCATGTCGGTTGTCCACGGGGATACGAGCGCTGTATATGTTAACGAGGCGTTCTGGGGCTACGTGGACGAGTTCAACAATCCCGGCGGCGGCATGCTCCTGCCCCCCGGAACGTACGAAGTGAAAGTGGACTCCCCAGTCTACGGCCAGATCAACGAGAAAGTCACGATCGAGGCCAACAAACTCACAGTGATCCCCCTGAAGTGGTAGGGATCAGGTAGAACCCGGATCGTTAGCATTTCCACGGCCTCGCCTCAGCACTAAGGTGAGGCCGCTCTATTTTCGACCCCACCCTTATCAGCTCGCCAATTGTAAGAGTTTCTAATAAGATCTCCAGATTCTATTTTCTGTTGAAAAATAATCTTTACAAATCGTAACGAGATGATCATAATAATGTCATCCGCTCGACAGGGGAGCGGATTTGTGGCGTAGTCCCTTACTGCTGCCGTGTAGGTGGGTCACGCCGGACTTTCAATTCAGGACATCACCATGGGGGTGAATATGAGATACCTCGTTGTATTTCTCTCCATAGCTGTACTTGCCCTTCCTACGTTTGGGCAAACCTTTGGAGAAATCACAGGAACTGTAACCGATGCCAGCGGCGCGGCCATTCCGGGCGCCGAGGTGACGGTAATCAACGAAGCGACAAGCACATCACGAACCGTACGGACGAACGAGGCCGGAAACTATACCGTGCCGTTCCTTGTGCCCGGAACATACACGATACAAGCCACGAGTGGGGGTTTCAAGGCGGCAACGACCCCCGGGCTCATTGTTCAGGTGGGGGATGTGCAGCGGGCCAACTTCCAGTTGGAGGTTGGCGCGGTGACCGAGTCGATCGAAATCTCCGCGGCGGCTCAGATGCTGCAAACGGCGAGTATCGCCACCGGCACGGTCATCGAGCAACAGCGCATTCTCGATCTTCCGCTCAATGGGCGCAACTATCTCCAACTCGTCAAGCTCGCACCGAATGTCACGGCCGAGATGGGTGCGGGCGGCCAGGCGAATTCCCGCCAGGGCGGTGAGCGCGCCAACCAAGCTCTGTCGATCGCCGGCCAGCGGCAGCAGTACAACCGCTTCACGCTGGATGGCGTCGAGAATACCGACCCGAATTTCAACACCTTCGTCGTTCGTCCGTCTGTGGACGCTCTCCAGGAGTTCAAAGTGCAGACCGGCGTCTACTCAGCGGAGTTCGGCAAGGCTACCTCACAGATCAACGTGACTACAAAGGCCGGCACGAACGACTTCCACGGCACGACGTTTTGGTTCTGGCGGAACAAGGTTCTCCAGGCCAGGCCGTGGCAGCGGCACGGCGACAAGGCGCCGTTTAACAGGAACCAGTTTGGTTTCACACTGGATGGGCCGGTACTGATTCCGAAAGTGATCAACGGAAAGAACAAACTGTTCTTCATGGTGAATTACGAAGGGCTCCGGCGCCGCCAGTCCGGCGTGAACCGCCAGACTGTGGCTGACCAGGCGATGCGGTCGGGCGATTTCTCGGGTCCAGCCCATCTGCCGCTCTTTGACCCGGATACCATCCGGACGCTTCCAGACGGAACCCCAACGGCGGATCCGTTCCCCGGCAACCAGATTCCGTCGGCCCGTTTCCAGGAGCCTTTCATCAAATTGCTCGATTTCTACCCAGCTCCCACCATTCCGGGCGCCACGGTTGGCGTCGATCCATTCAACTACGTCCGCGATTCCCCGGATCCGCTCGATTGGGACCAGTTCACGACGCGAATAGATTGGCAGGAAGGCGCCAAATCCCAATGGTTCGGCCGTTTCAGTTGGGGTAGTGAGGTTTTGACAGACGGCAAGGCGTTTCTGTTCCAGGACGAGAGCATCGGCACCAATACCTGGCAGATCATGCTGTCAAACGTGCGCACTTTCGGAACCAGCGTTGTCAACGAACTCCGGCTGGGCGTAAACCTCTTCGACAACGACAAGCTGACATTCTTCAACGGCGTCCGAGACGTGACGTCGGAATTGGGTATTGTCGGCCTTCAGTCACCGATTGAAGCCGCCTGGGGAACGCCGGGGGTCGGTTTCACGGGGAACAACGAGGTGGCCGGCTGGGGCGAGGCGACAGGCGGTCCGTTTATCAACCGCAACCGGACCTATCAACTGCTCGACAATGTTTCCTGGGTTACGGGCAACCACACCATCAAGTTCGGCGGCGAGATCGCAAGCCGGCGCTTCAACCAGGTGGGCAATCAGTTCCCACGCGGGTTCTTCCAGTTTCCGAGCCGTTACACTTCGGATCCGGAAAACCTATCGGATACTGGGTCGGCGTTTGCCACTGGACTACTCGGCTGGACGTCGGAATCCACCCGCGCCATGGGTATCGCCAACGTGCAGTTCCGGCAGTGGGCCTATTACGCCTACATCGAAGACCAGTGGAAGGTCCGTCCCAACTTAACCCTGAACCTAGGGTTGCGCTATGAGTTCACGCCGCCGTGGAAGGACCGCTATCGGGGCGTCTTCAACGTCAAGATGTTCTGCACCGGTGTGAATGACAGCGGAATCGACCCGACTTGTCCGATGCCCGTTCTGGTCCGGCCCGGACCGGGCGACTTTCACGACGGGCTCAACGTCCATATTAAGGACATCGTCCCGAAGGAGACCGGTGATGATGTTCTCGGCGGCCGCGCGGCCGTCTTCCCGGACAAAAATGATTTCGCTCCGAGGATCGGAATCGCGTGGCAGCCGACCCAAAGGATGACGGTGCGCACCGGCTTTGGCATCTTCTACTCACAGGACACTGGTAACCCGGTCTTTGACTTGGGCCGCAATCTCGGTTTCCGGGAGTCGGCCCGTTCGCTCGACCTGCTGCCGACGTCAAATATCGTGGCTCCCTGGGCCGTAAAAGCAGGGGGCGGTGATAGTGGTTGCTCCGACTGGGATGGTCTTTGTCTCGCGGGTCTGTACACCTTTGCCAATGACGCCGGTCGCCGGACTCCTTACATCGCTCAATACCTCATGAACATCCAGTACCAGCTCACCGACACCCTGATGCTGGAAGTGGGCTACCAGGGCAACAAAGGAACCAAGCTCCAGCGCATGTTCGGTTGGAACACGCCGGTGGAACGCACCGGGCCAGACGACAACCGTTTAACCAACGAGCGCCGTCCGTTCGGTGGTGAGGCGTACGGCCGCATCCAGACCATCGCAAATGTGGTGAACTCGAACTACAATTCGGGGATCGTCAAGCTACATCAACGATTCTCGAACGGTCTGACTTATCTCGCCGGCTACACCTGGTCCCGCGCGACTGATACCGGATCAGCGATCCGCACAAACGCTGGCGACAACCTCTTTCCCGCCAGTAGCTACGACTTCCGCTGGGAGCGAGGACTCTCGCAGTTCCACACTTCCCACCGCTTCACCGGCTCCGTGCTTTACGAAATACCAGTTGGCAGGGGGAAAGCCGCCGACCTTGGCGGGGTTGCCAACACGATCGTCGGCGATTGGCAGCTCGGTTCAATATTCACTATTTCGACCGGGACGCCATTCAACGGCGGAAATTGCGGAGACCTCAACTCAAACGCACAAGGAAATCGCGGTGATGCCACTGGGATCACCCCGTTCCTCGACAATCCGACTCCGCAGGAATACTTCCGCCGGGCGACACCGGAACAGAGGGCAGTGACCGGCAGTTGGGCCGCGGCTATCTCCTGCAACGTTCCCGATGCCACCGGGGCGAACCAGCTTACGTACCGGCAGGGGAACATCAATCGCAACACGTACATCAGTCCGGGCGTCTTTGGTTGGGACTTCTCGGCCATGAAGAATTTCCGGATGACTGAGCGCTTCGTGCTCCAGTTCCGTTTCGAGTCGTTCAACTTCCCGAACGTAGTGAACTGGGGCAACCCGAACACCAACCGGAACTCCGCCAACTACGGCGTCATCACCGGCGCCCGGGGCATGCGGACAAACCAGTTCGGACTGAAACTCTACTGGTAGCTGGCCCCGGAAACCCTATTTGACGAGAAGCGGGAACCACCACGAGTGTTTCCCGCTTCCCTGTCTGCGCGGATCCCGTCCAACTCTGTCTTCCCATCCGCATTGGCCGGTACGGTGCTTCACGCCCGCAATGCGGCAATCCGCTATTTCTGCGCCCCACTGAGACGTCCAAGTATCTCCCGCGCTGCCTGCTGGATCTGAGGGTCCGGCCCCTCCGCGGCCTTCTGAAACTCGGCCACCGCCTCCTCCATCCGTCCTGTCTCGGCAAGAGCGAGGCCGAGATTCATCCGGGCGGCGGCAAACCTGGGCTGGGCCTGGAGCGCCCGGAGAAAATGGGGGATTGCGCTTCCCGGCGAGCCTTGGGCCGCTTGGAGATTGCCAAGGTTCAGGTGAGCGCCGGCCAGCGCCGGATCAATCTCGACGGACCGCTGCAAGTAGCTCTCCGCTTCTCGATACCTCTTTTGGCCGGCCAGCGCCGTCCCATAGTTATAGAAGGCTTCGGCGTGCAAAGGGTCCATCGTGATGGCGGTCTTGTAGTGATACTCCGCCTCAGCGGCATTGTCCGACGCTTCGAGGTAGTTTGCGAGATTACTGTGTGCTGTCGCACTGTCCGGTTGCAGGCGCACCGCCTCTCGAGCCGCGTTGATCGCTCCGGCCATGTCACCTTGGCCCCCGAGAGCCCGAGTTAGGTTCGTCCAGGCTTCTGGAAGGTCGGGATTCAGGCCTACTGCTTTTCGTAGGGCCTCGGCGGCGGGTATGAAACGGCCTTGTGCCAGGAGCGCATCTCCTTGATTTACCAGCGAGGCGGGGTCCTCCGGCGCCAATCGCAGGACACTGACCGCCTCGGCAGGCTTTCCGGCGGCGATCAGCGTGGAGCCCAGATTGCGCACGGATGGAAGGAATTCCGGATCCCGTTCGAGCGCCCTACGGTACCAATGAGCGGCCTCTTCAAGATTATTGCTCTTCCAGTAGGCTTCGGCCAGATGATGATAATATTCAGGACGCTCGGGTCGGCGCCGTTCAATTGCGGATCGCAATCGCGAAATTCCCGCCTCCAGGTTGGCTCCAGAATAGACCTGCGCAGTCGCTAGCAGTAACTCGTTCTCCGGGGTCTCGGGGAGTTCGGGAGGATAGTATAGCGTCACCTCTCCCCGATAGGCCGTTTCCTGAGTCTCGTGTGTCTCTTCGAGTGGAGCCAGCCAATTCCGGCCGGAGGGCGGCTTCCGGATAAAATGATCCGTCATCACGGCGTGTACAACATCGTCCGCGCGCCGTTTCGGCATATGACAGTCCGCACAGTCTCGCGATTCGGTGTGCGGCTCACCGTGGCAGTCCAGGCAGACAGTCGCCGTCCGTTCGGTCTGTTCTGCCCCACGCACTGCCTCGTGTGGGTTGTGGCATGACGTGCACACAAGTCCCTCGCCCTTCCGGAAACAGGCAGATTTCCTGAGCCGATAGGCATGATGAGCAATCTCGAAGTGATCCTCGAGGCCTTTGCCCGTCTCGAAATCAAAATGGATGATGTAGTCGCCCAGTGCCTCCCAAGGCCGGTAAGAGAACGGTCTGCGGCTGAAGCGCACTAAGGAGTACGGAAGACTACGGCTGGTGGATTCCAAATGGCACTGCATGCAGAGTTCGAGTTGCCGGTCCACTGGCAGTCCGGCAGGGTTGAAGATCTTGCGGCGGATTTCTTCTTCCGCCATTTCCGCGACGGCCGTGTCCACATGCTCCTTTCCCGGTCCGTGGCAGCGCTGGCAATCGATCCCTTCCGGCAGCCTGCCCGGAAACAGCGCCTCGCCGCCGCCAACGAATCCGGCCTCAGGCTGCTCGGGATAGCCGTTGTGGCAGAACATGCAGTCATTAGAGATCACACGTCGGAATCCGGGGTGGTCCGGGCGATCGTAGCCGGGGTTCATGGCCCAGAAACCGCCATTCTCGGCATACCAGGCCACCGGTAGCTCGACCAACTGGTTGCTAGGCGTGCGGTGCAGGTAAGTCCGCGCATGGTTGCCCGAACCGATGATGAAATGGATCTCCTTCTCGACCACATTCTCGATCTTGCCCTCGAAGCCGGCTTGGTGACGTCTCTGGAAGTACTTTCCGTCTCGCTTCGACATCGTGTAGTAGCGATCGGACGCTTCGTGATAGAAGCTTTCCCCGCCGCTCCAATCCTCCACCATCCGGCTCGGCCTCGGCCTGTAAAACGACCTCCCCATCCCGGTTTCCTGGTAGCTGGCGAAAATCTCGGCGTGACATCCCGCGCAGACGGCCCCATCCACATAACCCGTGGCATGCGAACTGGACTTGGTCACTGACTCCGGGGGACCGCCGGCGCCGCACGATATAAGTAGAGTCGCGGCGGCGCCTAATCCCAGAAAAGTCTTGCCCCCCACGCCCGCATCGTACCACCAAACCCCCAGCGCCGGTGAGCGGAATTCCGCCTCAATCGCAGCTTCCCCCGAGGCTGTCTGCTATACTATGTTTTCGGGGCTTCCCCAACGAAACGCATTTAGTGTGCCGTCTCGGAGCAATAGCCTGACCGGCGCGGAGTTGTACTATGCCAAAGCGAACGTTTCAACCAAATAATCGCAAACGCGCTAAGAAGCACGGGTTCCGGGAGCGCATGAGAACAAAGGCCGGCCGGGCCATCTTGTCCAGCCGGCGGGCAAAGGGCCGTCATGAGCTCTCCGTTAGCGACGAGCGGGCTGTCCGAAGAGCGCATTAAGCCGATCGCCACGAAACCGGATTTTTCGTTTCCTAAACAGCATAGACTACTGCGTTCGGGTGACTATCGCAGGGCCTATCGCGAAGGCTTGCGGCTCTCCGGTCCCTTCTTCCGCGCATTCTGCTTCGCGCGGGCGGAAGGATCGGGTCCGAGGGTGGGCTTCACTGTTCCGAAAGCGGTCGGAAAGGCCGTGGATCGCAATCGAATCAAGCGCCGGATGCGCGAGGCGGTTCGCTATGAGATTGGCGCCCTCGAGAAACGATGGGATGTAGTGTTCAATCCGAGCCGGCGGGTTCTCGAAGCGTCTCTTCCGGATCTCCGGCGTGAAGTGCGGAAAGTGTTACGGAGATGCAGCGCTTCCTGATATGGCTGTTGCGCGGTTACAAACGCTGGCTCTCCCCGTTCTTGCCCTCCGCATGCCGGTTTCACCCGACCTGTTCCGTGTACGCCCGGGAAGCAGTGGAGAAGCACGGAGCCTGCCGGGGCCTCTGGCTCGCTCTGCGGCGGCTCCTCAGGTGTCATCCATTTCACCCGGGCGGCTTCGACCCGGTTCCGGAACCGGGTAATGGTGATGAAACAAGCCGCCCGGCGGAGTCATCGCCGCCGTAGGCGGTTTTCGCTAAGGTAGGATACGGGACCCGACGATCATAGAAGTTATCGAGTTATTCCATGGCGGACTTACCAAAAGGAAACGGCGGCTCGGACGGCGAGCTGTCGATGGAAAAAAGGCTCCTCCTGGCTTTCATCCTGATGGGGGCTATTTTGTTCCTGACCCCCTATTTTTTCAAAACAAACCCACCGGTAGCCCCACCAGCCGGTTCCGATCAGAGCGAACAAAGCCAAGCGGAGCGCGAGCCGGCGCCCGAACCGGCCAAGCAGCAACCAGATGTGTCTCCAGTCACCCCTGACGCGCCCTCCGTGCCGGAAGCCGCGGGCGCTGTTTCGGCCGATCGGGAAGAGGAGATCATCATCGAAACCGATGTGTTCCGGGTCACGCTGTCGAACATGGGCGCCGTGGTCAAAAGTTGGGTGCTCAAAGACTACGTCGAAAGTCCGGTCTTGGCCGGCGAAGATGACCCGGAGGCTCCCGGGACCGGCTTGCTGGATGTCGTGTTCCAGCCGGCGATGGAGCAGTTTGCCCATCCGTTCCACATTGAATTCGCCGGCAACGCCCCGGCGCTGAATCCGAATACCGGCCTCTTCGCCGCCACGAGATCGAGCGACGGACTCGGCGTCTCGTTCGAACTCTCCGATGGCGTCACCGTCTACCGGAAGAGTTTCCAGTTCGAGCGGGACTCCTACCTTCTCGAGGTCACCTCCGAAGCCAGCTACAGTGGCGCGCCGGTGCCTCATTTCCTGGTTTGGCGCGGCGGCTTCGGAGACCGTAACGTTGAGAACGCACCCACCATGCAGCATACGGTGTTCTTCGACAGCGCCGAGCGCAAACTCGTAGTCAACGATCCGGACGAAGCCGAAGACGGCCCCATGACGTTTAGCGGTGACTACTCATTTGCCGGACTCGAAGACCAGTACTTCGCGGCCGTCGCCCTGCGCAACAGCGGCCCCGCCTTCCAGTTGCGGGTCTATGCGGACGAGATCGCCTTCGGCAAGGATGAGCGGGTGCAGTATCATCCCGGCGCCGGCATCGGCGGACTCGCGCAGAACCACTTTTCCCTGTTTGTGGGCCCGAAAGACCTCAGGGTGCTCGAATCGATCGACCCGCGGCTCCAGCAACTCGTCGATTTCGGCTGGTTCTCGTTGCTTGCCAAACCCCTGTTTCTGGCTCTCAGATGGGTTCACGGCAATTGGGTCGGCAACTGGGGATGGGCGATCGTCATCGTGACCTTGGCCATTAACATCCTGCTCTTCCCGCTCAAGCTCACCGGCATGAAGGGCATGAAGCAAATGCAGGCGATCCAGCCCGAGGTGAAGAAGCTTCAAGACAAGTATAAGGGGCTCAGCCTGAGGGACCCGAAGAAGCAGCAGCAGAACGAAGAGCTCATGGCGCTCTACAAGAAGCACAACGTGAATCCCGCGGCTGGGTGCCTGCCGATGATTCTGCAGATTCCGTTCTTCTTCGCCTTCTACAAGGTGCTCACGGTGGCAATCGAACTCCGCGGAGCGGAGTGGCTGTGGGTCGCGGACCTTTCGCTGCCTGAGCAACTCCCGATTCGCATCCTGCCGGTTACAATGGTCATCTCGCAGTTTGCAATGCAGAAGATGACGCCCACGACGGCGGTAAGCAGCAGCCAGCAGCGCATTATGTACATGATGCCGCTCATGATGGGTTTCATCTTCTACGGAGTCTCAAGCGGCCTGGTGTTATACTGGTTGACCAGCAATATCGTCGGGGTCGCACAGCAGCAAATCATCAACAAAATCGGAGGAAAGCCGGCGCCCCCCCCGGAACCCAAGCCGGAGATCAAGCCCAAAAAGAAGGGGCGCAGGAAGTAGGAGTTCGTGGAAACGAAGAAGTTTGTGGTTGATGAAATCGGCCCTCGAATCGAGCAGTTCCTGGACCCCATCCTCCAGTTGGCGGATCTGGAGGTGAAGCCAACCATCTCCGAGCCAGAGACGCGGTTCCCCGATTTCGAGAATCCGGAGGTACTCGTCAGCTTCCGGGGACCGGATGTGGATCTTCTCCTCGAAAACCGGGCCGAGCTGCTGCTGGCCCTGGAGCACCTCACCCTCGAATCTCTGCGGGTCGCGCCAAACGAACATGCAATGATCGCCTTTGACGCGAATGACTACCGCATGCTTCGCATCGAGGAACTCCGCTTGAGCGCCACCACCGCCGCCGAAAAGGTCAGAGCTACCGGGCAGCCGTTCCGGTTCGGCCCGATGACCAGCCGTGAGCGCCGCATTCTACACTTGGCCCTACGGGATTTCAAGGAAGTCCGCAGCGAAAGCCTCGGAGCAGGGCCACACCGCGGCGTTGTGATTTATCCCGAGGGTATGGCGTCGCTCCCCGAACCGCCCCCGAGACCTGCCCGCTACCGGCGCCGCTAAAGTCAGTTTGACGGGAAGGGCTGATTCCTCCGGCGATGAATCTTCAGGACACCATCGTTGCCGTCTCCACTCCGCCCGGACGCGGCGGGCTCGGTGTGGTGCGCCTCTCCGGGCAGCAGGCCAAACAGATTGCCGCCACGCTGGTTCGCCTCCCGGACTCCGGCAATTGGGCGCCTCGGACTGCAAAACTCGCCAAACTGCTCGACAATAACTCCCGGACGGTCGACGAAGTTGTCGTGACCTGGTTCGCCAAGCCTCGATCCTACACCGCTGAAGACTTGGTCGAGATCTCCTGCCATGGCTCCCCTGTGGTCCTTCGCCACTGTGTCGAATCAGCTTGCCGGCTCGGCGCGAGGCTCGCTGAGCCCGGCGAATTCACGCTGCGCGCCTTCGTCAATGGCCGCATCGATCTCCCGCAGGCCGAAGCGATCCGGGATTTGATTGAATCCACCACGCTTTACCAGGCGCGAGTCGCCGCCCAACAGGCCGGCGGTTCCATCAGCCGCCATCTGAAGCCGGCTAAGGATCAACTGCTGGAGCTCATCGCGCTGCTTGAGGCGGGAATCGACTTCGCCGAGGACGACGTGAGCGTCGCCTCGAGCGGGGAGATTCTCGATCGGGCCGAGGCCGTCGCATCCGCAATCGAATCGCTGGTGCAAAGCTACTCCTATGGCAAGCTTGTCCACGGCGGATTCACTCTTGCCATCGTGGGCCGGCCCAATGTGGGCAAGAGCAGCTTGTTCAACCGCCTGCTCGAGCAGAACCGGGCCATCGTAACGGAGATCGCCGGCACCACCCGGGACATGGTGTCCGAGGTCGCTTCGCTTGAAGGCATCCCGGTGAAGTTCGTCGACACCGCCGGCATCCGCCAGGGCCGGAATGTTGTCGAAAGCCTCGGTATCGAGCGCAGCTATCAGGCAATGGCCGACGCCGATCTTACGCTGGTTGTGGTCGACCTGTCCGAACCGGAAACTGGAGACGACCGGAACCTGATCGCGCGGGCCCGGGAGCAAGGCCGTCACCTGATTGTCGGCAACAAAGCCGACCTCCCCCGTGCCGCCGAACTCCGTGCCGCGGACTGCATCACGGTTTCGGCCCTCACCGGTGGCGGAATCGAGGAACTGCGCCGCCGCTGCTTGAGCGAGATATCCCCGGAAGGCCGTCTCGAGCAGGAAGGTGGATTCATCACGTCACTTCGGCACGAGCAGTGTCTGCGCGAGAGTCTGGGAGCCGTCCGCCGGGCCGAGGAGGCCGTTCGCAACGGGATTCCGCACGAGATGATTCTGCTCGACCTTTACGCCGCTCTCCAGCCCATTGACGCGATCACCGGCGCCACCACCGCGGACGACATTCTCAACCGCATCTTCTCCACCTTCTGCATCGGCAAGTAGCGGCTCTGTCGTGGGACACCCGCTACTGGCGCCGGGCTGGTCTCGCGCGGCTCGGGACAAACAGCTCCTCTGGAATCTCTTGGACTTCGTAGGGCGTGAAATCGGGCTTCTCGGTGAAGATGTCGCGAAGGTCTGTTGCCGTGGCGTCGAGGAGATGGAGCGGGGGAATACCAAGCAGGCCGTAGATTGTTTTGTGGAGTCCCGGAAAACTCACGTTGCGGTGAGACACGTATCCCTGCCGCACCCAGGGGCCCGCGGCCAGGAACGGCACGCGGTTCGCATGCACGTGATCCACCCCTCCCTGACCTTCGTCTTCGACGACAAAAACAACCATATTGCGCCAGTAGGGTGTGCCCGACAGGAACTCGACGATCCGGCCGAGAGCGTAGTCATTGTCCGCCACGAAGGAAGCCTCGTAGCGGTAGCCGTCTTGGGGCCGGGCGGGCGCGGTGTCGTCGTTTGGGAGATGGACGTAGAGAAACCGCGGCAGTTCCTCGCCTGTGTTCACGTATCGATTCTGGATCTCGCCGATGAACTGCGAGGCCCGGTATTGGTCGGGAATGTCCGTGTTGTACCCAGGGTACTCCTGGGACGTGTTCCGGAACAGAACTTCGGGCATCGGGACGTTCGTCAGCAACCGGACGCCCGTCGGCTGCATGCCCGCTCCGCTGGCCGCGCCAGCGAGTTCGAAACCCTCTCCGAAGTTGCGGAAGGTGATTTCGTTTCTCGCGAGGTGGCGCCAAAGGGTCCCCCGCTCCGGAACTCCTTCCGGATGAACCGAGGTGCGCCTCCCCGTAAACGACCTCCTGCCCGGGGCCCTCGAATGCAGACGAAACTCCTTGCGGCCGCCGTAGGCGGCCATCGCGGAGCTCAGCGTCCAGGGATTTGGTGGTACACCTTGTAACCAGTGATGCCCGCCCATGCTGGTTGCCGAATCCGAGTAGAAGTTGTCGCTGAATGACCAGCGCACGGCAATGGCATGGTGGTTCGGCGTGATATTGACGTTCTTTAGCGAGAAGCGGGCGCTGAAGCCGCCGCCTGTGGCGCTTGCGCTGCCGAAACGTCCGTAACGGGCGAGCATGGGGGCGCCGTCCGCCTGGTGAGTGCCAACCTGCCCGATGTCGCCAAGCACTTCGTCATAGCTGCGGCTCTCCTTGACAATCAAAACCACATGCCGGATCTTGTCGGGATAGTTCGCAGGCTCCGCATCGCGGAGGGGAACGAAGCCGTTTGTTGCCATGACGCGGTTCGTGAGCTGCGTGAGTTCGCGAACCGCGGGGACCGGGAAGACGGTCAGCGCGCCGCCAGGCTCGCGGCCTATCCTCTCCCGGATCGCGATCATCTTGTTCGCTGTGGCGCCGGTCCCGTGTCCAAGGGCGTTCACGACATAGACGTCATCCTCATGGACCCTCACCGCTACCGGATACCACGCGGCTGGAATGTGCCCAATTACCTGGCTGCGGCGGGTATCCACAACAGCCACGGCGTTAATGCCGGCCTCGGCGACAAACAGCCACCCTGTGGAAGGGTGATAGTCCATCCCGGCGGGTAACACGCCACGAAGAGAGCTCAGCCCCGGAATGCGCAGCTCGATTTCACCAAGAGGTTTCAGGGCCGCAGCATCAATGACGGTTATCGAATCGTTGTGCGAGTTGGCGACATAGACTCGTTCCGCGGTGGCCAACACGGCTGAAGGCGAACTGCCTCCCGCAACCTCGCCGCCGGCCGGCTTGCCCGTCCGAATCTTGGCAAGGACCCTCGGTTGGGCCGGATCGTCCACGTCGATCGCCCACACTGAGTTGCTTTCCGGGACATTCAAGTCTCCAAGGCCCGGGACGTCGACGGCCCCCGCCATCGGCTCCCGCCGTGCCCCATTGCGAGCCTCCTCGCTCGGGAACCCGAAAGCTGGGAAACGCAGACCGGTCTCGATGGCTCTTGAAGAGTCGGCATTTGGAATCGCAGTATATTCGAACATTCCCACATGCGTCACGTAAAGGCGCTTCCGGTTCGGAGAGAGCGCGACCGCGAATGGGATGCGGCCTACCGGAAGCGAAGCGATCCGCTGGTGCTTGCGTTCGTCGAAGACCACAATCCGGAAGTTGGCCTGGTCGACGACGTAGAGAAGCCGGCGCTCCTCGTCATATGCGAGGTCTCCCGTATAGCTGTCGCCAACGTCGCGGGAATTCAGTTCGTATAGTGCCTCGGACCTGCCATCACCATCTATCTTTGTCCGCCGCACACGTCCGCTTTCTCCCTCCGAGAGAAAGACCTCGTCTTCGCCCGCGAACGCGACACCCATGAACACGCTCCGCCAGGTCTCCTTCTTCCCCGCCTCCGAGCCCTCTTCGGGCGCCACGATCCGGCGTGCCTGAATCCGCCCACGCCCGTCCCTTTCGAGCACCGTCAGGGAGTAGCTTTGAGGGCCGCCATCTGCGGTCACGATCCGCCTTCCGCGGCGGTTGATCGCGATGCCGAACGGGCTCGGGCCGGTGGCGAATTGGCGTCCGTGCGCCTCAATCTCCCGGCCTCCGGGCAGGACCGAGGTCGCTCCTGGCCGCGGGACCGCGACGCGGTCGCGCGCGGGAGCTTCGTATTCCGAAGCCCACAGTGGGAGAGCGAGAAGGACGCTTAGGAAGACACGCATCAGGGTATTCTTGTATTTTAGCCCGCTGTGAGTTAGCCGGGCCTGAACAGGAGGAACCGCCTTGACGGAAAACACAGTCCGCTACTATCTTTTCAACCGCTTCTATCTCAAGAATGGGAATCAACTGGACCGCATTCACCGGTTCTGCAAGGAGGCGTTTCTTCCCGCGCTTGAACGTCACTGCTCCGGCCTCAAGATCTTCCTTCAGGCGGTGATCTCCGAGCATATGCCACAGGTGGCAATGTTCTGCGGCATGGAGTCCTACGAGGAGTACGGACGGCTTCGCGAGAAGCTCGGAGCCGACAGGGAGTTCGGGAAGGGTTTCTATGTCTGGGAAGACGATCACCATGCCCCCGTCGAAAGCTACACCACCAGCCTCCTGCGGGCGGCGGCCTATTCGCCAACCATCGGCGCGGACGCGAACCCGCCCGGCGCTCCCCGCTTATTTGAACTCCGCACCTACCACTCCCCCAGCCACAAGCTGCTCCACGAACTGCATCAACGCTTCGCGGGGCCGGAGACCGGCATCTTCCACCGTCTCGGTATCCGGCCGCTTCTTTACACCGATACCGAGTTTGGCCCGGACAAGCCATGCCTGGTGTACCTGACGCCGTTCGCCAATCTCGCCGAGCGGGAAGAGAAATGGGCTGCTTTTTCCGCCGATCCGGAGTGGAAACAGGTCAAGGAGGATTCCCTTAAGGAGTCCGGTCAGATCGTTTCAAACATCAGCATCAACCTGTTCAGGGCCGCTGATTACTCGCCAGTTCTCTAGTAGTAAACCGCTGTCCCGCCCTCCTCCTCCGCGCGCGATTTGAAAAACTCCACGATCAGGTCCCGCCGGGCGAGGAGCCCATCAAGCTCTATCCCGGTAAGCAGACCATCCAGAGCGCTTCGCACTTCGCCCTCCTCGATACCCTCAAGCGCCGCGAGCAGCCGCCGGTCGATCTTTTCGAGATTCTTCTCCTCACGAATCCGCTTAAAGGGACGGAACGCGCGGGTGAAATCAATCATCCAAACCTCCCAATCCTTTGTAATCAGGATGTTGCCGAGATTCGGATCCATGTTGTAGACCAGCTCGTTGAACACGCGCACGCGGTAAATCTGCTCATTCCAGCGTCGCTGGTCCGGCGGCTCGATGTCGTTGAGATACCGTTCCTTCTCCATCATCAGGACATCGTCCACCCACCACGTAAAAGCGCCGGTCTTCCCTTCGTAGCGGCGTTCGATCGAAACTGGAATCATTTCCAGCTCCAAGAGGCGGTCCAACCGGTAAGCCGCGATGTTGAATTTGTAGCTGTCGGCGAAGTGAAGCTCCAGGCCCATGGCGGTTTCTTTCGTCAACGCCCGCTCATTGACCGATTGGAAATGAGCCGCGTGCTCCACGCCGTCCAGTTTGAGGGTAAGCCGCGACGATCCGGTTATGCCGATGTTGAGCCTCTCGGAGTCAATCACTTCGGCGTTGCGGAGGAAATGCTCTTTCTGCTCGTCCGTCCAGGCGAGGAACGAAGGCTCGGCGGGCGCCGCCGGCAGGAAGGAAATGGCAAGCAAAAAGGCGATCACCGGGACTCGCCGATGTCTCTCTTTTCGCATCGTACCCTCCCGGAAACGCGGAACCTGATTCCTCGCCCTCTTTTTAGCGTTTGTGCCGCTGCTCTGTCAAACGCGCCACCCCCCGGCAGATCATGAGTGCGGCGGAGCGGAACGTTGGAGAATCGAGATATCAGACAGGTTGGATTATGAGTGGATTTTAACTGCTTCCTCGCGGTCTTTCCGGAACGAGAAGTACTCACCGACATTCTCCTTCAGAAGTTGACCGAAGTTCTTGTCCAGGTAGGAGCGGATCGATACGTAGCACTCATCACAGGTGTTGTGATTGGTGAACTCTTGGATCATTCGCTTCTGCTCATGCAAGCCGTAGCGGACAAAGTGCATCGAACAGGGCTGCAACTCGCCGCGACAGGTAACCACGAGGAACCGGCGGCCGGCCGAGCATCCGGGCATTCCGCCATTCTCGAAATACTGGCGTGTGCCGTTGAGAGTGGAGGTCGAGTTCACCACCCAATTCGTCCCGTCACGGCGGGCCTCGACCTTGTCGAAACCTTCATTGAGCAACTTGAGCTGGTCCGGCGTGTTCAGGAACAGATCCTGATTGCCCACCCTCCGGGCGGAGTACGCCGAATAGCAGATATTGACGCCCCACTCCCTCGCCTTGTCTGCCATGTTGTTGATTTCCGAGACGTTAACGCTGGTGATGCAGGAATTCAGCACGATGTTGTCGTAGCCCAGCTTGGCGGCGGCGGGCACCACTTGTTCAAGGCGCTCGTATAGACCGTCAAGCCCGCGGAAATCATCGTGGCGGCAATCCGGGAAGTCCATGCTGACAGAAAACTGGTCAACGCCCGCTTCGTAGAGTTCCTGGTACTTCTCCACTGTCATCAGTGACCAGCTTGAAACCAGGATGGTATAGGGTAAACCACCCTTTTTCTTAATGTTGCGAACAATCTCCACCAGATCGTCCCGCAGCAGCGGCTCCCCGCCGGAAATCTGAACAACACACGGTTGCAACACCTTGAGATAGCGCTTGTAGTCTTCCGGCCGCATGAGGTTCGGCTCGTCCTTCGGACCGCCGTGATCGCAATGCCGGCAATAGCACGTGCAGGCGTCCGTCACCTCGAAGGAGACCACGATTGGGCGCTCCCTAATCCAGTTCAGAGTGCCGTTGGCGATAATCTTAACCGACTCATTGAATGGAACTTTCCGCATGATCGAGTGCTTTCCGAACGGGCACGGCTCATGGGCACACCAGCCATGCACCCCCGCTGCCTGCAGACCGTGATATTACCAGACGACGCCACTTGCGGGCAATCGGGCCGCAGCGAACGCCGGATATCGAGACCTGAATGGGCGCCAATTGCATCTCAGCGAATTCCTCTAGTCCACGACGATCAACAGGATGGGGCGGTCGAGGCACTAAGCGGAGCCGAAGTTGATTGACTACGGCGCAAGTTAGTTGTTAATATGGATTTGCGGGGTGGAGCAGTCTGGTAGCTCGTTGGGCTCATAACCCAAAGGTCGAGGGTTCAAATCCCTCCCCCGCGACCACCTAGCTCCACCGTGGCGGTCACTGCATTTGGATGATCCTCCGAATGCTTCCCTCCGAGGTACGCCTCGACTCTCTCCCCAATGCTCCGAAGTTGCTTCGGACTGACGATTCGATAGCGGCAAATCATGCAGTCGGGCTGATGGCCGCTGACCTTCATGGCGTTCAGTTGGGTGACTCCGACGTCGATCAGATTGGATACAGCACAGGCTCGTAGGTCGTGGAAGCGTAGACCTCCGCAGTCGGCGGTCCGCGTCGCCCGAGCCCAAGCCTTGCGAATGTCCACAACGGGAGCGCCGTCGGGTCGATGGACAACTGTTGCAGCTCTGAGTCCGCCGGCGCTCCGCCAAGTCTCAAGCAGCGCCTCCTGCATGTCACCGGAGATGGAGACAGTTCCCACCTTGCTTACCTTCCCGCTGATGATCCGGCGCGTAGATCACGCCGTCTTCGAAGTTCACCTGCTCCCAGGTCAATTCGAGCAGTCGCCCAAGGCGCCAGCCCATGTGGTAACCCAGAACGGTGAGCCAGCGTTCGCGATGGGAGCAGGCCGGAGGGCTTTACTGGCGCCACCTTGCTTCGGAGATTACGCTGGGGTCGAGGGACGGGCGCCGAGCCCGAGCGCGACGGCCCAGCCGGCGCCACCGCCTGCTCAGCACGCGGTTCCAGTACATCAAGAAACCTGTGCAGAACAGCGCCCCAGGCGTCAAGCCCAGAAACACCCACAAGACCTGGGTCGCGACGCCGCCGAAAGTGCCGAAATGGATGTAGCCGAACCAGCGCAGCACGGTGCGCGCGAGCGGCTGGTTCTCCCCATCCACCTCCTTCGACAAGACCTTGCCGTTGTAAGGGTCGAGGTAGAGGAAGTTAGAGCCGAGGTGCAGGCGGTCGGTCTCGCGTTTCCGGCGGACGTAATACGCGTCCGCCGGCTGCGTCGGCACGCCGAGCATCGTCGTCATGGCGTCGGGGATCTCACGCTCGGCGATGGCCATCGCTTCGGCGGCTGAGATGCGCGGGACGTCTCGCCCCT
>CAYXVG010000009.1:0-151454 GCA_964468205.1 uncultured Solibacteraceae bacterium | reverse complement strand
CCTGCGCCCATGCGGCCCCCCCAAACCCCTCCTCAACCCCAGAAGCGCACCACCCAACTCTCCGATCCTCCCTGCCCTCTGTGGTTAAAAACCCGCTCCGATACCCCGCCACCCGCACCACGTCTTCAAGCCCAGGCTGATGCAGTCAATGATACGGCTGCCGGCGGACAATGATGCAACGGCTCGTGCCGTTCCAGGGGCGAAACAGGATAACCCGGCAATGTCTATAAGCGCACCCTGTCGGCGCTAGCAGCCAAACTCGCCGAGGTCCTGCACGACAACGTCGGCTCCGGCCCGCCGGAGCGATTCAGGATCGCCTTTCCGGTCCACGCCGATTACCAGTCCGAATCCGCCGGCGCGGCCGGCTTGCACCCCGGAAATGGCGTCCTCCACGACCACTGCGCGGGCGGGTTCCACGCCGAGCTTCCTGGCCGCGGCCAAGAAAGTGTCCGGGGCGGGTTTTCCCCGGAGTCCCTGGCTTGCAGCCACCACTCCGTCCATTCGGTAACCGAACAGATCCGCGGTGCCGGTAACCCGGAGGACGGCTTCACAATTCTTTGACGCCGAAACCACCGCCGTCTTGAGGCCGCTTTCGCGAAGCGTTCGGGCCCATTTCACCGAGCATTCGTAGGTTTCCACCCCTTCGTTCTCGATCAGGTCCAGCACAAGGCGGTTCTTCCGGTTTCCGATCCCGTGCACCGTTTCGCGGTCCGGGGCGTCGGAGGGCTCTCCTTCCGGCAGGTGGATGCCGCGCGACTGAAGAAAGGCGCGCACTCCATCCTGGCGCAGCTTCCCGTCAACGTATTCCTTGTAATCGGTCGCGATGTCGAACTCGCGTACGGGCTCGCCGGTCTTCGCCGCACGCTCCTTCAGATATTCGTCAAATGTCTTCTTCCACGCGGCTGCGTGGAGTTTGGCCGTCTTGGTGATCACTCCGTCGAGGTCGAACAAGACAGCGTCCCACCGGCTGATATCAAATTCCATTACGCCTTCGCTTCCTCCGCCGCATGCTGTTCGACGAGCGCCCTGATTTCGGAGCGGTAGCGCCTGTAGTCTGGTGCATCCGACGCCGTGTAGTTCCAATTTTTGTAGCGGCTCGTCAGGCGCGTGAAGAATTCCCGAACGGCCTCCTTGTCTTCGAACGCATATTCCCGCGTGACGATTTCCCGTAACAGATTGAAGCTTTCGATTTGGCGGGGCTGCGGCATTGAGATATCCACCGGGTCGAACGCATCCTGCTGCAGGAAGACCATGTCGACGAAGAACGCTTTCTGGAAGGTGATGTAGTCCTCCATGGTGATACCCTCTTCGCCGGTCACTTGCATCATCTGGTTAATGGAATCGCCGCGGCGCAGCAGTTCGTGCATTTCTCTCACGGCCGGCACCCAATCCGGACCGAGGTGCTCGCGGTACCAGGACGCCATTTGATCGAGATAGCGTGACCAGGAGATCAGCGGGTCAATGGCCGGGTAGAAGCGCTTGTAGGCGCGGTCGTAGGAAAGGCCGAGGAAGGTCTTCACGGTGCTCAGCGTGGCCTGCGTGACCGGCTCCTCGAAATTACCGCCCGCCGGCGAAACGGTTCCGATCATCGTGAGACTGCCAGTAGCGCCGTCGGGGCAGCGAACGATACCGGCGCGCTCGTAGACGTTCTTGACCGAGGAGTCCAGGTAGGCGGGGAAGGCCTCTTCACCCGGAATCTCTTCCATACGCCCGGATGTTTCCCGCATTGCCTGCGCCCAGCGGGAAGTGGAATCGGCGATTACGAGAATGTTGTAGCCCATCATGCGGTAGTATTCGGCCAGGGTGATGCCCGTGTAAATAGACGACTCGCGCGCCGCCACCGGCATCGACGAGGTGTTGCAGATAATCACCGTGCGGTCCATGAGCGAACTGCCGGTTTTCGGGTCGATCATTTCCGGGTATTCGGTGATCGTCTCCACCACTTCGCCGGCGCGCTCGCCGCAGGCGATGATGATGCCGATGTCGATGTCCGCGTAGCGCGCGATCAGGCTTTGCAGCACGGTCTTCCCGGCGCCGAACGGGCCGGGTATGCAGCCCGTGCCGCCGCGGGCAATGGGGAAGAACGTATCAATGATCCGCTGGGTGGTGGAAAGCGGCTCCGAGGGATATAACCGTTCCATCTGCCGCCGCCGCAACATCAGTTCGTTCACCGGCCTGCGCACCGGCCACCGCTGGATCATGTCCAGCGGCCGCTCCGTGCCGTCCGCCGTCATAATGCGGGCGATCGGGCTGTCTACCGTGAAATTGCCCTGCTGAATCCAGGTGAGCTCGGCCGGTTCGGCGAGATCAAACGGCATCATGATCTTGTGCTGGATGGGCCCTTCGGGCACCGTGCCGATGACCGCGCCGGCTCCAAGCCGATCCCCGATGCGCGCCACCGGAGTAAAGGCCCACTTCTTCTGACGGTCCAGCGGATCAACGTAGACGCCCCGCGGCAGGAAGAATCCGTGCCGGTGAGCCAACTCGGTGAGCGGGTTTTGGAGCCCGTCATAGATCGTTCCCATGATGCCCGGCCCGAGCTCGACGGAGAGCATCTCTCCGGTCATTTCCACCGGGTCGCCCACCCGTACGCCCTGGGTGGTCTCAAAGACTTGAAGGTCCGCCTCGTTGTTCTGGATGCGAAGCACCTCGGCCTTCAGCCGCTCCTCCCCGACGCAAACATAGCCGACCTCGTTCTTCCTGAGTGGTCCCTCGAACTCGATGCCCACCAGGCTTTCACGGACCTCGACCACGCGGGCGGTAGTGCCGCTTTGCTCATGTGAAGATCTGTTCGTGCTCACTCGTCACCTCCGCTGTCAGTTCTTGAAAGTGTTCCGCCGCCGCAATGGCGTCGTTCGACAACCACTGATTCAGAATGTCCCACTGAAACAGGTACGCGAGCAGCGCACCGAAGCTAAAGGGGCTGGCGTATTCCAGACTGTCAAGCCACCTCCACTCGGCCCGAAACATCAGGCGGTCCAGACCGAGCGCGTCGCGATTCTCAAGCATTCGGGCGGCTCCGGGGATCCATGGGTAAACCCCTGCAAGATTGAAATCCGGAGCGCTCCAATTGCGCAGAATGGTAGTTCCCAATTCGCCCGCCAGGGCCGGCGCGCTCAGCAGCGGAGGAGGTAGGTCCCGCCGCCGCGCTCGCAGCGCTGCCAAAATGATTCTCTGGTGCAGCCGGTTCTCGACCACATGTCGTGCGATGGGCCAGGGAAAGCCCCGGAGCATCCTCTGAGCCATCACGAGCATCTCCTCGTCGGTCCGCGCCCGTGGCTGACGGTGCCAATCGAGGAAACCCCGGACCCGTTGCCAGATCTCGTAGTCGTCGGGCTCCAATATGCGAAGCCGGTCGTCCAGCCGGTCTGCGTTGATCGGGTTGCGGGTGGCGCCGTCAAAATACGGAAGCGCCGGAAGGCTCGCCACCAGATCGAAGTACTCGCGCGTCTTGGCCAAGCTCAGACCTCCTGCATGCCTTGCAGGATCGCCCGGAACCGGGGCAGGGTGTGACGGAGCAGCGCCTCGGTGATGGCCTCTTCCGTCAGATCGATCTCGATATCCTCACCGGCCAGCCGGGCGCGCATTCCCGGTTTGTCGTCACCGGCCGGCTTGATCTCGACGCCCTCGCGGAGCATATCCGCCGAGACGCCCATCAGAACCTGATCGATGCGTTTGCTGATCTCTCCGTCCTTCTTCCCGCCAAAGAGGACGTCGGCAATTCGAATTTCAAGGTTGCTGCCGCCTGCCGCTTCTGGCATGGAGGCGCCCGCGACGGCCAGAATCATGCGGCGCAGGAATTCCGGATCTTGCAGCTCCCTCGCCACAATGCGTTTTATCTGAGCGCCGAATCGAGCGGCTATGTCGGCGCGCACCTCGAGGATCGTGTCGCGGGCGGCAATCTGAACCGCGGCGTGAGCAGCTTCCTTCTCACGCTCGATTTCAGCCCTCGCGCTTGCGCGGTAGTCATCGGCCTCCTTCTTTGCCTTGGCGACGATAGCCGTTGCCTGATCTTTCGCCTCTTTGATGAGCCGTGCGGCTTCCGCCTCGCCGGCGGCGACGCCGTCGTTGCGGAGGCGCTCGATCAGCTCCTGCACGCCGGAAGAGATCTTGTGAGATGCCGGCATGGTCTACTCCGCCCCGGGGATGGTCCCGGCGAGAATTAGCGCGAAGACGAAGGCGAACACCGCGAAGCCCTCGATAATGGCGGCCGGCGCAATGGAGAGCCCGAAGATCTCCGGTTTTGACTTGGACGCCTTGATGGCGGCCGCGGCCGCGCGGCCCTGGTAAGCCCCGCTGTACACCAGCGCCAAGCCCAGCAAAGAGCCAACGCCGAACAGGGCTGGGGCGTTTTCGAGAGTGACCGTCCGCTGCAGGGCGAGCATCACAACAATGCCGTAAATAGTCTGTGATGATGGCAGGGCCGATACGCCGACGAACCGGCCGTACCCGCTCTCCACCTCCAGCATCGCTCCGCACGCCGCCATCCCGGCAATACCGCAGCCGACCATACTCCCAATGGCCCCTAGGGCCATCGGGGAATATACGCCGATCCAACCCAAGGCGAGAATTACTTCATTCACGTCTGTATCCTCCTCGATCTGCACTCGGTCCGCTGAGAGCCAGCACGCTCACCGGGCAGTTTCACTCTTCTCAAACGCCCGGAACCGGCGTCCCTCATCCTTTACACTCCAACTGAAGAATTCAATCAGGTTCAGCCGGAGTCCGTGTACGAATCCGCTTACGATGGCCAAACCCAGGTTCATCGTGTGACCGGCGAGAAGCACCAGGAGTCCGAACAGAATGCCGATTCCCGGCCTGGAGTTGGCCACCTGTTCCGCCAGATTGTTGAAGGCGATGGCGAGCGAGGAACTGGCCAGCCCTAGTGCGAACAGGCGCAGGTAACTCAGAATGTCGCCAAAGGCCTTCGAGACGCTGGTGAAGCCCATCAGTCCCGCCAACAGCCGCTTGAGCGGCTTTTCCCCAGCCCCGGTGAACAGCAGGATCAAAACAGCTCCGATCCCGATCACTACATATCCGGCCTGCTGGAGGACGCCGGTGACCCCGAGGTAGAGCGCCAGGCATGCTGGGATAATCATCGCCCAACCGATAGGAGCAAGCCCTGCTGAGGTCTTGTGCCGCATTCCGTCGCGGACGTTCGCGTACGCGATGTGCAGGGCGCCGATGACGATGGTGACATTCATCATCGTATTCATATTGTTGATGTCAAGCAGCTTCAGGCGGTGCAGCCAGCCGCCTTCGGCTGGGGTGAGGCCGAAGTAGCTGCCAACAATGACGCCCCACGCGAGAGAGGCTCCAGTCAGGTAGGTGAACAGCAAGCGTAATCGGCGCCTGGACGGGCTTTCGCCCAGCTTTCCCCAACCCAGCGCGAGCAACACCGAAAGCACAAGCGCGTACCCGGCGTCCCCGAGAATCATGGCGAAAAACAACGCGAACGAAAATACCACTACGCCGGAGGGGTCCCACAGCCAGTACGACGGTGTCATATAGAAACCCACCAAGCCTTCTCCCGGCGACGCCGCCGGGCTGTTTTCAAACAGCGTGGGCGGCTCCTCGGCGGGTCGCGGCTCCTCCAGCTCCACCAGAACGCCCGCTTTCAATGCGTACTCCTGGAATTCCGCGGCGCGCCGGGCGGGCGCCCACCCCTGCAGAACGAACATCGGATCCGCGTCGTAGGTCTGGAGAAACGCGTCGAAAAACGCTTGCCGGTCTTCGAGCCGCTTGATATTTCGCGCGAACAGATCCCGGAACTTCGTGAGCGAGGCGCGCTCGCTTTGCAGATCCTCCAACTCGACCTGTACATCCTCCAGCCGGCTCTGCAATTCGGAGAGCGGCTTCTTGCCGGTCCGGGTACGAACCACCGGCATGCCCAGTGGCTCTTTTTCGGCAATTACCACGACGTAGGCGTACTGCGAGTCCTTGCCCACAACCTCCCAAACAAGGCTGGTTCTCTCCACTTCAGCCATCTTTCCGATCGGTACCTGGTAGAACCAGAGACGCTGGCCGCGCATCTCCCCGGTCGAGTAAAAGCGGAAGTCGCCCCAGTTCCGGAGATTCTCGATGCGGTGGCTCAGGAAGTCACGCTCGTCTTCCAGGTCGCGGGTCTTGTCGCGAATCTCCAGGGCCCGGCGCTCCACGGTGAGTTCGTCGAACTTTGACTCGTCTCTGACCTGCTTGCGCTGCAACTGGCAATCGCGCAGAAAACGCAGCGCCGCCCTCGCTTCGGCCGAGGGACCGTGTTGGGCGACCTCCGCTCCACGTTCGGTGAGCGGAGTGAGGTGAATACACCCCATTTCCTGCAAATCTTCAAGAACGGACTCCTTGTCTGCCTGGTGGCCGCAGATCGTGATCTTATGCAGCGGCACGATGCTCATTGGGCCGCCCCTCCAAGAGCCCGCCGTTCTTCGAGACGTTTCTTCTTGGCGATCTTCGAGCGAACCACGGCTGAGCGCTCGGCGTCGCCAAGGTAAATCTGAATGCGTTTCATATTGGCCTTGGCCGCCGGAATCATTATCTTTTCAAACAGGTTCACGCGCTGGGTGATCCGCCGCACCGCTTGTTCCATGATCACAACGCGCTGGCGGGCTACCTGCACCTTGATGCGCAACTCGGCTGCTTCATGGAGCCGCTCCACGAGGAAATCGACCCACGGCGGTTTCGCCAGCAGCGAGTAGTCCGCAATCTCGGTATCTATCCCTCGGAGCGCCGGCAGGCGAACGCCGACCACATTCTCCTCGCCCATATCCACTGCGACTATCCGCACCAGATTCGAGATCTCGAGGTCGCGGTCGGCCAACATCGGGATCTCCTCGCCGATGTGTTCTTGAAACTTGCTGAGCGCCGCTTCGGCCTCTTCGACGTCCACCCGGCAACGGGCGCGCTGAGCCATGAGCTGCTGCCGCTTCAGTTCGAGCGACGGGAGCACGCGATTGTACAGCTTCAGCTTGTCCCGCTCCTTTGCCATCGAGCTTTTGTTCAGAGCGACCTTCGCCATCTGCCTGTTTCCCCTGTCATCAGACCGCCGGCTCCACTGGCGCGTCTTGCGGATAATATTCGTCGATCAGACTTTGCTTCATGAGCAACTCTTCAGGCTCGAAGCATTCGGCCATAATCCGCCAGCCTGTATCGAGCGCCTCAATGAGCGGCATCGATGCGCGGATGTCCATGAACTTATCCTTGAAGAGCTGGCCGAATTTCAGCAGCTTCTCGTCGAACGGTGAAAGCTCGAACGCCATGGCCTGTTTCCGCTCGGCGTCCTTGGCTCCGGAATACAGCCGGACCATGGTGTTCATGACTTGGCCATGATCCTCGCGCGTCACCTTGCCGACCACCCGCTGTTTCAATCGTGAGAGAGAGCCGAACGGATCGATGACGCCGTCATGGAGGTAGAACTGCCCTTCGGTGATATAGCCCGTGTTGTCAGGTACCGGGTGGGTCACGTCATCTCCAGGCATGGTGGTCACCGTTAGAATCGTTACCGAGCCGGCGCCCTTGAAGTCACATGCTTTTTCATAGCGCTGGGCAAGCTGGGTGTAAAGATCGCCCATGTATCCGCGCGTTGCCGGAATCCTCTCCAGAGCCACCCCGATCTCTTTCATCGCATCGGCGTAGGAGGTCATGTCCGTCATCAGCACGAGCACGCGTTTGCCCTCTTCGACGGCGAACTTCTCGGCCACAGCTAGAGCCATGTCCGGCACGAGCATCCTCTCCACGATCGGATCGGACGCCTCGTTGACGAACATGACGGTGCGGTGGAACACTCCATGCTCCTCAAATGAGGTGCGGAAGAAGTGAAAGTCGTCGAAGATGAGCCCAAGCCCCCCGAACACCACGATGTCCGCGTTGGCCTGAAAGCCGATGCGCGCCAACAGTTCGTTGTACGGCTCGCCGGCCACGGAAAAGATCGGAATTTTCTGGCTCTCCACCAGGCAGTTGAAGACGTCGATCATCGGGACGTTGGTCTCGATCATGTGGGTGGGCATCACCCGCATTACCGGATTTACTGTCGGGCTTCCGACCGGCGCCCGCGGCTCGTTGGAGATGTCCGGGCCGCCGTCAATCGGGTTGCCCCCGCCATCAAAAATGCGCCCCAGGATGTTCTCCGAATAGGGGACTTCGAAAGGATGGCCAAGGAATCGCACGCTCGCATTCGTGGCCAAGCCCTTCCCGCCCGCAAAGACCTGCAACGTGACAATATTGCGCGCGATCTCCACCACCCGGGCGAACGAAGTTTCCCCGTTCGTGTTCAGTACAACCGCCAGATCTCCCAGCGCGGCTCCGCCGGCCTTGACCCGAATCATGTCCCCAACAATTTCGAGGACACGGGTATGACGCACCAGGTCGCCATTCATCTCCACCTCCGGATTCCCTCCAAGGTCCTATGTTGCCATGTCTTACAACGCATTGTAAGACGACGTTCCCGTCATGTTCGCGGGTTGTCCGGTCATCTGCAACAGATACTTCCATTCCTCGCCTTCCGGGTCAACGTGTTTTCGGGACTCGGTCACCAGAGAGATTGGCATGTGCGTGAAGTGCCCTCCCGTGAACCCCACCACCATATCGGTGCGGCCCGCCATGCCGGCGTGGACGGCGTTTTGGCCGAGGATCAGGCAGTACGCCGCGTCGTTGGAGTTGGCCCGCTGGCTGCGAATGGTGTAGCTCGGATCAATATACTTCACCCCAACTTCGATCCCCGCCTCCGCGCAATACTTGGTGATCTCATCGCGCAGGAACACGCCGACATCCTTCAGCTTTAGATTTCCGGACTTGTCGCGCTGCTGATTCTCCAGGTCCTGCAGAATATCCTGCGCCGCGCCTTCGGCCACCACGATTACGGCGTGTTTTCGCCGGCCCAGACGCTCGGCCAGCACTTCCAGGAAAGCCCCATCACCGTGCAATGCGAAGGGTACCTCTGGCAGAAGGCAGAAGTTTACATCCGGATTAGCGAGACTCGCGCGCAAGGCGATGAACCCGGAGTGCCTGCCCATCAGCTTGACGAGCCCCACGCCGTTGAGCGTGCCCTTGGCCTCGGCGTGCGCGGCCAGAATTGCCGGCCGCGATTCCTCCACGGCGGTCAGGAAGCCGAAGCTACGGTCGATATACTGCAGGTCGTTGTCGATCGTTTTCGGAACACCGATCACACTAATCTTCAGCTTTCGCTTCTTAATCTCTTTAGCGATCGCGCGCGCACCCCGTTGTGTCCCGTCGCCTCCGATCGTGAAGAGTATGCTGACGTTCCAACTCACCAGCGTGTCGACCATCTCGGCAGTGTCCTGGCTGCCCCGGGAACTGCCCAGTATCGTACCGCCCGCTTCGTGAATGGAGTTTACCTGATCGGGCGATAGCATGAGTGGAGGCGCCAGCGGATCAGCGGAGAGTCCGGCATAGCCGTACCGGAAGCCGATGATCCGCCGCACTCCGTACACGAAGTGAAGTGTCATCACTATGGAGCGAATCACGTCGTTGAGGCCCGGGCAAAGCCCGCCGCACGTAACTATCCCACACGTCAGCCCGCTCGGCTCGAAAAACGTATGCCGGCGCGATCCGGCATGCTCGAACGATGGGGGCTTTTCCCCGGCATCGAGATACGGTTTCAGAACCTTGAGGTCCTGGCTGATGAGGACCCGGTCTTCTTCCCTGACGAAAGGCAGGCCGCGACGCTGAACCGGCGACGGGTAGCGGCGCTCGCCGAGCTTCTCGATGTCCAGATCAGCCTGAGTCAGGAGTTTTCGCTTGTCTTCCATGGGTCCCCACTATGGTCTCAGCTTAAGGCGTTCACGAGCACCTGCGCGAACACGGTCATCAAGATCAGGGCCACCGGATAGGCCGCGGCATAGCTGACCACCGGTATTTCGGAGTCCGTCTTCGTTGTGATCACGCCCAGGCCCGGGGTGGAGGTGAGGCCGCCGCAAACCCCGCCGATCACCTGCAGCAGATTCATTCCCAGCACATGGCGGCCAAGCAAATAACCCACCAAGGCGGGGATCACGATCACACAAACGGCCGCGATGCAGAGGTCAACGCCGTACTCGGCGACCACCGATACCATTGTGCTCCCGGCCGTGACACCGGCTTCGGCCAGGAAGAAGACGAGTCCAAATTCCATCAGAAGTAACTGCGACGCCTGTGGAAGGTGCCCTTTCACCGGTCCGATCTTCCGGAAATGGCCGAGGATGAGGGCCACGAACAGCGGACCGCCCGAGAGACCCAGCGCGAAGCTCTTTCCGCCGAGGTCGAAACTGACCATCCCGAGGATTACCCCGGCAATGATGCCGACACCCAGCGAGATCAGGTCCGTCTCGTGGAACGTCCGCTCGCGGTGGCCGGCGAATTCCGCGAACTTTTCGATATTTTCCGGCTCCCCGACCACGTTCAATGCGTCGCCATATTCAATTTCGTCGTCCATGCGGGGAACGAATTCCAGATTGTGCCGCATGATCCGTGTCACGGTAACGCCGAACTGGTGAATGGGACGCAATTCGGCGATCGTCTTGCCGGCAACGTTGTAGGAACTCACCACTACGGTCTGGCGCTCCCGCTCCATGTCGATCTGATAGTCTTCGTTCTCGGCCCTTTTCCCGAGCAGGTTCACGACGTTGGGGACCCTGAACTCGCGGCCGATTACCAGAACCTTCTGGCCTTTTTCCAAAACAAAACCAGCAGGGATCGGCGCCAGACGGTGGCCGGTCAGGTACCGGGACACCTGGCAATTCGAGGCGCCGATGAAGCCGATCTCGCTCAAAGGCTTCCCGATCACCGCCGGATTAACCACCTCCACCAGCACCCGTACGATCTTACGCCCGGGATCATTTCGTTCCTTAAGCTGGTCGCCCAATTCGTTGAGATCAGTTCGCAAGAGGCGGGGAAGCAGTTGTACGAATAGAACGATCCCGATGACGCCGAACGGATAGGCGATTCCGTATCCAACGGCTACCAGAGGGTCGCCCGGCGTCCTCTCCATGGCCGCCGCCAGTCCGGGTGTGCTCGTCAGGGCTCCGGCGAAGATCCCGGCCGCGAGATCGGCTGGGATGTGCTGGATTTTAGACAGTGCGTAGGCGGTGGCCGCGCCGGTGAATGTGAGCGTAGCGGCCAGTTTCGCCAGGGAACCGCCCTGCCCGACGAAATTGCGGAAGAATGTCGGGCCGGCCCGCAAGCCAACTATATAGATGAATATGACCAGCCCAAGCGTCCCAACGCCGCCGGGGACTTTGTAGCCAAGATGTCCGCAAAGCAGGGCCGTGAAGATAACTCCTGACGAGCCAAGCGATATCCCGAAGAGCTGCAACCGTCCCAGCAGCAGCCCCGACGTGATCACCGCGAACAGCGCAAGTGTCTGATTACTAAGTAGTAGATCGAGCACGAAGTCTCTTTCCCGAGCCAAACGGGCGGTCACGGAGCCAAGTCCGCCTCTTGTCCGAAAAGCCCAGGTCTCCGTCCGGCTCCGGATCAGCCTTTTTGCAGAACGAACCCAAACTTAGGGGGACCTTTGAACAATGGTCCCCCTCGACCAATGTCTGTTCCGTGCTGGGCTCAGCCGCTCTTAGCTGGCCGGACCAGCCGCCTTCACTTCGTCGCTGGCATCGCTCTCGAAGTGCTTGAAGTTCTTGTTGAACATTCCGGCGAGCTTCTTCGCTTGGGCATCATAGGCCGCCTTGTCGTCCCAGGTGCTCTTCGGGTCCAGAACCTCGTCGGGCACGCCGGGACACTTGGTGGGGACGTCGAGGCCGAAGTTCTCGTCGCGGCGCACCGGGACGGCTTCCAGCGCGCCGGTGAGCGCCGCGGTGACCATCGCTCGCGTATAGGAAAGCTTCATGCGGCTGCCCACACCGTAAGGGCCACCGCTCCAGCCGGTGTTAATCAGATAGGCGTTGGCCTTGTGCTTCGCCATTTTTTCGCCAAGCAGCTTGGCGTACACGTTGGGGTTCAGCGCCATGAATGGAGCGCCGAAACAGGTGGAGAAGGCCGCCTGTGGCTCGGTGATGCCGCGCTCGGTTCCCGCCACTTTTGCTGTGTATCCCGATAGGAAATGGTACATTGCCTGCGCCGGAGACAATTTTGCCACCGGAGGCAGCACGCCGAAGGCGTCGCACGTCAACATGATGATGGTCTTCGGGTGTCCTGCAAGTCCGCTCGGGTCCGCGTTGGGAATGTGGGTCACCGGATAGGATGCGCGCGTGTTTTCGGTGAACTCGGAACTGTCGAGATCGATGTGTCTGTTTTCCGAGTCGATCGCCACGTTCTCGAGAATCGTGCCGAAGCGGCGGGTGGTCGCATAGATCTCCGGTTCGCCCGTCGGTGAGAGCTTGATGACCTTCGCGTAGCAGCCGCCTTCGAAATTGAAGACGCCGTCGTCGCTCCAGCCGTGTTCGTCGTCTCCGACGAGGGTGCGGTTCGGGTCGGCCGACAGTGTCGTCTTCCCGGTGCCGGACAGTCCGAAGAAGATGGCTACATCATCCCTGTCTTTCCCATAGTTGGCCGAGCAGTGCATCGAAAGCACGCCGCGCTGAGGCAGCAGGTAGTTCATGACGGCGAAGAAGGACTTCTTCATCTCGCCGCCGTACCCCGTTCCTCCGATGATCACCTCTTTGCGTTCGAAGCTGAGGAGGATGAAGGCTTCCGAGTTAGTCCGGTCCTCCGATGGCGATGCCACGAAGCCGGGAGCGTCGATCAAGGTGAATTCCGGCTTGTATTGGGAGAGCTTGGCGCGGTCCGTCTCCTTGACGAACATGTTCCGGGCAAAAATATTGTGCCACGCCAGCTCATTAATGATGCGGATCGGCAGGCGGTACTGTGGATCGGTTCCGCAATAGCAGTCCTGAACGTAGAGATCCTTTCCCTGTAGATACGCGGTGAGCCGGGCCCGGACCTTGTCGTAGTCGGAAGGGTCGAACTCGCGGTTGACATTGCCCCACCAGATATGTTCCTGGCTGGCCCCTTCCCGAACAATGAACCGGTCATTTGGGGAGCGGCCCGTGTATTGGCCAGTCCGGACGACGAGTGGGCCCAAGTGCGCCAGCAGGCCTTCATGGCGTTGGAGCGAGTGTTCGTACAGCGCGGGAGTGGAGAGATCCCACCAAACAGTGTTGGCATTGCGGATCCCGTTCATATCGAGACTGCGGATATCCTTCTGTCGTCCTTGATCTTGCATGAGATTGAAGTTACCGGGAATGATCCTCTCTTAATTTTCCCTATGTTACCAAACCCTGATAAAACGCATGTTTACATTAGAGTTACGCGGCCGCGGGTGAGGGCTGTAGCCCTGTCAGGCGCAGGCGCGGGCGGGCCATGCCTGCATCGCTCCTTCCTGGTGTGGTACAAAGCCAATCGTGCCGCCTCGACGGCGGACTCAGGGAGGCTTGATGCCGCACGTCCTCGCTCTTGACCAGGGCACCACCAGTTCGCGGGCCATCGTATTCGATCAGGATGGCAACGCCGCGGGCTCCGCGCAGGCCGAATTCGAGCAGATCTATCCCCAGCCGAGTTGGGTAGAGCACAACCCGGAGGAGATTTGGGCGACGCAATCCGCAGTCGCCTCCGAAGCGCTGCGGCGTTCCGGGCTGGCGCTGTCGGATCTGGCCGCTATCGGGATTACCAATCAGCGCGAGACGGCGGTAATTTGGGACCGAGAAACAGGTGAGCCGGTTCACAACGCGATTGTCTGGCAGGACCGCCGCACGGCGCCGCACTGTGATCGCCTGAAGTCCGAAGGCGCCGAGACCATGATCCGAGAGAAAACAGGCCTCGTTATCGACGCTTACTTTTCCGGAACCAAGATCGCTTGGCTGCTTGACAACGTCGGCGGCGCCCGGGCCGGGGCCGAAGCAGGACGCCTTGCTTTCGGCACCGTCGATAGCTGGCTTCTCTGGAAGCTGACGGGACGGCACATCACCGACGTCACGAACGCATCCCGCACCCTGCTCTACAATATTCACACCGGCGACTGGGACGAAGAACTGCTCGCGTTATTGAAGGTTCCCCGGGAGATCCTGCCGGAAGTACGGCCGTCGAGTGAAGTCTATGGAGAGGCCGTTGTTCCGGGGCTGGCCGGGGTTCCGGTCGCGGGCATCGCGGGCGACCAGCAGGCAGCCCTCTTCGGCCAGGCTTGCTTTGAAGCCGGGATGTCGAAGAACACCTACGGCACCGGCTGCTTTGCGCTGATGAACACGGGTTCGGCGGCGCCGCTTTCGCGGGAAAAGCTGATCACCACCGTCGCCTGGTCGCTCGGGGGGCGCGTCGAATACGCTCTTGAGGGCAGTGTCTTCATCGCCGGCGCCGTGGTCCAGTGGCTGCGTGACGGGCTCAAGATTATTAAGAGCGCCGCGGAGGTGGAGTCTCTGGCCTCGAGCGTGCCTGACAACGGCGGGGTGTATCTGGTACCCGCATTTGCGGGTCTTGGCGCGCCGCATTGGGACGCTTACGCCCGCGGAGTAATCGCCGGCATCACCCGGGGGACCACCGCCGCTCACATCGCCCGCGCCGCTCTCGAAGGCATCGCCTACCAGGTGGCTGACATCCTCGACATCATGCGCCACGACGCGGGTCTCGAACTGCCGGAACTTCGCGTCGACGGCGGCGCCTCGGCCAACGGCCTGCTTATGCAGTTTCAGTCTGATATTCTCGGCGTCCCGATCGCGCGACCGAAGAACACCGAATCCACCGCCCTAGGCGCGGCCTATCTCGCGGGCCTCGCCGGCGGGGTGTGGAAGAGCACAGCCGATGTCGCCGCTCATTCGGTCATCGAACGCCGCTTTGAACCCGCCATGTCCAGGGACGAAGCGGCTGCTCTGCGCGTGAAGTGGCGGTCCGCCCTCGACCGCGCCAAAGCCTGGGAGACCAACAATGAATAGCCGCTTCTCCCCAGAGCCGTCCGAGCGAATTCGTGGCGCTCTATTTCTGTTCATTCATGTTCATCCGTGGCCCACGGAGGCCCCTTGCGGAGGACTGACACATGAATCGTGAAAGAATGCTTGCCCGCGTACTGGACCAGCATCCCCCGTGGGACATACTAGTCATCGGCGGAGGCGCCACCGGCGTCGGAATTGCCTTGGACGCCGCCTCCCGCGGCTACCGTGTGCTGCTACTCGAGAGGAGCGATTTCGGCAAGGGAACTTCGTCGCGCTCCACCAAGCTGATCCATGGCGGAGTCCGCTATCTGCAGCAGGGCAACATTTCGCTTGTCATGGAGGCGCTGAAGGAGAGGGGCATTCTACGGGGGAATGCACCGCACCTGGTTCACGACCAGCCATTCATCGTGCCCAACTACGACTGGTGGGAGACGCCCTTCTACGGCATCGGAATGAAGGTGTACGATCTTCTGGCGGGCAAGTACGGCTTCGGCCGTTCCCGCATTCTTTCGCTGTCCGAGACGCTGAAGCGGATTCCCACGCTCAAGACCGACGGTCTCCGCGGTGGCGTGGTTTACCATGACGGACAATTCGACGATTCCCGTCTGCTGATCAATCTGGCTCAGACAGCAGCCGAACAGGGCGCCTGCGTTCTCAACTACGCCCGGGTTTGCGCCCTTGAAAAGGACGATGCCGGGTACGTCTCCGGCGTCAGATTCCTGGATGAGGAGTCCGGTCACGAATATACGGCCAATGCAAAGGTCGTGGTCAACGCAACCGGACCCTTCACCGACCAGGTCCGCCGGCTCGACGACCGGAACGCGCCTCAAATGATTGCTCCCAGCCAGGGAGTCCATCTTGTTTTCGACCGCTCGTTCCTACCCGGCCGCTCTGCCATCATGGTGCCGCACACGCGGGACGGCCGTGTTCTGTTTGCGATCCCCTGGCTCGGCCATACGGTGGTGGGAACCACTGACACCCCGATCGAGGAGTGCCACTTGGAGCCGCAAGCCCAACCCGGCGAGATCGCTTTCATCCTCGAAACCGCCGCGCAGTATCTCGCGAAGGAACCCTCCCATGCTGACATTCAGAGCGTCTTCACGGGTATCCGGCCGCTCGTTCGGTCCGGTGACGGATTGAGCACCGCCGCCCTCTCTCGCGAGCACAGCACCCACATATCGGCGAGCGGACTGCTCACGATAACCGGCGGAAAATGGACAACATACCGCAACATGGCGCGGGACTGCGTGGATCAGGCAGCCACTCTTGCCGGTCTCGAACCGCGCCGGTGCGAAACGGCGAGCCTGCACATTCACGGGTACTGTCAGGATGCACGGGAACGAAACCCGCTCTCCGGCTACGGCGCCGACGCCACCGCGGTGAGGGAGCTTTGCCGGGACTGCGGCCGCCAAGAGAGGCTGCACCGGGATCTCCCCATCCTCGCTGGCGAGGCTATATGGGCCGTCCGGCAGGAGATGGCGCGCACCGTCGATGACTTCCTCGCGCGTCGAACCCGCGCACTTTTCCTCAACGCCCGAGCGGCGATTGCCGTGGCCCCCGAAGTCGCGCGGCTGATGGCGAAAGAACTCGCGCGAGACGATTCATGGGTGGAGGAGCAAATCCGGTCCTTCGAGACCATCGCCGCGAACTATCTACCGCCTCGATGACATCCTGCCATGAAAATAACGAAACTCGAAACATTTCAAGTTCGCCCCCGCTGGACGTTTCTTAAGGTCCACACCGACGCCGGTGTCACCGGCCTTGGCGAGCCCATCGTTGAGAGCCGGGGCCGCACCGTGATCGCCGCCGTCCAGGAAATCGAGCCTTACCTGCTGGGCAAGGATCCGCGGCGCGTGGCTCATCACTGGCAGGCCATCTACCGTCACGCCTTTTATCGTGGCGGACCGGTGCTCACGAGCGCCCTTTCCGGCGTGGACATGGCCCTCTGGGACATCAAGGGGAAGGCTTTGGGTGTACCCGTGTACGAACTGCTTGGCGGCCCCACACGCCATCGTGTTCGCGTCTACTCCCACGCCCGCTCGCCGGAACAAGTGCGGGCCGACAAGGCCCGCGGTTTTACCGCGTTTAAGACGGGTGTGCCGAAAGAGCGGCCCTACCGGGCCGTCGAGACACCGAAACAGATCGATTACGCCGTGGAACGTTTCGCCGCCCTGCGCGCCGCCGCCGGAGACGACTGCGACGTGGCCATCGACTTTCACGGCGCCATCCCGCCCGCGGCGGCCAAACAGCTCATCAAGGAGCTCGAGCCTTTCCAGCCGATGTTTATCGAGGAGCCGTGCCAGGCCCAGAACCACGATGTGATGGCCGACATCGCCCGAGGCACGCACCTGCCAATCGCCACCGGCGAGCGCGTGTTCACGAAATGGGGTTTTCGCCGCGTCCTCGAAGCCCGCGCCGCGACCATACTGCAGCCCGATCTCTGTCACGCAGGGGGCATCACCGAGTGCCGCCTCATCGCCGGCATGGCCGAGGCCTGGTACGCCACCCTTGCGCCGCACAACCCGCTGGGCCCGATCTCGCTCGCGGCTGGAATTCAGCTCGCCGCTTCCATTCCAAACTTTCTCTGCCAGGAGCAGGTATCGCTCGGCGAAGGCTATCTGAAGACGCCTTTTACTGTCCGCGGCGGATATGTCGATATACCCGTTACCCCCGGTTTGGGTATCGAACTCGATGACGAAGCCGTGGCCGCGAAAATCGGCCACTCCTACCGCCCCGCGGAAACCTACGACGCCCACGACGGGTCCGTCGTTGACCGCTAGATGGAGGCGCATCCTCTTCCTGCGCCACAATAGTGCCAATGGGCGGTTCTCCTCATCCGTTACTGGCGCGGCTCGTGCTGACGCTGGCTCTTTCTCTTGGCGCCGCGTCGTTACTCCTCTTTGCCTGGTTCCTCGCCTTCGGCCCGTTTCCCCTGCTGGAACTCAACCTGTCCACCGGCGCGCTACTGGCCCTCGACGCCGGCCTCTCGCTGGTCTTTTTTCTGCAGCACAGCGGCATGGTGCGCACTTCCTTCCGCCGCCGGCTGGGCCGCGTCATCCCGCATTACTACTGCGGTCCGGCTTATACTCTCGCCTCGTCGTTCGCCCTGTTTTTGTTCGTCTTTTTGTGGCAGGAATCGCCGGCCGTGCTCGTTGAAGCCACCGGTTTTCCGCGGCTTGTGCTGCGGATACTGCTCCTCCTCGCCGGCGCCGGTTTTCTCTGGGCGGGTTGGGCTCTGCACTCTTTCGATCCACTCGGCGTCGCCCCTCTGCGCGACCGCCTGCGAGGAAGGGAACCACGACGCCCGGAGTTCGTGGCCCGGGGCCCATATCTCCGGGTCCGCCACCCGATATACTTTTTTGTCCTCATCGTGATCTGGAGCTATCCGGTTCTGACCGCCGACCGCCTGCTGTTCAATACCGCGTGGACAATCTGGATCATCATCGGCGCGCACCTCGAAGAGCGTGATCTGGTGGCTGACCACGGAGAAACCTACAGCGAGTATCAGCGGCGGGTTCCGATGCTGTTTCCCCGGTTCAAGCAGACGAAGGAACCCCTGCCCGCGGGTTGCTATACTGGCTCTCCGAAGCCCGTTCAAGAGACGCGTAAATCACGGTGAAGAAACCAGTCCTCTCAGCAGCAGAAGCGGTCAGCCGAATCCAGAGTGGCAGCACAATTGGGATTGGAGGTTCGGGCGCCGGCCATGCTATTCCCGAGGCTCTCCTGAAAGCTCTCGGCGAGCGGTTCGCGCGCACCGGCGAACCCGGCAAGATCACCCTGCTCCATCCGTTCGGGGTCGGCGACCAGGGCGGCCGCGGCCTTGAACACATGGCCCATGCCGGGATGTACAAGCGAGTGGTCGGCGGGCATTGGTCGATGCAGCCCACGATGGCGAAACTGGCCGCCGAAAACGCCTTCGAAGCGTACTGTCTTCCGGCGGGCGTTATCACCCAGCTCATCCACACCGCCGCCGCGGGCTCACCCGGCTGGATAAGTCACGTCGGTCTGAACACCTTTATCGATCCGCGTCTTGAGGGCGGTAAGCTCAACGCCAAGGCCGAAGAAGATCTCGTCGAGCTGATCGAGCGCAATGGGAAGGAATGGCTCTTCTATCCAACCATTCCCATCGACGTCGCTCTGATCAAGGCCTGGTCCGCCGATCCCAACGGCAATCTTGGGATGCGCAAGGAAGCCGGCTTCTGGCACAACTGCCCTCTCGCCCAGGCCGCCAAAACCGCGAATGGAATCACCATTGCCGTTGTGCGAGAGCTCGCCGGCGAGGGCGAAATCCACCCGCAAGACGTCATCGTCCCCGGCTGTTTCGTCGACTTCATCGTCGTGGATCCGGACCACGGCATGACCTATCAGATCGACTTCGACCCTACGCTGAACGGCGACTCCATTCGTCCCGAAAGCGAGTTCGGCGAATTTCCGCTCACCGTGCGGAAGGTAATCGCCCGGCGGGCAGCACTGGAGTTGGCGCCGGGGGCCGTTCTTAACGTCGGCTTCGGCATCCCGGACGGAGTGGTCAAGGTGGCTCGCGAACAGGGCATCGCCGATACCATTCTGCCAACCATCGAGCACGGGCAGTTCGGCGGCATTCCGGCCGAGGGACTCGACTTCGGCGCGTCCTACAACGCCCAGGCTATCCTCGAAACCACGCACATGTTCGATTTCTACCAGGGGCGCGGCGTCGATCAGGCTTTCCTGGGTTTCCTCCAGATCGATCGCCACGGGAACGTGAACGTGTCGAAACGGGGAGATAGCATCGTTGGCACCGGCGGCTTCATCGACATCCACCAGCGGGCCCGGAAGGTCGCATTTTGCGGTACGCTGGCGGTCCGCGCCAGGTCAGATATCAACGCCGGCGGTCTCCGCTTCACGCAACTGGGAAAACCGAAACTCGTGGAGGACGTCGTGCAAATCACCTTCAGCGCGCGATACGCCCTCGAACAGCGCCAAGAGGTTCTTTACATTACCGAAGCCGCGGTCTTTCGCCTAACCGATCGTGGAATCGTTCTCGAGGAAATCGCCCCTGGGCTTGACGTCGAACGTGACATACTCTCGCAGATGGAGTTCACCCCGCTGATAGCCACCGATCTCAAGACCATGCCGCCGGCGCTGTTTCAGGAACCGCTGCTGCCGTCAAGCCTGTTCAACAATTTTTGACCTTGTCAAACCGTGACGGATTGCGTTCGGCTCGACTCGTCCGGGCAGAATCACAATACCTTGAACGGGCCTGCTCCCGCCGCTACTTCGGCTCGATTCCCAGTTCCTTGTAGCGCTTCGCCCGGTATTCCTGATACTCCTTGATCAATTCCGGGTCGCGCGGCCGGCCGTAAATCTGGTGCGACTTGTACTTCCCGGTCTCGAGCTTGATCTTCGTCCATTCGTCATGGACCATGATCTCAACGCGCTGGTCGAGGATTTCCTCGATGTGAGCCGGTGGAACGAACGTCACCCCCTCGCGGTCGCCGATTACCACGTCGCCCGGCATCACGGTAGCCTCGCCAATCCGCACGGGTACGTTCATCCCGATGAGCGTAAAGTTGCCAACCGATCCTGGATGCGCGAAGCGATAGTAGATCTGCGTGTCCATTCCGTGTATGCCCTGCAGGTCGCGAATGCCGCCATCAACCACCAAGCCGCCGGTTTTGGTCGCCACTTTGATGTAGGTGGCAAGGTTGTCGCCGACGAATCCGGGCACTTTCCCCCAAGTGTCAACCACGAGCACGTCACCTTCCTGCAACTGGTCGATTACCCACTGGTGGCCGCGGTTCGGAAACCCAGCGGCTCGAAAGCCCGCCGTGACGAGGTCGTCCAGGTCGGGGCGATAGGGCATGTAGACGGCAGTTACGGCGCGCCCGGCCATCTTCCGATCCGGATCAAGGATCTTGAACTCGCCGGCGAACTGATTGGTGTAGTTGTGGCGGCGCAGCGTTCCCCAGCAGTCCTCCGCCGATAGCTCGCGCGCCTTCTCGAGAATCCCGGCCGGGACCATGGGCCGCCCGTCGGCGAACCGGCCGAACGGATTCGCCGCCGTATATTCCACCATCTGCTCCCGTGACAGCTCCAGCATCTGGCCGGCTGCCGGAATGGAGAGCAGAGAAAGACCAAGCAACGTTGTGAACCGAATCATGCAGGGAACTCTATCACAGGTGGCCCGCCCGCGAAGGGCCGGGTCGAACCCCACATCATCCGATTTAGCCTACGCCGGGTCTTCGCCTTTCAGATGCTGGTCCAGAAACTCTCGTATGGCCCTGTATCCACGGATCCGGTTGGCCTTCTTCGAGAACCCATGTCCCTCGTCCTCGAAGATAATGTACTCGACGGGCACGCCGTTCTTTCGCACCGCCTCGACAATCTCGTCGGACTCCACCTGGAGCACCCGCGGGTCGTTCTTCCCCTGCAAAACGATGAGCGGCTTGGTCACGTTCTCGGCATGAAACAACGGCGAGATCTTACGAAGGTATTCCTCTTCGGTCTCCGGGTTGCCGAGTTCCGCGTACAGGGCCTCCCGGAAGGCGTCCCACCACGGAGGAATGCTTTTCAGCGTGCGCACCCAGTTGGTGACTCCGAAGATGTTTACGCCCACATCGAACACTTCCGGCTGGAAGGCGAGCGCCGCCATCACCATATAGCCGCCGTAGCTTCCCCCGATGATGCCGACTTTGTCTTCATCCACGTAACCAGTGGCAATAAGGTAGTCTTTCGCCTTTACGCAGTCCATGAGATCGTCCTGGCCATGCTTCTTGTCGTCGAGCGCGTAGAAGGTTTTCCCATAGCCGGAACTGCCCCGGTTGTTTACCTGTAGTACCACGTAACCGTGATTGACGAGATATTGCAGCAAAGGGGTGTAGCCGATACGGGATTGCCCGCCCGGGCCGCCGTGCACCTCAACGAGCGCCGGAGCCTTCTCGCCGGGCTTGAGGTGGGGTTTCATCAATAGGGCCGGAATCTCCAGGCCATCGAAGCTCCGGTAGCGGACCACCTCCATATCCACCAGGTCGTCCGGGTTGATTTCCGGATTCATCGTGCCGGTGAGCTTGACAGGGTCCGTCGAGCCGAGACTCACAGCGTGTAGGTCCGGCGGCGACTTCGGGCCCGAATGATAGAACGCCATGCGCTGCTCGCTCCGCGAGAAAGTGACTCCGGTAATGTTTCCCATCGGCAGCTCCGGCAGCGGGACGGCTTCGCCGGAAGCAACCTCCGTCACGGTGACCTCCGTCCGCGCGTCGGCGTTGACGCCAACCGCCATGTATTTGCCGTTCCAGGAGAGGCCGGAGTACATCACGTCCCAGTTGGGCTTCGCAATCACCTCGGTTGCATCGCTGGCGAGATCGCGCTTGACCAGATACATGAACTCGCTGTCGAGGTTGGTCGTGTAGTAGAGGCCTTTGCTATCGGGCGTAAAGTCCTGGGCTCCGTAGCGGACGTCGCCATCGTGGGGCGTCAGATGGGTCGTGCTGCCCGTCTGCAGGTCGTGCAGGTAAAGGTTGTTATCGTGGTCCGTGCGTTCCTTGTTGAGCACGATGTAGCGCTGGTCGTTCGAGATCAGGCTGATCGAGTAGCCGTCCTCGTTTTTGTAGACGAGGCGTGGCTGGAACTTCTCGATGTCCATCTCGTAGAGATCCATCCTCGTCGCATCGCGCTTATTCGACTGATAGTAGAAGCTTTCGAGATCGTGCGCCCAGCCGAAGAAAAGAGAACGGGCTTCCTCGCCCGGCGTGAGGTCTCTGACCGAGCCGTCCTCCTCGCGCAGATAGATGTGATAGATCTCGTTGCCCCCGTCGTCGCGCATCAGCAACACGCGCTCACCGTGGGGAAAGAACGAGACCGAATAGGTTGTATCTTCAGAATCTGTTAGCTGCGTTGTTGCTCCTCCTGCCACGGGAACCGTGTAGGCGTTGAATACGCCAGACTTGTCGCTGGTGTAGAGAATTTTCGACTCGTCCGCCGAAAATGAGGCCCCCCGCACGGACTCCGTATCGTAGAACTGTTCGATGGAATACCGCTGGACTTCCCGAACTTCCGGACCGCCGCCGCATGCCGCGAGCAAAAAGGCCGCCGCGGCGCCAAGGAATGGAAAGGCTCTGACTTGAATCATGCCGCCTATTGTATGGCAGCATCCCGATCCGCATGTCTCCGTGGCTGATTTCCTGCCGGCGGGACACCGGCGCGACAGCGCGCACCAATAGGATGTAGAATCCTTGTTGACAATGCCATGACTACCAGACGCCAGATTCTCCAAAGCGCAGTCGCGCCCCTGATCGTACCCAGCCTTGTGCTCGGCCAGCGCGCCGGGGCGGTTCCGCCCAGCGACAAGATCGTCTTCGGCGGCATCGGCATCGGCTCGCGCGGCGCCCATGTCCTCAGCAAGCTGCTCGCGATCAGTGATGCGAAGTTCGTCGCGATATGCGATGTGCGGAACGAACGGCGCGAAGAAATCAAGTCGACGGCCGATCAGACGTACGGTGACCGCGGCTGCAAGATGTACGACGACCAGTACGAGCTGCTGGCCCGGGACGACATCGACGCAGTGCTCATCGCGACCGGTGATCGATGGCACACGCCGTTGTCGATTATCGCGGCCCAGCATGGCAAGGACGTCTACTGCGAGAAGCCATGCTCCATGTCGATAGAGGAGAGCTGGGCGCTCGCCGACGCGTTCCGGCGCTACAACCGCCTGTACCAGGCGGGCTGCCAGCGCCGCAGCGGCGCCAACTTCGCGCTCTGCAAGGAACTGCTGAATTCCGGAGCGCTTGGCAAGTTGCAGGCTTTGTACGCCAACGTCGGCCCCTCGGTCAACTGGCCGCCGATTCCGAGCCGCGACTGGCTCGCGGCTGAAGAGCTGCCTTCCAGGCAAGTGCTCGACTGGGACCGCTGGCTGGGGCCCGCGCCGTGGCGCCCTTACCACTCTTCATACGTTCGCGGCGGCTGGCGCAACTTTTACGATTTTCACGGCGGGGGGATTCTCGAATGGGGTTCCCATACCGTGGACCTGTGCCACTGGGCCGCTGGGTTGGATGACATTCAGCCGGTGGAGTACGAGCCCGTCGGCTCTAACGTCGGCCCCTATGAGGTGAACTGCAAATATGGGAACGGGGTCAGCCTGGTGATGCGCGATAACGGCTGGAACGGCGCCCTGGAGACCGGTTCGTGCAGCTTCCGCATCGAAGGCGACAACGGCTGGGTTGAGACAGGCGACGCGACTACGATTGAATGCTCGGACAATATCAAGCCACTGCTGCGGCCCACCGAGTCGGCCCGTCTCGCGTTGGAGAATCACGTGAAAGAACTCGTGCGCTGCATCAGAACGCGCGAGTCGCCGAGCGCCAGCGCTGCCGCGGCGGCGAATTCCCACGTCACCTGCCACGCAGCCTTTATTGCATTCCAGCGTGGCAAGACCCTCACGTGGGATCCTGCCAAGCGGGAATTCACCAACGACGAAGTCGCCAACCACATGCGCTCGCGCGCCCTGCGCGAACCGTGGAGGATCTGAGCCAAGGAGACGTATCATGCAGCAAACAAAACCGCCCACCACGACACCGAAGCCCGCGAAGCCCAAGCCGCCTGAGCCTCCGCCCGAGTTTCAGGAAGGAAGCATTGCAACGATGGATGCGGCCGCTTTGATCCGCATCCTTAATGATGCTGGATCCTCGGAATTCCAGAAGGCCAAGGCGTGCCAGAGGATCGGCGAGCTTGGAGCGAAAGAAGCGGTACCCTCGCTTGCGAGGCTGCTCGACGACGAGCACTTGAGCGTATACGCGCGTTACGGTATCGAGCCAATTCCGGACGCTACGGCGGATGAGGCTCTGCGGGCCGCATTGTCCACGCTGAAGGGCGAACGGTTAATCGGCGTCATTAACTCGATTGGCAAACGCCGGGATGCGAACGCGGCTCCAGCACTTGCGAAGATGATGCACGGCTCCGACGGTGATGTGGCCCGTGCGGCGGCCGCGGCGTTGGGTCACATCGGCGGGGTGGCGTCGGTGAAGGAATTGCAGGCGGCCCTCGCGAAAACCAGCGGCATGACGAGAATGGCCGTCGCCGACGCGTCTCTCATCTGCGCCGAGGGCCTGCTGGCGGAAGGCAAGCGCGATCAGGCGCTGGATCTCTACACCGCGCTTAGCGCCCCGGACATCCCGAAGCCGGTGCGTTTGGCGGCAATGCATGGGATCATTCGCGAGGAAACATCGATTGAGCGGCCACGCTGAAACGGGAGCGGCTTACTGATGCGGCGCCTCGCCCCACGGGCCGGGCTTGCGACCATGTTGAGAAAGCATTTTCGGATACTGACAGCGGCGGTGGTAGTGGCCGCCGCGCTATTTTGCCCGCCGGCGGGCGCGCAGCAGGCCGTCGAACTGCCGCCGCTTGAGGTAAGCGCTGACGGCCATTCGCTGGTCACCCGAGGCGGTGAACCGTTCTTCTGGCTCGGGGATACGGCTTGGTCGATTTTCGATCAATCCGTCAAAGAAGATCGGCCGGACCAGCCCTCTATCGACCTTTACTTTGGAACCCGCGCCGAGCAGGGTTTCACCGTTATCCAATCTCACCTGCTGACCAACCTGGTGCGCGGACCAATCGAACAGGCCAATGCCCATGGGCATGAACCTTTCACCGATGGCGACTTCACCCGGCCCCGCATTTTACCCGGGCCGGAGAATGACTACTGGGATTACGCAGACCACCTCATCCAGCGCGCTAAAGATTTTGGCCTCTATCTGGCCCTCGTCGCCGCTTGGAGCAACAGCCTGGCGACTGACGAACACCCGATGGCCGCCGATCCCGAGGTTGCCTATGGCTACGGATACTTTCTTGGAAGCCGGTATCGCCGGCACACTCATCTGATCTGGGTGCTCGGCGGAGACACCTTCGGAGCGCCGGGCAAGCGGAAGATTCTGTCGGCGGCCCGGCAGACGATGACTCGTGCGCTTGCCGAGGGGATCGCCGACGGCGTGAACGGCGTGAGGAACTTCGATGGCGCCGCGGACTACAGTTCCACGCTAATGAGCTATCATCCGCCAGGCGGCGGCGTATCATCGTCCCTCTTCTTCCACGACGAAGAATGGCTGGACTTCAATATGATCCAGACCACGAGCAGCCTGACGTTCTACAACTTTGACACGGTGCTTGCGGACTACTCGAAAACTCCGCCGAAGCCGGTGCTGGACTGCGAAGTCGCCTACGAGAATTCGCTGCCGTTGAATGCAAGGGACCAGAACCGTTACCCGGGGAAACGGGTCTCGCCGTGGGATGTGCGCCGGGCGGCTTACTGGAACGTGTTTTCCGGCGGCTTCGGTCACACGTACGGCCACCGCAACCTGATCGGTTGGGTGCGGGCGGGAGAAGAGCCGTTGAAGTGGGGCGCCGACCGCCCGTGGATGGAGTCGCTGGAGGCTCCCGGCGCGCTCCAGATGACGTGGCTGCGCCGCCTCGTGGAATCGCGGCCGATGTTGCGCCGCATCCCGGATCAATCACTGATAGCGGAAGAGCAGCAACGGGACGTACACTACGCCGCGGCTACGCGTGACAGTGAGAAAGGCTACGCTTTCATTTACCTTCCAACCGGCAGAGAGGTTTCAGTCCGGCTGGGGGGCATATCCGGCAGCCTGGTGGCGGCATGGTGGTTCAATCCGAGAGACGGCCGTGCGGAGCGGGCCGGGAACCACAAAGCAGCTGGAGTAAAGACTTTCAAGCCGCCGGCTAGCGGCGCCGAGAACGACTGGGTATTGGTGTTGGACGATGTGGAAGCCGGTTTCGCGCCTCCGGGACAATCGCATCCCTGACGGCCGGCGCATTCCACTCAGTTTCCTGGCGCGGCGTCATTTGTTCTCAAGCAATGGCGCCAGAGTCTCCATTACGTTTTCGGCAACGCGGGCGTTGCCGGCGGCCGTGGGATGAATACCGTCACTCTGCATTAGCTTTGGATTCAGGGCCACGCCTTCGAGCAGGAAGGGAATCAAGGGGAGTGCGTGCTTCGCCGCCAGATCCCGGTAGACCCGCTCGAACGCAGTAATGTAGTCCGCGCCGTAGTTGGGAGGAAGCGTCATTCCGGCCAAAACCACCATGGCGCCGGTTTCCCGCAGCGTCACGATCATCTCCTCGAGGTTGGCGCGGGTTGTTTCGATGGGGAGCCCGCGCAGGCCGTCATTGCCGCCCAACTCGAGGATGACTACCGCCGGATTCAGCGCCGTCACGCCTCCGAGCCGGGCTAGCCCAGCGCTGGTCGTATCGCCGCTGACGCCGGCGTTGACTACCCGGTAGCGGATACCGGCTTCGTCGAGCAGCTTCTGCAGAAATGCCGGGTAGCTCTCGTCCGGTTCGACGCCGTGTCCGGCCGAGAGACTGTCACCGAAGGCGACGATTACGGGGCGGTTATCGGGGTCACTCGACGAAGGCGGCGCCGGCCGCCGCTCCGGCTGCGCGTCAACATGGCCCCGCGGTTCGTTCATCCCACAGCCGATCAGGATCGCCGCGGCCAGCGTCGTCGTCACGAGTCTCATTAGTTCTCAAGATTGCATACTCGCCAGGCCGGCCGCGGCTCCGGAACCGGGCGCCGGCGGGCGGATGCCATACTTGAAATAGAACCGCCTATGACCGACCAGCCGGCTGCGATTCAAGTAACCCGCCTGACGAAGACGATTGACAGTGGCGCCCACCGGGTTGAGATCCTGAAGGGCATCGATTTCGTGATCCCGCGCGGACAGTTCGTCGCCATTATGGGACCGTCCGGCTCCGGGAAGAGCACTTTGTTAGGGCTGCTCGCCGGTCTCGACGCGCCCACGACGGGCTCCATTATTCTCGACGGCGTCGATATCACCGGGCTTCCCGAGGACGAACTTGCATTGGTGCGCGGGCGCAGAGTGGGTTTCGTCTTTCAGGCCTATCAACTTATCCCGACGCTGACGGCCGAGGAGAACGTGCTCCTTCCGCTCGAGCTCACCGGTAATGGAACGCACGGGCGCGAGCGCGCCCGGGAACTGCTGGAACAAGTCGGTCTGGCAACCCGGATGGATCACTACCCCGTTCAGCTTTCCGGCGGCGAGCAGCAGCGGGTGGCCCTTGCACGCGCGTTCATAGGACGCCCCAGTGTACTGATGGCCGATGAACCGACCGGGAACCTCGACGCCGCGAACGGGAAGCACATTCTCGAGCTGCTTATCGAATTGAACCGGCGCGAAGAGACCACGTTGATCCTCGTGACCCATGACCGCGAGCTGGCCGGGTACGCAAGCCGCCGCATAACACTGCACGACGGCCTCATTGCGTCGGACGATAACGCCAATGGCTAATTCTTCCGCGAACCAGCATCGATTCACGTGGCCGGCGGCGCTCAAGATTGCTCTCCGCGAGGCGCGTTCTTCGACCACGAAGTTCCTCTTTGTTGTGCTGGCCGTGGGTGTGGGCGTCGGCGTGCTGACCGGGGTGCGGGGGTTCGGCGAGGCCTTTCGGGGCGCTCTGCTCGCCGAGGCGCGTACGCTGATGGCCGGAGATCTCCTGGTTCGCGCCTTCGACGACGCCTCGCCTGAACAGGAGGCCGTGCTGGCGGATCTGGCAGGGCAGGGACTAGCGCTGACCCGCATCACCGAGACCGTCTCGATGATGTCCTCCGGGAAGGTGGAAACGCCGGTACTGGTTTCGATCAAGGCGGTCGATCCCAGGGTCTATCCCTTCTACGGCGAAGTAAAGCTTGATCCGCCAGGCGGGCTGGCCGAGAGGCTGACGCCGGATAGCGTGGCCGTCTCCGACGACCTGATCCCACGGCTTGAAGTGGAGGTGGGCGACTACGTCCGTCTTGGCGGCAGCCGGTTCAGGATCACCGGAATCGTCCGTCTCGAACCGGACCGGATGACCGGCACCCTGAATGTAGGCCCGCGCATCATGATGACCCATGAGGCACTCGAACGCGCGGAACTGATGCAAGCCGGGAGCCGCGGTTCATACCGGTTTCTGTTTCGGCTCCCCGAGGGCGGACCGGCGGTGTCCGAGGTGCGGGAGCGCCTGTCCGAGGCGTTTCCGGGTACACTCGTCACGGACTTTCGCGAGGTTCATCCGCGCATCAGGCGGGGTTTGGAACGCTCCACTACCTACCTGAGTCTCGTTAGCCTGATCGCGATGATCGTCGGCGCTCTCGGCGTGGCCACGGCCATGCACTCCCACCTTCAGCAGCGCATGGACACCATCGGCATCATGAAATGCCTGGGTGGCCGCTCGCACCAGATCATTCGCATCTACCTTCTGCAAACGATCATGCTGGGACTTGCCGGCGGGCTGCTGGGCGCGCTCTTCGGCATTGCGGTGCAGGCGAGCTTTCCTCTGCTCATCGAGCGCTACTTCCAACTCCGTCCCGAGCGTATTTACGATGTTGCATCCGCCTTCCAGGGCGTAGCGATCGGTCTGCTGACAACGCTGCTGTTTACCCTTCCGCCACTGCTCGGGATTCGAGATGTGCGCCCGGCCGTGATCTTCCGCCGCGAAATGGCCGAAGCGCGGCATTCTCTGCGCGAACGGCTGGTCCATGCTCGCGCGGCCCTGGCCGTTGGAGCGGTTATCCTGCTGGCGGTCGGCTTGATCGCCGCGTGGCTTGCCGGCGGGGGCTGGCGCAACGCGATCGAGACGAGCCTCGTGTTCCTGGGTGGACTGGCTGGATCGCTGGCCGCACTCTCCGGCGGCGCCTGGCTGCTGCTGCGGCTGCTGCGCCGTTTCATGCGCGGGCCCGGCGCGGGTCTTCCCGCAACTGTCCGCCACGGCATCGCGAACCTTTATCGTCCGGGCAATCACGCTCAGGCTCTGTTGGTGGCACTGGGCGTCGGCGTGATGTTCACGCTGACGGTCTATTTGGTGCAGCACGGGCTTCTCTCGGAGATGATGCGGAACGCTCCGAAGGACATGCCGAATGTTTTTCTGATCAACATCACGGCCCGCGAACACGCCGGTTTGGAGGAGTTGCTGCGCGCGCAGCCCGGAGTCTCCGAGGATGTTCAGATTTATCCCTCCGCCCGCGCCCGGATGACCTCCATCAACGGGACGCCGATGAGCGAGATTCCGCTTCAAGGGTGGCGGCAACGCTACCGCCGGGAGCGGACCGTGACTTCGCTGGCGGAGGCTCCTGCCAACCTCACGGTTCTGAGCGGCGAGTGGTGGACGGTAGGCGGCGGCGCGTCCCGGTTCTGCGTCGCCGAGCACATCGCGGAGGCGTTGAACCTGACGCCCGGCTCCACGGTGGATTGGGAATCCGGCGGTATCGCATTCGGAGCTCAGGTCGCCTGCGTGCACGAGGTTGACGAAGTTCGCTTCGGACCGAGTCTGGATTTTGTCTTCGAGCCAGGCGCCTTGGCCGGTATTCCAACCAACTACTTCGGTGGACTCCGGATGCCGCCTGCCGAGGTCGGCGCGCTTCAGCGTACGGTCTACCAGGCCTACCCGACGGTCACGGTGATCAATGCCGCGGAAGTTGTCGCCATCGTGCAGGAGGTGGTGGACCAGGTGGCGCTGGTAATCCGATTTGTCGCTCTATTTGCGATTCTGGCGGGAGGTATCATTCTCGCTTCAAGCGTTGCCGGGACGCGTTTTCGGCGCATCCGCGAAGCCGCTATACTCAAGACCCTTGGCGCCACGCGGAAGCGAGTGGTGCTGATCTTCTCGACCGAGTTTTTGATTCTCGGGGCCGTGGCAGGGCTGTTGGGGAGCTTGCTTGCGACGGGCTTTTCCGGAATCCTCCTGACCTGGATGCTTGACGCCCCGGTGCTGTTGAGCCCGATGGCGATTGTTGCGGGCGTGGGACTCACGGCTGTGCTCACGGTGGCGACCGGTTGGGTCGTCTCTTTCCGGATCCTTGGCCGGAGGCCGCTCGAGGTGCTTCGGAACGAATAGCGTGTCGCGCCAATGTCATGTGGACTTGGTATTGCGCATCCAGCCAAGTTTGATTAAATAGATAAGAATATCTCTTTCTAAGAGGACTAATAGGTCCGATTTAGCTTAACAGTTCTTTGAGGGAGGAACGCGCCCAGGCCCGGTCTGCCAAGTGTCCGGGAGGCCGGTAGAACGCCGTCAGACGAGACAGAGGCCGCTCCCGGGCGTGGGGGCCGCCGCCGAACCGGAGAAACCGGGCCGTATGAATCGGACGTAAAGATTTCCATTCAATATCGGTAGTTTTTTCTGTTGCGCTGCGATCGATACTGTAGTATTCTCGTTCCAAATCAAACTCTCCATGGAGAGCAACAAATAGTCAGATGCCATGTAAGGAGGGGAAAGTCCAGTGGCAGGTACCTACACTTATCCCGGTGTTTATATCGAGGAGATACCATCCGGCGTGCGAACCATCGCTGGTGTCTCGACTTCGATTGGCGCGTTTATTGGTTGGGCGGCGCGAGGGCCCACGGACCGTGCTGTCCTTTGCCTGAGCTACGAAGATTTCGACCGGGTCTTCGGCGGGCTTGATGCGAGGAGCTATCTCGGCTACGCAGTCCAGCATTTCTTCGCTAACGGCGGCAGGCAGACATATGTGATTCGCCTCGCAAGCAGCGACGCGAAGAAAGCCACGGCCGTGCTCGACGGTTTGGAAGTGGAAGCGACCGGCCCGGGAACTTGGGCGCACGCCTACAAGATCAAGGGAACGCCGAGGGCGGACGCGGCGGATCGATTTCGTCTGGATGTGGTGGAGACGTCCTCCGGCGCCATCCTGGAGTCGTTCAGCAACCTCTCGTTGATGGCCACGGACGCCCGTTATGCACTGTCGGTGCTGAATGCGGATTCCCAGATTATCTCCGTCACCGAAACAGACGACTCCAAACCGGTGACAGACAGCGAACAGGCTTTAACGGGCGGAGTGGATGACACGAACCCGCTGCAACCCGGCGACGCCGCGTTTACCACCGCGTTAATGGGCAACAACAGCACGCCGGCCGCCTATAAGCTGCTCGAAAAGGTAGACTTGTTCAATCTTCTTTGCATCCCCGGACACACGACCGTGGCGGACCTCAAGACGCTGCAGGACTTCTGCCGGAGTGAACGGGCGATGCTTATCGCCGATAGCGAAGACCAGAACTTCGATGCAGTCAAGGACGGTCCCGACAGTAATCTGACCGGAAACGATGCCATCAATGCCGCATTCTACTACCCGTGGGTGAAGGCGCCGGATCCGATGCTCGAGAACCGGATTCGGAACTTTCCTGCTTGCGGCGCTGTCGCTGGCGTCTACGCGCGCACGGATGCGACGCGGGGTGTTTGGAAAGCGCCGGCCGGAACGGAGGCGAGTCTGAGCGGCGTGATCGATGTTACCGAGACCCTCACGGATAACGAAAACGGCGTGCTGAATCCGCAGGCGGTGAATTGCATCCGCAAGTTCCCGGTTTACGGGACCATCGTCTGGGGGGCGAGAACGCTACGCGGGAACGACGATGTCGGTTCCGAATGGAAATACGTGCCGGTCCGGCGAACCGCTCTTTTCATCGAAGAGAGCCTGTACCGGGGCTTGAAGTGGGTGGTGTTCGAACCGAATGACGATCCGCTGTGGGCGCAAATCCGGCTGAACGTTGGCACGTTCATGCAGGATCTGTTCCGGCAAGGCGCTTTTCAGGGGACCACGCCAAAGGAAGCCTACTTCGTCAAGTGTGACAAAGAGACCACGACGCAAAGCGACATCAACCGAGGCATCGTGAACATTGTGGTGGGGTTCGCGCCACTGAAGCCCGCTGAATTCGTCGTGATCAAACTGCAGCAGATGGCCGGCCAACTCGCCGTCTAGAGGAGGGGAAATAGACAGCCATGGCACAGTTTAGTGTAAATGCACAGCGCTTCGATCCCTACAAGAATTTCAAGTTTCGTGTGAAGTGGGATGGGCGCTTCGTGGCGGGCGTAAGCAAAGTGAGCGCTCTGAAGCGCACTACCGAAGTGGTGAAACACCGCGACGGCGGGGATCCCAGCTCGAGCCGGAAATCGCCGGGAAGAACGGAATACGAGGCGATTACGCTCGAGCGTGGCGTAACCCACGACGTGGACTTCGAGCAGTGGGCCAACAAGGTTTGGAACTTCGGTGCGGGACTGGGCGCGGAAGTCTCGCTCAAGGATTTCCGCAAGGACGTAATCATCGAGGTGTACAACGAGGCCGGACAATTGGCAATCGCCTACAAGGTGTTTCGCTGTTGGGTCTCTGAGTTCCAATCACTGCCCGACCTTGACGCAAATGCGAATGCAGTAGCTATCCAGCACATCAAACTGGAGAACGAGGGGTGGGAGCGCGATTACGAGGTCGCCGAGCCTAGCGAGCCGACCTTCACGGAGCCATAATCCTTACCACTGATCCTACAGGAGGAGGAGCGGCCATGGCAGCTATTCCTGGGTGGCGGCTTGTGGAGGCCTGGGAGCGCGGCCGGCAAGCGCCTGCGCCAGTCCGGGCGTTGACGCTTCTGCAACTGGCGCAGCCTGATCAAACGATCGAGCAACTGGCTACGATCCCAGTCGGAGAACGGGACCGCCGGCTTCTACGGCTGCGGGAGGAACTGTGCGGAGGGGCCTTCGAGGCTTCCGCCACCTGTCCGCGGTGCGGTGAGCTTCTGGAAGCCGCTTTCGCCGCAGAAGAGGTTTCGCGGTGGACGAGAGTACCGCTCGAGACACCGGTTGTTGAGGTGGCGGCTGGCGAGTTAGAGCTCACAGTGCGGTTCCCAACCACCGCCGATGTCATGGAAGCCAGCCGGGCGGGCTCTCGCGAGGGGGCTCGGGCGGTGTTAGCGCGTAAATGCACGGTAGCGATTCGCAAAGGGGAGGAGAAGGCCACGGTGAACGGCGAGCTCCCGGAGCGGGTTGTCGCCGCAATTGAAGAGAGCCTGGCGGAGGCTGACCCGGTTGGGGATTTGAAGGTCGCCTTGCGTTGCCCCGGATGCGACTACGCGTGGGAGGTCCAATTCGACGCCGCCACGTATCTTTGGGACGAGGTCGAGACGCGCGCCCGGCGGGCTTTGCGTGAGACGCATGCGCTTGCCCGGGCGTATGGCTGGAGCGAGGCTGAGATCCTGAACCTCAGTGAATTCCGGCGGCAATGCTATCTGGAGCTGCTAGGAGATTCATGAGCGGATCGAGCTATTTCGACGATCTTGTCGCGCGGGCGCTGGAGCAGGCGCCCGTGCTTGTTCCTCGCAGAGCTTCGCGATTTGAGCCGGTGGCGGCGGCCAACGTCTTTGAACAGGATCGGGCGGATCTGGGGAACGAGATTCCCGCCAAGGCCGAGGGGCCGCCCGCGACTGAGAAATCCGCCTCAGCGGAAGCGCCGCGACGCAGCCGGACGGAATCGGAACGGACTGCGCCAGCACACGAGCCGGGCACAATCGAGGCGCGCCGCGAACAGGCTGACGAGGAGCGGCCCGAGACATATGGCCGGCCCGCGCCACAAGACGGGCGGCAGCAGGAAGAACCTGCGCGTAGAGTAGAGCAGACGGGCCCCGGGGAGGCGTCACCACACGCCGTAGAGCGCGAGGTGAAAGAGACCCTGGTGAGGGAATTGCGCGTGGATCGAATCGTCCAGCTTCCGGCGGAAGGGGAAGCGGAAAGGCTGCCTCGCCAGCGGCCAGCGCACGATGCGACGGAAGAGCCGGCGCGAGTTCCTGTCGAAGAAGATGCCGACTCCGGGAAGCAGGAAATGCTGGATAGGATCGAGCGGCGGGTGACCGCGTTGGAGCGCGAGGGCAGCAACGGGAGCCCGGCAATTCCCGTGAAGCCTCGTATGGAGAAGGAAGAGGGAGCCCGGGAGACCAGCCCGCCGGCCGCGCGCGAACAGTATCTGATTCCGAAGATCACGGTCAGCGGACGGCGGGCGGCGCGGCCGCCGGTAAACGTCACGCCAGTTCCGGCAGAGACCGCGCCGGAGCACACGGTTCAAGTGAGCATCGGACGCATTGAGGTCCGCGCGTCCACCCCGGCCAGAACCGTCCGGCCGCAAGGGCCGGCCAAGCCGCGGTTGAGCCTCAACGACTATCTCCGGCAGCGGGAAGGAGGATGAGATGCCAGGGCCATTCGCAATCGCCGCAGTGACGGCCGTCTTGAAGGATCTGCTCAACAACGGAATGGCGGATCATGACTTATCCTCCATGGGCAACGTAACCGTGACAGCGTTGCCGCCCGACCGGATTCCGACGAGCAACGCCGAGGAGAAAACCCAACTCAACATCTTTCTGTATCAAGTGACACCCAATTCGGGTTGGCGGAATGCCGGGCTGCCGTCTCGCGGATCCGCCGGCGACCGCTTGACGAACCCGCCTCTTGCTCTGGATTTGCGCTATTTGATCACGGCGTATGGGCAGGAGGAGTTCCACGCCGAGACGCTCCTCGGATATGCCATGCAATTGCTGCACGAGCGGCCGGTGCTGACCCGTGACATGATCCGGGCAACGCTTACTCCCGCGTTGCCGCCGGAGGTCACTCTTCCGCCCAACCTCTCGATGCTGTCGACCTCGGATCTCTCGGAGAATCTCGAGCAGATCACGATCAGCCCGCACTACCTCAACTCCGAGGAGATGTCGCGCCTATGGTCGGCCATGCAGGCCAAGTATCGGCCGACCGCGGTCTACCACGTTTCGGTGGTGCTAATTGAGGCTGACAAGAGCGGGCGGGCGCCGCTGCCGGTGCTCAAACGGGGCGAAGACGATCGAGGTCCCTCGGCGGTTGGCGATCTTGTCCCGCCGTTCCCAACGGTCGAAAAGACCATAATTTCGAACAACCAGCCGCGCGCGAAGCTGGGCGACGCCGTGAAACTCGAAGGACATCACCTGGCCGGAGAGACGGCTAATCCAAACGACGTTGAAGTTGTGGTACGGCTCACCAATCCGCGCCTTTCCCAACCTGTGGAGATCGTCGTTCCGGCGAGTAGCAGAAGTGAAACCCAGGTAAGTTTCAGCGTCCCGAGTACCCCTGCGAATCTCGTGGCCGGGCTTTTCTCGCTGGCAGTGCTGGTGACGCCAAACGGAAAGCCGGACGAGCGGCGGTCGTCAAATGAGACAGTACTGGGCGTGGCGCCCGAAATCACCGGAGGGCTTGGGGTGGAGATAGCCCGGACGAACGTGGATGCCGGGACGCAGTTGGGCGACGCAACCATCAATGTGAACTGCACGCCGGAGGTGCGGCCCGAGCAGCGCGTCGCGCTTGTGTTGGGTTCGAAGGAAGTTCCGGCCAGTCCGCATCCAACCCAAACGAACTCCCTCGAATTCGTCGCGGCGGCCGTGGCTTCGGGCGAGTACTGGATCCGCCTGCGTGTTGATGGAGTGGAGAGCCTGCTCGTCGACCGGAGCGATCCCGCGGACTTGAAGTTTGACGAGACGCAGAAGTTGGTGCTGACTTAGATGGACCTGGCGAAATGGCAATCCGAGAATGGTCAATACCTGGCTGCCTCAGTGGCGTGGTTGCGTCTCCGCCTGAGGGAACTGGCCCTCGAATCCGAAGCCGCCTCCGGCATGGGCCGGCCGGGGGAAGCCGGGGAGGAGAATGATTCCGGGCGGCGGCCGCTGTGGGCGTGGCTATTCGGCCGCAAGGCGCCGTCTGCTCCGCGATCCGGGGATCAAAAGAAAGCGCTCGAAGACCTGAGAACGCAGGTGAAGAAGGCGGCGGATGAACGCCGGGAGGCGGCACAAATGGAACCGCCGCCAGCATTGCTGTTGCTTGAACACTCTCTGCAGCTCAGCCCGTTTGAGAGAGACGTCCTGCTCCTGTGCGCGGCAATCGAACTCGATACCCGCGTGGCAGGGCTGTGCGCGCGGGCGAATGGGAGCGCGGAGGCGGCATACCCGACGTTTGCGTTGGCTCTAGCGGCGCTCGAGTCTCCCAACTGGGAGGCGCTGTCTCCCCACCGGCCTCTGCGCTACTGGCGGTTAGTTGAAGTCGCGCCCGGACCCGGGCGGCCGCTCACATCGGCTCCGCTCCTGGCTGGCGAACGGGTGGTTCACTACATCAAAGGAATGAACACTCTCGACAGCCAGCTTGCCGGATTCGCGGCTTCCGTGGACGTGTCCGGCGGCGGATTGTCCGCTTCCCAGCAGGAGCAGGCGGACCAGATTCTCGCCCGTCTGGAGCGGGCGGCGGCAGCCGAACCGCGCCCGGTATCCATCATGCTGGGCGGTGATCCAGCCGCGAAACGGCTTGTCGCGCACGACGTGGCGAAGAGGCTTGATCGGCGCATCTATCAGATCGGCGCGGAGTCCCTGCCGCAGCAGCCGGACGAGATCACAAATATGGCGCGGCTCTGCCAGCGTGAGAGCGCTCTGCTGCCGCTGGCTTTGTTTGTGGACGCCCACGGAGACGGATTGTCGCCGGAGGTCTACCGGGCGCTGGACCGGTTTGTGACGGCTATCGTGCGGTCCGATTGTATAGTGATGCTCGCCTCTCGCGAGCCACTGGCGAGGATGAGTTTCGACGGGTTTACGACTGACATCAGCCGGCCCACGGTGGTGGAGCAGAGGGCGGAATGGGCCGCCGCTCTCCATGATGCGGGCGCGACCTCCCATAACGCGATTGCGTCCCGCTTGTCCTGCCAGTACAGTCTGAACGCACCGGAGATTCGCCGGATTGTCGCCGAAACACCCGCTGAACCTCTTGAAACCTTGGGGGACCGGCTCTGGGACACCTGCCGAAGCCGCTCCCGGCCGCGGCTGGACACTCTGGCCCAGCGCATCGATCCCAAGGCGACATGGGACGACCTGGTTGTGACGGATGAGACCCTTCACCTGCTGCGGGAGATTGTGTCGCAGACCGAAACAAGGGACAAGGTGTACGAGGATTGGGGATTCGCGAAACGCATGAATCGCGGCCTGGGAATCAGCGCCCTCTTTGCCGGTGAAAGTGGTACCGGCAAGACGATGGCGGCAGAGGTGATCGCGAACGATCTTCGACTGTCACTCTACAGAATCGACCTTTCGCAGGTGGTCAGCAAATACATCGGTGAAACGGAGAAGAACCTGCAGCGCGTTTTTGACTTGATGGAAGGCGGAGGTTCGATCCTGTTCTTCGACGAGGCCGACGCGCTGTTTGGCAAGCGCAGCGAGGTCCGGGACAGCCACGACCGCTACGCCAACATCGAGATCAATTATCTGCTCCAGCGGATGGAGAATTACACCGGGCTGGCGATACTCGCCACGAACATGAAGAGCGCTCTCGACAAGGCATTCATACGGCGGTTGCGTTTCATTGTCCCGTTTGAATTCCCCGGTCCCGCGGAGAGAAAGGCCATGTGGCAGAAGTCGTTTCCAGAAGAGGTCCCGAAGGAAGAACTGGACTACGACCGGCTGGCCCGGCTGCACTGCACCGGGGCGAGTATACATAGCATCGCTCTGAATGCGGCGTTCCGTGCGGCCAGGGCGAGTGAGCCTGTCAGCATGGCCACGGTCATGATGGCGGCTCGAACCGAGTTTCGTAAGATGGAGCGCCCAATCAGCGAGGCGGACTTCCTGGTGCGGCAATGAAAGTGAACCTACACGTTGATCGGTTGGTTTTGGACGGTATCGAAGCCACTTCGCACCAGCGTTCCGTACTGCGCTCGGCCTTTGTTTCGGAACTCTCCCGGTTGGTGGAATTGAATGGGCTGAATGTGTCGCTGTCACGGGGCGTATCCCTGCCCGTGGTCCCGGCCGGGCAGATTCAACTGGGGACCCGTTTCGAGGCCCGCGAAACCGGTGTTCGCATCGCAAGGGCGGTCTACGAGGGCCTGGGACCATCTGGGACGGGAGCCTGAGCGAGTTAGATAGGCATGCGGGAAGAACTGCTGCAGTCCGAGCCTCAAACCGCGGAGCCGGAAGGCCTCGCCAGGTCCGGTGGCGGGCGGGAGAGTGCGATTTCGCCCGAGCGGAAGCTGCACGGAGGCATGGCGGGGCGGCGGGACAGTAGGCAGGCTCCCAGCGCACCGCCGCGCGATGGGAACGAGGGTGGATTGAATCGTTCTTTCGCTGAATTGCGGACGCACGCTGGAACCGAGGATTCTGACGAAGCCCGGGCCGCCGTCACGCGCGCGCTGGTTGAGACTCTGGCGGCTCAGTTCGGATTGCGAGCCGGCGCCATCAGCGTCCGGGTGAACGGAACAGCCAGGGCCGACACAGCGAGAAGAAGCGCCCACGGCATCGCGTCCCGGCAGGTGGTGTCGCTCGATCCGGTCTCCTACAATCCGCGCAGCCGCGCGGGGCGCTACCTGATTGCGCACGAAATCGCGCATTTGGCGCAGCAGACGCTGCCGGCGTCAGCTCTGCCCGCCGGTGGCAAGGGACGCCAGGCATGGGCGGAGACAGAGGCGAATGCGCAGGCGGAGCGCTTCACGGCAACCGGAACCGTCACTCGTGTTCGAGCCGCTCTCTCTTCGGATATAGCAGCGGCTGACGCCGACTTTGACGCTAAGTTTCAGAGTCTCTACGAGACAGTTGAGAGCAGCTACGGCGCCGAGATCGCGGAGATAATCAGGCTGCTTTCCTACGGAGTCTTCGATTGGGCGATTACCGACGGCGATGTCGAGGACGTGCTCCGCATCCTGGCGATGTTTCCGATGATCGCCGGCCGCGCGATCGCTCACGCCATCGGTGCCAAGTTCCGCCGCCGCCTGATCGACAACCTCAGTAATTCCCACTATTCACACCGGTCTGAGATTCTGGCGGTTGCGTGGGCCCGCGAATCGAAAGAGGAGTGGGAGGGGCTCGATCACAAGCTGCTGGCGCCCCTGAAGCTGTACGACGTCGATCCCGTCGAAGCGGTCGCCATCACCTTTGTCGATGATCATCTGTCGAAGGGCGCGAGGGAGGAGTTGCGGGCGGACGCCACCCGCGCAATGCGGATCGCGGAGATTCGGGAATTCGCAACCGGCGAGAAGGCGGCGCGGGCTCTCGACCAATCGTTCGACGAGGTTCAGGAAGAGATCGAGGCCCGGAAGGAAGCGGAAGCCGAGGCTCGCAAGGCGCTGACAGACAAGCTTAAGGAACTGGCCCGGGACATTCAGGAGACTTTGGGCCAGGTGATCGTGCGCGACGCTGACGCCCTGCGCCTGCTGGACCGCATCGTCGCCGAGTGCCTCAATGTGCGTGATCCGAGTGTCAAGATCCGTGCCCTTGTCTCCCAGATCAAGCCGGGTGAACTGGATGAGTTGATCGAGCAGATCCCGGTCGAAGGTCTTTACGTATCCGAAAAGCGGCGCCAAGCCTTGGTTTATCTGCTCAGCATGCGGGCGCCGTTCAAGAATGCCGCTATCGCGGACAAGTTGCTGAAGTCGCCCTGGTGGAAGTTCTGGGACACGGTTACGAGCGAAGAAGCCTATCTCGCGTTCCTCTTCGTGAAGTCGATGCCAGCAAGGGCTCGCAACGCCTTTCTCGAAGCCCACGGTGGAGAGCAATGGGCGACGATTCTCGAAGAACTGCCACAGAACATCCGGGAGTCCGAGGCGCTGAACTTCTATGAAGGCGGCCCCGGGCAGAAAGACCGCCAATCGATCCTTGTCCAACTCCTCGAAGAGAGCCTCTGGACAAAGGAACAAAAGCCGAAGCTCGAAGGTCTGATTCGAATGGCGCGCGCCGCCGGAGAAGGCGAATTCGTCTTCGCCCAGTCAGAAGCGCACGAGGCGTACAAACCGGAGAAGGGTCTTCAGGACATTGTGCGGAAGCACGATCTGTACGATCCGCGCGTGGACCGGACAAGCTACGTCGAGAAGCCGCTCGAAGGGCACGCCTGGCATGAAGAAGGCATCGCCGGGTTCCTCGGCATGCTTGGAGCCGCGATCCAATTCCTCGTTCGCAGTGACAACGTGGACCTCGACACGCTGGCAATCGGCGGGGAGGGACTCGACCTGGCCGAGTTGCAGGATATCTTCGGCGGCAGTTTCATGGGGGCGAAGTTCCAACGGCCAACCGCGGAGGAGAAGGCCGAGAAGCTGAACATGGCCGACGCGCGCTGGAATATGGATCGTGGCGCGCTTGATCTGGAGGCTCCGAACCTGGCGCTGGACAACCTCTCCACGTACTCGGGCGACATGCGGGTCACCACCGGCCCGTCGACGCTGAAGGGGGTGAAGCTCAATGTCCGGTACATCCCGAAAACGAAGGAATTGCGCTCGCTGCATCTTGTGATCGCCAAGGCGGCGCTCACTGACGTGCTCGTGGTATTCCCGGAGTCAATGTTCACGGTGAACGAGGTGGTCGTGGACCAACTCGACGTGACACTTGAGGCCGCCAACAAATGGCATATGGACGCCTTCAAACCGGGTGCGGAGGGCAAGGGGCACTGGCTTCCCAATATGTGGAATCTCATCATGGGACCGGCGAGCAGCCAGCTCAGCTCCAGCCTGACCGGCGTGGGATTCGCGATGGAACTCATCGTGAACCTGAACTCGCTGGCAATGAAGGGCATCACCACCAGCGGCGGCCAGTACATTCAGTCGGTGGATGTGAGGAACTTCGCCATGCATTCGGGCGGGGACGCGGCGGCCTATGAACGCGCCCTCGAACAATCCGAAGGACGGGTGAAAGGCTGGCTCGAGGAAGAACGGCGAGAGTTGAAGACGGCCGCCAGCCCGGAGGAAAAAAAGCGACGCCAGGATGCGGTCGCAAGGCTGGAACGGCAACTCGAAAAGATAGCCGCGGAGCGCAAGGCGCGGAGGACCAGCGGATCCGTGCTGGATATCGGAGAGGTGACCATCACCGGTCTCGAGGGGCTGTCGCGCAAGCCGATCACGCTGACTCAGCTTCATGGACAGGGTAAATCGGTCACTGGCGTGCTCCCGTTGGTGAGCGATTCCACAACGTTGCGAAACATTCTGCTCGGAAAAAAGGGTTCGCCTACTCTGCGGGAGTCCGAAGCCAAAGATGAAAGCTTCACGCTTGATATCGGGCGAGTCGAAGCCGAGGACATCAAGCTGCCCGGCGGGATACCAAGCGCCGAAGACGCGAAGAAGGAGCTCGAGGACTTTCTTAGCGATAGCAAAACGAACCGCACGAAACCGGGCTACGACGCTACGAGACTTGCGCTTGAGGAGCGGGCCAATAAAGCGAAACGCTACGAGGAACTCGCGAACCGGGGCGTCCAGAACCTGACGCCTGCCGAAACCGAGGAATTCGGTGAAGTGCGCAATTGGCTGAAGGTCTTTGAAGAGCGCCGGGCCGCGGTGATTGATCGGCTCGTACTCGACGGCGCCTCACTTACCGTGGACGCCCTTGGACAGCCCGGGGTTCAGGCGGATTCGCTCCTGGTGCAGAACATTCGCTCGTTCACCCCGACCGGGGACCCGTCCCTTGTGATCCAGGAAATCAGCGGCGAGGGCGTTGATGCAAGCGCGGTGATTAAGGGCGGCGTCGGCGGGCTGAAGGAATGGAGGAAGAATCTCGAAGAGGCAGAGGCCAGCGCTCGAACGCTGACAGTGAAGGGAGTGCAGCACGCCGGCTCCGGCTTGGTGCTGGAGGAACTGACTCTGGCGGGCAAAGATGACCAACTTGGGCTGGATACCTTCCTGAAGCGCAGCCAGGATGGGGACACCAGCGTCGGGCTGAAATCGCGGCAGGTGATTGCGAAGGGCATCAGCGTGCCGGTCTACCAGAAGCTGCTAGCCCTGGAGCGCGAGCGCATCCTGGCGGTGGAGGAGGCCGAACGGACCAAGAAGGAGAAAGACCGTCTCAAGACAATCGACGCCATGATGGCCGATCTGGCCGCGATTCAGGAGACGCGGGAAAAGGCCGAGGCGGTGCTCGCCAAGACCAAGGACAAGCGGGAGCGAGAGAAAGCCGCCAAAGAACTGGAATCCGCCAAGCAGGCGCTAGTGGACTGGGAGAAGCGCCTGGTGGTGGCAAAGCTCACCATCGAGTATCTCGACATTACGATCAGCGGCTTGGGCGACCTACTCTCCGATGACTACGATTTCGACAGGGCCGCCACGGGACTCACCATCGAGGGCCGCCCCGGCGACCAGCGCTGGTTCGAGAAGGCTGTCATCGAAGACGTGAGAAATCGGACGGCCACCGGCAGCCAGGTAGTGGCCGAGAAGATCGTAATCGGCCCGGTGACGGGCAAGGTTTCCCGAACGGAAAACGGCTTCAAGCTGGAGAACTTCGGAATCAGCTCGGTGTCGGTGTCCGGAGTCTCGTTCGCCACCGGTCAGATGACCGTGCAATCGGCCGGAGAGACGAAACTAGCCGACATCTCCGTGGACGCCGAAGTCGCGAAGACGGAAAGCGCCAGTGAGCTGACTCTTAACCGCGTTTCCATTGGGAGCATCGTCGCGGACCGGTTGAAGTACGAAGACGCCGACAAAATCGTTGCCGTGGAGTCGGGCGAACTGACAGGCGTCCTGATGGAGAACCTCGTGGTCGTAATCCCCGACGACGAGAAGAAGAAGACCACGGTCACAGGCGCACTGTCGGTGGAACAGGCGAAGTCGCTGGTAGTGAATGCGACCGCCAGCGGATACCGCGTGAATGCGACGGTTAATAGCAGCGCGCCGAAGCAACAGGCCGCCCAACCGAAGGCTCTGAGCGTAGACTTCGCCAAGAGCGGGGATATCAGCGTCGCGCTCAAAGGGATTGGCGTCACGGGCGACGTCACGGAACTCAAAACGGGCAATCGTGTCCACGTGGTGCTCAAGAGCCTGTCCGGCAAGGTAATCAAGAGTGGCGACAACTACACGATTGAGGACCTCAAGATTGGTAACCTGACGCTTTCCCGGCTGTACTGGGACGCCGGCGGCCGGACTATTGAGATCCTCGATCGCGTCACTCTCGATGACATCGAGATTGACGCCCAGGCGGCGCTTCGCACCAAGCCCAAGAAGGGCGAATCCACTGGCGAGAAGGACGAGAAGGAGGAGAAGGAACTAGCCAGCCTGGTGCTTACCAGAGTTTTCGTGCGCCAGATCGACGCGAAGAAGGTGAAGGTCACGATTCCTGCCGTTGCCGAGGACAAGAGCAAGGGAATATCGGCCAGCCCGCAGAAGACGTTCGAGCTCGAAGATGCGAAGGTCCTCGGACTCAAGCTCACCGGCTTCGACGTGTTGAACACGCGAGGCAAGGTTGAGGTTACGAAGAGCGTGACGGTCACCAACCTCAAGACCACGGTGGGCGAGGCCGGCAAAGATCAGCTCAGCCGCGCCACCGCGTCGTTCAAGGTTTTCGGAAAGGACGCCGCCGAACCCGGCAAAGGCGGCCGGGAGTTGAGCGCGACCCTGACTGCGAAGGATGGCACAATACTGCGCATTGGCCGCGTTGACGAGGTCACGCTCACCGATATCGCTTCGGGCAAGTTCAAGATGGGGCTTCGCGGCGAGGAGATGGTAGCCGGGAGCAAGATCGATAGCGCATACCTCAAGGGCATTACCACCGGCGACATCCTCATCAAAGACGGGAAGGTCGAAGTGAGCGATATCGAGATCGAGTCCCTTGGGCTGAGCAGCCTCCATTACCGCGGCGAAGACAACAATGCGACGCTCAGGATCGCCACCGCCGCTGTTCCCGACAAGGTACGGATCAAAAGCGTCACGGCGTCCTTCAAGAAGGTTCCGGGCCCCGTGCCGGGCAAGGAAACAGAAGAACTCGAGGAACTGACAGTCGCCGGACTCGAGATAGACAAGATTGTCGGAACGACGGTGGTTTACGAAGGCCCTGTGGAGGATCCGCCGAACCCGCCGAAGACGCTGACCATCACCATGCCCGAGGCCACTCTGCTCGGCCTGAGCCTGAACAAGCTGACGAAGAACTTCACGACTAATCTTCTCTCAATCGACGGAAAGCTGAAGAGCGCCACGGCCGAGGGCTTCACACTGCGGTTGGCTCAGACGATCGGTAAGAAGACGAAGACGACCGAGTTGGTCGCTGACCTGACCGCCGGCGAGATGCGCGCCAACGCCGTACTAAGGACGATCAACGCAGGCAAGAAGGACGAAAAGACGGAGTTGGCGGATGGCTTCTTCGAACTGGACAAAATCGGCCTCCGGCGAATCCGCGGCACATTCTCCGAAACCGGCGCGAAGGACAAGACTCTCGGACAGAAATCGCGATTCAAGGACGAGCTTGGCGAGGGCGAGGAGCCGGGGGTGGATTTGCTCGGCGTCCGCTATGACAAATCCGGTGTCACCATCGGAAGCGCTGCCGGGCACGCTCTCGTTTACAGGGATCCCAATATCGGCCTCACCCTCGACATCAAAGAGGCGAAGATGCCGAGCGCTCTCACAATTCCGCCGGAAGGCGCCTTCACATTGCGCACGGCCGAGATCAAGAGCGCCTATTTCCTCATCGAGGATGTCCGAAAGCTTGGCGGCGGAGATTCTGAGGGTGGCAGCGAGGGAAGCAGCGGGGATTGGGTGAAATACCTCGACATTCTGGACCATGTGAACGGTTACTTCAACGCCGACCTTTACATGCCCATCTATCTGTTCGACGAGCCGATCACTGGAGACGAGCGGTTCCTGCGGCAGAAGGTATTCCCAATCAGGCTGGAGATCGAGGACGGGAAATTCAACTACGAGGAGGCGGAAGATGAAGCTCTCTGGACCCGCAACGACCTCATCGTGAGCCTCGAAATGGATGGTGACCAACTAGCTCTCGAAGCAGGCGGCTACAACATTTTCGAATGGACTCCGGGTGACGCCTCTGAGTTGAAGGAAATGAACAACAAGCTCGTCCGGTTGAAGCGGATCGCACTGCCTGACGACATCCGCGCCTCGCTTGGCAAGGCTGATGAGGAGGAAGACGCCAGCGAAAAGCCGCACGTGAAGCCCGGTTGGATCGAGATGCGCGATATCGACGCGAACCTTGGTCTCAAAGGAAAGATCCCGATCGACCTCGGTATCGGCAAGATTTATCTCGGGACCGACACCGCGGATGCGATGAGCGATCTCAAGCTCACGAGTGAATCCACCCGCAAACTGACATGGACTCTGGGAGAACTGAACGCAATGATCGAAGAGCTGAATCTCAAGGGGTCCGGCAAGGTGAAGGATGCGGAGATTTCGATTAAGGGAGTGGAATCTGCTTCCCTCGAGTTCGTCGGTGGCAAACTGATGGAGCCTCGCAAGCTGGAGGGGACGATCACCCAGGCGACGGTGAAGAATCTCACCTTCGAACCAGAGGAGAAGAAATAGGAGGGAAACGCGATGGCAAACGGCGGAAAAAAGAAGAAGCTGCCGGCTCAGCAGGCGCAGCCCGCGAAGTCGCCAAAGACGCCGGCAAAGCAGACGGCCCCGCCAAAGACGCCGGCGCCGAAGGCCGAAACGGAGGGTAAGGGAAAGGACCTTACTAAAACTCCGGTTACATCGCCGCAACCCGACGAGAAAACCGGAACAGGTCCGTCCGTTCCCAGCCCGGACTTTGACCCGAAGCTGCTGCCGTCGCTGGAGTCGCCGTTCGGAGGGGCCTCGGGACTTACCCTGGATCCGCTCGGATCGTTCAAGCTTCCCCCCTCGCCCGGGCTGGAGATCGACTGGTACGAGATGAGGAAACCGTTTCTCAATCGTGGCGTGATGCTGGGAGACCGGGACCTGGACATGATCGAGGCAAACTGGATGTTCACTTACAGCATGATGCTCGACTGGGGTCTGGGACCGGATCTTTCGGCCAAAATCGCAAACTTTGGGACACCCATTGCGTACGATTACTCCCTCCGGCGCGACTACCCGACGCTCGAGGAAGAGATGGAGCAGGACATCGAAAAGATGATGGGGCCGGGCAAGAGACTGTCCACCGTCGTCGTGCCGGTCATCACGCCGGACACGCTCGGATGGATCACCGAGAAGGTCAGCGGCAAAAAGATTGATTTCCGGTTCTAAAGGAGGCGGATATGGGATTTTCAGCGGTACCGAAGCTCGTTCGAGGCGGAATCGTGCTTATTGAAAGCGATTCGGGTAAGGTGCTGCGCGTGATCACGCTACAGTACAATCCGGACACAATCAGCCGTAGCCTGCAGATCAAGGGAGTCGGGGGTGAGGGAGGCGATCATACCGAGGCAATGCGTCTGAAAGGCCCGCCCGTGGAAACAATCAAGATTGAGGCCGAACTTGACGCGACCGACAAGCTGGAGCGGGGCGATCCCGATGCACAGGAAAAAGGACTTCACGCGGAACTGGCGTTGCTCGAAACCCTGGTCTACCCCAGTAGCACGGAGTTGCTGGCAAACAACAGCGAGGCGCAATCCGGTTCGATCGAGATCGCGCCGATGCAAACCGCGCTCACACTGTTCGTTTGGAGCAAGCGCCGCGTTCTGCCGGTTCGGCTCACCGAATTCAGCATCACCGAGGAAAGCTTTGACGCTGCTTTGAATCCGACTCGAGCAAAGGTCAGTCTTGGGATGCGCGTTCTGACCGTCGACGATGTGGGATTCGACGGCAAGGGCGGAAATCTATTCATGAGTTACCTCGTGAAAAAGGAGGAACTCGCGGCGTCCAAAACTTCAACGCAGCTTGGACCGCTTGGCATCACCAGCATCTAGGAGGAGTATGACTTTCCCGATCACAAGCCGCTACCACGGCATCGAGACGAAGACAATCGAACTAGCGGACGGCTCGACGGTCAGCTATGTGAAGCGGAGGTTCGTTCCACTGCCGGAGCGCTTTTCAACCGTCGGCACACACCTGGTCACCGCCGGGGAGCGGCCGGATCACGTCGCACACCAGCATCTCAACAATGCGGAGCAATTCTGGTTGCTTTGTGACGCCAACGCTGTGTTGATGCCGGAGGAGTTAACCGCCACGGTTGGCCGGCGCATCCGCATCACGCTTCCGGAGGGAATACCAGGCAACGGGAATGCTTAAGGGAGTCCATCTAACACTGATGATCGGACCGGCCGTGCCGGTTCCGGCGCCGCATTCTGTCATGGAAGCGCTCACCAGTGTGCAAGTGACAAGCGGTAAGGACCGGAGCGGCTTTCAGGTCACCTTCACCGTGGGAAAGGATTCTCCGCTGTTGAAAACGATGCTGCCCGCCGGCTATTTCGACCCGATGATCACGCGCGTGGTGATCATGGTAAGCTTCGGCGCGATTCCCAACGTGATCATGGATGGCATCGTCACTCGTCAGGAGCTGTCGCCCAGCAACGAGCCGGGACAGTCGACGTTGACCATCACCGGCGAGGATCTCAGCATCGTCATGGATGTCGTCGATATGGTGATGCCGTATCCCGCGGTTCCGACAATCGGCCGGATATACGCGATTCTCGCTAAGTACGCCGCTTTTGGAATCGTGCCGGTGGCGATCCCGCCGATTATCCCAATAGCCGAACTCCCGGTAAGCAAGCACGAAACGCAGACCACAACGGACCGTGCCTACCTGCAGTCGCTTGCGCGCCGCGCGGGTTACGTTTTCTACGTGGAGCCCGGTCCCGCTCCGCTCACGAGCATCGCCTACTTCGGCCCAAACATTCGCCTGCCGATTCCCCAACCCGCGCTCAATGTGAACATGGATGCTCACACGAACGTCGAATCGCTCAGCTTCAGCCTGGATGGGCTCGCCAAGAAACTGACGGTCGTGACGATTCTGGATCCGGTGACAAAAAAGATCCCCATACCGATACCAATACCGAACGTCAGCATTTTCCAGCCGCCGCTCGGCCTGCGGCCCACGCCGCCTTCGCGAATTGAGCTCTCGCCGGACTATGCCAAGCTCTCTCCCGATAAGGCGGCGGAGAAGGTCCTCGGATTTCTTATGAACAACACGAACGCGATCAGCGCGTCAGGGACGCTTGACGTCCTTCGCTATGGGCACATCCTACGGTCCAGAATGCTCGTCGGAGTCCGCGGGGCCGGACTGGCCTATGACGGCTTCTACTACGTGGATAGCGTGACCCACAACCTGAAACGAGGAGAGTACAAGCAGAGCTTCACGCTCTCCAGAGACGGACTGATATCCAACACCCCAAAGGTACTGCCATGAACGCAAGCGGAAACGAGAAATATTACGGCAAATACCGTGGAACGGTAATTAACAACATCGATCCGGAGCAGCGCGCGAGGCTGCTGATCAGCATCCCGGACGTTCTCGGCCCGGTGCCATCCACGTGGGCGGAACCGTGCGTTCCCTTGGCCGGCCCGACAGGTCCTCCGATGGGAAGCTATTTCGTGCCACCAATTGGGGCGGGTGTCTGGGTCGAGTTCGAACAGGGGGATGTGAACTATCCGATCTGGGTGGGCTGCCGGTTCGGCACGGCGGCTGACGTGCCGCCGCTGGCGTTCGCCGGATTACCGGTTTCCCCCAACATCGTTTTCCAGACAGCCGGTCAGAACTCCCTCGTCATCAGCGATCTGCCTGGTCCCACTGGCGGAATCATGCTCAAAAGCGCAACCGGGGCGACGCTGATTGTGAATGACACGGGCATATATATCCAAAACGGGAAGGGAGCGAGTCTGACAATGGTGGGGCCGAATGTGACGGTTAACAATGGCGCACTCACCGTGATTTAGGAAGAGGAGGGAATTATGCCAGGTTTCTTTGTCCATGCCGGTGCGACGATACAGTGCACGCACGCCGCGTCGGCGCAAGTGATTCCGTCGCAAGGCCGGGTGCTGGTGAATGGTATGCCGGTGGCTCTGGCTACCGATCAGATCGTGGTGGCAGGTTGTCCGTTCACGATACCGGGTCCGAAACCCCAACCGTGTGTGCTTGTCAAGTGGTTGATGCCGTCGGCGCGGGTGCTGATAAACGGACAACCGGCTATGGTGTCCCCGCCATCGGGAACCGGCCCGGGCCTATGCCAGAGCGCCGAACAGATCCCGCAAGGCCCGCCGATTGTGATCACCGTGCAGACGCGGGTCAACGCGATGTAGGAGGTTCATCTGGTGAAGAACACACAGTTTGACTATCCGTACCATTTCGACAGCCGGGGACGAACCGCCAGCACATCCGAGGCGGACCATGTTCGCGACATGATCGAGCAACTCCTGCTCACCGAACCCGGAGAAAGGGTCAACCGTCCGGAATTCGGCAGTGGCCTGATGCAGATGATTTTCTCGCCGAACAGTCCCGAGGTGGCTGCCGCGCTCGAGTTCACCGTCCAGGCCGCATTGCAACAGTGGCTTGGTGACGTGATCCGGGTGCGGTCGCTGAATGTTTCGGCGGTCGAGTCCACTCTGACCGTCAGCCTGGATTACGAGATTCTGCAAACCGGAGAAACCCGCTCGGAGACGATTACACGGGCGGCCTGAGGAGCCTGGAAGGGGACTTGGCGATGCTACATTGCAGCGATGAACGGCGGCGGCGCAGCGTCCGCGCGAAAGAAGGGTGGAACGGACTCGACTTCATCGAGGTTCATCAGACACAGAAGAGCTTGACCGTCTACTTCCTCGGCAAGGCGCCGGAGGGGATCGGCAAGGAGCACATTGTCATCGAGGGCGGCCAATCGCCGCAGTATCACGTTTCCGTGGTGGCAACCGACCTACGGCACGGAGAGGAACCGGACCTCGATGACCGGCTATTGGTTCATGTCGGCCACCCAGGAGACTTCTCGACCTACACGCTGCGCCTCGTCGGCCTCGAGAGGATCGACCCCCGCTATGACCGGGTGACGTTTTCGTTCAAGGCCCATTGCCCGTCCGATCTGGACTGCGCCGCGGCGCCTCCCTGTCCGGAGCCGCAGTACCCGAAGCCGCATATCGACTACCTCGCCAAGGACTATGCCACCTTCCGCCAGCTAGTGCTTGACCGGCTCTCGCTCATCATGCCGGACTGGCGGGAGCGCCATGTCCCGGACCTGGGCATCACGCTCGTGGAAGTGCTCGCCTATGCCGCTGACTATTTGAGCTACTACCAGGACGCGGTGGCCACCGAGGCCTATCTCGATACCGCCCGGCGGCGGCCATCCGTGCGGCGCCACGTCCGGCTCGTCGACTACACGCTGAGCGAGGGCTGCAACGCGCGGGCCTTTCTACGTCTCGAGGCCGGGCGGGATCTGAATCTCGACGCGGGCGAGGTCTTCTTTATTACCGCTCTCAACGGGGCTCCGCCCATCGGCGGCCGTTCGGCCGCTCCAGCGAAGGACCTCGAAGGCATAGCCTCGGACAGCTACGAGGTCTTCGAGCCTCTTTTGCCCGGCGATTCTATGCGGCTTTGGGAGGCCAACAACAAACTGCATTTCTACACCTGGGGCGATCGTGAGTGCTGCTTGGGAAAGGGAAGCGTCAGCGCCACCTTGCGCGGGAAGCTCGCAGGCGGCGCCGGGCGGCCCAAACCGGATCCGGCAAGCCAAGTGGGAAAGTCCTACCAGGGCGGGGAACCAGGAGGCTCCGGCGGGATCCACCTGCGGCCCGGTGATCTGCTGATCTTCGAAGAGGTGATCGGACCTCGAACCGGTTCTCACGCCGATGCCGATCCGAATCGCAGGCACCCCGTCCGCCTGACAAAGGTGGTTCCGGCGCAAGATCCGTTGACCGGCGACGACATCATCGAGATCGAGTGGGCCGGTGATGACGCCCTTCCCTTCGAATTGTGCCTATCGGCGATCGGCCCGGCCCCGGAATGCAAGTTTATCGATGACGTCACCGTAGCATGGGGCAATGTCATTCTGGTCGACCACGGCCGGCGCCTCCCCCCCGAAGTGCTGGGTGAGGTTCCGCTGGGGAGCAGCGAAACCAAGTGCCTCTGCGAAGGCCAGCCTGGGGAAATCAAAACGGTCCCCGGGCGCTATCGTCCGCGGCTCAGCCGGTCTCCGCTAACCTTTGCGCAGCCCCTATCCGCTATCTCCAGCCCGGAAGAGCCGCCGTCGGCGGCGGCTCTGCTGCGGCAAGACCCGCGGCGGGCCCTTCCTTCCATCTGGCTCGATAGCATTCCCCCGGCGATTGATGGCACGGGTCCGGCCTACGAATGGGGAGAGTCCGGCTCCGAAGTTGTCACCACACGCTGGATGCCGCGAAGCGACTTGATCGGCAGTGGTCCCGACGATCCTCACTTCGTTGTCGAAATGGAAGAGGATGGGGTCGCCAACATCCGCTTCGGCGACAATGAACTCGGTGAGCAACCTCGGGCCGGCGAGTCCTTTCGGGCCTGGTATCGAATCGGCAACGGTCCCGCGGGCAACGTTGGAGCCGGAGCCATTGCGCTGCTGATCCACGCGCGCAGCGATCTGGGCAACGATATCCTGCAGGTCTCTAACCCTCTGCCTGCCGCCGGAGGCGCCAGACCGGAGCCGATGGCGGAGGCCAAGCTGAACGCACCGTACGCCTTCCGGATTGGAACTCACGCGTTGCAGCGCGCAATCATTGCCGCCGACTATGCCGCAATCGCGGAGCGCGACAAGCGTGTGCAGCGGGCCGGCGCGCAATTAATTTGGACCGGAAGCTGGAATGAGGCCGACGTCGCCGTGGATCCTTTCGCGCGGGCGGCCGATGAGACTGCGCTGCTTACGGCCGCGCTTGAAAAGGAGCTGGATAAGTTCCGGCGCGCCGGCCACGACCTTCATGTCAAGCCGGCGGAGCCGGTTCCGATCGACCTGGCGCTACGGGTCTGTGTTTCCCCCTCTCATTTGCGCGGCCACGTGAAGGCGGCGCTGCTCGACGCTTTCAGTAATCGGCTTCTGCCTGGAGGCGCACTCGGCTACTTCCATCCCGACCGGCTCGCCTGCGGGGATGATCTCTTCGTCAGCCGGATTGTCGCGGTAGCACAGGCGGTTCCGGGTGTCGCCAGCATGTCGGTCACGAAGCTGCAGCGGCAGTTCGAAGCCGCAAATCGGGAACTCGAGAACGGTGTGCTGCCGATCGGTGATTTCGAGGTCGCGCAATTGGACAACGATCCTAACCATCCCGGCCACGGACGCCTGGAGATCGAGTTGATCGGAGGCCGCTAATGGAAGGCATTAGAGGAGCAAGTTAATGACACACCCTAAGAACTGCCGCTGTGACTGTTGCGTGGGGACAAGCGTGGTCACCCCGCGCGAGATCTGGCAACGTCCGGGGCTGGAGGCCATCAGCTACCGCATTGGCGAGCACGGCGCGTTTCTCGAAACGATGAAAGCGCGCTTGTCTTCTTCCGAGTTTCCCGCTCTCCAGGCTCTCCGGACGCGTACGGAGGATGACCCGTCCATCGCTCTGCTCGATGGCTGGGCGCTGCTCGCCGACGTGTTGACCTTTTACCAGGAACGTCTGGCGAATGAAGGCTTCCTGCGGACCGCCACCGAACGCCGGTCCATTCGTGAACTGGCGCGCTTGGTCGGATACGAACCGCGGCCTGGTGTCTCGGCCAGCGTTTTCCTTGCCTACACGGTCGATGACAACGCCGAAGAGCCGGTCGAAATCCCAGTCGGATCGCGGGTGCAAAGCGTGCCGGGCCAGGATGAGCAGCCAGCGTCCTTCGAGACGAGCGAGAAACTCGAAGCTCGCAAGGAATGGAACATAATCAAACCCCGGCTCAAACGTCCGCAGACCGTGCAGTCGATTCTTCATGGCGCCGCCAACGATCCGGGGCCGCGCGTGTACCTGAACGGTACGGCCACCAACTTGAGAGTGAATGACCCGCTGCTGATTGAGGTGAGTGAGTTCCAACGGCAGCTTGTGCGCGTCTCGAAGGTGATTCCGGACAACGACGCGGACCATACACTGGTGAAATTGGCGCCATGGACTGGGAGTGTTGCGGCATCGGGCGTCAGCAACGAACCCCCGCAAGAGAAGCTGAACGTCGAGAGCCTCCTGAGTTCCATCGTCAAGCAACTGTCGGCGCCCCGGTCTGTCCCGCCGAGGAACTCGCAGTCGCTCGAACGCCGTCCCGCCGCACTGTTTGATTCGCGCTCCGATGTCGGCATCCAGGCGGTGGCCTCCCTGCAGCGGGAGGCCGGCGAGAAGCTTCCCCTTGCGCTGGCCAACGCGGCGGTGAGTGAAGAGGTCCCCATTCGGATCCATGCTTTCCGGAAACGCGCCCAGTTGTTCGGTAATACCGCGCCGCGCAAGGTGGTCTCCGTGAACCCTGACACGGGTGTTCCAACAACCGCGGAATGGTCCGCCAGCGATGTAATCAATGCGGAAGAGAAGCCGGTACTGTACCTGGATTCCAGCTATGACAGTCTGCAGCCGGAGAGCTGGGTGGTGGTGGATTACTCCGCCATCGATGCTGGCAAGCTTGCGCCGCTCAGGCTTCCGCCGTCCGCGCCCGTCCTTATTGCAAAAGCGAATGAGGTTTCGCAGAAGCTGTCACGGGCCGAGTATTCGATCAGTGGCCAGTCGAGCCGCGTGTCCCTGAAGGATGCGGACGGTAACCCGATCGACTGGTTTGACTTCGAAGACGCCCCGAGCGCCACCCAGCCAACCGATCCGTTTCAACTCATCCGCCGGACATCGGTCCTCTTCGAAAGTGAACGGCTCGAGCTGGCCGAGGAACCTATGGTCGAGGAAATCTGCGGGGGGGACCAGTTTATCGAGACGGACAGCCTGCTGAGCGGCCTTAAGTCGGGACGGTGGTTGATCGTGTCGGGAGAGCGCTCGGACATTCCCGGTACTTCGAACATCACGGGTAGCGAACTCGTCATGCTCGACGCCGTCCAGCAATACGCCGAGACGGTGGAACAAGAAGATGCCTCCGGCTCCACTGCGGCCGCGCTCCGGGAAACCGGAAAGGAGGGGCCCGCGCCGTTCCTCCCCGGCGACAAGCTGCATACCTACATCAAACTGGCGAAGCCGCTCAGCTATTGCTATAAGCGGGACACCGTCGCGATCTATGGCAACGTCGTAAAAGCCAACCACGGGGAGACTCGCGAGGAGGTCCTCGGTAGCGGCGATGGAAGCGCCTCGCTCCAACGCTTCGTTCTAAAACAGCCTCCGCTCACCTACGTTGCGTCACCGGAACCGGATGGAGTGGCCAGCACACTGCGTGTTTACGTGAACGATGTAGAGTGGCACGAACAACTCGCGCTGGTAGCGTCCGGCCCAGCGAGCCGTGTCTTTCTGACGAAGACGGATGACGAGGCCCGCACCAGCGTCATTTTCGGCAACGGAGTGAATGGAGCGAGACTTCCCACCGGAATCGAAAATGTACGAGCCACCTACCGCAACGGCATCGGGAAAAGCGGCAACGTTAAAGCCGAGCAGATCAGCCAGTTGATGTCGCGGCCGCTGGGTGTCAAAGAGGTGGTCAATCCGCTGCCGGCCACCGGCGGCGCGGATCGCGAAACCCGCGACCAGGCGCGCCGGAACGCTCCCCTCACCGTGAAAGCCCTGGATCGTGTGGTTTCCACCGGGGATTACGCCGATTTCGCGCGGACTTTCGCCGGCATCGGGAAGGCCGCCGCCGCGCAGATTCCCGCTAACAGAACAGAGTCGGTATACGTCACCATCGCCGGCGTCGACGACATTCCGATTGCGGATAGCAGTGACCTTTACATGAATCTCGGCAAGGCGCTGCGGGAGTTTGGCGACCCGTACGTGCCGATTGATTTGAAGACGCGGGAGCTGTTGATTCTTTCCCTCAGCGCGAGAATCGAGATCTTCCAGGATTACGTTTGGGAGAACGTTGTTGACAGCGTACGCGAGGCGCTAGTTGAAGAGTTCAGCTTTGATCGGCGGGATCTCGGCCAGGGCGTGCCCCTCAGCGAAATCATCTCCACCATCCACTCAGTCCGGGGGGTGAGTTGGGCCGACATAGAAATGCTGGGAGCTGTCTCTCAGTTGAGGGAGGATGGCGAACAGCGTACGCCCGGGGAGGTCCAACAGGAACTTCAGAAACTGCTGGACGAGGCTCAGAAACGGGGCCAGCCGCGGCAGTTTGTTACCGTTCGCGGGATCCGGCTCGAGAATGGCGTGGTCAAACCGGCGCAGGTAGCGTTCTTCTTGCCGGATATCCCGGAGACGCTAATCCTCAACAGAATTCAGGAGGCGACATGAGTAAATCCGCTGATCGTCTGTATGAACTGCTCCCGGCGATCCATCGCATTCGTGATGCGGAACGGGGATATCCGCTCAAAGAGCTTCTCCGGGTCATCGCCGAGCAGGTTAACGCCGTCGAGGAAAACGTCGACCAACTCTACGACGACTGGTTCATCGAGACCGCCAGCGATTGGGTGGCGCCTTACATTGCGGACTTGGTCGGATACGAACCCGTTCACGCCGCCGGAGACCCGGCCGTGGCTGGGCAGGCACTGAATCGGATACTGATCCCGCGGCGGGAAGTGGCGAACACGGTCCGGTTTCGGCGTCGGCGCGGAACACTGGCGGTTCTCGAGGAACTCGCTGCCGCGGTCGCGAACTGGCCGGCGCGGGCGGTGGAATTCTACCGGCTCCTCTGCTGGACCCAGAACTTGAACCATCAGCAGTCCGACGGGTATCGGGCCAGGGTCGGAAGTCTTCGCAATGCCAACGAGCTCGATAAGATCGGCACGCCATTCGACCCGTTCGCGAGAACCGTCGATGTGCGGCGAATCTCGTCGAGGAGATCGCCCGGCCGCTATTCGATTCCGAATATCGGACTCTTCGTGTGGCGCCTGAAGGCGTACAGTGTTACCGGAGCGCCGGCGTATTGTCTGGACGCCGGACAGAACCAATACACCTTCAGTGTTCTCGGCAACGACGCCCCCCTGTTCAACCGCCCGGAACCGGAGTCGTCGCCGGCCGGTATCGCGAACGAGCGTAACCTGCCAACCCGCATACGCCGGCGTGGCCTGGAGGCAGACAAAGAGCAGTACTACGGCGCGGAAGCCAGTTTCTCGATCAGGGCGGACTGGAACGGATTTGGCATGGACTCCGATATCCCCGCGGCCTCCGTGATTTCCGCTGATTTGACCGATTGGCGATATGTTCCTTCCACCGGATACGTGGCCGTGGACCCCGTGCTCGGCAGGATCGCGTTCCCCCCAAACCAACTCCCGGAGGGTCACGTACGCGTTTCCTACCACTACGGATTCAGCGCCGACATGGGAGGTGGTGAATACGACCGGAGCCGTTTCGCTCCGGCGGAACACGTTATCTACACCGTCGGGGCCGGGGGCGGCCACGAGAAGATCGGTGACGCCTTGCGGCAATGGCGCGAGGATCAGCCGGAGAAGGCGGTCATCGAGATCCTCGACAGCGCTGCCTACGTCGAACAGATTCAGATCACCTTGGCGGAGAATCAGTACCTGCAGTTGCGGGCCGCGAATAGAACGCGACCGCTCATTCGCTTGTTGGACTGGCAAACAGACCGGCCGGACGCACTGACCGTGAAGATGTCGGCAGGAAGCCAGTTCGTGCTCGACGGATTGCTGATCGCAGGCCGCGGAGTTTCGGTGGTGGGCGGTCAGGGTCTCAAAACCAAGTCCGAGAAGGAAGAACTGGTGCAAAAGCACACCGGCGTCGCGGATGAAAATCCCCGGAATCCTGTCTGCCCTGCGGAACTGGTGATCCGCCATTGCACTCTGGTGCCTGGCTGGGGGCTGAGCAGTGCATGCCAGCCAGCGAGCCCGAATAAGGAGAGCATCCTGCTCCGCAATGTGCGAGCCCAAGTGCGCATTGAGAGCAGCATCGTGGGACCGATTCAGGTTGTGGAGGATGAAGTTCAGAACGACCCTATTCCCGTTGTTATCGCCGATAGCATCATTGACGCGATGGACGGCGAACGGGAAGCTCTGATCGGTCCGGGCGCCCGCCATGCGCACGTCGATCTCACAGTGCGGCGGTCGACCGTGTTCGGTATCGTTCAGGTTCACGCGATATCGCTCGCCGAAAATAGCATCTTCAATCACTGCCTACATGTGGCCCGGCGGCAGATCGGTTGCATGCGCTTCTGCTACGTTCCACCCGGATGCCGCACACCCAAGCGCTTCCGTTGCCAACCGGACCTGGTCGAAGAAAGGGTCCGCGACGACCTCGCCGGTGTGGCCCCCGAGGTCATCAAAGCCGAGCAGGCTCGAGAGGCGGAACGGGTGCGGCCCCGGTACACTGACCGGTTCTACGGCCGGCCGGCTTATTGCCAATTGGCGTCCTACTGCGCGGACGAGATCAAGCGCGGGGCCGACGACGCCTCGGAAATGGGCGTGTTTCACGATCTTTTCCAGCCCCAGCGAATGGCTAATTTGCGGGCGCGATTAGAGAGCTACACGCCATCAGCGATGGATTCAGGTGTTATCCTCGCCAACTGAGATAAAGCGAAAGGAATTCCCGGAGGGATCTATGAAAGGCGATTTTTCAATCATTCGATTCGACGCGACCAAGCATTTCAATCGCGTGCTGAAACAGCAGGGCCGGGTCGATCTCGATTCGGACTGGAACGAGCAGGCCGCAATCGGGAGCCACCTGCTCCGGACGCTGGTTGTGGACCTGGTGGGACAACATGCCGGCCCGCGGGATCGAGCGGGCTTTCGGGTGATCGACTGGGACGCCCTGAGCGACGAAGAGCGCGAGGAACTGAAGAAGTATGGGTTGGCGCCCGCCCTCGGCGACTTCCTGATCGGCGCCGGCCATTACTACGTCAACGGCCTGCTCGTCGAAATCGAATCGCCGGTTTCCTACAAAAACCAACCGGAGTGGAACCCGCCGGGCGCCGAGACAGGCAAGAAGTATGTCGCCTATCTGGATGTGTGGGAGCGGCATATTACGTACATCGAGGATGACGAGATCCGGGAGGTCGCCCTAAACGGTCCGGACACCTGTACCCGATCGAAAACCGTCTGGCAAGTAAAGTTGATCGAAGCTGCTGCGTCAGCCGGGGCCAGCGGCCGTGATGAAGAAATCGAGGCGGTCAAAAGGAGCCTTGCCGGAACGCGTGGGGCGCTCACCCGCGAGGAAAGGCGGGAGGATCCCAATCCGGAAGCCATTGAACGGCTGAAGCAGCAGATCGTCGAATTGGAGCGGGAACTGGAGCGACTTGAGCAAGCCCGCGATGGAGACGCCGCCGCGGAACCCGAAGCGGACTGCGCGTCCGCCATGGAGATTTTAGGAAAGGTGCAGTTCGCTGAAATGCAGGCCCGGCTCAAGCCTGTCGCGGACGAAGATGATCCGTGTGTGCTGCCGCCGGAGTCCCGCTACCGCGGATTGGAGAACCATCTCTACCGAATTGAGATTCACCGGGGAAGCGACAATGAGAAAGGCGAACCCGCGACCTTCAAATGGTCCCGCGAGAATGGCTCTGTCGTCACGCGCTGGCTGGGTACCGAAGGCAGCGAAATCACAGTCGCCAATTCTCGCGGGTTTGAGCCAGGGCAGTGGGTCGAGCTGACGGATGACACGAGCGAGCTACAAGGGGAAACGGGAACGCTGGTGAGGGTTACCCAAGTGGACGGCAATCATCTCACGGCGGATTCGCCGCCGGCTTGGAGTGAGAGCCTGATAAATCCCAAAGTTCGCCGCTGGGATCAGAAGGCCAACAAGAAACTCACTCTCGACGCCGGCGCGATCCCGATTCGGCCTTCCAAGGAAGAGAACGGCTGGATTGAGATTGAGGATGGGATTGAGGTTCGATTCGGTTCGGGAGCCTTCCGTACCGGCGACTACTGGCTGATACCCGCACGTGTTGCGACCGGGAATATCATCTGGCCCGAGGAAGACGGCAAGTCGCTCCCCCGGCCTCCCCACGGAATCGACCATCATTACGCGCCCCTGGCGGTGATCAGGCTCACCACCTCCGGTTCGTATGTGGAGGTTCTCGAAGACTGCCGGTGCCGCTTCGCTCCGCTCCCCTGTCTCTCCGCGGACGAGTAGCGCTACCGCGTGCCGGTGGCTCAGACGTTGTCTTTCGGGTGGCGCATCGCCCGGCGAACACGGCGGGGCCCGTCGGACCTCGGCATTGGCCCAATGCCAACCCGCGACGTCCCCGGTGGAAATGACAGTGGCTAATGGAGGACCCGGCCTCGTGGCTGCCATGAGCCGGCAAACTGCACTGTCGCCTTGGGCCTGCCCTCGAGCATCCGGTTTTGAAATAGGAAGGGGAGCTGATAGTCCCTCACCGAGACGGTGATTGTCGCCGGAGCCCCGGCCGGATCGCGGCTCCAGGTGACCGACACGTGCTGCGGGCGCAATCCCGGAGCCTGCGATTGTTGTTCTGTGGCGGAGTCGGCCGTGCCAAACGCCACGAAGCGCTGGACGCGGTCCACAAAGGTGTGGGCGGGGTCGTCGAATTCGATGGTCGAGGCATAGCGCGCCCCAGAGCGAACAGCCGAGGTGAGTTGATTGAGTACGATCACGGAGTAGGCCACCTCGACCATGCCTACGAAGAAGACGGCGAGCACGGAGAAACCAAGCGCGAACTCGATCAGTCCGCTGCCCTTGCAGTGTTGTCTCATTGGTGCAACCTCACCTCGTAGAGACCCGGGCCCCCGGCTCCGTTCCGCGCGGCGTTCCGTACCGGAGCATTGCCCACGTAGGCGGCTTGGCACGGGCCGCCCTCGACGATTCCGGGTTGGATCAGAAACGTCCCGTATCCAGCCGCGGTGGAAGCGCGTTCTAGGCGAGTGACGGCGGCGAAGACGACCCGCTGACCGTTTCCGGAAATTGAGTACTGTTGATAGGTCCGGGAAATGGTATCCGTGTCGTGTCGGAACCTGGCGGCCAGGGCTTGCTCGCACGGACCGTCGCGGAGTAGGATTAGCGGGCGCATTTCTCCCGGAACGAAGCCAAAATCGGCGTCTGAGCCATCCTCTGCCACTGTGGCATAGGCAAGGTGTCGTGCATCGTCCGTTTCCGCCCGGTGTTGCCCGGCGACGGCCCGGACTACAACGGTCTGTTTGGTCTTCGCAGCCGGCAGCATCGGCAAAAAGAATAGCCGGACTTCCGCACTCGCGGTCACTTGCACAAAGCGATAGCCCCGGCCGTTTTCGGGATTCGCCTTCCATGGCTGATCCAACGACTGTGAGTACTCCATGCCGATTGAGACAAGGCGGTCGGTCGAGAAGGCGAAGAACGCATCGCGGTCCGGACCGGGCTCCCAGAGGGCGGTCCGCCGTGATCTCTCGAAACCGGCGGCCGTCCCGTCGAGTTCCCGCGCCGCTCGCAGCGCAATCTCGTCGATTTCGGCCTGTAACTCGTTGCGCACCAGGTAGATGTGGCTGAAATCAATGCCCGCGCCGAGGGTGAGCACGACAAAGCCCATGCCGAACAATGTCAGCAGGAGTCCGAATCCGCGATTGGGCATACGTCTCATAAGGTCTTCTGAGTGTTGATCGGACGCGCCCGGCCTGGTCTTTAGGCTGCCCGGCTTGGCGACGGAGAGACTCAGTCGTTCGCTTTCCAACCAGAAGTGCGGCAGGTCCGCTTCCGTGATAGCGCCCGCATAGACACGGACCTCGACATGCTCGCGGCGAGAGAAATGTTCCCGGCTGCTTCGAGCAGAAGCCCTTAGATGGCTGTGCGCCGGCGTCGGTCCAATTAGCGTATTCTCCGTTGCCAGCTCCGATTCGAGCCCCGTTAGCTCGGTTGGGTTTCGGCTGACTCGACTGGCGGTTTCCTCCTCGAGCCGGTCTTGATCGTCCGTTCCCCGGTGGCGAAGGGCTCAGTCCACATCTAGTACGAGGAACCGGCGGGGTGGCACGCACGCTCTTCTGCTGCAACGTGAGGGCCGGATACGGTTGGATAGCGGCCTGATGCCGGATACCTTCAGCGGCGGAAATGCGGTGTTCCAGTGCCTGAAACCGCACGATGGATGCAGCAACTCCGGGGTCATCCTCAGAAGTTTGAGTTTCTGAAGTGCTTACCGCCGGGTTGCGCAAACTCTGCATTTCACAACCAGTAGATTCAGCATGTCCTGCACGCCATGGAACCTCCTATTTATGCCGCCCTGCTCCGAGCGGCCTTTTGTTTCAACTTCTTACCTCCAGTTTCTTGGGTTGCGTCCAGTTTGGACCGCACCCTGCCCTTGATGACAGCGTAAGGAGGTAACCGACATGAAAAGAGCAACGCTAATTGGTGCTGCAATCACAATCGCTTTCTGTGCAACTTCAGTTTTCGCGCAGAATGGCAACCAGAGTCAGAATCAGAACGCCTCCGGCGAGCAGGCGCAGGCCCGGACGCGGGACGGGAGCGGAGTGAACCACGATCAAGTGCAACAGAACGGTCCCCAAAAACAGAACGCTCAAAAGGGGCAGTTGAACAAGAACGGAAACAGCCAGCAGGGAGCGCAGGGCAAAGGACCGATGGACGGGAGTGGTAACCGCTCGGACCGCCCGCAAGATGGAACAGGTTGGGGAGCGCAGTCCGGCAACCAGACCGGTCCCATGGACGGCTCCGGCAACCGGAACGGCGGCGCGGTGGACAACCCTGGCAACCGGCAGGGAGGCGCCACCGGTAGTGCCGGGCGGAACTCCGGAGGCTGGGACACGATCCGCCAGGGCCAAAGCGGCGGCTGGGGTAACTCGGGCGGCGCCAACTCGACGGGCGGTTCAGGCCGGAGCTCCGGAGGTCGCGGCAGAGGGCGGTAACGGTCTTGCGGGGCGGACGGATTGGTCTCTTCGCCCCGCTTATTCCTACTGGATTGCTCCAACTAGCGGCGGATATCATGACGGCGATGCGGGGTATGTGGGTAGCGTGGTTGCTGGGATGGGCCGGGTTGGCGGCAGCGCAAGATGTCCGGCGCTTTGGCGACGTCCGCATCTGCGCTGTTTGTCACCTGGAACTTCCTCCGCCGGAGGCGGCCAAGCTCGAAGACAGAAGCGTCGGCCCGTCAGCCATGTGGCCCGGAAGCATGATGGCCCATTCGGCCCGCGATCCCTACTGGAAAGCGAAAGTTTCCTCCGAAACCGCGAATCTGCCTGGTCTCGCGGAGATCATTGAAGACACCTGCTTGTCCTGTCATGCCCCCATGCAGCAATACGACCAGCGCGTCAAGGGAAACCGCCTTAGGATGGATGAACTGGGCAGAGTAGGCGAACAGGGCGTGGGATGCACTGTGTGCCATCAGATCACCTCGAAGGGACTCGGCACAAAAGCCTCTTTCGAGGCGCGATTCGAAGTCAATAGCCGGCGCGAGAATTACGGTCCTCACGCGAACCCGTTCGCGCATCCGATGGTAATGCACTCCGGCTACACTCCAGTGGAAAGCGCCCACGTAGCCGAATCCGAGCTATGCGCCACTTGCCACACGGTGATCACGCCGATGGTGGATGCCAAGGGGCAGGTGGTTGGAGAATTCGTGGAGCAAGCCCCATATCTCGAATGGTTGGCAAGCGACTACAGCGATATGGGGATGACCTGCCAGAATTGCCACCTGCCCGCGCTCGCGGACGCCAACGGACGGGTACTCGAACAGTACATCGCTCACAACCCCAGGCGGTTTCCCTTTCCGCCCACCAAGCCCCGCAAGCCCTTCGCACGGCACGTGCTGGCCGGCGGCAACGTCACCGTCCTGGAGGCCATGAAGAGTTTGTACCCCGGTGAAGTAGAGATCCTCTCCGAAAAGCAGCGCCACACCCACGAGCTTCTCTCGGAAGCAGTTTCGCTGGGCTTGAAGGAGGTTCGTGCGGGGGAACGCCGCGAGGTGGCGGTGTCAGTCTCGAACCATGCCGGCCACAAGCTTCCGAGCGGATTCCCGAGCCGCCGCATCTGGCTGCACTTCACCGCGCGGGACGCTGTCGGAAAGGTGATCTTCGAATCAGGCGCTTGGGACCCGGCCAGCGGCGAGATCCATGGCCTCGACGGGCTCGAGCCGCACCACTCCCGCGTCCGGCGGCCGGGCCAAGTGATGATCTATGAGGCCGAGATGGCTGACACCGAAGGCAACGTCACGTCGTCGTTGCTGCAAGGCGCCCATTACGCCAGGGACAACCGGCTCCTGCCCTCCGGGTTTGATCTCGGAAAGCTACTCCCGGATGGCATCGAGCCTGGATCGATTGCTCCCGCCGGCATAGACGGCGATTCTGGATTTGAACCCGGCGGGCATACGGTCATCCATGAATTGCCGGCCGCGGATTTCCAGGCTCCGTTAACCGTGTCGGTAGAGGCCTTGTTCCAGACCATCAAGCCGGCCCACGCCGGGGCTCTTGCGCTTGGCCGCTCGGCCGCCGAACGCGAATTCACGAAGCTTCTTTCCGGAGCCAACTCCCCCGTTGTGCTTGGGCGTCAGGAGATCCAGGTCGGGGGGAAATGAGCACGCGCGCATCTCCTGCGCCGATTGCTTCCGGAGTTCTTGTCGCGGTAGCAATGCCTCTGGCGGCTTAAGAGAATGCAGAGCCGGGTGGCGGAGAGCTTGGTCCGGACGGTCGATGACGTCGTGGCCGTAGACAATGAACTGAAGGTGATCGGGTCAGCCTCTTGATCCCCCATATCAGGGCCGGCAGAAGCCACCACAAACACCACCCAGGAACCCGTCGTGGCGGGAAAAGCGTGAGCGGTTGCGCTTGAGAAACGAAAACCGGACGGGAGAATAGCGCTCGAGACGCCGGATGTACTCCGGGGTAAAATGCTCTGGTGACGCACCAGCCGCAAGTACGATCAGCAACCGGGCGCTCACCGCAATGAGACCCTTCAGCGGCTCCAGAGACAGGTCGCCCAGAGAGGCAAGCTCGTCCAGAACCTCGGCGTTGAAATGCAGCAACCGGTTTGTCAAGCCGTCCAGAGGCTCTCCGCGGTGGACGGCCTCGGTGAAGACCGTGCGGATACCGGCGGCGAAATCGGCCGCAATGTCCTGCAAGTCGTCCCCGAGTTGCAGGACGACGCCCCAGCCAAAGGCGAAGTGGGCCTCCTGCTGGTCCAACCGTCCCGCGGCCAGGTAACCATCCGCGAGAACCGACGCGCCGCCCTTCTCAAAGCCAATGGCGAGTGTATCCGGGCGGCCGGGGCGGAAACGATGGAACCGCAAGTCCGTGCTGTTGGTCTGGGCGTTCTGGATGGCCGACAAACTCGCCCGGACCTCCGGGTAGCTTTCCGGCGGGTATTGGCTGTCGATGCGGTCGAGCAGCGCGTATATGCGGGCTTCCCTCGGATTCGGCGGTTGTACCGGCGAACCCTGAAGCCGAGCGGCGAGACGTTGGCTGAACTCCCGCTTATCCGCCACAGTCACGTCCGGGTCATCCAGGTAGTTGTCCGTATAGGGGTAGAGCATGCTGTAGGCGTAGAGAGCCGGTGTGAGCTTCAAAGCGCCGCCCAGAAGGCTCTGGATCGCCACACCGGTCCAGGCATTGCGGGCGGCTTGGTATACATCCTCGTCGCTGATGGCGGGATCCTCGCGACGGGCTTGGCAGGCCAAGGTCTCGCCGATTCGCTGGAAGTCGTGGAAGAGCAGCTTGGACTGGCGGGCGTCAAGGTGCAGCACCGCTTTCGTGACCCGTTCCAGAGCGGCGGTGATCCGCGCCCTGTTCCGTTCGGATGCCCGGTGGCGGCGGCAAGTGTCGGCAGTCCGAAAGAATCCTTCCAACTCGTTCTCGTTGGCCGCCTGTTGTTCTGGTGGATAGGACCGGGGCGGTTCGGGAAGTGTGGCCGAACTGAGGGACCACCTCTGCAAGTGGCTGTCACGAAGCCGGTTGATCAGGGCAGGGAAGCTAATTCTCTGGGAGACTGCTGGGATAGCGTTCACATTTTACCAAACGAACCCAATCCCGGTTTTGTTCTCGAATCGAGTGCCCTGGTCCCCGGATGATCGGCCTACGGCACCACGGAGTGTAGGGCCGTGTCTCGGGCGGGACTACACGCAAAATACGTGTACAGCTAAGATTATCCCCCGCTGGAAGGCGAAGAAAACACGAAACTGAGCTTTGCAACCCACGCTGTCCTGTTAACAGGATAGTATGGTCCGGTTGGAGGTTTGATGTCCCGTATTCTCGCAATTGCGGCGGCTGCCCTTTTCACTGTGCCTTTATGGGCGGAGCGCGTCACGATTTCCTTGGATGGCCAGTGGAGAATTGAGGACTCGGTGGAGGCGGATTCAATGCCCGCCAGCTACGGCCATACGGTTCCGGTTCCGGGGTTGGCTAACCTCGCCCGTCCGAATTTTCCCGACGTCGACCGTTTCGACAGCGCGGCCGTCATCTCCAACCGGATTCGCAAAGGCAAGGCGCCGGAATCGGCTATGCCGGACAATGCTGGCGTTCCCCTCCAAGACCGGAATTATTTCTGGTACCACCGCACGGTGCGGGTGGGCGAACGCAAGTCCGTCGCGATCCTGAAAGTGAACAAGGCGCAGTTCGGCACGGCCGTGTGGGTGAACGGGCGGGCGGTGGGCGAGCACCTCGGGTGTTTCACAGCGGGGTACTTCAATGTGACCGAAGCTCTGCGATGGAACGGCGAGAACTCTGTCACGATCCGAGTTGGCGCCCATCCCGGGGTGTTGCCGCCGGAGATTCCGGCGGGTGACGATTTCGAGAAGAATCTTTGGACGCCCGGCATCTATGACAGCGTTTCCCTGATGCTGATGGACAATCCGGTCATCGAGACGATTCAGGTGTCGCCGCGGATTCTATCGTCGGAGATTCTGGTGCAAACGAAACTCCGGAACTACGGGGCGGAAGGCGATTTCGAGATCGCGCACCGGGTGGTGACCTGGAAGGAGGGCCAGCAGGTAACGACGGCGCTTCCGCGGGGAGTCCACCTGGAGGCGGGGGCCGAGAAGACAATCACCCAAGCGATCTCGATTCCGCGCGCGCGGCACTGGTCGCCGGAGGATCCGTTTCTCTATTCGCTGGAGACCACAACGGGCGGCGATGCCGTGAGCACGCGTTTCGGTATGCGGGAGTTTCGTTTCGATACGGCTACGAAGCGAGCCTACCTGAATGGCAAGGTCTACTTTTTGCGGGGCTCGAACATCACACTGCACCGTTTCTTCGAGGACCCTGATTGCGGCGGTCTTCCCTGGGACGAGGACTGGGTGCGTAAGTTGCTCGTCGAGATTCCGAAAAAGATGAACTGGAACATGTTCCGCTTCTGTATCGGCCCGGTTCCGGAGAAATGGCTGGAGATCGCCGATGAAGCGGGTCTATTGATTCAGCACGAATACTTCATCTGGACGGGGCATCCAAGTTGGAATGGACTCTACGACCGCAGCTTCGACGCGGATGTTCTTATCCGTGAATACAGCGAATTCATGCGCGACGCCTGGAACCATCCGAGCGTGGTTCTCTGGGACGCTAATAACGAGTCCTACGATTCGATCTACGCCGACAAGGTTATCCCAGCTGTGCGCGACTTGGACCTTTCGAACCGTCCGTGGGAGAACAGTTACAACGTCCCGGCGGGACATGATGATCCGGTGGAGGACCATCCCTATCTCTTCATCCGGAACCAGGGAGAGCAGGCTGGCGAGGATTTTGCGATGGAAGACCTGGAGGAGATGAACTCCAAGGGCCGGGCCGGTCATACTCCGGCGGGGCGCGCGACCATTCTCAACGAGTACGGCTGGCTGTGGCTGAATCGGGACGGCTCGCCCACGGAACTCACTGACGTAGTGTACCGGAAGCTGCTGGGCGAAGATTCGACCGCGGAAGAGCGATTTCGTCTGAACGCGTACTACCTGGGCGGGCTGACGGAGTTCTGGCGGGCGCACCGCAACTACGCCGGCGTTCTGCACTTCGTCTATCTGACATCGAGCTACCCGGGCGCTTACACCTCGGATCACTTCCGGGACGTGAAGACACTGGAACTCGATCCTTACTTCGCCGACTACGCCGGGGAGGCTTTCAAGCCGCTTGGGGTATATATCAATTTTTGGCAATCCGAGGTGGCGAGTGGCTCGGATCACGACTTGGCCGTGATGGTTGTCAACGACGCCGATTCCCCGGTGTTTGGGAAGCTGCGATTGACGGTGGTAGCGCCCGGCGGGCGGGAACTCTCCGCCCAGGAGCAAGCGCTCGACGTCGCCCCGCTGGGACAACGAACCTACCGCTACCAACTTCGGATGCCCGAGGTGACAGGGGCAGTGGAGTTGCGCGCCACGGCCGAAGTGCGGGGCGGCGCTCAGACCGTCTCACGCCGTAATCTTATCCTCAAGTAAAAACCCATTTACTCCCGTTAGAAAAGCGGACATAGAGGTCATCCGGCTACGAAATTCGCTTTTGTTTCGCTCTGAACTGTGCGAATCTGAAAGTACGCCGGTAGCGCGGCAGAGCCTCGGAATCCAGGATCCGCAGGACTCTGAGGGATAGCTGAAGCGCTACGGCAAAGGAGCGAATATGCTTCAGACATTTCTTGTCCCGGAAACCGAGCAGAGAGCAAATGGCGAGTCCGAAGCGATTGCTTTGGGCGATGCCAAGGGGAGGCTTCTCACCCTGACTCTCGGCATTACGCGAATTATCGAACAAGAAAGCCTCGACGTGGCCATCCTTGGCTCGACCGATGGCGAGGAGTGGGACATGAAGCCGCTCGTCTCCTTCCCGCAGAAGTTCTACTGCGGCACGTATTCGCTGCTGCTTGACCTCTTAAAGCGCCCGGATATCACGCACATAAAGGCCTCCTGGCAAATGAACCGTTGGGGCCGGGGGGCGCCGAAACCACTGTTCGGCTTCTATGTCTTCGTCGAGGAGACAGCCGACGTATCGATGGCCGCCGGCGCTTGAGTCGCCGCGCGCTTGCTCACAATCGGTTGATCAGGCCGGCGACGTAGCCGCCGCCGAAACCGTTGTCGATATTCACAACGGAGACATTGCTCGCGCAACTGTTCAGCATGCCCAACAGGGCTGCCAATCCGTGGAAACTCGCCCCGTAGCCGATACTGGTAGGAACGGCGATCACGGGACAGGAAACCAAGCCGCCCACCGCGCTCGGCAATGCTCCTTCCATGCCGGCACACACGACTGCAACGCGCGCCTTTCCCAAACGTTCGGCGTTGCCCAGAAGCCGATGGATGCCCGCCACACCGACGTCGTAGATGGTGTCCACCTCGTTGCCCATTGTCTGAGCGGTGACCTGCGCCTCCTCTGCGACGGGAATGTCACTGGTTCCGGCACAGACGACGGCGATGGTTCCCTTGCCAAGAATCGTCCTGTTCCCGAGGACTCGAAACGCCCCGGATCGAGGGAAGTATTCACCGGCGGGGAAGCGATCCTTGAGGGCTGCCGCGGTGGCCTCATCCGCCCGAGTCGCCAGCAGATTCCCGCCGCGTTCGAGAAGGCGCGCGGCGATCTCGACTACCTCGACAGTTGTCTTTCCCTTGCAGAAGATCACCTCGGGCATGCCCTGGCGGAGTTCGCGGTGATGATCCACCTTGGCGAATCCCAGATCCTCGAATGGCATGTGCTTGAGCATCCGTAGGGCTTCGTCCACGGCGAGTCCGCCACCCTTGACGTCTTCCAGGAGGTTTCGCAGTTTCGATGGGTCCATAGCTACTATTATTGGCGGATGCGCATGCCAACCCGCAGGTTATGTTTTTCTATCATGCCGGCGGCGAGTTCGAGAACAATAGACGCCTCTTTCGTCCCGCCATAATTGGGGCATTCGCTGGCCTTGGTTTCACAAGGGGGAGTATTCGGCGACATCTCGACGATCCGGCCGCTCTGATCCATCCAGATAATGTCGAGCGGGATTTTGACTTGGTACATCCAATAGGTATAATTGCCGGGCTCCCCGTGCAGGAATAGCATACCCCGGTCTTCGGGTAGAGAATCGCGGAACATCATGCCGCGCATCACGTCTTCGGGATGGATCATAATTTCCGCACGGATCTTGTGGCCGTCAGGGAGGGTGAGAACCCGCGTATTGTAATCCTCGAGTGTGGCTCGCTTTTCGCAACCCGCTACGAGGGAAACGAGGAGCGTCGCACTTAGGAGCGGAAGAAGCCGCCGGAGCATCAAATATGATGGTAGCTGGTAGCGGCGCTTCGCTGCACGTTCCAGCGGCGCTATCCCGGCCGGGACATAATGCGATCATTGCTCAAAAAGACATGGCTGACGTTGGAGATGATCAAGTTCGAGCACTCGGTCTTCGCGTTGCCGTTTGCCTTAACAGCGGCGATGCTCGCCATCCGGGAAGAAGGCTTCGCCGTTGACGGACTAGCGTCGAAGCTATTTTGGATAGTGGTGGCGATGGTGGGGGCTCGTTCGGCCGCCATGACTTTCAACCGGATTCTCGACGCGGGAATCGACGCGAGGAACCCGCGTACGGCTGGCCGTCACATTCCAGCCGGGTTGGTCAGCACGGGCTTTGCCTGGGGTTTTCTCACGGCGGCTTCCGGCGTTTTCTTACTGGCTGCCCGCATGCTCAACCCGCTTTGTTTCCAACTGGCCCCGCTGGCGCTTGCCATTGTTTTCTTCTATTCATTCACCAAGCGATTTACGTCGCTGTCGCATGTCGTTTTGGGGTTTGCTCTCGGAGTGGCTCCGGCGGCGGCCTGGATCGCAATCACTGGTTCACTCGATTTACGGATCCTCTGGCTCACGGCGGCGGTCACGTTCTGGACCGCCGGCTTCGACATCATTTACTCCTGTCAGGACTTCGAGTTCGACAGCAGCGAGGGGCTCTTCAGCTTGCCGCGGCGGTTTGGCATTGGAGGCGCGCTTTGGCTCGCGCGGCTGTTCCATGCACTCATGGTCTTCTGCCTGGTTGCGCTGGTCTCGGTGTTCGAACTGGGCGCTCTCAGCGTAGCGGGCGTTGTCGCGGTTCTGGCACTTCTACTCTATGAGCACCGGCTGGTAAGGGCCGGCGATCTGTCACGGGTTAACGCCGCGTTCTTCACGGTGAACGGTTACGTCAGCGTGTTATTCTCCTGTTTTTGGGCTGCCGATATTCTCCTGAGCCGGAGAGGGGTTTTATGAGTAAACCGGAATTTGACGACGCCGCTTTATATCCCATCCTGGCGAAGGTGAAAGCCGGGCAAAGGTTATCCTTTGCGGACGGGGTGACACTTTACCGTACGCCGGACCTGCTCGGAACCGGCTACATGGCGAATCTGGTGCGGGAGCGGCTGCACGGTAACATCACCTACTTCAACGTCAACCGCCACATCAATCCGACCGACGTCTGTGTCGCGAGCTGCCGGCTTTGCGCGTTCGGCAAGAAAGCAAAGGACCCCGCGGCTTACACGATGTCTCTCGAACAGGTCTGGGAGACAGCCGGGAAGGGTTACTCGGAGGCGGCGACTGAATTCCATATCGTTGGCGGGCTGCACCCGGAACTGACCCTTGACTGGTACTGCGAGATGCTGCGCGGCCTCAAGCAGCGCTTCCCGGAGGTTCACCTCAAGGCCCTCACGATGGTGGAAGTGGCCTACCTTGCGCGCCGGAGCAAGCTGTCAATCCGGGAGACCCTGGAGCGTCTCAAAGACGCCGGTCTGGACTCGATGCCTGGTGGCGGAGCCGAGATTTTCAACGAACCCGTGCGGCGCATCATCTGCGATCACAAGATCGACGGCGATCAATGGATTGCAGTGGCGCGGGAGGCGCATCGTCTAGGTATTAAGTCGAATTGCACGATGCTGTACGGTCACCTCGAGAACGAGGTGGATCGGGTGGATCACCTGGTCCGCTTGCGCGAGCTGCAAGATGAGACAAAGGGGCTGGTGACCTTCATTCCTCTCGCTTTTCACCCGGACAATACGCCTCTCCAGCACATCCGCGGTACCACCGGCTTCGCCGACTTGAAGAATATCGCGGTGGCGCGCCTAATGCTCGATAACATCCCGCACATCAAGGCGTATTGGATCATGATGACGCCGCGGATCGCGCAGATCGCCCAACGCTTCGGCGCCAACGATATTGACGGCACGGTGGTCGAGGAGAAGATTTATCACGACGCCGGCGCGACCACTAGCCAATCCCTGCGCCGGAGCGAATTGCTTGAACTGATCCGGAAGGCCGGCCGCGAGCCCGTGGAGCGGGATACGCTGTACCGGCCGGTGGAGCGAAGCGAAAAGACATTCACCGTGCTTGCGTAGCGCGAGCTGGCAGCGTGCAAAGCCGGCATTCGTTGCACACAATAAAGAACCACAAAATCCGAATGATGTTGCTTGTTTGTGTCCGTCACCTCCCTACCGAATGGAACGACAAAGGGCTGCTGCAAGGCCAGCGTGACATCCCGCTCATCGAGCCGGATGAAGCGGCCCTCTCTCAAGTCCGGCGGAACCGCGGCGTGCTGGAGAGACTCGGACCATTTGACCGCGTTTGGACCAGCACCCTGCAGCGCGCACGGCGCACGGCGGAGTTGCATGGTTTTCAACAGTTCACCGCCGATGCCGTGCTGGACGAGTTGAACTTCGGCTGCTGGGAGGGGAGGCATCGCGACGAATTGGAAGCGGTTCATGGCGAGGAATGGCGCAACGATCCGCGCGGGCTGGTGCTTGGCGAAAGCCTTAGCGATCTGGAGGCGCGTATCCGGCGTTTCCTGGATATGCGCGCGGGCGAGCGGAAGTCGCTCGTTTTCGGCCACGGTTCGTGGATGCGGGCGCTGCGATCCATCCTCGAGGTGGGGGACGTCCGGGCAATGAACCGCCGCTGGATTGCCAACAACGAGATCCTCAGGTTCGAGCTGGATGGCCGGAATCCGTCCAGCGGATACCGCCATTACTCGAGCGGAATCTCGTAGAAGAACAGCTCTTGTCCGGTGGCTGCCTCGACGATTCCGGTGACGTAGAGTAGGGACTCGTCCCAGTGAGTGGTGTTGAAGTAGAAAAAGCCCCAAGCGGAGTCGTTCGGCGGGAGCATCTTGGCGGCAAAGGAACGGCCTTCCACCTCATCGGCCGCGAGCGGGTTCTTCTTCTTTCTTCCGATTCCCGGAATGGGCGGAGCCGGCATGCCCACGCTCGAGGGGTTCGGTTTTTCGACGCCCCGGAGAAACCTCACCTCGTGCGCCGGTATCGGCTGCAGCCGCCGCCGGTCCGGGCGCATGTACTCAACCTTCATCGTGTCAAGCCGTAGCGCCTCAGAGGAGTCATTCTTGAACAAAACGAGGACCGGCAGGATTCCATATTTTTTCGGATCCAGCTTGCCGAAGGCCTTCTCGGTTTCATCGCGTGTGGTAAAAGCGTCAGCGGCAATCGTGAGCTTGCTGATCGTCTGGCGGTTCGGATAGTCCTCCGGGTCGACCGGCCGGAAGACCTGCTGATCCTTGTCGGCGCCGAAACCGGTGGCTATACTCAGGAGAAGTATCAAGCTCTTGGCAACGAATTTCATCTACCTTCTCTACCGCCTTGTGCTGGTGGCAGCCTTTCCCCTACTCGTAGTCTATCTGCTCCTGCGCGGAATCCGTGAGCGGGCGTACTTTTCGCATATTTCGGAACGTTTCGGATTCCTGCCTCATGCGTTTCAGGGGACGGCTCCTGGTGCAGTCTGGTTGCACGCAGTTTCGGTGGGCGAGGTGCTTTCGACCGTCCGGCTGTTGAAGGAGATCCAGAAGGAGTACCCGGCCCGGCGGGTGTTTGTCTCCTCAACGACGCTGGCCGGGCGGGCGCTAGCGGAAGAGAAGCTTGCTGGGCTGTGTGACGGCGTGTTCTACGCACCGATGGACTATTGTTTCGCCGTGCGCGCGGTTTTGCGGCGCCTGCGGCCTTCGATCGTGGTGGTGCTTGAAACCGAGATCTGGCCGAACTGGTACCGCGAGATCAAGCGCACCCGGGCGGCGCTTCTGATCGCCAACGGCCGCGTTTCGGATAAAGCGATGCCGAAATACCGGCGTTGGCGATGGTTCCTCAGGCATGTACTGCGGTGGCCGGACACATTCCTGACCCAGAGCGAGGAGGCCGCGAAGCGGTTCCGGGAATTGGGTGCGCCGGACCAGGCGGTTCGTAACGCTGGCAATCTCAAGTACGATTTCGATCCCCGTTCGGCGTCCGTGCCGCCCGAGATCAAGGCGGTAATAGGCCGGTCCCGTCCGGACCAAATCTGGATCGCCGCGAGTACAATGCCGCCCGCCCGCCCCGGCGACCTGGACGAGGATGACGAAGTGTTGACCGCTTTTCGGGAAGTGGCCGGACGGTATCCGCGATCCCTCTTGATCCAGGTTCCCCGTCATCCGTCAAGGTTTGACGAAGTGGCCGCGAAGCTGCGGTCAGCCGGTATCCCGTTCCTGCGGCGGTCCGCCCTCGAGGGAACAGAGGAACTGCCGCTGCCGGCGGTACTACTCCTAGATTCGATTGGCGAGTTAAGCGGGCTCTTCCCACTCGCGGACGTGGTTTTCATGGGCGGCACACTGGCGGAGCGAGGAGGACACAATATCCTCGAGCCGGCGTTCTTTGGCAAGGCAGTGGTAGTGGGCCCGCATATGGAAAACTTCGCGGCCATTTTTGCTGAGTTTGCGGCACGCGATGCGGTGGTGAAGATCGCCACTTCGGCAGAACTCGGCTCCACCGTGGTGAACCTGCTCGGTGACGTCAATCAGCGAGAGGCCGTGGGGCAGAGGGCGCGGAGGCTTGCCCGTGCTGAACGGGGAGCAACCGCGCGAGTGATGGACGAGATTCGCGAGATGAGTCTCAACGCCATTCCGCACGGTCCGGTCCCTCTTCCGGCATGGCTGGTACTGAAACCGCTGGCGCTGCTGTGGCAGGCGGGAAGCTATTGGAAGAGAGCGCGACAGACGGCTGGGCGGCGCTGGCTAAACATTCCCGTCATCAGCGTGGGTGGCATCGGCATGGGAGGAGCGGGGAAGACACCGTTGACTCTCCACCTCGCCGAACGGCTGCAGGCGCGGGGCAGGTCGCCGGCGATCCTGACGCGGGGTTATCGCCGCCGGGTTCCGGCGAAGTCCACTATCCTGGAAGCCGGTTCGGCCGCGCCAGTCACCATCACCGGAGACGAGGCCCAGCTATTCCTGCGGGCCGGGACCGCCGACGTCGGTATCGGGGCCGACCGCTATCTAACCGGGAAGGCGATGGAGGAGCGGCTGCAGCCGGATGTGATGATCCTTGACGACGGGTTCCAACACTGGCGATTGGGCCGGGCGCTCGATTTGGTGGTGATCGACGCCCTCGACCCGTTCGCGGGGGGAGAACTGTTCCCGCTCGGGAGGCTCCGGGAACCGCTCCCGGCCCTAGCGCGGGCCGGCGCCTTTCTCATCACCCGGGCTGAACCCGGGAGTCCGCTGGATGGAATCCGCCGGCGGTTGCGGGAATTCAATCCTGCCGCGCCGATATTCGTCTCTCGTATTCGCCCCCTGGCGTGGGTGGAGGCCGAAACCGGGGACCAGGTTCCCGCGAAGGAACTTGCCTCACGTCCCGCCGCCGCGTTTTGCGGCCTGGCGAATCCAGCATCGTTTTGGCGGTCGCTCGCCGCTATCGGGTGCAAACCGGCCTTGTGCTGGACCTTCGGGGATCACCACCACTACGCTCCGAGGGAAATGAAGTGCATGGCGGTGGACGCCCGGGCCGTGGGCGCCGAGGTGCTGCTGACCACCGAAAAGGACCTCATGAATCTGCCGGCCCATGCTGCGAATGCGGTCGCCCCGCTCAAGATCTACTGGCTGCAGGTGGGAATGGCGATCAGTGAGGAAGATCGTTTTTTGAACCTGATTCAGGCGGCGATATCAGCGAAAGTTAGAGGGGCGGGCGTTTTGTCGCCCCCCCCAGCGTCTCGAGGTCGAGAAGCCATCTCTTAAGAGGGAGTCCTCCGGCGTAGCCGCCCAGTCCGCCGTTTGCCGCAACTACCCGGTGGCACGGGATGATCAGTGCGACGGGGTTTTTCCCATTGGCCGCTCCCACTGCCCGGACGGCCTTCGGGGCCTCCAGGCGCCGGGCCAACTCCGCATAGGTGACCGTTTGCCCGTAAGGAAGTGTGAGCAACTCGCGCCATGTCCTTGTCTGAAACGCCGTACCCTTTAGATCAAGGGGCAAGTCGAAGCTGCGAAGTTTGCCGGCAATATACGCGGTAAGTTGGGAGCGAGTCTCCGAGAGAATCGGAGCATCTCCGTTCTGCTCCGACCGGCGCAGTCCGGTGAGGGCCTCCCCATACTGCACGAAGTAGTCTACTTTAGTAGTGAAGGAGAGAGCGCAGACACCTACTTCGGTGGCGGCGAGTCCGATGCCCAGCCAAGGAAAGGGAGCGAAATGGGACCAGACCAGCATCTAACAGTAGTGTGCCACGATTCCGGCGCCGGCCGGGCGAATCCGGGGCCTCGCGCTATAATCGAGGGAAATATGAACCAGACTGACCCGGAGCGGGCAGGGCGCTCGGAGAAGAAGGTTATTTTGTTGAATCCGCGTGGTTTTTGCGCTGGTGTAGTGCGTGCGATCGACATTGTCCAGATAGCTCTGAAGACCTACGGCCCGCCGATCTATGTGCGGAAAGAGATTGTTCACAACCGGCACGTGGTGGAGAACCTGCGCCGGGCCGGGGCCATCTTTGTGGAGGATCTGAGTGAAGCGCCCGAAGGCGCGCGCGTGATCTACAGCGCGCACGGGGTGGCGCCAGCGGTCCGGGCGGAAGCGCGCGAACGCAATCTGCGCGTAATCGACGCGACTTGCCCGTTGGTGACGAAGGTGCATCTCGAGGCCGTCCGCTTTGCCCGCAAGGGATACACGATTGTGCTTATTGGCCATCGGTATCACGATGAGGTAACCGGGACATTGGGAGAAGCGCCGGACAGCACGGTGCTGGTTTCGAGCGAGGCTGACGTGGACCGGCTTCAGGTGGACGATCCCAATCGCGTCGCCTACCTCACCCAGACAACCCTGAGTCTCGATGAGACTGCCGGGATCATCGGGCGCCTGCGGGAGCGGTTCCCTGAAATTGAAGGCCCTCCGGCGTCGGACATCTGCTATGCCACGCAAAACCGTCAAGAGGCGGTGAAGGAGGTTTCGCCGGGGTGCGACCTGCTGTTGGTAGTGGGTTCGCGGAACAGTTCGAATTCCCGCCGGCTGGTCGAGGTGAGCGAGAAGGCGGGCACGCCGGCCCGCTTGGTGGACGATGCAAGAGACGTCGATCCCGAATGGTTGCGTGACGTCCAGACCGTGGCGGTGACCGCCGGGGCCTCGGCGCCGGAACATCTCGTGCGGGGACTATTGGATTCACTGGCGGACTCCGGCTTCCGGTTGGCCGAGGAAAGAACTGTCCGCAATGAGGACGTGCATTTCGCTCTTCCTGCCGAACTGGAGCGGGCCAGCAAAAATCTCATTTCAATCAGCAACGGATGAGCGCAACAGCACAGCCATATCAGTTTTCACGGGCGGCGGTGACATTGTCGATCCGCCGGTGCGCCGAGGCGCTCTTGAGGCGGCGGCTGCCCGAAGGACACTGGCGGGGGGCGGTGGACGGAGGGGTGAGCGCGTCCGTAGAATACCTGCTTCTGTGGCGTTGGCGAGAAATCCGGCTGGGGCAGGGGGCGGCTGGCAAGGAGCTTTGCGGGCAAGTGGCCAAGTTCATCTTGTCCAGGCAGGGCGCTCATGGAGGATTTGGACACAATCCCGAGGGTGAAATGGACCTTGATCTCAGCGTGCGAGCGTATGTTGCGCTGAGACTGTACGGGATGAAACCGGATAATGCATCGTTGCACCGCTGCCGCCGGGCGATTCTCGAGGCGGGAGGGCTGAGAAATGCCGGCGCCCTTGCCCGTTTGGACCTGAGCTTTCTCGGATTGCTTCCCCGCTCGGCGTGCGTCAGTGTGCCGGTAGAGCTCATGCTCTTCCGGAGAAGGTGGCTCGAGCCGCTTGCCGGGTGGGCGATTGCGGCGGCCGTACCCCTCGCCATAGTGCAGCACCTTAATGGCGAACCGGAGGCCCCAGAAGAGTTTTCCACATCGGAATTGATTGCCGGCGGGGAGGATCTCAAACCCCAGGGCGCGGGCTGGCTGCGGTGGTGGTTCGCGCATGGTCCCGGGGTTGTGAAATCCGCCGCGCTAGGGCGGGCCGAAGTCTGGCTGCTCACTCGGATCCGCCGGGCCGAACCGCTGCAAAGCACTTTCCCCGCGATTCGGTACTCTCTAATGGCGCTTTCGTTGCTTGGGGATGACGGCAAAAGCCCGGAAATGCGGTCACTCGAAGGGTGGCTCGAAGATCTGGTGTGGGAAGACAACGGCAGGACGTTAGTCCAGCCGTTTACAGCACCGGTGCGCGACACCGCCCTGGCGGTCCGCTCAATCGACGAAGCAAACGCTGTACCGGGGATTCGATTTCAAAGAACAGCGGATTGGCTGGTCGAAGAACAGATTACCTCACCGGACGGCGAACGGGGTTACTGGCCGTTTCGGACGGGCGATACGGCGATGGTGCTGCTTGGCCTGCAGCGGATGGAGGGCTCAGATTTAGCCTCTCAGAATGAGGCGGTACGAAAGGCGATCCGCTGGCTGCTTGGGGCCCAGGCTGCCGATGGCGGTTGGGCATCGCTAGCAAGCCGCCCTGTCCGGTTTCGGCCGCGGGAGGTGACGTGGATTGAAAAGCGATTTCTGACAGACTATTCGAGTCCCGGGGCTACTGGCCTGGTGCTCGAGGCAATTTGCCGGCATGGCTTGAATGGCCGCGATCCGGCTGTTCGACGGGGAGTCCGGTATTTGATCGACTGCCAGAACCTTGACGGAAGCTGGATTGGTTCCTGGACAGGCAGCTATATTGGCGCCACTTGTCTTGCCGTGAGCGGACTAGCCGCCGCCGGCGAGGATCCGCACGAACCGCATATGCTGCGCGCCGGGGAGTGGATTCGGTCCGTTCAGAATGCTGACGGGGGTTGGGGGGAGAATCCGGACAGTTTCCACGCCAAGGAGTATGCACCAGGCGCGAGTTCCGCCGTCCAGACGGCACGCGCGCTGATCGGATTAATCGAGAGTGGGGACGCAGCGAGTGATTCGGTGGCCGGCGGTGTCGAATATCTCTTGCGGAACCAGGGGAAGAGCGGAGAGTGGCAGGCAGATGGTCCGACGGGAACCTGGCAGGCCGGCGCATTCCAAATCCACGCCGATCTGGATAGGATTTGCTATCCACTGCTTGCTCTTGCCCGTTATCAGAACGTTGGGGGAGACCGGCGAGGGGAGACCACATGAGATTTCCACTATCCATGACCGCTGGGCTCGCGGCCTATATTGCCAAGAACAAGCTCCGACCTCGTTCCGAGTGGCAGGTTGACCGAAGCGGCGAGAGCGATGACAACAACCCGTTCCGCGTTTTGCACGGGGAACCGAATGGCAATGGCGCCCGCCAACCGCACCCGATGATTAAGAAGCGGTTTCCGCTGGTGTTGATGCTCGAACCGCTGCACGCCTGCAACCTGACCTGTACGGGCTGCGGCCGGATCAGAGAATACGAGGATTCCATCACCGAACGGTTGACCGTGGAACAATGCCTCGGAGCGGTGGACGAATGTGGCGCTCCGATTGTCTCTATTTGCGGCGGCGAGCCGATGCTGTTTCCGGAACTGCCGCGCCTCACCCAAGAGATTCTAGACCGCGGCCGCCACATTTACCTTTGTACGAATGGCATGTTTCTCCAGAAGAAGCTCCACGAGTACCAGCCGGATGCCAAGCTCTTCCTGAACGTGCACCTCGACGGCCTGGAGAAGAGCCACGATATCGCCGTAGAGCGCGAGGGTGTTTTCAAGGAAGCGGTTGCCGGGATCGAGGCGGCCAAGGCGGCCGGTTTTAAGGTGTGCACCAACACGACCATCTACAAGGAAACAGACATGGAGGAGATCGCCGGATTGTTCGAGTACCTGAAGCCGCTCGGCGTGGACGCCCACATGCTTTCACCCGCCTATGGGTACTCCGCGGTTAACGACCGCGAGATCTTCATGACCCGCGAGGATATCCACAAGAAGTTCGAGAAGATTGAGGAACTGGCGCGGCAGTATCCGCTTAGCACGACGCCCGTGTACCAGGATTTCCTGCGCGGCAAGCGGGACTTGCCTTGCACCGCCTGGGGAAACCCCACCTACAACATTCGCGGCTGGAAAGGACCGTGCTACCTGATCACCGATGCCCATTACGACACCTTCGAGGATCTGATGACGAAAACACCGTGGGAACGCTACGGGGCTGGAGGAGACCACCGCTGCGAGCACTGCATGGCTCATTGCGGGTTTGAGCCGTCCGCCGCGCTGGGCATCAATAGCCAGTTTTCCGACACCTTCAGATTGATGAACTGGGTCCTGCGTTGAGGGCAAAGTGAAACCGGCGCTGGTGACGGGGGCGACGGGCTTTGTCGGCTGGCACATTGCGCGCAGGCTGCTCGATCGCGGTGAGAGGGTCCGCGTTCTGGTCCGCGATGAGACGCGGCTGAGGGAACTCGACGCAGTCGAGGCGCGGTTGGGAGATGTACGCGACGGGGCTAGTGTCAAGGCGGCCGCGGAAGGATGTTGCGCTATCTATCACGCCGCCGCGGACTATCGTTTGTGGGTGCGGAATCCCGCCGAGATGCATGCGACGAACGTGGAAGGGACGCGAAACGTTCTTGCGGCTGCTGCTCGGGCTGGAGTGGACCGGATCGTCTACACGAGCACGGTCGGCTGTATCGGCATACCCCGGGACGGGCTGGGAACGGAGGAGACTCCGGTAAGCGCGGACGAGATGACCGGAGCGTATAAGCGCTCGAAATTTCACGCCGAGGAAGTGGCTCTTGAGTACGCGCAAAAAGGCCTGCCCGTCGTGATCGTCAATCCCACCGCTCCGGTAGGGGATCACGATTTCAAGCCGACCCCGACGGGCAGGATTGTCGTTAACTTTCTACGGGGGAAAATGCCGGCGTTTCTCGATACCGGACTGAACTTCGTGGACGTGGTTGACGTGGCCGAGGGGCACCTTCTTGCGGGTGAACGGGGCAACCCTGGGGAGCGCTACATCCTCGGGCATCGGAATTTGCACCTCCGTGAGGTCTTCGACATCCTCGAAGACATAAGTGGTGTTCCCGCTCCGCGGCGGGAGATTCCGTACGGTTTCGCGTACGCGGCTGGAATTCTGAGTACCGCCTGGGCGAATCTGACCGGCTGCGAGCCGCTGGCTCCGCTCGATGCGGTCCGCATGGCGCGAAAGAAGATGTTTGTTTCTTCGGAAAAAGCGCGCCGGGACCTCGGTTACACGACTGCGCCGCTGGAAGTTGCTCTGGTCCGGGCGGTAAAGTGGTTTCGGGAGAACGGATACGCCACCTGATGAGTACTGTTGTATTGGTGGCCGCCGACAGTTCCGAAATATCGGGTTTGAATCGCGAAATCGGCCTTCCGGCTCTTCTCGACTGGCCTGTTGCCCACGCGGTCGCCTATGACCATCGCGGATGGCGGCTGATTGGTGTCGCGGACGGCGCTGGCCCGGAGTTGGCTGGCCGCGCGGCACGGATCGCGCTGGACAGCGAAACAGCCGGCGCGGTTGTGAGCACGGGTTTCTGCGGCGGCCTCGATCCCGCGCTCAAAGCCGGAGACATTTTCGTTGCCACCTCCGTTCGTAGCGGAGAGGATGAGTATGCAGTTAGGGCCGTGAGGAATCGGAGCGCAAGCCGGCAGGGAATACTTCTATCGGTGGATCGCATTGTCGGCACGGCGGAGGAGAAGAAGCGGCTATGGACCGCCGGTTGCATGGCTGTCGAAATGGAGTCGGCGGCGGTCGCGGCCGAGGCCGCAAGGCGCGGCATTCCTTTCTACTGCGTTCGGGTGGTCACGGATACCGCGGACGAAAGTTTTGTGTGCGACTTGAACGCAGCCCGCCTGCCGGATGGACGTATTAGCCGATGGCTAGTAGTCCAGGGCGCTCTACGGCGGCCGGCGCGGGGAATTGCGGAACTGTTCCGGCTCTGGAGACGAAGCGCAGAAGGTGCGGCCCGCCTGGCCGCTTTTCTAACGGAATGCGAGTTTGAACATGAGTAAGGGTCAAGACCGGATGCGGGCGGCCGTTTACCGCGGAAACCAGACTGTCGTGGTGGAAGAGGTGCCGGTCCCCACGATTCAGGAAGGCGAGCTTCTCGTCCGGGTGGAAAGTTGTGGAATCTGCCATACGGACCTCAAGAAGATTGAATACGACCTCTTACCCGCGCCCCGCATCTATGGTCATGAAACCGCAGGAGTGGTCGCTACCGTCGGGGCGGGTGTGAGCAGGTTCTCGACTGGCGACCGGGTGGTGGCGTTTCACCACATACCATGCCTAAAATGTTTTTATTGCGAGCGAAAGTTGTATGCTCAATGCGAGACCTACAAGCGTGTTGGAATCACAGCCGGCTTTGAGCCCGCGGGCGGGGGCTTTGCTCAGTATGTGCGGATTATGGACTGGATAGTGGAGCGAGGAGTCGAGAAGATCCCGGATGGGGTTCCGTTTGAGACCGCTTGTCTTGTGGAGCCGGTGAATACCTGTCACAAGGCCACCGAACTTGTTGATCCGCAACCGGAAGATACAGTTGCTATTCTCGGACAAGGGCCGATTGGGCTTCTTTTCACAATGCTCGTGAAGCGAACGGGAGCGGCTTTGTTGACGACTGACACAATGGGGGAGCGCCGGCATTTGGCGTGCCGGTTTGGCGCGGACGAATGCTGGAATCCTCTCAGCATTGACATAGCCGCCGAAGTGAAGGCGAGGACGAACGGCCGGGGCGCCGACATCGTGATTGTCGCCGCATCGGCTCCAGAAATTGTGCAACAGGCCATGGAGTGTTCCCGTCCCGGCGCGAAGATTCTGCTCTTTGCGCAGACATCCGCCAACGAACGAATCGAGGTCTCGGGGGCCGACATCTGTAAAGAAGAGCGCGTTTTATTGGGTTGTTACAGTGCTTCGGTAGACTTGCAGAAGGAGTCCGCCGATCTTGTGTTTAGCGGCGAATTGCCGGTGTCGGAACTGGTTTCCCACCGCCTGCCGCTTGACGACATCCGCTCTGGCGTGGACTTGGCGTTGCATCCGAGCGGAGAATCCTTGAAAATTGTGGTTCTACCCCAAAGGACTTCATAAGTGAATACGCAAATGATAGCCGCCGTGCTCTATGGCAAGGAACATCTTCGTGTTGAGCAGGTGGCTGTGCCAGAAATCGAAGATGGTGACGTGCTGGTGCGAGTCCGGGCCGCGCTTACCTGCGGCACGGATGTGAAGGTCTTTCGCCGCGGCTACCACGCGCGGATGATAGTTCCTCCCGCCCTGTTCGGACACGAACTTGCAGGAGACATTGTCAGAGTCGGCTCCGCAGTCACGAAGTTCGAGGAAGGGCAGAGAATTGTCGCTGCTAATTCCGCTCCATGCGGAGAATGCTATTACTGCCACCGGGAGGCCGAGAATCTCTGCGAGAATCTGCTCTTCAACAACGGAGCTTATGCCGAGTTCATCCGGATACCTTCCCGGATTGTCGAGCGCAACACTCATGCCATTCCGGATCATGTAACGTATCAAGACGCGGCTTTGGTTGAGCCCTTGGCCTGTGTGTTGCGAGGTCTGGAGGAAACCAATCTCCGCCCGGGCGATAATGTGGTCGTTATCGGGCTTGGTCCCATCGGCCTCATGTTCGTGCGGTTGGCGAACGTTCTCGGAGCCCGGGTGATCGCTATTGGCCGCCGGCAGACCCAACTTGACAGGGCGGCACGCATGGGTGCGGAAGATCTACTGCTGAGCGATGGTTCCGATCTCGAAACGCTCGTTCGGGAGAGGACGGCAGGGCGTGGAGCCGACATTGTGCTCGAAGCGGTGGGGCTGCCCGAGGCATGGGAAACGGCCGTCAATCTCGTGCGACGCGGCGGCACCGTCAACTTCTTCGGTGGCTGCCCAAACAATAGCCAGATCTCGTTGGATACGTCGCTGCTTCACTACTCGGAGATCACCTGCAAGGCCAGCTTTCACCATACTCCGGCGCACATCCGGAAAGCCCTCGACTCGGTCTCCCGCGGCGAGATCACCGCACAAGACTTCGTGAACGGCGTGGAACCGCTCACCAACTTGCTCGAGGTGATGCGTCACCTGATGAGCCACAATGGCCATATGAAGACTGCGATCATTCCGTAGCGGGTTTGTTAGTGGATTGGCGACACCGTTCCTAGTTCCGAAGGATTTCCTCGAAGCGTCCGGAACCAGCTCCCGGGCTTGGAACCAGGAAGATTCGTTTCAATACACCCGCTGGCTGGCTCATCACCACTACGAGAACTTCCACATCGTCTCCTTCCTGCTGCCCAAGCGACTGCACCAAGATTTCTACAACGTCTATTCCTTCTGCCGTTGGGCGGACGATCTTGGCGATGAGATCGGCGACCCTGGCCGGAGCCTGGAGCTTCTTGCCTGGTGGCGTGAAGAACTCGATGCGATGTACGCCGGAGAGGTCTGGCATCCGGTATTTGTAGCGCTGCACAGCACTGTGGGACGGCACACTCTACCCAAGGAGCTGTTTGCTGATTTGATTCGCGCATTTATCCAGGATCAGACAGTGATCCGCTACCGGACTCTTGGGGAACTAGAACAATACTGCCGCCTTTCGGCGGACCCGGTTGGCCGGCTTGTATTGCTGCTATGCGGTTACTCCGACCCGGAGCGTTTCCGGATGTCGGACTCGACCTGCACTGCGCTCCAACTGGCGAACTTCTGGCAGGACGTACCGCTGGACTGGAAGAAAGGCCGTGTCTATCTTCCCCTGGATATTATCGAGCGCCATGGCGCCTCTCCGGACGACATTGCCCGCGAGGAGGCCACCCCGGAGTTGCGAGCCGCCATGCGCGAGGCGGTGGATGTTGCCGCGAGCCACTTCGAGGCGGGACTGCCGCTGGCGCGGACGGTAGACCGGCGGCTGGCGGTGGATCTTGAGCTCTTCAGCCGCGGCGGGATGCGCGTTCTGGAAAAAATCCGCCGGCAGGACTACGACGTGTTGAGGCGGCGTCCTGTCGTGACCAGGTTCGAGCGAGTGGGATTGTTGCTCGGAACCCTGGCCAGGGTGGCGGCCCGGCGGGCGGCATGAGCGTTTCCGTGGCAGAGTCATACGCGCTGTGCCGGCGGATTGCCCGTGCCCGTGCCAAGAATTTCTACTACTCGTTCGCGCTGCTTCGCCGTGAGCAGCGCGACGCGATGTGCGCCCTGTACACGTTTAACCGGGTCTGCGACGACATCAGCGATGAGCCGGATAAGCACGGCTACTCTTCGCCTGGGAAAGCGATCGAGCACTGGAGCCGGGAGCTAGAGAAGACGCTCGACGGTGGTTACGGGGAACATGTTTGCTGGCCTGCTTTTCGTGACGCGGTGGAGCGCTTCCAGATCCCTCATGACTATTTTCGGGAGATGATCGCGGGCGTTTCATCGGATCTCGAGCGGCGGACGTTCGAAACCTTCGGGGATCTCTACCAGTATTGCTATCAGGTCGCGTCGGCCGTCGGCCTATCCGTGATCCACGTCTTCGGCTTCGAATCGGATGAGGCGCTGCCGCTGGCGGAGAAGTGCGGCATCGCGTTTCAGCTCACCAATATCCTTCGAGATGTCCGGGAAGACGCGGAGATGGGCCGCGTGTATCTTCCGCGTGAGGACCTGGATTCGTTCGGTGTTGATCCGGGATGGTTTCTCGATGAGAGGACGAGGCCGGAGTTCGTCGAGCTGATGCGGTTCGAGGCCGGGCGGGCGCGCGGATATTACAGCGAGTCGGCCGGACTCGTCGGTCTTGTGCAGCCGGAGAGCCGGGGTGCGTTGTGGGCGCTCATCCGGATCTACGCGCGGCTTCTCGAACGGATCGAGAATCGGAGATTTGACGTATTGAGCCGCCGGGTGAGCGTTCCGTCCTGGGAAAAGGGATTGATCTTTCTGCGCGGAATGGCCGGTGGTTCCTCGCTCCGCTTGGGCGGATTGTAGCCGGGACGCCTCCCTTACGCCGGAATCTCTTCTTTGGCCTCTTTTTCCATCCGGGAGATGAACTGCGTGTCGATGTCGCCGGAAATGAAATCCGGGTGGGTCAGGATGCGGCGATGTAGGGGGATGCTGGTGTGAATTCCCTCCAGCACGAACATCTCGAGGGCCCGGTTCATCCGGGCGATGGCCTCGGATCGGTCTCGGCCGTGGGTGATGAGTTTTGCCACCAGGGAGTCGTAGTAGGGTGGAATCACACCGTCCTGGTAGGCGGCTGTATCGACCCGAACACCGATGCCGCCGGGGAGGTTCAAGGCGGTGACGCGTCCCGGCGACGGCACGAAGGTACGAGGGTGTTCCGCGTTGATCCGGCACTCGATGGCGTGCCCGGTGAGTTGAATTGGTCCCCTGGTGACCTCGTCGATCTTAGCTCCGGCGGCGACCAGGAACTGGCCCTTTACGAGGTCGATTCCGGTGACGAATTCGGTGACCGGGTGTTCCACCTGAATGCGAGCGTTCACCTCGATGAAATAGAGGCCGCCGTTTGCGTCCATGACGAATTCGACAGTGCCGGCATTGGTGTAACCGACGGCGTTCAGAGCCACCGACAGCCTATCGGACATCAACTGGCGCAACTCGGGCGTCATCGCCACTGATGGGGACTCTTCGATCAGTTTCTGATGGCGCCGTTGAATTGAGCATTCACGTTCGCCCAGCACGGCGACATTGCTCTCCAGATCCGCCAGCACCTGAAACTCGATATGGCGGGGGGCGATGATGAATTTCTCCAGGTAGATGTCCGGGCAGGAGAAGGCCGCTTCGGCTTCCGCCCGGGCCTGGGACAACCGTCCGGGGAGCTGAGAGGGTTCGTCGACGACGCGCATCCCGCGCCCCCCACCACCGGCCGACGCCTTTAACAATACGGGATACCCAATGTCAGCGGCGATTTCGAGCCCCTCTTCGGGGCCGCTGAGAATCCCTTGAGAACCCGGCAACACCGGGACGCCGGCCTTGGCCATCGCCTCTCTGGCGTGCTGCTTGAAGCCCATCAGCCGCGTCACGTCGGGTTTGGGGCCGATGAATGCCAAGCCGGAGGTCTCGCAGACCTCGGCGAAATCGGCGTTCTCGCTGAGAAAGCCGTAGCCGGGATGGATGGCGTCGGCATTGGTAATCTCAGCGGCGCTAATGACCGAGGGCACATCGAGGTAGCTGCGGTTGCTCTTGGCAGGACCGATGCACACTGCCTCGTCGGCGAAACGAACGTGGAGGGAGTTGCGGTCGGCCTCGGAGTAGACGGCGACCGTTTTGATGCCGAGCTCCTTACAGGCGCAGATAACGCGGAGCGCGATCTCTCCACGGTTAGCAATGAGGACTTTTCGGAACATACTGTGATAAACCGGCAGGCTGTGGCGTCTAATCGGGTTTGATCGAGAAGAGGGCCTCCCCATATTCGACGGGGCGGGCGTTCTCGACGAGCTTTCCGACAATGGTTCCCGAGATCTCTGCCTCTATTTCGTTCATAAGTTTCATGGATTCGATGATGCAGAGAACTTGTCCGGGGGTAATTCTGTCACCCGTTCGCACGAACGGCTGGGCGTCGGGTGAAGACGCCTCGTAGAATGTCCCGACGATGGGGGATTTGACGTATTCAAGGCCTTCGTCCACGGCGGGCTTGGCCGCGGGCTGATGGCTTGGCGGTTCTGGTTCAACGGGCATAGCAGGGGCCGCCGGGGCGAAGCCAGCATATGCCGGGGGCATTTGCCCTGGCGCCAGGATCTCGTGTGTCGTGAGTTTGGAGTTCTTGCGGATGCAAACCTTGTTGTCGCCCCGGGTAACTTCCAGTTCGGCAACACCGCTATCGATAACGACTTGAACCAGTTCCTTAATTTCTTCGAGAGTCATGTAGTTTCTCAGTTTCCGCTACGGAGAGTGGCGAGAGCGCCGATCGAGCCTAAAGTTCGAGAAGCTCTTTCGAGGTGGGCGTGAGCACCTCGCAGCCAGAGTCCGTTACCACAACCGTATCTTCGATCCGAATTCCGCCGAACCCTTCCATGTATACACCAGGTTCCACCGTAATTACCATTCCCCGCTCGAGGCGGAGCTTGGATTGCCGGCCGATGCGTGGCGCCTCGTGAATCTCGAGGCCAAGTCCATGGCCGGTGGAGTGAACGAAGAGTTTCTCCAGACCGTGCCGTTTGAGAACCTGACGCGCCTTGCGATCGACCGCTGCAGCAGCTATTCCTGGACGAATAGCGTCCACTGCCGCCAGTTGCGCCTCCAAAACCGCTTGATGAAGGGTTCGAACCTTGCGGGCAGGACGTCCGGCAAATGCCATGCGCGTCATGTCGCTTGCATAGCCGGAGCGCATCGCCCCCACATCCATCAATATTAACTCATTTGGCTTCAGCGTCCGGCCGGTCGGCGTGGCGTGCGGGAGCGCCGTGCGCTCCCCAAATGCGACGATTGTCTCGAACGATGGTTTCTCGGCGCCGAGCTTTCGCATTTCGTGATCGATGGCTGCGGCGAGTTCGAATTCCCGCATCCCGGGGCGAATGCGGCGGACGGTCCGGGCATGAGCCTTTGAGCAGAGCTCGACGGAGCGGCGTATAAGGTCGATCTCCTGGGCGTCCTTGATCATCCGCAGTTCTTCAATGAGGCCTGAAGCCGGCACGAATTCGAGTTTCGGAGACGCCTCGGAAAGCAGTGTTTCGTAAGTGGAGTAATGCAGCCGGTCTGCTTCGAACCCCAACGTCCGGAAACGGCGGCGGCGGAGGCTGGCGCCCACGGTTTTAGTCAGCGCCCCGGTTGCGATCCGGACTGGGCAGTCCGTCTGGGCCGGGGCCTGGATCTCGTAACGAGGGTCGGTGAACAAGAGCGGATCACGGGAGCCGAGCAGCAGCATGGCGTTCGAGCCGGTGAACCCAGTAAGATATCGTACATTCGGAAGGGCGCTGACGAGTAAGGCGTCGAGTCCACGCTCGCGCATGGACTCGAGAAGCTTCTCCCGGCGATTGGCGAACTGCTGCGCTGTCATTTTCTGTTCCGGCGGCCCCAACCCTTCGAGCTTTAGATGATTGTAACATCGGGACATATGCGCCTCTGGAGGTGGACAGCCGACCCCTGATTGCGTTCCCATAAAGACTGGCCTCCTAATGAATCGCACTCGAACGAATGGAGGGCGCTGCCGGAACGGCCGCGTCCTCAGCCGTGAACGCCTCGCGTCGGCTGCTCCCGCGCTGGCGCGTGAGAACCTCCGGGACCTCGGGAGGCTCAGCCGGTGGGCTGGTGGCCGGAAGATCCTCGAGGAGATTCTGCGCGCTCGGATTCCAGGCAATGGGCGGTTTTCGTTCGCCGACGTTGGCGCTGCTTCCGGCGACGTGGCGGAGGCTGTACGCGGATGGTTTCCGCAAGCGACGGTATTTTCGCTGGATCGACAGGAGTCGCATCTAACGCAAGCGCCTCATCCGAAGGCGGTGGCCGACGCGTTCGCCCTGCCGTTTCGTGAAAGATCGATCGATTTCGTATTCTGTTCATTTCTGCTCCACGAGTTTCCTGATGACGAGGTAGTGGATCTGCTGCGCCGGTTTCATCGGATCGCCAGGCAAGCGGTGGTGGCGCTGGACCTCTACCGCCACCCCGTGGCCTATCATTTTCTGCCGTTGACGCAGCGGATCTTTGGCTGGAGCGAGCTTACGGTCCATGACGGCCCGGCTTCGGTGGAAGCGGCCTTCCTTCCCGCGGAACTGGAGTCGTTGGCTGTCCGCGCCGGCATCCAGCGGGTGAGCGTAAAGCGCCATTTGCCCTGGTTTCGCTTGTCCTTGATCGGAGAACGGTAGAATGCCTACACCAACAATCAGCGTGGTCGGATCCGGGCCCGCGGGTGCGATGGCGGCGTTAGCGGCCCTCGAAGAAGGGGCGAATGTGACGGTGTACGAGAAGGCGAAGTTCCCGCGCCATAAGGTTTGCGGGGAGTTCCTCTCAAACGAAGCCATTGGTGCGGCGCGGCGGATGGGGGTATGGCCCAGATTGGAGGCGGCGGGTGCGGTACGTATCGAGCGCATGCTGCTGCAAATTGGACGCGCGGAGGTGAACGCAAGCCTGCCGGAGCCGGCGTACGGTCTCAGCCGCTATGCCCTCGACCGTTGTTTGCGAGATGAGGCTCTTGGGCGCGGCGCAAAGTTCGTGCAGCAAAGAGTGGGGTGGCCCGAGGCGCCAGCGGTGGTCGCGTCCGGTCGAGACCAGTTGAAGGGTTCTCATGGGCCAAAAATAAAGCGGCTGTTCGGTTTCAAAGCCCATTTCTCCGGCCCCACCCAAGATTCGGTGGAACTGTACCTGTTCGACCGCTGCTATGTGGGGGTCAGTCCAGTGGAGGGCGGATTGACCAATGTTTGCGGCCTCGCCCCCTTGGAAATGCTTGGCGGCGCCAAACTCGAGCCGGAGAGTCTGATGGCTTCATTTGAGCCGCTCAAACGACGGCTCGCGCCGCTTAAACGGGAATGGTCCTGGCTGGCGACTGGGCCGCTGTCGTTCGGCTGGCGGGGTTCGGAATACCGGAGTGAAGCGATTTACCCCGCGGGAGACGCGCTGGGATTCATTGATCCGTTCACCGGCGCGGGACAGGCAATCGCGATGCTGGGCGGGGTGCGTGCCGGCCTCGCGGCGGCGCGGGGTGAGCCTCTTTCCCGCTACCTGCGCGATTACAGCCGGATTGCCTCCCGAGTGTTTGGGGCGGCGCGATTGATACGCTGGGCACTCCGAATCGGTGTGGCGGAGGCGCTGTGCCGGTTCGTCTCGCCGCATTGGCTGTTCCAGCTTACCCGGCCGCGGGTCCCGGCGTATTAGTCCCCTTCTTCTCCTCAAGTTCGGCCCAACGCTCGTAGAGGGCGTCTACCTCGGCCTGAGCGGCTTCGATATCCGCGTAGGCTTCCCTGAGCCGCTGGCCGTCCGTGACGACCTCCGGGGCCTGGAGCCGGGCCCTTTTGCTCTCCAGTTCGTGCTCGGCGGCGGCGATTCGACTTTCGATATCGGCGTACTCGCGCGCCTCCAGATAGGAGAGCTTTTTCTTTTCTGGAGCGGTCTTCGCCAGCGGCGGCCTTGCGGTCTTTTCCATGGCGCGCGCCCTCTGTTTGATCCAGTGGTCCCATTGAGCGTAGTCGGCGAAGCGCTCCGCCCGGCCGGCGCCGTCGAGTCCCAAAACCACCGACGCAACGCGGTCGAGCAGATAGCGGTCGTGCGCTACCAGGACCATGGCTCCCGGAAACTCCAGCAGATTCTCTTCCAGGATGTCGAGCGTCGGGATGTCGAGATCGTTGGTCGGCTCATCGAGCAGCAGGATGTCTGCCGGTTCCAGCATCAATCCGGCGATGAGGACCCGGGCCCGCTCGCCGCCGGAAAGGCTCGATACGGGCTGGTCAAGCTTCTCGCCGGGAAAGAGAAACCTTGCCGCCCAGGCAGCGACGTGAACGGAGCGTCCCTGGTAGACGACCGCGTCGCCGTGCGGGGCAAGTGCCCGGCGCAGGGTGAGTCCGGGATCCAATGCCCGGTTCTGCTCGAAGTGTGCGATGCGAATTCCGGCGGCGCGCCGGATCCGGCCGGCGTCGGGTTTCAATTCGCCTTGGAGCAGCCGCAAGAAGGTGGTCTTCCCGCTGCCATTGGCGCCTACCAGCCCGACGCGCATGCCGGCCGTAATCGTGAAGTCGAGGTTTTCGAACAGGCACTGTTCCCCGGCGTTGTGGGATACCTTCTCGAACTCGATTAGACGTTTCGTCTTGCGACTCGTGGCGCTGAAGTCGATATCCGCGGACGCCGTGCGCGTACGGGCGGTGAGGTCGGAAAGCTCGTCCATCAGTTCGTGCGCTTTCGCGATGCGCGACTTTGATTTCGTGGTCCTCGCCTTGGGTCCGCGACGCAGCCAGTCCAACTCCCGGCGGACGAGGTTCTCGACCGAGTCCCGCCGCATCTGCTGGGTGTGCAGGAAGGCGGCTTTCCTCTCGAGGAACGAGCTGTAGTTGCCCGCCACGAACAGCAGGCCATCCGGATATGCCGGGTTCAGCTCGGCCATACTCGTGGCGACGTTTTCGAGGAAATAGCGGTCGTGGCTTACCACTACCGAGGCGAAAGAAGCGCTGATAAGGAGCTTTTCCAGCCATTCGATGCCCGGCAGATCCAGGTGGTTTGTCGGCTCGTCGAGAAGCAACAGGTCCGGTTTCTCGACGAGCGCTTCTGCGATCGCCAGGCGCTTGCGCCAACCGCCGGAGAGTGACTCGGCTGCCGCGCTGAAGTCGTCAAAGCCTGCCCGGCCGAGCGTTTCCGCAACACGAGCTTCGCGCTCGGCGGCCGGGGTCTTCACGCGGTCGAGTGCCGCTTCCATCACCTGCCGCACCGTTGTGCCGGCCGCGAACTCGGAGACCTGGGCGACATAGCTCACCTTGGTCAACTTCCGAGCCGCGACGATCCCGTCATGGGCGGGCTGCCGGCCGGCGAGGATTTCGAGGAGTGTGGATTTCCCTGAGCCGTTCGGGCCGATGAGGCCAATGCGGTCCCCTTCACTCACCGTGAAGGAAACGCTCTCGAATAGCCGCAGGGAGCCGAAGCTCTTCGATAGGTTTTGAATGTTGAGAAGTAGCGCCAATTTATAGGATCGCTTGTTCTGATGGTGTAGATGAAGTCAGTTGCACCTCAGTCCCGGGAATACACCGCCTTGAGCTCACGCGGTGGCTTCCGTCCGGGGGGCGCCGGCGGATTTCGAGTAAGAGGCCGCGGCCGGTTGATGCGAAAATAGTTTGTCTATGGAGAGTGGGAGTGAGCGCAGCATCGTGAATCCAAGAATTGACGGAGACCTCTCGCGGGTGCACGGCTTAATTGGGGGCATGTTCTCTTGGCCGCGAACTCGTGGCGAATGGGACTGCCACCGGCTGACGCCGGAGCAAGTGAGTTTCTACGGCGAGAACGGATACGTTTCAGGTATTCGCCTGCTCTCCGATGAACAGGTGGATGTCCTCAACTCAGAGCTGGCCGTGCTGATGGATCCATCGGCCCCGGGACACGAGTTGTTCCACGAGTACCACTCCAATGAATCGGCCGATCCATCCCGCGTTCTGTTTCATGCCCTCGGCGCTTGGCGGATCACTCCGGGATTTCACGATCTTCTGTGGAATCCAGCATTCCTGATACCGGCTTCGCAGCTTTTGGGAGGGCCGGTCCGGTTCTGGCATGACCAGCTTTTCTGCAAACCCGCCGGGCACGGCGGTGTGGTGGCTTGGCATCAGGACTACTCCTATTGGACCCGCACCCAGCCCATGGCCCACCTTACGTGCTGGATTGGGCTCGACGACAGCAAGCGCGACAATGGCTGCCTTCACTATGTGCCAGGGAGCCATCGCTGGCCTCTTCTTCCTATCACCGGTCTGGCGGGCGACATGGATGAGATCCGGAGCGTTCTGAATGACGAGCAAAGGGAGCAATTCAAGCCGGTCCCGGTGGAGTTGAAGCGGGGCGAGTGCTCTTTTCATCACCCACTCATGGTGCACGGCTCCTACGAGAACCTGACCGATCGGCAGCGCCGGGCGGCCGTCCTGAACGTATTCCGCGATGGCGTCAAGTCGGCGTCCAGCGAGCCCCTGCTCAAGGGTGTTCCGCCAATCGTAAGCGGCTCACCGATGGGAGGCCAGTTCTTTCCGCTTCTGTTTGACGAAGGGTGAGCGGCCCCGGCCGCTTTCTCTTACTGCTGGTTCAAGGTCGGATAGAATCAGTGCCATGTACGAAAAGCTGCTGATCATCCTTGTGCTTGTGTTCTTGTGCGCCTGTACGCCTGCGACGGACGATCGCCCGAACATCGTTCTGGTGATGATGGACGATTTCGGATTCGGAGCATTCGCGCCGAATGCCGTGGACCTCAGCGTGGAGGACTACGACCCCGCATTCGTTGCCTATCTCCGGAAACACAAAGTTGCCTACGATGACGAGCAGCCGCTCGAGTTCGCCCGCCGGGCCATGCCTACTATCATGAAGCTGGCCGATAGCGGTGTCGTCTTCACGAACGCTCACGCGGCGAGCAACCTTTGCGCGCCATCGCGCGCGGGCGTGCTGACGGCGACGCGTCCCAGCCGGTTTGGCGTCTACATCAATATCGATCTGGAGGAGGTGGGGTTCCCGGAGGGCAGCGTAATTGCGGAACGCTTGCAGACAGCAGGATATGCCACGGGGATGATCGGCAAGTGGCATGCTGGCGCCCGCGATGAGAGCCTCCGCCAAGCGGTTTTGCAGAGGCACGGCTACGGCCCGGGAGAATACGCAAAGGCCGTACGAGAACACCCCGAGATCGCCGGCGAGGTGTTGAACACCGGCTATACAGGCTCGGTGATCGCGGAGCACCACCCGCTCAACAACGGCTTCGATTATTACTTCGGCTACAATCACTTTGCCTCGCCCTTCTATAACTCGCACTGGATCTGGGAGAATTTCGATCATGCGGGAGTCCAGGAGCGGTACAACACAGAGCTCTTCACGGACAAGGCGCTCGAGTTTATGAAACGGGCCCGGTCCGAAGGAGAGCCATTCTTCGTCGAGGTCGCATACCACGCGGTTCACGACGATCTGACGCCCAAGGCGCCGGATCAGTATTTCGACAAGTTTCCGAGCGAATCCTATAACCTCACCAACTTCTTTGCGCATGTGAACGCGGTTGACGAGGGCGTCCGGGCGATTCTCGAAGACCTCGACGCCAATGACGAGCTCGAGAATACGCTGTTCCTTTTCTGTTCCGACAACGGAGCGCAGTTGCTGCTCGAATCTCCGCTGCCCGGCAATGCGCCATACAGCGCACACAAGGGCAATTATCGAGAAGGCGGCCATCGTATCCCAATGCTGCTTCACTGGCCCGCCCGCGTGAACGGTGGTCAGCGGCGCGACGAGCTGGTCTCGATGCTGGATTTGATGCCGACGGCGCTGGAGGCGGCCGGGGTCGAGCTTCCAACGGGTCTGGACGGGCGCTCGCTGATACCGCTGGTTACCGGCGAAAGCAATCTGGTTCATCAGCATCTGCTCTGGGTTGGCATTCACGCGAGGGCGTGGGGGTTCTGGGGAGAAACGACCATCGGCGAGGGGTCTCCTCATCGACGGCGCAACGAGTCTCCGGGCGCGTGGAAGGTTAGTGACGGACGCTACGTCCTTCGTTTTGTGGGAACGACGCCGGCCGGACTATACACGGACGCGCCCGAAGGCATACCCGCCCATTACGGGCTCTACGACGTCCAGGCGGATCCACTGGAAGCCACAAACCTCTACGAGCAGGAACCGGATATCGCGCGGAGATTGGAAGAGGTTTTTGCGGCCTACGCGGGCCAGCTTCCGGCTCCGTCGCGATGGCCCCGGGACCGGTGGGAGGAGATCACCGCGAAATGGCGCGGCCGCTAATCTTCTCAATCACCACGCAGCCCCATTCCTCCCGGTCCGCTGACCAGAGGCAATGGTGGCCTGCCGCCTGGTAGATTCCCGTGAGCGTATCGAGGTGCGGCGGCCGGAAGCCGCTGAGCACGGCGCGGCCTTCCGCTGCCATGCAGCGCGTGATCTCGGGTTCCAGCGACTCCAGAATCAAGGGGCCAAGGTTCGCCACGAGGAATTCGGCGCTGCCATTGCGCAAGGCGCGGGTAGAGCCCGTATATATGCCTACGGGTACGCCTGAGGCAGCTAACCGCTCCGCTGCCTGCCGGGTGGCATCGGGGTCAATGTCCGCGGCAACGATGCGGCGCTCTCCCAACAGCCAAGCGGCGTGAGCCAAGATACCGGAACCGCAGCCCAGGTCGACGAAGGAGTCGCCATCCCGAAGGAAGCGCTCCATCGCTTCGAGGCACATCTGGGTGGTGGGATGATATCCGGTACCGAGCACCGTTCCGGGATTCACTTCCAGCCTGATGCGTCCTGGCGGTGTCGAATCGTTCCGCCACTCCGGAGCGAGAAAGAACCGTTCGCCGACCGCGACCGGAGCCCAGTCTTCCATGATTCTCCGGGCCCAGTTCGTATCATCAGCCGGTTCCCACCGTGGAGACCAACGCTTGAATGGCCCGGCATCAAAACGCTGGTTAAAGAAAGCGCGCAATTCGAACCGCCCGGCGGGCAGGTCTTCCTCGATCACACCTTTCGTGCGGCAGCCGTAGAGATCCGCGATGAGCAGGTCCCGGTCGGCCTCGTGGCACTGTAGCGTCAATACCCACATCGAATAATGACAACGAAAGCGACGCAGCCCCACGTTCCACAGACCTTACGTCTAACCTTGGACCCGCCTTTCCTTCCCTTTCCAGAATGCTTCCTTCAGGTCGAGCTTGCGAATCTTCCCGGTTCCGGTTTTGGCGAGGGGTTCGCTCCGGAACTCAATTATCCTCGGTATTTTGAACTTCGCCAGCTTGCCCGCGAGGTGTTCGCGCACCTCGTCAGCGGTAAGCGTCTGATCCGGCTTTAAGACGATGATAGCCGCCGGCGCCTCGCCCCACTTCTCATCCGGCGCCGCCACGACGGCGCATTCGAGGACGGCCGGGTGGGAAAAGATGGCGCCCTCGATCTCAACCGACGAGATGTTCTCACCACCGGAGATGATGATTTCCTTCTTACGATCGACGATCTGGATATAGCGCTCTTCGTCCCACACAGCCATGTCGCCGGTGTGCAACCAGTCGCCGGTGAACACCTCGGTGGTTGAATCGGGGTCGTTCCAGTAACCTTCCATCACGTGATCGCCGCGGACGACAATCTCCCCAATTGTCTTGCAGTCATGCGGCACGTTGTTCATCTCCTCATCCACCACGCGAATTTCGTTTCCGATGAGCGGCCATCCGGTCATTGCTTGCCGGCGGTAACGGTCCTCTTCGGAACTGAATTCGACACCCGTCTTGGGAATCGCGGCAGCCAGGATGGGGCCGGTCTCGCTGAGGCCGTAGCCGCCGTAAACGTCGCATCCCAGGGCTTTTTCGAGGCGCTCGATAAGCGCTGGCGAGGCCGCCGCGCCGCCGATCATAACGCGGCGGAGGCTATAGGGCGCCGCCTTGGCGAGTTCAGGCGAGTTGAGCAGCATATTCGCCATTACCGGCACCAGATACATGTCGGTGGCGCGGTGTTCCTCAATAAGTCTGAATACCGTTGCCGGCTCGAAGCGATTCACCATCACCTGCTTGACGCCGAAGTAGGTGGATGCTTGCGGATGTCCCCAACCATTGGCATGGAACAAAGGGATTGTGTGGAGATTCACCATGGTCTCCACCGCTTGATAAACCGTGTAGAGCGAGAGAGCGTGTAGATAAAGCGTCCGATGACTTAGCATCACCCCCTTCGGCGTTCCGGTGGAGCCGCTCGTGTAGAATAGCTCGGCGACGGAGTTTTCATCCACCTGCGAGATGTCGGCTCGCTCGGGCTTGCCGGCATCGATGATCTCCTCGTAGGCCAACTCCGCCGGCGCCACCGCTTCCGCGCCAAGGGAAACGTAAGTTTCGATCGCCGGGCAACTCGGTTTCAGAGCTTCGGCCAGTGGGGCAAACATCCCTTCGAACAGAAGCATGCGCGCGCCGGAGTCATTGAGAATACCGGCTAGTTCCGGCGGCGTAAGGCGGACATTCATCGGCATCACGATGGCGCCGGCCTGTACCACCCCGTAGTAGCCTTCGAGCAGCATATGGTTGTTGAGGCTGAGAAAGGCGACCCGGTCCCCGGTGTGGATGCCTTTCGCACGCAGTCCCGAGGCGAGACGCTGGCAGCGTTCGCCAAATTGGCCGTAAGTGAATTCCTTCTCTCCGCAGATCACGCCGGGCTTCGCGGCGAACAGATCGATGGCCCGGTGGAGGCAACGCAAAGGTGTGAGTGGAGTTTTCATGAAACCGTCCGTGTGGCAGGGAATGCCTACTCCGGCATTGTACCGGACGCCTGGACTATCCTGTAAATCACGTGATCGGACTCGAACTGAAGCACATTGCTTACGCGCTGGTCATCGCAGTGATCGCCTATGGGATTCGGGAGTACCGGCGCTGGCGAATGTCCGTTCGGCCCAGGCGGCCCCACATGGAGCTGATCGATGCCTGGGAGAGATGGCTGGAAGGAATCGCAGACCACCCGGACGCACGGTTCATTCCCTCCGGTTTCTCCGCGGCGGGGGTGACGCAGGAGGTGCGCCAGGACGCGGAGCGAGGACTTGCACTGCTTCAGAATCAGATTGCGGGGTCCGACGATCACGAGCGCCAACTTGTGCGGCGCTCGATCCTCGCCAATGCGACGCTCGCCGCTTTGCTCGATGCCCTGTCCACTACCAGCGAAGAGGCGCGGGCGGCACTTGTTAAAGGCTATGAGCCGGGTATGGCCGAACTGATCAACAATGCCACGGCTAGCAGCCATGTGAAATGGATCGTCCTGCGCGACTACGCCCGGTGGAAGTTCGACGACGCTGTGGCCAATGATTGGTTTCACGAGTATATGGGCAAGGCGAAGCCCTACATCCGGGAAAAAGTGCGGCTCGCCAAGGAATACGTTTTGCGGACGGATCCAGGAGCCGGACGGTTCGCTGAGCTCTACGACACTTTGCTCTCCGAACTGCGCGACAGGCTCCTGAAGACGCCACCCAAACGCCGCTTTGTTCCCTCGGATCTGCCGTAGGGTCTGCCTCAAGGACCATCGGATGGGCGCCTGGCACACCAACGGGTCACCAGGAGGCGGCGTCAAAATTACCCGGCAATTCCATACTTCTGCTCCAAGGCCGCCGCCAGCCACGCCAGATCCTCTTCGGCGACGATCCGGGCTGATATCTTCTGCCAGCTCACACGGCGGATCCTTGTGGGTTCCTTAAGCGCATCGCGCACCTCTTGCCAGCTTCGCATGCCGGCGCCGGCGTGCTGGAACGCCGGATTCCGGGCATCGTAGACGAGCAGCGCATGAGCGTTCTCGTCGAGTTGGCCATCGGGCCGTATGCAGGCCGCGAGAACGTTTCGCACCAGTTGGTAGGTGAAGCGCACGGGGCAGGGAGCCTGGTCTTGGTCCGCGGGCCACCTAAACAGCCGCGGTATCTCGTGCCAATAGCGAACGCCCGCTTCTGTGAGTTGGCAGCGGTTGGCACGGCCGCCCTGGCGGCGATACGTTCCGTTGCAATAACGGGGATCCTCGTCCTCCATCATAGGGCGCGAACAGCTTCCGACCTCCCACTCGGTGAACTTGCACTCGACAGCGACGCGCGAGGGAGGGGCGATAAATAGGTCGATGGTAGTGTTACGCGGCTCGCCGAGGTGCGTGACTTCGTGCTCGAGTTCCACGGCGCTCGCGGCAGGAGCCTCCGCAAAGAATGCGACCTCACCGTCATCGCTTTGAAGACCGGCCAGAATGTCGAGCCGATGATAGTGCAGGAGATTGCCGAAGACGCTCTGAACCAACGCCTGCGAACTCTTCATGCTCCGGAAGAAGCGGTGGCGCTTGTCGAAAGGAATCGCCCGCTGGACGGCGCTCTTCACGCCCGGGGGCGCGGCCTCGCTGACCAGGATGTTCGCCTCCTCGAATCCCTTCTTAAATACCGGCGGCCGCAACATGCTTCGGGTAGCCCGGTCAAATAGATCGTCGCGGTCTGGAAAGCGCTCCTCACGATAGCGCCAGAACGTCTCGATGAGGTCCCGCATGAAGCTCTCCTGATTCTTATCGCCGAGTGGAGACCCGCTGTCGCCCGCCGAAGGGATCACGTTGAGTTCGTCTGCCATTTCTTCTATGGTCGCAGATGTGAAGTTAGATATACTTCGATTGATCCATGGCAAAGAAAAACCCAGTTGCGATGAATCGCCGCCAGTTCCTGGCCGGCGCGGCCGCCCTTGGCTGGGCGGGCCAGACCGCCGCTGGCGCGTCTGTCGAGTGGAGAAACAAGCAGTCCGGCATGACGTACCGGCGCCTGGGCCGCACTGGATTCATGGTGTCGTCAATGGGAATGGGCGGAGATGACATTCGTCCAGATAACATCGACCAGGTTCTCTACGCCATGGACCTTGGGCTGAACTATCTCGATACCTCTCCCCGCTACGGCGGAGGACGAAGTGAACAGGGTTACGCGCTGGTGCTGAAGGCGCGCGGCCGGGAAAACGTCTTCCTCACAAGCAAGGTTCCAGATGAGGCGACGAGAGATCCGGAAGCGTACCGCCAGATTTTCGAGAGTCTGCCGTCATCGGAGCAGGCGCATTTTCGCAAGCTTGTACGTGAGGAGTTGGAGCGCTCGCAAGCCGCGACGCGGGGGTACATGGGCCATTACTTCCGCGGGCAGGACAAGAACATTCGCGACGCAGTGCTATTCAATCTGCTCGCCGAGAAGTACTCGGAGCGGATCCATCGGCAGGTTGGCTACAAGGAAGAGATTGTCACCAGTGTGGAGGCCAGCCTGAAGCGGCTCGGGACAGACTACCTCGATTGCCTCCTTTGCCCGCACGGAGTGGACACACCCTATGAGACGAGCAATCACCCAGAAGTCTTTGAAGCTTTTGAGTTGCTCAAGCGACAGGGGAAGGTTCGGCATTTCGGCTTCTCCGCACACAGTGATCCCGGTGGGGTGCTTAGCGCCGCCATCGATACGGGCATGTACTCGATGGGCATGGTGGCCTACAATTTCGTCAACCACGGCTACGTTGACGACGCGCTCGAAAAGGCGCGGCAGGCGGACTTTGGTGTGTTGGCGATGAAAGCCAGCCGTGTTCTCCAGAATCCCTTCCAGCGGAGCCGGCTGGTGGCCGATCGGGTGCAGGCCCTCCACGAGGTGATTCCGGAGGACGGTTTGACTCCCTTCCAGAAGGGCTTTAAGTGGGCCCTGGCGAACAAGAAGATCTGCGGGGTTGTCGCCGGAATCTCCGATATCGAAATGGCAAAGCAGGATCTGCCACTCGCGATGGATGGCGCCGCATAGTTTGCGATAACACTCCGGCCCTGATGCTCAGAGTCCGGGTAGACGCTACAATGAAGTTACATTATGCAGGTGCTTCAGGCGGGCAGGCACAAGCTACTGTTGCTTGAGCTTGATCCCGATTTTATCGGCAATATCGTCCGGCAAGCCGGCTTTGAGTACACTCTCGAAGAGAGCGAGCGCGGCCTGATGCTGGACCTTAGCGCCCCGGAAGGCCGCGATGCGCCTCTCCTTTTGTTCGACGCGGCCGACCCCGCCAACCTCGGCTGGTTTTCCCGCTGCCAGTTCTATGTTGACGGAGCTACCGGCGCCGTGTTGCAGACTCCAATGGCCGTCGCGAACCGGACCGACCGCTCAGGCCGGACTGTCCCCGGCTCCCTACGCCTGCAGATTGCCAAGGAACTGCCGATCACATTCCGCATGCCTGGAAAGCAGGCCGTGAATGAGCAGATGGTCTATGCAGTCCTATTCAACCTTCTGAACGCCCTGCTCAACACGGGCGTCGGAGTCTGTGGCGGGGCGATCGTGAAGCCGTTAGCGGGAAGGACCGAAAAAATCGGACCGCAGAATTGAGTGCCGGCAAACCTTCCGTCGCGATTGTCATTCCGACCTTTAACGAAGAGCAGAACATATCCCCGCTGCTTGATCACCTTTGTGCTTTGAGGCCCGACGAGGTCATCATTGCGGATGGCGGCTCCACTGACCGGACCGCCGAAATCGCCGCCAGCCGGGCAAAGCTGGTGCGGTGCCGGGCGAACCGCGGTCTCCAGATGAACAGCGGCGCTGAGATCGCCACCGCGGAGGTACTCCTATTCCTTCACGCCGACGTCCGGTTAGGCCCGAAGGCTCTCCAGGGCCTCCGCGAAGCCATGGGGCGTCCTGATATCGTTGGCGGCAACTTTGATGTCGTATACCAGGGTGGAGACCTTGCCTCGATGGTCTTCACCACCGTAAATCGTGCGCGGCGACAGGCAAGAATTTTTTACGGGGATTCTGGAATCTTCTGCCGCCGGAGCGCGTTCGAGGAACTCAGAGGATACCGCACCTACCCTGTGTTGGAGGATTACGAATTCGCCCGGCGAATGGCGCGACACGGTCGATTGGCGCTTCTCAACGAGCCCATTTATGTCTCGAACCGCCGCTGGAAAGGGTCGTCAGTGGTTCGCACGCTCTGGAGCTGGAGCTGGATCCAGGGCCTTTATTGGCTGGGAGTTCATCCGGAACGGCTCAGCCGGTGGTATCGTGCCATCCGGTGAGGCTACTGTTGAGCCACGCTTCCGGCGACCTTCGCCCGCTCGGGGATGGTCCAAAGGTAAAGGGGCCTACCGTCGGCGCTTGTTTGCTTGTCGGGTTCCCACCCATCCATGCTGAAGCGATGAGATACAACTCGTGTGCCTGGCTTTAGCTCATTCAGCAGACGCGGTTTCAGCTTGTTGTTCACCGTGGAAAGCAAGTAGAGCGTAACGACGGTTGCCGGGGCGATCTCGGCCTTGAACAAATCCCCTTCGACAAATTTGACTCGATCCTCGACGCCAGCCGCGCGGGCATTGTTGTGTGCCTCTTCGACGCGCGTGGGGTTCAGATCGATACCGACTCCGCGGGCGCCGTACTTCTTCGCTGCCGCGATCACGATCCGGCCATCGCCGCAGCCAAGATCGTAGACAACATCCTCGCTGGTGACTCCGGCAAGATCGAGCATGGCCTCCACCACTACTTCGGGAGTCGGCACAAACGGCACATCCCCCATGTGCCAGTCGTCATCCCACTGGGCTGCGGCGGGCACGGATAGTGTCGCGAGTAGAAGAACCACCAAAAGCGTCTTTCGAGACGAATGCATAGACCAGTCCTCCTCAGATAGAAGCGCCCTTTGGGCGTTGGCGCCAGCGTAGCACAGAACGGTGGGGGCTGTGCGCTTTCTCCGATTTGAGTGGCCAGAGGAGGTAGCTCCCCTTGACGGGCGAATAGTACTCGTAGTACCAAAAAATGTAACTATACCGATTTAGAAACCTATGGCAATGTTAAAGGGTCGGGCAAGTTTTTCTGGCGCGCCACCGAGTCGGCCCCTCTGAAACGGAGGAGAGGGGGGCCGGCTCAGCCTTGGCGATTAGCTTCGGTTTCTACGCGCTGGCGGTGAGTACCCGTTCCACCACGGATTCCATTTCGCGCCGGTATTCCGAAAGCTGCTCCTGGTTGTCGGCCTCAAAACGCAACACCAGCACCGGTTGCGTGTTGGACGGCCGCACCAACCCCCAGCCGTGCTGAAACAGAACCCGAACTCCGTCGATTGTAATCACGTTGTGGGTGGACTGGAAATGTTCGGCCACCTGAGCGACTACCTCGAACTTCTTCTCATCCGGGCAATCGATGCGGATTTCCGGTGTCGTAATCGTGGCCGGCAGCCCGGTCATCTGGGCTGAGAGCGGCCGTCCGGAGCGGGCCACGATGTCCATGAGGCGGCAGGCAGCATAAAGAGCATCGTCATAGCCGTAATACTGATCCGCGAAGAACATATGGCCGCTCATTTCTCCCGCCAGCTCCGCCTTCTCCTCGATCATCTTCGCTTTGATCAGGGAGTGTCCAGTCTTGTACATGATCGGGCGTGCCCCCAGCCGCGTCAACTCGTCGTAGAGCACCTGTGAACACTTCACTTCACCGATGAACGCCGCGCCGGGTTTGCGGGCGAGGATCTCGCGGGCAAAGATGAGCAACAGTATGTCTCCCCAGATAACCTTGCCCGTTTCGTCAATGGTTCCGAGGCGGTCGCCATCTCCGTCAAACGCCAGGCCGAAGTCCGCTCCCTGTGAGAGGACGGCTGTTTTCAACGCTCTGAGGTTGCTTTCGACGGTCGGATCGGGGTGATGGTTTGGGAAATTGCCATCCATGTCCTCATTAATCTGGACGGCTTTGACATTGAGCCGCTCAAGGATGCGCCGCATTGTCGGTCCGGCGGTTCCGTTCCCATAGTCCAGCACGACCTTGATTCTCCGGTCCCAGTGAAACCGCGACGTGATGTCATCGACGTAAGGGGTGCAGGCGTCGGAAGTGGTCCGCGAACCATCTCCTTCGATCAAGTCGCCCTGTTCGATCATCTCCCTGAGTCGCTGGATCTCGGACCCGTGGAGCGTTGCGCGGCCGCACATGATCTTGAAGCCGTTGTAGTCGGCCGGATTGTGGCTGCCGGTGATCATTATTGCTCCGTCGGCGGCTCCTTTGTAGGCCGCGTGATAGACCACCGGAGTTGGCACGGTTCCGAGATCGTCGACCCGGCATCCGCTCCGGGCGAGGCCGGTAGCGAGGGCTTCGGCAAGGCGGGGCGAACTCAACCGGCAGTCGCGGCCTAGCTTGACCTCAGGGCCTGCGTGGCGGATCACATAGGTCCCAATCGCCTGCCCGAGCAGCGAAATCTCTTCGCTTGGGAGGTCGGTGTCCGCGATCCCGCGGATGTCATACTCACGGAATATTGTGGGCTTCAGCATCTATACGTACGTTAACAAATGCGGGCGCGGCGCTCCCGGGTGGAATTGGTTACCCTGTAGAGAACCAAATGCTCGACGCCTATTCATACCGAAGTGAGACACTTTACTGTGAACAGGTCCCGCTAGCGGACATCGCGGCAAGCGCCGGCACGCCATGCTACGTCTACTCCGCGGCCGCCATCCTCGATCGCTACCGGGCCTACGACGAGACCTTTGCGCAGGTCCCGCATCGCATCCTTTACGCCGTGAAGGCCAACTTCAATTTGAGCGTGCTGCGTCTCCTCGCCGGAGCCGGCGCGGGATTCGATATTGTATCCGGCGGAGAACTCTTCCGGGTAAAGCAAGCCGGCGGAGACCTGAACCGAGTCGTTTTCTCTGGGGTGGGAAAGACGCCCGCCGAAATCGAGTACGCCCTGAGAGAGGGAATCCATGCGTTTAACTGCGAATCGGAAGCGGAATTGGCGCTGCTAGATGCCCTCGCCGCCCGAAGTGGCGTCGTCGCGAGCGTTGGTATCCGGGTCAACCCGGATGTCGACGCGGCGACGCACCCCTATATCTCCACCGGATTAAGGGAACACAAGTTTGGTGTCGATTGGGGGGAGGTCGAGGAAGTCTATGACCGCGCCCGGAAGTTCCGCAACCTCAAGCTTGAGGGAGTGAGCTGCCACATCGGCTCCCAGCTTCTCGACGCTAATCCGATTCACGACGCCGTGGACATTATGATCGGGCTGGTGGAGCGGTTGCGGGCGGCGGGCTTCCCTATCACCCAACTGGATCTCGGGGGCGGATTGGGCATCAAGTATCGTCCGGATGAGCGCCCGCCGGAGATCCGCAAGTTCATTGCGGATCTGATGAGCAAGTTCTCGGGGCACGACCTCACCGTGATGGTGGAGCCTGGGCGATCCATCATCGGCGAGGCCGGCGTGTTGCTGTCGCGGGTGCTCTACCGCAAGCGGACCGGCCGGAAGGAGTTCTTTGTGGTGGACGCCGCCATGACCGATCTGATCCGGCCCGCGCTTTACCAGGCTCATCACGAAATTGTTCCCGTGCGGCGGCGGCCGGAATTCGGAACCGTGGTGGCTGACATTGTGGGACCGGTGTGCGAGACGGGCGACTTCCTCGCACGCGACCGCGAAATCGCCAACCTGCCGCCCGGTGAACTGCTTGCCGTTTGTTCTGCCGGCGCATACGGTTTCGTCCTGGCGTCAAACTACAATTCCCGCCCGCGCCCGCCTGAAGTGCTGGTGGAAGGCGACTCCTGGCGCGTCGTACGCGCCCGGGAGACTTTCGACGATCTCATACGGGGAGAATGATCCGGGCGGGTCCGTGAACCCGGCCGGCCTTCGCGTACAATACCCGCATGGCGCGAATCACGATTTTACTGATGTGCTTGTTGTGGGCCGCCTCCACTGCCGCGGCGCAAGAGCTCGATGGTTGGAAGCAGGGCAAAGGGTTTGGCTGGGTCTATGGCCCGCAGGACGAGGTCGGAGCCCTGAATGCGATCACCGGTCCGGAGCATGTGCGGCGGGCTCTATCGGACGTCAAGACCGGCAAAGTGTACGACCTCGGTTTGCTGGTCGACCGGCGCTCCTACAAATGGCCCGGCCACTCTCCCATCGAGGTGATGACCTACCGGAGTCCGCACGGCGAGGGCCTGGATGAACAGCCGATCATGCCGCCCGAAAGCGGCATGCGGTGGCACAGTTGCGCGCTCTTCATCTCGGACAATGTCGGAACCCAGATCGACAGTCTGGGACATATCGTGTACGGGGAAGCTCGCCATTGGTACAACGGTTTCAAGGAGGAAAAGTACGGCGGCGACTTTGGAATTCTCAAGGCCGGCGCCGACACGATCCCGCCCATCATAGCCCGCGCCGTGTTGATCGATGTTGCGGGTTGGAAAGGCGTGGACGCGCTTCCGGCGCGGTTTTCCATCGGGCCCGAAGAGCTACGGGCGGCGCTGGAGAGGCAGGGGACCTCCATCGAACCCGGAGACATCGTATTCATCCGGACAGGAGTCGCCCGCTATTGGGGCGCCACCGGCGCCGATCACGACAGAATCGGAGAACACGACTCTGCGGGTCTGAATCTCGAGGGTGCAAAGTGGCTGGTGGAGCAAAAAGGAGCGGTGATGATAGGCTCTGATACCAGCGGGCTCGAGGTCGCAAGCGAGGACCCGATTCCCGTTCATAAGTACCTGCTCGTCGACCAGGGCGTTCACATCGGCGAGTTGCATAACCTCGAGGGACTGGCCGGGGACAAGGCCTACCGCTTCACCTATGTCGCCATGACGAACCGCATCAAGGGAGCGACCGCCGGATTTGCAATGCGCCCTATCGCCATTCGCTAGCGGTGACCGTGGTGGCGGTCATGCCGGCGGCAGCCGCGGCTGTGGGAGGTTTCAGAGAAGATCTTCAATCGCCGCTTCGATCTCGGCCATCCCGGTCTCGCCAATCCATCTTTTGGTGAGCTTCCCTTGCCGGCTGTAGAGGAAAAGGGCCGGCAACGCGCCGCTCCATTCAGGATTGATCGACTCGATGAAGGCGTCGTCATCCTCGACATTCTTAAAGTAGACCGGCGCGGGCGCCCCGTGTTCCTTCAGGAATTCGAGGGCCTGCGCCTTGTCGCCCGGTTCGTCGGCGGAAACGGTAATCAGCCGGAAGCCGCGCGCCTGCAAGCGCTTGTCGAGAGCGACAAGCAGTGGCATTTCTTCCCGGCAAGGGGCGCACCAAGTTGCCCAATAGTTGAAAAGCACGACCTTGCCCGAGTTCGCCTGAAGGACGTCCTCGTGGCGTTTCGCGTCGAAATCTTGAAACTGGCTCGGCTCCGCCGCCAGCGCGGCGGAACCGAGCAACATCAGAATCAGGGCTGCTGTTTTCACGATACTCTCTTGATGGTGCAGCCGAATGCCCGTGCCTCAGCGGGATCCGGGGTCTTGCCGTCAAGCACTGCGTCGAGCGCCTCCCGTAGGCTGTGGTGCTTGATCTCGCCGGTGCGAGCATCATCGATACGTCCGTGGTAGACAACCTTTCCACCTTTTACGAGGAAGATCTCAGGGGTGACCTCGGCGCCAAACCGGTCGGCCACCACGTTGCCCGGATCCTTGTAGACCGAGAATTTGAATCCGTTCTCCGCCGCGTGCGCCTTAACCTCGGCGGCATCTTCGGCCTTATTGGAGTTGATGAAGACGAACTTCACGCCTTTTCGGGCATAGTCGCCGTAGATTGCATTCATGCGCTCGTTGTAGTCATTCGAAATGGGGCACTTAGTAGCGATGAACGCGACCACGGTAACATCGCCCGAAATGTCGGAATAGGCGACGTCGGCGCCCTCGACAGACTTCAGTTCAAATTCCGGTACCTCGCTTCCCACGCCGAGGCCGGCGCCAAAAACGCTCGCGGATGCCATCAGAAACAGAGCCGCTGTCAAAATGGTATTTCGCATCATAGGGGTTGCCCTCCTCTGAGGCCCTTAGATGCGTCAGGGCGAGAGAGGTTTCGACGGAAACGTGCCTGTCTCAGGCCGCCTAGCTCTTTTCGTCATTCTCAAGCTGCAAGTTCATTGTGGCTTTCTTGCGGCTGTCGAAGACCGTCAGACGGCGTGTACGGCTCTCTTTGCCTTCGTGAGACGCTTTCAGTTCGTAGTCGTTCTCCGTGCTGAGACCATGGAAGCGGAACGAGCCGTCCTCGAGAGTAATAAAGGAACGGATTTCCAGGGTTTTGGCGTCTTTGAGCTTGACGACAGCACCTTCGACCAGGTCACCACCTTCGTCGAGGACTACGCCATTTACGGAACGGAGCTTGTCCGGCTTCTTCTCCTTCTTGCCAAACCACTTGTCGCCCTTTGGGTTTTCGGGCGAGCCGGGATCAGCGCCGGGATGGGGTGTCTGAGCCGCGGCGGAACCGAGGGCCAGCAGGAACAAGATCGAGAGAGCAGCTTGCTTCGGGAATCTCATTTCGCGTCCTCTCCGGCCGTGGCGGGCTTGAGTCGGAAGGTAACGCCAACCTTCTGGTCCCACTGGCTTTCCACTGTCTTTTCAGCGGGTTGCCAACCTTCGGCCTCTACTCGAACAGTATAGCGCATTGCTCCGGCGGGAACTCGAAAGGAGAATTCTCCGCGGCGGTCGGATACTGTCTTCTGGATGTCCTTCGTGTTGATTTCACCGCCCTCTTCGGGAGTTGGAGTCAGCATGATCGTGGCGCCCTGAAGAGAGAAACCGGATTGTTGAAATACGGTTCCTGCGATCACGCCAAATTTCTCCGGCTTCTTCTTCGCCGGCAGCGGGGAAGGAAGAGCGCAAATCGCGCACACAAGAATGGCCGCTGCTAATATTTTCGGGAGCTTCGCCATGGGTCGTCTTCGTCTTCTTCCTCTTCGAGTTCGTCGAACTCGTCATCCTCCTCCTCGAGCTCGATCGGATCGAGGCTCGCTACCACGAGGTTGGCGCCACACTGTTCACAGATTAGGACGTCGCCTTCGTCGAGTTCGTCTTCATCTTCGTCGATTGGAGCGTCGCACAAAGGGCACTGGAGCATTCGGTTACCTCCGCTTGATTATGCAACTTCTCCTTTTATACAAGACCGTTCCAGTTTTGCAAGTGGTTTCAAGGAATCATTCCTGACGCACCGGGAAGTTGCCTATTTCGCCGCCATCTTTCGCCGGGTTGTCGGTGGTACTAATCCGTTCATTCGAAGATACAGAAACAACTGCATGCGGTGAGCAAGTTCGTGCTCTTTGACGAACTGCATCATCTCCAACCGGGTGAGAACCGTGCGGTCCCACTTGGTGAGCTGCTCGGCAAAGAAGCCGGCCGAGAGCCCCCGGAGGGCTTCGCAGTGCGCCTCGACGGATGTACGAAGCGCCTCCGCCAGCCCTGCCTGGTCCTCCGGAACCGGCTTTTCGTACTTCTTCAGCCTCTCGCGGAAGTCTGGCGCGGCGAGGTCCGTTTCCCGGTCCAGCATCAGGCCCGTCAGCGCCCTGCCGGCCTCGACGATGTGCCGCGCCACCTCGCGGAAGCTCATCATGTCCGCTTGTGGCCTAAAGTCCAACTTGGCGGCCGGCATCTGCTCCACGGCCAACGCGGAGTCTTCACGCACAGCCTTCCAGTTTTCACAGAAGTACTCAGGACGAACCATAGTTTCCAAGATAGCAGCAGATATGCGCCAGGGTCAGCGCAGGCTCTCACGGCCGTTGCGGAATCCAGGTTTGCAGGCCGCTCAAATTTCCAGGTAGATCGTGCGGTAGCTTAACACGCCATTTTGAATCGTCCAATGCCGGTAACAGGTCTGGCGGTCCCACATGTTGATTACCGGCCCGCACAGGTGGAAGGGGATGCCGTGCACAATGTGGAGTTCGTCGCGATGAAAGTGGCCGGCAATGACGGCTCGCACGTCGCCCTGCTTCATGCGATCTGTCCAGCGCCGCATCAGCGTCTCCGGCCACCCGGCCCAGAGCCTGTCGACATGATAGGAGGCCAGTCCCATTACATGACAGAACAAGATCGTGGGTTTGGCTGGGGTCAGCAGGCGGTCGAGTTGGGAGAATGCCCACTCGCGATCTTCTTCGCCACAGCGTGGATCGACGGGTTGGCTGTCAAATAGCGCAAAGCGCAAACCGTTCGCCGGCTCGAAAGACACGTTTGTTTTGCCGAATCTTTCTTCGAAGGCGCCGCGGTAGCGGTGCGTTTGGCTGTAACCCAGGTCGTGATTGCCGGGCAAGAAATAGGTTTCCCGTTTGATCTGAATGAGTTCGCGGGCGTGGTCGAAATCGTCATTGTCCTCGCGCGTGTGCGCGACATCACCAGTGTGAATGGCCAATTCGTAGGGTAGGGTGCAATTGTTGATGGATCGCACCACTTCCCGGCACCGGCGCGTGGACTCCGCCGCCGGCAAATCATACGCCCGGCGCTCGCTGAAGAGACGCTTGGTGGAGACGTGCGTGTCGGTAAGCTGAACAAAGGAGAGCCCGGCATTCGCGATATCCGCGCCGAGGACGGTGGCCTTGCGGGAGACGATACACGCAAGAGCGCCGGTGATGAAGCTTCTGCGGGAAACCTTCAACAGCATTTTCTAAAATCCAAACTCGTCAAGGTTGCGGCCGATGATGATGGCGGCTATGATCTTCGGAACGTAATTCCTCGTTTCTCTTGGTAAGGCGCGCACCCGATACAGATACCAAAAGTTCCGCTGCTTGATGGGATCCTCCACCCTCCGGACCGCTCTCTTCACTTTACCAGGACCGCTGTTGTAAGCGGCCAAGGCAAGCATCACGGAACTGCCCGATCCAAAGTCGAGAATGAGCTCGCGAATGTAGCTCCCGGCGGCCTCGGTGGCCTTCTCGAGGTCGTAGCGTTCGTCGGCGGATTGGTTGACCCGGAGTCCGTAGGCCCGGGCCGTGGCGGGCGTGAATTGCCAAAGCCCGGCCGCTCCCTTCGAGCTCTGGCTCTGGGATAGGAAGGCGCTCTCCACCAGGACCATGGCCACGAGATCAGGCGGCAGATTCATGGCCGCGAATATCTGGCGCATTTGCTCCAGTTCTTCGCGGCGGCTACCCAGGGCGCGCTGCACCACTTCGCGATCCGTCGTGCGGTAGCTCTCGACATACACGCCGACCTGTTCCGAGAACTCCGGAGGAATACTGTATTCCTCGGCCCCAAACTCAGCCATGAGTGCGCGAATCTCGTTTTCAATGAACGCCTGTTCCCGGCCTTCGACGCCCAGCTTGTAGAACATGCTGTCCTGCAAACTGCGGGCTTGCTCCTGATACTCGTTCAGTTGCGTGATCAGGTTCCGGATTTCGGAATCGTCGAGTCCGCCCGCTTCGAGCTTTGTTTCGATTTGCAGGATCTGCTCGTCGATATCCCGCTTTTGGACTTTCAATTCGGAAATGCGCCAGAAGGCAAAGCTGACGGTCGCCACCAAGAGAATCGCGAGCGTCACAATCACGCGGCGGTGTTTTCGTTGGGAGCGGCGCAGGGCGGAATCCAGCATTTCCCGCATGATCACCCCGGTCCGGCCGAAGCCCTCTCGGCGCGCATGCCGGGCCTGTCGGACTGCATCGTCGACAATCTTGGCCTGAGTGTCACCGGCAGAGTCTTGTGAACCGGCTGCGGCGGGTGGTGAGGTAATGGTGGCCTCGAGGTTTAGAGCCGGCGGAGCGGTCAGGTCGAATCGATACTCCGGTCCGGAAGATCCAAAGCGGATCAGATCGCCATCGGTGAGCTCGATCTCCGTCACGGCGCTGCCGTTTACCAAGGTGCCGTTGGTGCTGCCGAGATCCGTAAGCCGATAGCCGCCGTCAGAGGCCATGATTTCCGCGTGGCGGGAGGAAACGTAGGCGGCCTCGTCTGCGTAGGGTGTTATGCCGGCTTCGGGATCACGGCCGATCAGCATCTTGCCGGCTGCTATTTTGTAACGCTTTCCAAGGTGAGGGCCAGAAGTTCGAACAAGCCACGCCGGCGGCGCGGGCGCTTGACCGGAATAGTCCATGCGTTGTAAGGCAGAGTATATAACAGAGCCGTGGAGCGGGAGGTGTTCGGAATGTGGGGACGATCGCGGCGGGACCAGTCAGCCACGGAGGTTAAGGCGTCTCCGCGGCGTTTGCTCTGGAGACCGTATGGAGCGGAGAAGCCCGGACGTCTGGCTGCTCTCCTCGTAGTCTCCCCGGAGCTTCGCGCGAGCCACTTCGAGCCGGCGAATCAGTTCAGTTCCCTGGTTGAGCTCGACCGTCAACCTGTCCACCGCCTCTGGGGCTGGATGAACGTGGCCGTCGGCGATCAGGCGGTGAATTCGAATCGTGACTTGCGAGCGCAGGTTCAGTGACTCACTTACAGCTCCGAGGTCATTCGGATTGAGGCCCCCAAGGCTGGATGTGATTGCGGCGAGTTCGTCGAGGGCCGAGCGCAGTCTGTCGTCCATTTCCTAATCCTCCTGTTTGCCATACAACACGAGTTCCAGGCTCTGCAGGCTGGCCTCGATCATTACCTGTTGCGACTCGAGTTGAGCGAGCAATACATCGGCTTGCTGGAGTTTGAGCGAGGTTGACTGCTGCATATAGTCGATGCGTTCGCTCAGGGTGGTGATCTGGTCGGTGAGGCGGGCGTCAGCGACGTCGTACTGGTCTTGTTGGGTGCGGATGAGCCCGGTGACCGGATCGCTGATCTGTGTCAAGGACCCGGCCAGACTTCCGAATCCATCGTTCGAGGAGTCCATGAAGTCCAGCGCTGCGTTGAAGGTGGATTCGGGAAGGGCGTAGAACTGGGTAGAGTCAAAAGTCATTTCGCCTTGGTCGGTGAACTCGATGCCGAGGTCCATCAGGCTGGCGACCGTCCCCTCGCCGCGGAACGAAGCGATTCCGCGCAGACTGTTTTGCACCTCTCGAATGATGTAGTCTCCGCTGAGCAGGCCGGCCGATTCTCCGATCTGGCCAGCCACCTGGGTGCGAACCGTATTGTAAGCGCTGACCAGTCCGGAAAGTGCGTTGCCAAGTTCGGTTCTGCTGGAAGCCAGAGACAGAATCACACTCTCGCCGGGTTCGGTTGTCTGATTGATCGTGAAACTCAAGCCGGGAACGACGTCGTTGATGGTGTTGCTCGACTGCACCACCGGAAGGCCGTTGAGCGTGAACTCCGCGTTGGCTCCTTGATTGTCGCTTGTCAGGATGTTGGAGGCGGGTTCGCCTGGGGTTTCTCTCAATTCGAGAGTAGTAGCGCCAGTGTTGGCGGCTGTAATTGACAAATAGTACGGGTTTTCCCCGGTACCAGTGTTGAGGATGCTGGCAGAGACCCCGGCGCCAAGGCTGTTGATGGCGTCGCGCAACCCTTCCAGCGTGTTTGCGTATTCTCCCGTCAGATCGATTTCGTAAGTTTCGCCACCGAATGCCAGTTCGAGAGTACCGTCGGCGGATACCTCCGTGGCGTCCTGAGTGGCATAGCCGGAAGCGGAGGTCTCGCTCGCGGTGGCCGCGACCGACGTGATGTCGGTGATGGTGTACGTGCCGGGATCGGTGGCTCCGTTGAGCGTAACCGTTACCCGGCTTGTATTCGAGCTCGAAGCGCTGAGCGCGCGGTTCTGTCCGATGGCGCCCAGATCCCCGACGCTTGTCGCGAGGCTCTCCACGACGCCGCGGAGGTCAGTCAGCAGTTGCTTCTTCGTGAGAAGGTCGCCTTGCTCCATCTGCATTTGCTGGATGGGCACGCTCGCAATCGCGACCGTCCGGTCGAGGATGGTTTGAAAGTCGTCAGAGAACTGACTGATTCCGGTGAATACCAGCGGTGTAATACCCATGGCCGTCTATCCTTGGGAGCCAGCGCACACTCCCCGCTTGTTCTCATCGGATGATTTTCGCGATCTCGCAGCATTTCTGCCCCGGAATCGTCGCTCCTCCTGGTTGTCCACATTGAGCCGGTTTGTGGAAGAATCGATTCATGAATCCAATGCGAAGTGTTATCTTCCTCTGTCTCGTGGCGGCGATCGGCGGCGCGCCGCCGGCAACCGGGCAGGGAATCGTTGCGCCGGGGGCCGAACTGACCTTGCTCGCCGATGGATTCCAGTTCACCGAAGGCCCCGCGGCGGATGCGGAAGGCAACGTGTACTTCACTGACCAACCAAACAACAAGATCCTCAAATGGTCCGTGGACGGAGGCCTGTCGGTGTTTCATGACAGTCCCGGGCGGGCGAATGGCTTGTACTTCGACCAGGACGGGAACCTGCTTGCCTGCGCGGACTTGAATAATGAACTGTGGATGATCAGCCCGTCCGGCAACGTGACGGTCCTGGTCGAAGACTATGACGGCAAGAAGCTGAACGGGCCGAACGATCTCTGGGTCGCTCCGGACGGCGGCGTCTACTTCACCGATCCGTTCTACAAACGCGACTATTGGAGCCGGGGCCCGATCGAACAGGACGGCCGCCACGTCTACTATCTTTCCCCGGATCGCCAGAAACTCGCCCGTGTGACCGAAGACCTCGATCAGCCAAACGGAATCATTGGAACTCCCGACGGCAAACGCCTCTTCGTGGCCGATATAGGGGCAAAGAAGACCTATACCTACGACATCGGTCCCGGCGGCGCTTTGAACGGTAAGAAACTGCTAATCGAGCAAGGCTCAGACGGCATGACCCTCGACAACGCGGGGAACCTATACCTCACCGGCAAGGGCGTTATGGTATTCAACTCCGCGGGCGCGCAGATTGACCACATCGAGGTGCCCGAGAGATGGACCGCGAACGTTACCTTCGGCGGCAAGGACCGGAGCGTACTTTTTATCACCGCGATGGACTCGTTGTACTCCATTAAAACCAGAGTTCGCGCCGCCGGCCATTGAACGGACGCCCGTTAACGCGCCCTTTCGTAAAAAAACCGCCGGGGAACGATCCCCGGCGGACTATCAAGTTTACTTGTGGAGGGAAGGCTCCCCCGAAACCGCCGACTTCGGAGTCACGAGAAACTAATCGCCCATGGCGCCGACTTCTTCGCGGCTGTCGGCGTTTTCGCCGGCGGGCGCCGGAGAGCAGCAGCCACTGCCGTCAGCCTTCACCGGCCCTATTCCGATCTGCACCAGGGGCGCCGGTTCCGGCTCTTTCAGCACGTGTTTGCGATAGAGTTGCTCCATCCGTTTGTTGTACTCGGGATCGGTCTGGAGTTTGGCCTTACGCGCGGCGATCTTTTCGTCGCGCGCGTATTTCGGAATCCCGAGGCGATCGAGATCGTCCTGCGCCTTGGCGTTCACATGCTCGTCATTGAGAATGAGGTAGTTCTCGTATTGCTGCAACGGCACGGTCTTGTTGCCGGCGAAGATCTCGTGGCGGCCATGCTCCTCATACCATTTGGTAAGACTGGCCGTCATGTGCATTTTCTCGACGATGTTCCGCCAGCCGATGCCCGTGTTATAGGCGCAGAAGCTGATCTCGCCCTTCTGTGTCGCGTACGGGATGATGCACTGCTCGGTGCGGCGGAAATCATAGTTGAATAGGTCCTGGAACCACATGCCGGCGATGAACATGAAATGCCAGCGGTCTCGCCGGCGCTTCTCGATATGATCGAGACGCTTTTCGCCGTGCACTTGCCCGTACTCGCGGCCGGTAGCCCCGAACGTCTTGTCGAATTTCTGCATCAGATCGGCGAGCTTGAAGTGGGTCGGCGCCTGGAAGGGGTCGTAGTTTCGCATCAGGCTCAGCGCCATGCCGAAAACGGTCCAGAACCGGCTCCGGGCAGCGTCATTGACCCGCGCGATATCCCGCTCCAGTTGATCCGCCTTGAGGAATGCCGTTACCGGCACCTTCTCCTTGGTGTGCTTGTCGACCATTACAGCCATGCCAGTGCCGCAATTCGGATGGCAGCCGCAACTCAAATGGCCCCAATCCGCGTTCGGCCCGTGAACATGGTCCGCCCAATCGCTGAAAGTGCTGATGAAGGAAATGGGGAACCAGTCGCGCACCGGCTCGCCGAGTCCGGTTTGGTTCTTGACATCATGCGCGAGGTGCGAGAGCGTATAGCGCTGCGCCTTCCGCCGCTCGTCGGTGATGGCCTCGTCCCGGCCGGTGAAGGAAACGGGCTGGAAGCTCAGGAACGAGATCTTCTTCGGATTGTCGAGAGCGAACTGTACGATCCTCCCCACCTGCTCGTTGTTGATGCCGTTTACCAGCGTAATCACGAGCACGATCTCGACCCCCGCCTGGTGCAAATTCTCAATCGCCTTGAGCTTGACGTCGAAGAGGTTGCCCACGTGGCGGTGGGAGTTAGCTTCGTTGCCGATGCCGTCGAACTGCAAATAGACATAACGCAAGCCGGCGTCGACGGCCTTTTCGCAGAACTCTTTGCTCTTGGCGAACTCGATGCCGTTAGTCGCGGCCTGCACACTGTGGTAGCCAACCTCGCGGGAGTAGCGGACGGCATCGAGGAAATGCGGCGACAGCGTCGGTTCGCCTCCCGAAAACTGAACTGACATCTGGCGGCGGGGCTTGATCGAGATCGCGTTGTCGAGCATCGTCTTGATCTCTTCCCATTCGAGTTCATGCACGAAACCAACCTGATTGGCATCCATGAAGCACGGATCGCACATCATGTTGCAGCGATTCGTCAAGTCGACCGTTAGCACCGAGCCGCGGCCGTGTGTGATGGTGCTCGAACCATGATTGTGCAGTTTCTCGTCATTGTGCGCCCGGATGTCGCGGCCAGGAAAAACGGTCTCGAGGTGCTGCGTGAACTCGGGGTCGATCGACATGACATCCTCGAAGTGGCCGCCGCACACCGGGCAGTCCTTAACCATCATGATCTTTCCGTCGCGCTCGACAATCTGCGCCTTCACCTCGCCAACCTTCTCATTAAGAAGGATTTCCCAATCCAGCTCGCCCTCGATGATCTTGTTGCGAATTTCCGGAACACACTTCGGACACAGCGAGTCTGTCTCACGCGGCCAGCCCAGCGGCGGCTTGGTCTTCTCGTAGGACTTCAGCAGCGGCTTCTCCGACCATTTCGGTGTGAAAGAAGGATTCTGCTTGAATTGGTTCAAGAGGTCGAAGACGTGCCACGCGCCGTTCGCGGCGATCGACAACATCTTTTCGGCATACTTGATCGGCTTGTGCATACTTGGATAGCTCCTGTCTTCGGCGCAGCCGGGTAACACCCTCGCTCGCACCTTTCGCTCCACTAGCTTGCGGATGGACCCAGTGAGGTCCCCTCTGAATGACTGTTTCCTGTCTTCCCTAATATAGTCAAATACTATCCATTGGGCCATGCAATTGAGTTAAACTGCTTGTTTTCTGTTCCGTATGGTCAAATCTTCGGGTGAACGGGGTACATCGCGGCATCAGCCACTCATCAGCCTGCAACGAAAACGTACCTTTCTGCTGCACAATTTGCGCACTTCGGACTTCGCGGGATGCGGCACAGGAAGCGGAGCGAACATAACCCGCTAAGATGAGAGCAACCGGATGATTTCCGCTCTCGCCAGAAGCATCGCTCTCGATTGTGGATTCGACCTCGCCGGAGTGGCTCCAGCCGCCCCTTTGGAAGACGGACTGAGGTTCGCTGAATGGGCGCGTTCCGGCATGGCGGGAGACATGCGCTATCTCACGGACCGCCGGGCTGAGATGCGCCTCGACCCCAGAAGCTTGTTTCCGCCGGCCCGGTCTGTCATCTGCGTGGCTAAGCTCTACAACGGACCAGAACCGCGATCGACGGAACTATCGGACTCCGAACGGGCCTGGATCTCCCGCTATGCCTGGGGCGATGATTACCACGACGTAATGCGCCGCGATCTCAAGCGGCTCAGTGGGCGGCTGGTGGAGTCCGCCGGGCCCTTCGAGAGCAAGATCTGCGTGGACACCGCTCCTTTCCTCGATGCCTCGTACGCGAGCCGGGCCGGATTGGGTTGGATCGGCCGGAATACCTGTCTCATCAACCAGCAGAAAGGCTCGTGGTTTTTCCTGGGCGCTCTCCTGACATCGCTCGATCTCGATCCCGGCGAGCCGCCACCGGATCGCTGCGGCAGTTGCACCCGCTGCATCGATGCCTGTCCCACGGATGCAATCGTCTTTTTCAACGGTAGTTGGACAGTAGACGCCCGCCGCTGCATATCGTACCTGACGATTGAACTGCGAGGCGCAGTGCCCGAACATCTGCGTGAGGGCATGGGGCGCCACGTGTTCGGTTGTGATATCTGCCAGGATGTCTGCCCGTGGAACACGAAATCCCCCGTGACTCGCGACGAGTGTTTTGCCCCCCGGCTCTTTGCACCTCCACTTGAGAGCCTCGCCAGGTTCTCGGAGGAGGAGTTCCGCCGGCTGTTCAGTGGCTCGCCGGTTTCCCGTGCCCGCTTCCAGGGCTTCATGAGGAACGTGGCGGTGGCAATCGGGAACTCGGGGAATCGCGACCTGCTTCCAGCCATTGAACACCTGCTCCGGTCCGACGACCCGATAATTCGCGAGCACGCCTCCTGGGCGCGCAGCCAGCTAACATAGAGATATATGAGACTGGCAGCGCTCTTCCTTCTTGCCGCTGCCTTCGCCGCGGGGGTGCAGAGGGCTCCGCGTATCGAGAAGGCGTTCGATCACTACTACAATCTCGAGTACGACGAGTCTATCGAGATTTTCCGTCAAGTTGTGGCGGAGCGTCCGAACGACCCCGAGATTCATGCCGACCTTGCCCAAGCCATCCTCTACCGCGAGCTTTTCGAAGTGGGAGCGCTCGAAAGTGAGCTGGTGAGTGGCACGAACTCGTTCCTGCGCCGGCCGAAGGTGGAGCCGAGCGAAGCGGATCAGCGCGAATTCGAGTACTCCATCGCCCGGGCTATCGAAATCACGGATCGGCAACTGGAAGAAGACGGAAACAACGTTGAAGCTCTTTACGTTCAGGGCGTGGCGCACGGGCTTAAATCCAACTATGACTTCCTTGTGCGAAAGGCCTGGATGGACGCGCTGAAGAGCGCTACTCGTTCACGGAAGCTCCACAGCAAGATATTGGACATTGATCCGGACATGATCGACGCGCGAATGATTCCGGCCGTTCATGAGTATGTTGTCGGCAGCCTGCCCTGGTATATCCGCATGATCAGTTCGCTCACCGGCTTTTCCGGCGATAAGGAAGGCGGCATAACCACGCTCGAAGAGATCGCCGAACGAGGCGACCGCAACCGGCACAACGCCCGTGTACTGCTGAGCGTTCTCTATCGTCGCGAGAAGCGTCCGGCGGACGCTATCCCACTGCTACGTAAGCTCATCGCCGACTTTCCACGTAACTACCTGATGCGGATGGAGATGGTGCAGATGTACAGCGACCTCGGCGAGAAGGAAAAAGGCTTGGAGGTAGTGCGAGAAATAGAACGCCTCAAGTCCGCCGGGGCCCCCGGTTATGACCGGATGCCCGAACACAAACTGTGGTACACGCGTGGCACGTTGCTTTTCTGGTATCTCGACCTGGACCAAGCGCTGGCCGATTTCGAGCGGATGACCACCGTCGAAGACGATCTCACCCTCCACCAGGCGCAACTGGCCTGGTACCGTGTGGGGCAGACGCGCGATCTGCTGGGCCGCCGCGATGGGGCCCTCGCCGCCTACCGCCGCGTAATTGAGATGGCGCCGAATTCCGAACGCGCGAAACAAGCGAAAAGACACCTGAAAAAACCGTGCACGATCGAGAACCGGAAGTAATCGCGCGTCTGATAGGACGGGCTGCGCACGTGGACTATGACGATCCGTTCGTCGCGGCCCGCTTGCCGGACCCTGGCGCCTCGCTGCTGCCAGGCGGCTTCCGCTGGTCGATGTCTCGAACGAGATGCGCCACCTCGCCCAAGACGGTGCGAAAATCGCATGGCTCGCGGAGCACGGAGTATCCAACCCCCCGGGCGCGCTCTTCGAGGCGTATGGGATGCGGGCTGCGCGAGAGCAGCAGAGTGCGGCAACCGGGCGCCACGTCAGACAGCTTCGCGGCGAGTTCGAGGGCGCTCATTTTGGGGAGACAGAGCTCGGAAACCAGAAGATCCACTCGGACGCCGGCTTTGCGCACGGCGCGCAAAGCGCTGTGGCCGGTTCCCGCTTCCAACACGTGGTGATTCTGCCGGCGGAGGGCAAGAGCCAGGAGCGTTCGCACAATCTTCTCGTCGTCCACCAACAGTATCGTCGCCACAAGCGCCTCCTGAGGACACCTTTATGATACAGATGAACTTCCGGTGTCAAGGAGGTCACGGTAGCTCTCGGCGGCTGGCGCAATCTCACTCAGCGGCTTTTGTTGTGGTTCCGCACGAACATGCCGCTTGGATGGAGCACGAACTCCGGTTCCTCACCGCTCATTCTGCGATATTGCTCGTCGGCTGCGGCGAGTTGCTTTCGCACCGCGCTTGTGTCGTCGGCGTCCGGAACGAGCGACAGATACAGCCGCAGATGGCTCCGCGCAGACTCCCAGCGGGCGCGCCGTGCGTCGACCAGCCCCAGAATCTGATACGCCATCGGGTCGGGCTTAACCCACGTTCTCTCCAACGCCTCATGCGCGCTGCGCTCGGCGCCGTCGAGGTCGCCGAGGTGGTATCGCGCGAGGGCGTTGAAGAGGTAGAGGCGCGAAGTTGCTTCCGGCGCCAGGGCCAGAGCGCGGCTGGAATTCTCGGCCAACTGCATCCAGTTCCGTTCCGCGGCCGCCAATTCCGCCAGACCTGCGTAAGTCCGCCACGACTTCGGATCCGCTTCTAGCGCGCTGCGATAGGCTTCCCGCGCGGCCGCTCTCTGTCTCTCGCTACTATAGACCAAGCCCAAGAAGTACCATGCGGACGCATACCGCGGATGGAGGGCCACCGCTTTGTTCAGTGACTGCCTGGCCTTCATGTAGTGTCCGTGCGCCGCCTGCCGGCGGCCCCTCTGGTAAGCCTTCTGGGCCTTGCGCGGCGCCGCAAGGTCCGCCACACTCACTCCGTCCAACTCCTGCGCTTGCTTTTGGGACGCGCGGTACTGTCCTGCCGCAGACGTCACACTGGCTAAGGACAGAAGAACAGCTAACGCGGCCAGCAACGCGCCGCTGCGCGCTTTCTGTAGAGCTTCCCAGCAAATCCCGGCGGCTGTCACGTGTATTCATCATAACTTCGCCGGGATCAAGATGCCAATCATTTCCCTTCCGAGTCATTAGCATACACTGTTAGTCATGCGGTTCTCCAGGCGTCGTTTTCTCGAATCACTGGCCGTGGCGCCTTCGTTTTCGCCTTTGGCTGCCCGCGGCGGGCTCCCTCCGGTGCGGGCAATCACGAGCGGACCAAAGCATCACTGGTTCGGCTACTACGACAAGCTGCAGTTTGATCCCGAAAGCCGCCTTGTGCTCGGTATGGAAGTCGGCTTCGAGCACCGTTCGCCGAAGGCGTCCGATGTCATTCACATCGGCGTCATCGATACCGCGGACGGTGACCGCTGGCGGGAAATTGGGACCTCGAGCGCCTGGGGCTGGCAGCAGGGCTGCATGTTGCAGTGGATTCCCGGCTCCGCCACGGACGTTATCTGGAACGACCGCGAGGAGGGCGGCTACGTCTCACGCGTACTCAACGTCAAGACCGGCAAACAAAGAACTCTCCCATCGGCCATCTACGCCCTGTCGCCGGACGGCCGGTGGGGCGTCACCACCGACTTCCGCCGTCTCAACGACACCCGCCCCGGTTACGGCTACGGCGGCATTCCCGATCCCAACGCCGATGTCCTCGCCCCCGGCGACGCAGGCCTCTGGCGTGTCGACCTCGGCAGCGGAGAGAGACGGCTGCTCTTCTCCTATGCCCAAGCCGCGGCGATCCCGTTCCAGGCTCCCGCCGGAGTGGACCTCAGCCAGGCTCGTGGCAGTCTGGACCTTGCCAACGCAAAGCATTGGTTCAACCACCTGCTGGTGTCACCCGGCGGCTCCCGCTTCATCTTTCTCCACCGCTGGCGCGCCGCCGGCGACCGCAATTACCTCACCCGCATGTTCACCATAAACGCCGACGGATCAGATCCTTATGTGATCGACCCCTTCGGCAAGACCTCCCACTTCATCTGGCGCGATCCCAAGACCGTGCTCGCCTGGGCCTGGCACCCCTCTAACGAGTGGGGGTTCTACCTCTACACGGACAAGGCCGAGAAGGTCGAGCTCATCGGTGGCGGCGTAATGACCCAGAACGGCCACTGCACCTACCTTCCGGGCAATGAGTGGATTCTGAACGACACCTACCCGGACCGCAAGACCCGCGAGCAGCACGTCTATCTCTACGAAGTAGCAACCGGCCGGCGTGTGCCGCTAGGGAGCTTCCACTCGCCTGAGGTCTATACCGGCGAATGGCGCTGCGACACCCATCCGCGCTTCAGTCCAGATGGCAAGAAGGTGTGTATCGACTCGCCGCACACCGGCCAAGGCCGCCAACTCCACCTTATCGATATTTCCGGCATCGTCTGATCCGGCCGTGCGGATCGACGCAATCTTCGCAGAACTGCGTCACTCGTGACACAATTGAGACGATGAGTATGGAGGAGTCCGGTCACAGAGGGACTGGGGACATCACCCAACTGCTTGTCCGGGCGAGGGACGGCGACCGGAACGCGATCGACAGCATGCTGCCGCTTGTCTATGCGGAGTTGCGGCGGTTGGCGATAAGGCAACTGCGCCGCGAGCGCGGCGGCCACACGCTCGGTGTTAGCGGCCTCGTTAACGAGGCCTACTTGAAGCTGATTGACCAGGCTCACGTTGATTGGCAGGGCCGCGAGCACTTCTATGCCGTGGCCGCCCGAGCCATGCGCCAGGTACTGGTGGATTATGCCCGAAAGCGGAATGCCGAAAAACGGGGCGCCGGGAGGGACCACACGACGATCGATAACAAAGAGCTGGGCCTGCAAGCTCCTCTCGACAAGGTCTTGGCGCTCGAGGAGGCCTTGGATCGCCTGGACGCAGTTGATAGCCGGATGCGGCGCATTGTCGAATACCGTTTCTACTGCGGGCTGAATGAACAGGAAGTCGCGGAGTTGCTCCAGGTCAGCCCTCGTACCGTGCAGAGGGAATGGACGAAGGCCCGGGCATGGCTATATAACGAACTGTACTGAGTCATAGGACATTTTGGCGACTCCACCGAACTGGCAACGCGTCTGGGAAATCTTCGAAGGCGCACTGGAACAACCCCCAGGCCGCCGCGCGGCCTGGGTGGGCGAAGTGTGCGATGGCGACGAATCGCTGGGGGATCAGGTGAGCCGCCTGCTGGAGGCTCACGAAAAAGAGGGCGGGCTGCTCGACACCACGGCCGGCTCGCTCGCTTCGGAGGCGTTGGTCGAGGCCGATCCAGCTTCGGCCAACGAGCAGATCGGCCCCTACCGCGTGCTCAGCGAAATCGGCCGTGGCGGCATGGCCGTCGTTTACAAGGCTGAAGATCCGCGTCTTGGCCGCTATGTTGCTCTCAAGTTCATTTCGCCGCATCTGATCTCCAGCCAGCAGGCGAAGCAGCGCATGATTTCTGAAGCGCGCGCCGCCTCCCGGCTGGACCACCCCAATATCTGCACCATTTACGACATTGGAGAGACGCACGACGGCCGGATCTACCTGACGATGGCCTACTACGAGGGACAGACCTTGGCGGAGCGCCTTCTGAAAGGTCCGGTATCCGTCGCGGAAGCCCTGGCTATCACCGCACAGATTGCCCGCGCACTCGACCATGCTCACGAGGCGGGCGTGATCCACCGCGACATCAAGCCCTCTAACGTGCTTTTGACCAGCCGAGGCGATGTGAAGGTTCTGGATTTCGGACTTGCCAAACAGGGCGGTCTCGTAATCACCGAGCCCGGTACACAGTTGGGTACTGTCTACTATGCGTCGCCGGAACAGGCGAGCGGCAAGCAAGTCGACGCCCGTACCGATCTGTGGTCCCTCGGGGCGACCCTCTACGAGATGCTCACCGGCCGAACTCCCTTCACGGGGGAGGAGGCCATGGGAGTCCTCTACCAGATCGTCCACGATGAACCGCCCGCTTTGGGCTCGGACGTTCCGTGGCCGGTGGCCCGGGTCGTTCGAAAGTTGCTCGCCAAGAACCCGGGTTCGCGTTACGCGAACGCCCGCGAATTGCTTGTGGATATCGGTGCACCGGTCTCGACTGGGTCCGATCCTGGCTCGGTAACCGGTATCCCGCCTGCGAAGTCCAGAGTCTGGCAGATCGCCTTTGTAGTCCTCGCGGTGGCTTTGCTGGCTGTGGTTGCCCTGCCACTTTACATCGGCAGGACCGGTTCCCAGCCCGCGCTCGAAACACCGATTCCGCTGACAAGCTTTCCCGGGCGGGAAGAGTTGGCCACGTTCTCTCCCGATGGCTCGCAGGTGGCCTTCACTTGGAATGGGCCGAATCAGGACAACTTTGACATTTACGTTAAGTTCCTCGATTCGCCGGAAGCTTTGCGGCTGACCGAAGCCCCGGGGTGGGATTCCAGCCCTGTTTGGTCGCCGAACGGAAAGGAGATTGCCTTTCTGCGGGAGCGCCCGGGCGGCGTCATGGAAGTTCGTCTGACTACTCCCATTGGGGGACCGGAGCGGTTGCTGACGACGGTACGTTGTTCGGTGCGGTCGGGCATGAGCTGGTCTTCCGGTGGGGAACGGATTCTGGTCGCGAATCATCCGTCAGCGGATGGTTCCCCGGAGGTGGTTTCGATTCACGCGGGCACAGGCGAAAAACAAACCCTGATTCGCGCCCCCGAAAACACGATAGAAGTGCGGTCGCCGATTGTTTCGCCCGATGGGAAGAAGGTCGCTTTCGATGCGCTTCGCGGGACTGGTCTTGGCGATACCTATCTCTTCGCCGGAGATAGATTGAAGCGGTTGACCTTTACCGGTGGTGAACCGGAGGGACTCGCCTGGACCCGGGATGGCAAGCACATTCTCTCCGCCCGCCTCTCGAGCGACGGCCGCCGTAACATGTGGCGAGTGCCGGTTTCGGGGGGCGACGCCGAGCGGGTCGCTCTTGGGGAAAACCCCAGCCAGCCCACGGTGTCGAAGATGGGCGATCGTCTGGCGTTTTCAAAGCGGGTTACCTACTACGGAATTGTTCGTATTGACGCCTCCCACCCCGGCAATTCCGCTGCCGCGAGCCGGTTCATTTCCTCTACCCGCTTTGACGCCACTCCTCATTTTTCTCCGGACGGTGAGAGAATCGCTTTTTCCTCGAGCCGCTCCGGTGACGTGGAAATTTGGGTCTGCGACGCGGACGGAACGAACCTCCAGCAGCTTACGAAGATCGGAGTCGCCGGCAGTCCACGCTGGTCTCCCGATGGAACGAGTATCGCGTTCGACTCGATTGTGGACGGGAATCCTGATGTTTACGTCGTTAACGCGAATGGCGGCCAGCCGCGTCGGATCACGACTGATGAAGCCGTGGACGTGGTGCCCAGCTTCTCGCGAGACGGAAAGTGGATCTACTTCGCCTCGCTCCGGACAGGGGAGTTCCAGGTCTGGAAGATAGCTTCCGGGCCTGCCGGAGAGCCCGATGCGACACCGGTTCAAGTGACAACCGGCGGGGGATTTCACGCCAACGAATCGATGGATGGTTCCGTGCTCTATTACAGCAATACCCGGAGCTCTGAGAACTCTATCTGGCGTAAGCCGGTCGATGGCGGACCGGAGGAACTCGTGATTGACGGCGTGGATTCGGGTTGGGGCAACTGGGAGGTTCACCCGGACGGAATCTATTTCATTAACACTCGTGGCCCGTCGAATCCATTCATGGATGGCACTTGGGCCGTTTACTTCTTCCGATTTCGTGACCGCAAGGTTTCCGAGGTGGTGCGGTTGAATCATCTGCCCACGCGGGGCGGGGAAGGGCTCGGCGTCTCTCCGGACGGCCGCTGGATTCTCATCGGCGATATAGCCATCGAATCCGATCTCATGCTGGTGGAGAACTTCCGATAGACGCGGAACAGAATATCCCTCCCCCTCCTCGCGCGGGATTACTTTCGCTTACTCCCTTCTGGGCTCCGGTGCGGACGCGGGCGACCGCGTCTGGCCAACGGCGTCTCATGCCGCCGCTTCAGGCGCTCCACCTTCCAGGGCCGGATCACCAGGGGATGGCGCGGTCTGTCCATCACTCCCCTCTCGGGTCCGCAGCATGCCTCCGCTCAGGCGTGTTCCGGCTCCAGGTCCTCAACCGTAAGCTTGCCTTCGGCCAGGTAAATCAGATCGCGGCCCAACTTTACATCGATTGAGTGATTCGTCCCATGGACCCAGATCCGTACGGTGCCTGCACTTCGGTCCGGACTGCCGACCGAATGTCCCTGGGCCCGGAGGATGTCCATTGCTTCGTTTTCTGTCATGACTCCCTCCCTGCCTGTATTCTGCTCCTTCCGGGGCTGACTTTCCAGGTTTTTTTGATTTCGGTAGGGTCCCAAACGAGCTGGTTTCCCGGACCTCGACACCCGGTGGCCAGCGCCCGGTGTTACGGATACCACTCGCGTAGCCGGACTTCAATGGAAGTTCCGGCGAGAGCCTGTTGGAAGGCGCTGAGGTCGGCGCCCCGGTAATGGTACGGATAAACCACCTTCGGTTGAAATGCCTTGACGGCCGCGGCGGCCTCTTCCGGCGGCATCGTGTACGGCAGGTTCATGGGAATGAAGGCGGCATCGATATCCACCAAGGCGCGCATCGCGGGAATGTTTTCCGTGTCACCGGCGATGTACACACGGAAGCCGCCGTAAGTGACAACGTAGCCATTACCGGCGCCCTTCTCGTGGAACAGCTTGCCGGGCGCGGGGCCGCGCTTGAGGTTGTACATGGGTATGGCTTCTATGCTCCACGAACCGGTCGTGGTGGATTCGCTATTCTGGAGCGTTTCTGTCATCGGCACTTTCGCGTGGGCGGCGGGCGGTCCGATGAGAACCGTCTCCTCCTTGCGGAGTTCGGAAATCTTTCCCGCGTCGAGGTGGTCGCCGTGGGTGTGGGTGATCAGAATGACATCGGCCTTGGGCAGCCCTTCGTGGTTGCCGCTGCTCACCGGGTCGACGTGGACCACCTGTCCGCCTGCTTCGATCATCAGAGAGGCATGCTGGACGGGCGTGATGCGGAGGGGGCCGGCGCTGGTCTGGAATTCGTCACTGGCGCAGAGGGAAGCGGCGGCCATGACAAACGCCGGCAGAGCGGCGAACAAGCGTTTCATGCCTGGCATTGTAGCTCCGCACGGCAAGAAGTGCGAGAACCCGGTGCTAGAATGAGGGTTCCCTCTTATGCATGATCTAGCCTACTTCCGCAGGGATTTGGATGCGGCTGCGGCCCGGCTCGCCCGGCGCGGCTTCATTCTCGAAAAGGAGCGCTTCGAGGAGCTGGACCGGAAACGCCGGTCCGTGGTCACCGAAACCGAACAGCTCCGGGCTCACCGAAAGAAGCAGAGCGGCGAGATCAACAAGTTCCGGAAGGCTGGCGAAGATACCACGGCGCGGCAGCAGCAGGTGCGCGAAATGGGCGAGCGCATTTCGGTCCTGGAAACGGAAGCCAGAGAAGTTGATGAAGCCCTCCGGCAACTGATGTCCGGCATCCCCAACTTCCCGCACGAAAGTGTCCCGGCCGGGGAGAGCGAGGCCGACAACGTCGAGGTGCGGCGGGTGGGCGAACCGCCCCGTTTCGATTTCGAGCCCAAAGCGCATTGGGACCTGGGGCCGGAACTGGGAATTCTCGACCTGGAGCGGGCGGCGAAGATCTCGCGGGCGCGGTTCGCGGTATACTCCGGGATCGGCGCTCGGCTGGAGCGGGCGCTGATCAACTTCATGTTGGACGTGCACACCCAGGAGCACGGCTACACGGAGGTTCTGCCGCCGTTTCTCGTGAACTCCGCGGCTCTGTTTGGTACTGGGCAATTGCCGAAGTTCTCCTCGGACCTGTTCAAGATTCAGGATGATGACCTCTGGCTGATCCCGACCGCCGAGGTGCCGGTCACGAACCTCTTCGCCGGGGAGATCCTGGAGGCGGATCAGTTGCCCATCAGTTTCAGCGCTTATACCCCGTGCTTCCGCAGCGAGGCGGGCTCCCACGGGCGCGACGTGCGGGGGATCATCCGGCAGCACCAATTTCAGAAGGTCGAGCTCGTGAAATTCGTCCGTCCGGAGGAGAGCTACGCGGAACTCGACAAGCTGACCGCCCACGCAGAGAACATCCTGCAACGGCTGGGGTTGCCCTACCGGACGGTCGTGCTTTCGACGGGCGATCTTGGCTTCTCGTCGGCCAAAACCTTCGACATCGAAGTATGGCTGCCGGGACAGAACGCCTACAAGGAGATCTCCTCCTGCTCGAATTTTGAGGACTTCCAGGCGCGCCGCGCTGGCATCCGGATGAAGCGCAAAGGCGGCAAGCCGGAGTTCCTCCACACCCTGAACGGAAGCGGCCTGGCTGTGGGCCGGACCTGGGTCGCGATTCTCGAAAACTACCAGCAGGCCGACGGGACAGTGGGTGTGCCGCAGGCGTTGCGGCCATATCTCAATGCCGACGTCATTCGGTAAGCCAGGCTCTCGCTGCCCGTGCTTCTCAGTGCGCTAGATGGACAGGATAGGCTTGTCAATCACGCCCTTGATGGCATGTAGCCGATATTCCGGGCTTGGCGTTGATTCTGACGGTATGACTCCTGTCATCGCATTCCCGCTAACCGGCTCCACAATAATCCCTAGCCGTTGACGCCTAGCCGTTGACGCGGTGAAAAGCCAGCCTCGGCCCCCAGCTGTTGGACTATTTTCGATCTCCTTTTCGGCCTCGGCTGCTCGGCTCATTGGCCGCTGAACCTTGCGCAGAGGAGGAAGATGGGCCTGTTGGCTCGAAGTCCCGGTTTCGGATCGGTATCGGATCGACATCCCCTGCGTAGTCATGATTTAGTCCCCTATTCAGGGGATTGTTGCCAAAGCGCATACCGAATATAATTCCCAGGCAAGCTGTCCGTATTCGGGTAGTGAATTGCGATCGTAAGGGGCGAGGTGGGACGAGTCGCTTAGCGTTACGAGTTGGGAGGGTGGTGTGGTCCCGCACCGGTTGGCATGACGTTGTTTCTCGCGTGAGCGGCTTCGTCCCGCTTTGTTCGGGGTCGTTTTTTGTAGAGGTATCCGGCGCCTAATGTCGATTGTGCCGAAGCGTCGGAAGTTCCGCAACGTAACGAACGGAGAAAACGATGGAGCACACAAGATTAGCAACTCGCATCCGCCGGCGTGCATTCTACAGGCCATTCGCTCTGGCGTCGTTTCTGACTCTTATCCTGCTCGCGCAGATCTCGCTGGCACAGGTCGAGCAGGGGACCATTGTCGGATACGTAAAGGACAATTCGGGCGCCGCTATACCAGGAGCGCAGGTCGTCATCACGAATGTGAACACCGGAATCTTTTCGGAAACGATGACCGACGAGTCGGGATACTATCGCTCCATCCCACTCCGGGTCGGCGTGTACTCCGTTTCTGCTGAATTCGAAGGTTTCAAACGAACGGTCCAAAGTGGCATTTCACTGGAGGTGAACCAGCAGGCGCTGGTCGATCTAATGCTCGAGATCGGTGCGGTCACCGAGGAGGTGACTGTCACGGCGGAAGCGCCACTGTTGCAGACTACCGAAGCCTCGCAAGGCCAGGTGATCGACCACAGGAAAATTGTTGATCTGCCTTTGAACGGACGCGACTATCTTCAGTTGGCGCTGCTTTCCAGTGGTACCAACGTCCCCGCGCCAGGAGCCCGCTTTGGCGGGTTCAGCTCCGGCGGTCTCCGCACCAGCCACAATAACTATCTGCTGGACGGAATGGACAACAACAGCAACCAGCATGCCGGTACCGGCCGCCAGGGACAGGTCATCTCCCCCTCCGTTGACGCCATTGAGGAGTTCAAGGTTCAGACCAACGCCTATTCAGCCGAGTTCGGCCGCAATATTGGCGGCGTCGTCAATGTGGTTATCAAATCCGGCACCAATCAGTTCCACGGGGGCGCATTCGAGTTCTTACGAAATGAAAAGCTCGATGCCAAGAACTTCTTCGATTCTCCCACCGACCCCGTGCCGCCTTATAAAAGGAACCAGTTCGGATTCTTCGTCGGCGGTCCGATTATGAAGAACAAGACCTTCTTCTTCACCGACTGGGAAGGCACCCGCATTCGGACCTCCGGAACGACGCAATCGACCATTCCCACCACCCTCGAGAGGGAGGGTGACTTCTCTCAGTCGATTTACGCGGGCAAGCCCGTCAGTATCTATGATCCGGCGACATACAACCCATTAAACAAGACCCGGCTCCCAATCGCCGGCAACGTGATACCGCAAAGCAGCCTGGACCCTGTTGGTGTGAATCTGGCCAGTTTGTATCCTCTGCCCAACAAATCAAGCATTACGAATAATTTCCTGAGTAATCCCCTCACAAAAGAGAGTACCGATAAGTGGGACTTGAAGATCGATCATACTTTCGGCCCGAGTGACACCATCTACGGCCGGGTCAGCACGCAAGACTTCACGCACCTCGGCGATGGTCCGTTACCCGCTCCGGCCTATGGAGGCGGCGACAACATGACGACTTTCACAAACGACAGCCGGTCGTTCGCGGTGTCGTGGACACACGTCTTCTCCCCGTACCTCTTCAACAGCATCAAGGCCGGCTGGAATAGGTTCAATACCCGCCGTGTCGCACCGATCGAGGAAAGTATTACGGAACAGGTTGGCATCAAGGGTACAGCGAATCTGCCCGGACTCACTCCTGTCGGCGTCACCGGCTTCCGCGGTTTGGGTACCCAGGGGTCCACACCGAACTTTACCGATTCTCAAACCCGGCAGCTCGTTAATGATCTCAGTTGGATAAAAGGTCGTCACACCATCAAGACTGGCGTTAACCTGAACTGGATTCAGGCGCCACACACACAAGTGTTCCAGAGCGCTGGAGTACTCACATTCAACGGCAACTTCACCCGCCAGACGTCTCCTGTCGGAGGAGGGAACCCGTTCGCTGATCTGCTTGTCGGAATTCCGTTCAGTGCGCAGTTATCCAACATCCCTTACGGCGCACAGCGCAGACGAATGCACCATGCTTATGTGCAAGACCAGATACGCGTCTCCGACCGGTTTACCCTCAACATTGGCATCCGTTACGAGTACCTCGGACCGTGGTTTGAGAAGTACAACAACTACTCCAACTTCGACCTCGACACCGATCCCGCAAATCCGTACATCCTGCTCGCGACGGACGGCGGAATCGCCGAGCGCTCCACACTGACGCCGGATTATAACAACTTCGCTCCACGCGTTGGTATTGCATACCGGGTTACGGATACAACTGTGATCCGCAGCGGCTATGGCATCTACTACGGTGGTGTCACGCACTTTGGAGATCGCTACCTGCATTGCAGCCCGCCGTTCTTCTTCCAGTCCAGGTTTTCGACGGATAGCATTAGCCCTACCATTGTGTTGAAGGACGGATTCCCGCCCGGCGCCACGTCTGCCAACGTTACGAATCTGCAGACGATCTCGCAGGACCGGCGCAATCTCTCACCTTACTCGCAGCAATGGAATTTCACCATCGAGCGGCAGTTGATGAACAATCTGACCTTCACCATTGGCTATTACGGAACCAAGGGGAACCGTCTGCTGCAGAGATTTGACAGCAACGCTCCGGATCCCGGTCCTGGCAACATCAACGCCCGACGCCCGACGAACCAACTCGAAGTGCCGGGATTGGACTATATCGTGAAACCGCTCGCCGACACCTTCCGGCGCGAGTTCAGCGCAAACTCTAATCATCACGCTCTGAACGTCAAACTGGAGCGGCGGTTTTCCTCCGGACTCAGCTTCCTGACCACCTACATCTGGTCGAAGACCATCAGCGACGCAAGAGGCGGAGCGGATGCGGGCAGCACCTCTCCGGCCGGAGTTCAGGATCGGAAAAACCTTCAAGCCGAGAAATCTCTTGCGGATGAACACACTCCGCACCGCTTTGTCACGAGCGTCAATTACGATCTTCCGATTGGGCGAGGAAGAGCTGTGTGGGCCAGCGCGCATCCGGTGGCGGACGCCGTTTTTGGAGGTTGGGCCATAGGCGGCATCGTCACATTGAGTTCGGGACGTCTCCTCACCGCTCGTCCTCAGGGCGATCCGGCGAACACCGGTGGTCCCGCGCCGACTCGTCCCAACGCAACCGGCATCAGCCCGGTTCTTTCAAGCAGTGAGCGGTCGTTGGACCGCTGGTTCAACACCGGCGCTTTCGCCATTCAGGATCCCTACACTTACGGCAGCGCCTCCAGGAACAACATCACTGCTCCTGGAAGAGTGAACTTCGATCTTGCCGCGTATAAACAGTTCAACATCACCGAACGTTACCGTTTGCAGTTTAGGACGGAAATGTTCAACGCGATGAACACGCCCCCATTCGGCACACCCGCTGCTACGGTAGGCGCAAATAACTACGGTGTCATCAGTAGCGCCGGACGGGGCCGGATTATCCAGTTCGGGCTGAAGTTCTTGTTCTGACTTGCGTTGCTTCAAATCCGATAGCGAGCCGGCACTGTTCGACAGACAGCATCGGCTCGCTGCGATTACTTGCACTCCGCCACTAGCGGCCCGGCAAGTTCCTTGTGAAAAAACAGGCGGCCCGGAAGCGTCGGCATCCAAGTACTGGGGACCCAGCGGTCCGGGCCATAACGCAGCGTCACCCAGAGGCTCATTCCCTGCCATTGCATGCCGCGGCCGAGCACCCCGTCAGCGCCTCCGATGATCCGGTCTGCTTGGAGGAACAAACCCGGACCGACGGTATTGGCGCGCGTCGAGACGAGCGTGGTGCGGCTCCTGAAACTGGTGATGGCGTTCTGCTCGATGGTGAGCGGATGGAGTTTCGCGGCGAGGCGGTGGGTCGGCTTCTTCCACTCTTCGTCAGAGGAGAACTCGGCGGCGAAGTGCGGCTCCCAGAAGGCGATGTGGAACACGCGTCCAATGCCGAATACGACGTGGAGTTCGGCTCCACCGGCACGCAATTCGCCGATCCTGGCGCCGTACTCGGGCAGCACGTCGCGCGTCGCGAAGTGGCGCTGGCCCTCGGGTACGGTCAGCTTACCCAGCGGTCCGTAGAAAGCGTTCTCCATCGCGTACTGAAAAGCCCCGGGATTGTCCGGCGGCAGCGTGTTGCCTTCGGCGTCGCTCCATTCATCCATGTTGAAGCCATGGACGTGATCGCAGGAGACGCCCCATTCGGTGAGAAAGTGCACGGCCCAGCGGTACATGCCCATCGGGCCGACAGGCAGGATGAGGGCCAGTTGGCGGCCCGCGTCCCGGGCACGGCCGATCTGCGCGGCGATCTCGTGGCCGAGCATCGTGTCAAAGTCCTCGATGGTGTCGCAGGAGACCGGCTCGAATTCATCGTGCCACCAGGGTTGGCGCTCCAAGATGGCCGCCGCTGGATGACTGCAGCAGGCGTCGATTCTTCGCAGATCCCAGCCGGCGGGGTAGAAGCTCTCGAGCAGAGAGCCGGGCAAGGTGCTCACAAGGTCGATGCGGGGGTGTTCCAGGCTCATGCGGTCATGTCCTCCCGGCCCTATTGATACTATTCCGGGAGTCTTGGTGGCAAGTTAAGGCTCCCGGAATTGAGGCGTTCACAACGGTTTGCGAGTTTTTGTATTCGGCCTAAGTTATTGTTGTTCAGTCGTTTGCACCAGATACTGCCACGGCGGCGAACGATTTCCCTTGTGTCCTATGCTTAGACTGAATGCCTGAAGGGCGCTCTGCCCGCAACTCCGGCGTCGAAACCGGATCTTTCTACCAACTCTGTGGAGGGTGAACAAGTGAAACTCGGACAAATCTTGGCGCACATTGCGAGCGCGCTGGCTCTGGCGCCGGTCCTTATCGCGGGTCCGTCGCTGACCACGATTGATGATACGCTTTACAAAGCCGATGGCAGTCTCTTCGAGGGGGTCCTCATGATCAACTGGAAGAGCTTCGAAGGACCGGGATCTGCAAACGTCCCGGCCAACCGGCTGACGGTGAGAGTGCGGAACGGACGGCTCTTCGCGAAACTCGTGCCGACGACAACGGCCCCCACCGCAGCTTACTACTCAGTACGCTACGTTGCTTCGGGCAGTGTGGAATTCACCGAGCTCTGGAGCGTCCCGCCGAGTGACTCAGCTCTGCGGGTGCGCGACATCCGGATCGCTTGGCCGCCGGCGACGACGGCGCTGACGGCGCCCGCCACCGACATCTCCATCACTGACGTTGCCGGGCTCGAGGCAGCTCTCGATGCGCGTGCTTCCAAGGGCGGGGGTTACCCGTCCCCGGAAGACGAAAATTGGGAGGGCCGGGTCGCGGTAATCGGCGTCGGCGGGCTGCTGGTCCCGGCGTCCGGTTCGCTCGAGGACTGCCTGAGGCTCGACGGTTCGACTGGACCCTGTGGCTCCGACAGCTCGACCACCGGCTTTGTCGACAACGAGGCTCCGGTCGGCGCCGTGAACGGCGCTAATACTCTCTATTCACTGAGCGAAGAGCCCGCGCCCCAATCCAGTCTCCTGCTTTACCGGAACGGCTTGTTGCAGCGCCAGGGGCTGGACTACACGGTCTCCGGGACGCAGGTCACCTTCCTGGCGGCCTCGACGCCGCAGACGGGCGATCTTCTGCTGGCATCCTACCGTTCGGCGATTGAATTGACCACAACCTTTGGATTTACCGACGCGGAAACCCCCTCTGGTGCAATCGACGGATTGAATGATACCTTCGCTCTCGCGGGCGCGCCGGCGCCGGTCGATAGCCTGCTGCTGCATCGCAACGGCCTGTTGCAGAAGCGGGGGGTCGATTACACGGTGAGCGGCAACACCATCGTCTTCACCAGCGTGTCCGTTCCACAGCCTGGCGACATCCTGTTGGCTTCCTACCGGACTTCTGGAAGTTAGCTGCAAACTGGCGAAGCAGCCGTGAGTTCTCACGCCTCCGGTGGCGGAAGTGTAGGTAGTTTTTGGCCCTTGCTTACGTGGATCGTCTAATTGTTCGATCTGGGCACGGATGCCAGTATGGTACCAACAGCCGCCGGAGGAGAGGTTGGAGACATGATAAATCGAATCTCACTCACCATTTGGAGCATCTGGTCCAACGAAAAGGGCCAGGACTTGGTCGAATACGCGCTCGCAGCCGCATTTGTCGCTGTCACGGCCTCCGCGTTCTTTCCACCAGCGATCGCACCCTCAATCAGCTCGATTTACTCGAAGATTGTTGACGTCTTCGCGTCACAACCTACTGGCTAGGAGGAATCACCGCGATCCAGCGGCCGCCGCGCCGCCCCCATCAGTGCGGATGACATGCTATCCGCGCGCGCTCGCAGCCGGAATCTTTGACATTAGCTGCTCAAACTCCTGCCTGCTCTCACTCCCGATGGTGAAGCAGTCGACACAATCGTGGGCGAGCGCGAACTGAAGACACTCGTCTGTCCGATTCCGAAGCCTCCCCGCGCCAAAGATCTTCATCCCGATCACTCCCTTACCCGCCTGTTTCATCTGCCTCAACACACCCAGCACGCTCTCGGGGTCCGCATCCATCGCCGTACCCGCCGGATTGATCCGCGCTAGATCCACTTCCACCCAAGACTCTTTCGCCGCTGTCTTCAGTGCTCCGAGCGTGTGACAGGAGACGCCGTGAGTGCGGATAATCCCCGCCTCCTTCGCCTCGGAGAGTACTGCCATCGCGGCTTTCTTTCGCTGCGGCCAGTTATCGTCCATCATGCAGTGCAGCAATACGATGTCAATGTAGTCGGTACCGAGCTCCTGCCGGAAACGGTCGAGGTCCGCTTTCATCTCAGCTTCCGTGGTGGCGTGCGTCTTGGTCAACAAGGTCAGGCGCTCGCGGGGCAAACCCTTAAGCCCCATTTTCAAGTGCGGATGCGTGCCATACTGGTCAGCCGATTCCCAGAAGGTCACGCCGTTGTCGTAGGCGTGCCGGAGAAGGTCAGCCAAGCCCTGCGCGCCAAGCTGGCGAATCTGGTTCGAGCTACCACCGAACCCGTTTGTTCCCGACCCCATGGCCAGCCGGGTTACCTCCACCTTGGCCGGGCCGAGCAGCACTTTGTCGGTGGCAAGTTTTTTCGACGAGGCGCCGAAAAGACGGTGCGGGAATGAATGCAGGCCCGCCAGACCCGTCGAAACAGATGCGGTACGAAGAAAGTCGCGGCGTTTCATATGCTTTCCCTCCGGTGTATCCCACTATGCGTTTAGACTTACACAGTATTAGGATGTTAGAGATGATGAAGGGTTACTGGTTTCTCTTCGCGGGATTACTCATCATGATGGGTGCTACGGAACAGGCGGGGGGAGCGCGTCGGCAGGCGCGCTCCATGGTGATTAGCGAGCGCGGAATTGTGGCCACCAGCCAGACCCTCGCCTCCCAGGCGGGAGCACAGATTCTCGCCCGCGGAGGGTCCGCCGTGGACGCTGCCATCGCCGCCAATATCGCTCTGACCGTGGTGGAGCCGATGATGAACGGCATGGGTGGCGACCTTTTCGCCATCCACCGCGACGCGGCCACTGGCGAGGTAAACGGTATCAACTCCAGCGGCTGGTCTCCTCAGGCCCTCAACAAGGAGTTCCTCGCGGTGAAGCAGCTTGGCGAGGTTCCCCAACAAGGAATTCTCTCGGCCACCGTGCCCGGTTGCGTGGAGGGTTGGGAGCAACTCCACAAGCGGTACGGCAAGCTGCCGTGGGCCGACCTCTTCAAGCCGGCTATCTACTACGCTGAAAGCGGCTTCCCGGTCACCGAATGGATCCAGAGCGCGTGGAAGGGCTCGGTAGGCAAGCTGAGCGATGGCGGTTACGCCGAGCAGACCTTTCTGCGCGGCGGCGAGGCGCCGGAAGTTGGCGACATCTTCCGCAATCCGGACCTGGCGAAAGCCCTCCGGATCGTGGCCGGACAAGGCGCGGAAGCCTTCTATCGCGGCGAAATTGCCGCCGCGATCCTAGCCACCTCCAAGAGGCAAGGCGGCGCCTTCGCTCCGGAAGACTTGGCGCTCTTTCGCGCGGAGTGGGTGGACCCTATATCCGTCACCTATCGCGGCTGGAAGGTCTACGAATTGCCGCCCAACGGCCAGGGCATGGCGGCTCTGATCATGCTCAACCTCATGGAGCGGTTTGCGATTGGCAGCCAAGAGTTCGATAGCCCGGAGGCGCTCCATTGGAAAATCGAGTCTCAGAAGCTCGCCTACCAGGATCTTAACCGCTACAACGGCGACCCGGCATTTTCCAAAATCCCGCTGGCCGGCCTGCTCTCCAAGGAATATGCCACGGAGCGAAGCCGTCTTATCAGCCCTAAAAAGGCGCGTTGCGACGCCCGCCCCGGAAATCCTCTGGAACACCAGGGAGACACCATTTATCTCACCGTCGTTGATTCCGACGGTAATATCGTCTCGCTCATCCAGAGCATCTACGAGAGCTTCGGCTCGGGCGTGGCCGTGGATGGCTACGGCTTCCACATCCACAACCGCGGCGCCCTCTTCACCCTGGAAGCAAACCACCCCAACGAACTCGCCCCTCGCAAGAGGCCGTTCCACACCATCATTCCGGGCTTGATGGAAAAGGACAATCTCCACATCGGATTCGGCATCATGGGCGGACTCAACCAAGCCCAGGCTCATGCACAATTCGTCTCGAATCTCGTCGACCACGGCATGAACATCCAGAAAGCGCTCGAGGTTCCCCGTTTCCGGAAGAGCACCTTCGGGGGGTGCGACGTCAACGTAGAGGCGAGATTCCCCGAAGAGACCTTGCGGCGGCTGCGTGAGATGGGCCACGAACTGGACGTCCTCGATGATTACGCCTCCGCGATGGGCGGCGGCCAGGCGGTGATGTACGATTCCCGCAGCGGCGTGAAGTACGGCGCGTCGTCGCCGCGGAAGGACGGGGCGGCGGTACCAGAGCCGGATCCTTTCTTCTAGCCAGGCTGCTAATCTGCCATTGACTCTCGGAAGCGCACTCCCGCCTTGCGCCCGGCTGGGAATTCCAGCGCCACCATCCCGCCCCGGTCGGCGCGCGCTTCAAAAAGGCCCTCGTCGTCCACTTCGATGTCATAGAGACGATTTGGCTCCAACCCTAACAGGAAGTACTGGGTTGCCTCCCCGGTATCGATCGAAAAGCGTCTCTTATCGTGAAGCGGGAGCGCCACCGCGCCGCCGAAATCCGCGGGTTCAGTGAACGTCTCCCACGTCAGCGGTTGGATCCCGCGGTCCGAGAAAGTCTGCATTACTCCTTCCTCGATGTACAGCCACTGGGCGTCGCCGTCCCAACTTGAGCGCGCCAGCAGCCGCCCGGCCGTACCGTCGTAGAGAAGCCGTGGGGCGCTATAGTAACTCAACCCTGGATGATACGGGTTGGCCCAGAGGAACTCGTAAGCAATGCCAAAAACGCCACGCATGAGAAAGGAATCCTGCATCGACCACCCTTGCAGGAATTGCGTCTCGACGGAATTGGCGTCATAAGCCACCAGGCTGAGATCCGCCGCCCGGGCCAGCGCGGCCTTCCGCGGGTCCGGTTCGCTTCCATCGCGGATCACCGGGACGTGGAATTCGTTCTCCGGCGCCGGGTAAACCGCGGGGTAATAGCTGAGCAGCAGATATATGGGCAGTTCGGCGAAATACCGCCTGTAGTCGTACCGCAGGTCGATCCTCAGGTTGTCCCGCACCACGTGTAGGATCTCAACGAAGGGATAGATCTCGGACCGGGGCAGGGCATACTCGCCCCGCTTGAGCCGCTTGAGGATGCCTTGCCGCCACCATTCGTTGACTAGCCAGTGAAGCTCCCCTGCCGCCAGTTCCTCATCCTCGTCCGCCGCCGCTACAGCCGCCATCAGCCGATCGCGCACCTCCGAGATTGAAGTCGCTTCTCGTAGCTTTCCGCCGGACCTTCGCAGCCGCGCCGCAAGCTGCTTCCGCTCGGACTCGGTAAGCAGGTCATGGCACCAGTCAAGGACCAGCGCTTGTTGCCGCACGTCCTTCTGGTTCGCGAGCGCCCACGCGATCGCCTTCCGGCCCACCGCCTTCTCGCCCGAAGCGATGTAGCGGAGCGCATGGGCGAAGCCTGGCTCAGCCAGCGCCCCCTCTCTCTTCGCATGGGCCTCCAATTGCAGCCAGCGCATCGCCTGGCGCTCCCGCTCCCGGGTGAGCAGTTTCTTTCTGCGCGGAGTAAGCAGCAGACGGGGGTGCGGCCCGTCGATTGTGTAATCGGCGGTGGCCTCCTGCGCCACGCCTGGCAATGTCAACGAAACGGCCAGCCAAAGAACAAGGGATCCTACCAGAAGCATCTGGTCCGATTGTGTCACACTGACACACCCGCCGCGGGCAGACACACGCAAACACCTCCATCCCCGCCTCGTAAGCCTTTGTATTGTGGATCTGGCACCGGAAAATCGCTTTGGCACGATGCTTGCACCTCTGAAAGGTGAATTGATGGAACAACTCTGAAACCTGACCCTCTGAAGTGAACGGGTAGGCGGAGGAAGCGCGCGGATTATACCTAGCGTGCTTGCGGGAAACGGTGTTCGAGAAGTAATCTGACCGCCCCTTCTACCGTTTACAATCGTTGCTTCAGAGGGGTTTTTTTGGAATCGGGATTGGAACCATCAGGAAAGAATTACCTGCCCGGGACCCGAGGTTTCGGTCACCGTTGGGCATCTCCGCCGTGGATTACGAGGACGCGGGCCACGCCGGGGATGGAGCGCTGATAAGAGAGCGCTCGCACATCCCGACGGCCCGACGTCTCGTCCCAGCCCTCGCTAGGGTATGACGCTTCGGAACCGGCTGCTTGCGGCCCCTCAACCGGTTCCGGGGCGCTTCTTTTTTGGGTAGCCACCGCAGCCTATTCCGACTGTTTCCTCGCCACGACATCGTAGTGTGCGAACGGACCGCGGCCAGCACACTCCATACCTTCAACCGCCATTCCCGCACTTTCGAACGCGGCTTTCACTTCAGCGGCCGTGTACAGCCCAAAGTTTCTTACCAGCGGGCGTAGGACACTGACAAGCAAGGGCGGAAACGTCAGGTCGTACCAAAGCAGGATTCCGCCGGGACGGAGCACCCGCCGGACCTCGGTCACCGCGGAGCGCCAGTCCGGCACTCTGAGATACAACGAGGTCGAACGAGCCGTCCGCGAAACGCAAACGGGACGCATCCTCGTTCTCAAACCGCAGACCTGGTATCTCGCGATGCTGTTCCTGCGCCAACCGGATCTGCTCCGGGTCGTAGTCTGTTCCCCACACGTTCCAGCCGTGGCTCCCCGCGAGGCGGGCCGACACCGCCCCGGTCCCGCATCCCAATTCCAGGACGTCTTGCACCGCCGCCAGACGGAGTCTTTGCAATATCTCCTCGATCTTCCGAGCGTTCCGCTCCGCCTTCCCTCGGCGGTTGACCATACGTTCTTCGACCCATGTCATCTCCATGTGACGGTTTCCTCCACGCAGAATACCGCCCCGTCCTGAGAGACTGAGTCAACTGATCAGCGATTAACACCGGTGAGTTCCGGTGGTTGCCGGGAACCAGAGGATCTACCAGCTTAGAGTGCCGCTACGCGGCTCTTCGTTCGGGTTCGGGAGGTAAAGAGTCTTGCACTTTTCGCAGCGATAGATTTCCGCCTCTTCGCCGTACTTCCGCTTCACTTCGTCACCGAAGAAATACCAGCGTTTGAGGTGGCCGGCGCAAATCTTCTCTTTGGCGTCCTTCTCATTGCACGCCCGCTGCCTCGGTATCCGCTGCTTCACCTTCGTGCCGTCGCTCAACGTATCGAGCAAATTCGGGTCCGGCTCCGGTTCCGGCTCAGCCGCCGCTGTTGTCGCTTCCTTCTCTTCCGCCATGGCTATTGGCCTCAATATATCATTTCCAACTCCCCCCTGATCGCCCCATGACCTCCGTCCGCTCCGCCGCCTCTCGACCCCCACCCCGCACCGCAAACATTAACGTTTATCCGCGTTCATTTGCGGTTCCCCAACCCCCCGGGGCTCCACCGTGATAAACTGTTACGTTTGAGTCCGTTGACGGCATGGCTGCCCGAACGAGTGAGTCTCTAGTTCTGCGGACCTACCCGCTTCGGGAAGCCGACTTGATCGTCAGTTTCTTCACCCGGGACCAGGGCAAGCTCCGCGGAGTGGCGCGGCGGGCAAGGAGACTGAAGAACAGCTTCGGCGCTGGTCTGGAACGTCTCTCCCAGGTGGAGATGACTTACTTCCAGCGCGAGAACCGGGAGTTGGTCAACCTCGACTCATCTGAACTGATTCGCTCCCAGTTCGCACTCGCTGGGAGCTATGAGTCCGGCGTTGCTCTGGACTACCTGGCTGAAGTCTCCGAGCACCTGCTGCCGCCGTCGGAGCCGAACGAACGGTTCTTCCGGCTGCTGCTCGCCATGCTCGATTACTTGCGCCAAAGCGGGACGGAGGGCGTACGGCCGGCCGTCACGTACTTTAGCCTCTGGGCCGTGCGGCTCTCCGGGTTCCTACCGGAGTTGGAGCTTGGCCCCGAAGATCGCGAGATTGTGGAGGAGATGTTGCGAACACCGATCGCACAGCTTTCCGGACGCAGTTGGTCGCGCCAAACCGGCGCCCGGCTCCGCCGTCTCCTCGTCCGCGAAATCGAAGATCACGTCGAGCGCAAGCTCCACACCGTCATCTACCTGGAAAGTCTCTGATTCATGACCTGTCGCCGCCAAGACCCAGCGAACAATCTCCCCCGGACTCCGTGGTCGCTGTGCCGCCGCGGCTATTGATCTCCTATGCCATCGTTCCAAGACATCGTCTCTAAGCTGAAAGACTACTGGGGCCGGCGCGGCGTCATCCTCCAGGAGCCCTTCGACGTCGAGGTGGGCGCCGGCACCATGTGCCCGGAAACCTTCCTCCGCGTCCTCGGCCCGGATCCCTACCGTGTCGGCTACGTCCAACCTTCGCGCCGTCCCAATGACGGCCGCTACGGCGACAACCCGAACCGACTCTACAAGCACCAGCAGTATCAGGTAATCCTCAAGCCGACTCCCAATGACGTGATCGATCAGTACATGGCCAGTCTCGAAGCGATCGGCATCGACCTCGGCAAGCACGACATTAAGCTTGAGGAAGACAACTGGGAATCGCCCACCCTCGGCGCCTGGGGAATCGGCTGGCAGGTGATGCTCGACGGCCTCGAAATTACCCAGTTCACTTACTTTCAGCAGTGTGGCGGCATCGATCTCGAACTCGTTCCCGTCGAACTCACTTACGGCCTCGAACGCATCGCCGGCTTTCTGCAGGGCGTCGAGTCAATCTACGAGATCGAGTGGGCGCCCGGCGTAAGCTACCGCGACGTCCGCTTCGCCGACGAGCTACAGATGTCGGTCTATAACTTCGAGGAAGCCGGCGTCGAGACTCTCTGGAAACTCTTCGAGCTGCACGAGGCCGAATGCCAGCGCTTGCTTAACCGCTACGGAGACTACGAACCGAAAGAGCGCTTTCCCGTACTTGGCGCCTACGAGCACGTGCTGAAGTGCTCGCACCTGTTCAACCTGCTGCAGGCCCGCGGCGCCATCAGCGTCACCGAGCGCGCCGTCATCATCGCTCGCGTCCGCAAACTCGCTGTCGGTACGGCGAAAACCTGGGTCGACCAGCAACTCCAGGGAAGGGAGGCGGCCTGATGGCGGACCGCGCGAACTTCCTGCTCGAGGTCGGCGCCGAGGAAATACCGGACTGGATGATTCCGCCCGCCCTCGATGACCTCAAACAGCGATTCACCAAAGTCCTCGAAGACAATAAACTTACCGGCGAGGTCACCGCAATGGACGCCACCCCCCGGCGGCTTGTGTTGTGCGCCACCGGCCTCCCCGAGGGCCAGCCGGACCGCGACGAGCTCATCACTGGACCTCCCAAAGCCGCGGGTCAGAAGGCCTCTGCCGGTTTCGCGAAGAAGAACGGCGTCTCCCTCGATGACCTGCAAACGGTCGAAACCGAAAAAGGCGTCTACTACGCCGTCCGCAAAAGGACTCCGGGCCGCAGGACCATCGATATTCTTGCCGCCACCCTTCCTGAGACGATTCTTAAGATCTACTGGCCCAAGTCGATGTATTGGACCGGCCTCGGGGGCCCACGCTTCATCCGCCCCATCCGCTGGCTGGTCGCTCTGCTTGGCGCGGACGTCGTCCCGTTCGAAATCGCCGGCGTCAAATCGGGCTCCGTCTCCCGCGGCCACCGCAAGCTCGGATCTCGAGAAGTGCCCGTCACCATCGAGAATCACGAAGCGGAACTCGAAAAGAACTACGTTCTGGTTTCGGCCGCCAAGCGCCGGCAGAAGATTGAAGACGGCATCGCCGGGCTGCTCGCCGGCGAAAACCTCTCCTGCAAACCCGACGGCGGCCTCCTTCAGATTCTCACCTATCTCACCGAGTACCCCACCCCCATCCTCGGCGGCTTTGATGAGAGCTACCTGGAACTGCCCATGGAGGTGCTGGTGACCGTGATGCGCCACCACCAGCGCTACTTCGGCGTGCTCAAACCGGACGGAACGCTCGCGCCGCGCTTCATTGCCGTCATGAACACCAGCGCCGATCCGGAAGGCCTCGTCCGGGAAGGCAACGAACGTGTTCTCCGCGCCCGCTTCAATGACGCCCGCTTCTTCTGGGACTTCGATCAGAAGCGCAAGCTCGCCGATCGTGTCAACGACCTCTCCGCCGTCACCTTCCAAAAGGAGCTCGGCAGCTATCTCGACAAAGCCAACCGCACCGTCGCTATCCTCGGCGCTCTTGGCGGTTCCGAAGACGCCCGCCGCGCCGCGCTCCTCGCCAAATGCGACCTCACAACTGAGATGGTCGGCGAATTCCCCGAATTGCAGGGAGTCGTCGGCGGGCTCTACGCCCGCGCCCAGGGCGAGAACGAGGCCGTGGCGCAAGCCATCTATGATCACTACCGGCCGAACTCGATGGACGATGAGATCCCATCGACGCCCGATGGCCGCCTCGTGGCCCTCGCTGACAAACTCGACACCCTGCGGGAATGCTTCCGGATCGGAATGAATCCGACTGGGGCAAAAGACCCATTTGCGCTACGCCGCGCGGCGCAAGGCGTTGTCAAGATACTTGCCGAAGGCGGCCTGAGCTTCCCGGTCTCCGAGCTCGCCGCCGGTGACGCAAAACTCATCGACTTCTTCGCTGACCGCGTCCGCTACTATTTTCGCGACATCCGTGGATTCGCCCACGATGAGGTGAACGCCGCACTGGCAGCGGGCTGGGACGACCTTCCGGATCTTGGCGATCGTCTCAAGGCCGTGCAATCGGTACGCCCAACCAGAAATTTCGAGCCGATTGCCGCCAGTTTCAAGCGAATCAAAAACATCCTCCGGCAGGCGGAGTTCTCCGGCGGCGGTGAAGTGGCCACCAACCTGCTAAAAGAAAAGGAGGAATCGATTCTGTACGAGACCTTTCTGCGCGTGAGGAAGGAGTTTGACGCGCACCGCGCCCGGCGCGATTACGGTCCAGCCTTGGCGGCCATCGCTAGCATGCGGCCGCAGGTCGACAACTTCTTCGACCGGGTTCTCGTCAATGCGCCGGAACAAGATGTCCGGCAAAACAGGCTGACCCTTCTGGCCAGTCTACTCAAAGAGTTTTCGACGATCGCCGATTTCTCGGAGATCGTGACTGCGGGCTAGCTACCCGTAAGGAACGGTTACTTATCGATAAGGAGAAAGTTCATCTATGAGCAAGTACGTATACTCGTTCGGCGGCGGGACTGCCGATGGCGACGGTACCATGAAAGATACGCTGGGCGGCAAAGGCGCCGGCCTCGCTGAAATGAGCCGCGCTGGCGTTCCCGTGCCGCCTGGTTTCACCATCTCCACTGACGTCTGCATCATCTATTTCGACAACGACAAGAAAGTCCCCAAGGAAGTCGACGAGCAGATGATGGCCGCCCTCGCGACGCTCGAGGCCGAAATGGGCAAAAAGTTGGGTGACGCCGAGGATCCCCTCCTTGTCAGTGTCCGCTCCGGAGCGAAGTTCTCCATGCCCGGCATGATGGACACCGTCCTCAATCTTGGCCTCAATGACAAGTCAGTCAAGGGCCTCATCAAGAAGTCCGGTGACGAGCGCTTCTCCTATGACTGCTACCGCCGCTTCGTCCAGATGTTCGGCAACGTCGTCATGGGCATCCCGAAGGAGAAGTTCGAGCACGTCTTTGACGCCCAAAAGAAAAAGGCCAAGGTCAAATTCGATACCGATCTCACGGCTGACGACCTCAAGAAGATCATCGACGAATACAAGAAGGTCTACAAGAAGGAAACCGGCCAGGCCTTCCCGCAGGATCCGGTCCAGCAGCTCACCATGGCCCGCGACGCCGTCTTTGGTTCCTGGTGGAATCCCCGCGCGAGCCACTACCGGAAGATGAACAAGATCGACGACAACCTCGGTACCGCCGTCAACGTCCAGGTCATGGTCTACGGCAACATGGGCGACACCTCGGCCACCGGCGTTGGCTTCACCCGCAACCCCGCCACCGGCGCCAAGGAGTTCTATGGCGAGTACCTCGTGAACGCCCAGGGCGAGGACGTCGTGGCCGGCATTCGTACCCCGCAGCCGATCTCCACGCTGGCGGACATCATGCCCGAGGCCTACGAGCAGCTCAAGGAGATCACCACCAGCCTCGAGCAACACTACAAAGACGTCCAGGACTTCGAGTTCACCATCCAGGACAAGAAGCTCTACATGCTGCAAACCCGCAATGGCAAGCGGACCGGTCCGGCCGCTGTCAAGATCGCCGTTGACATGGTTCACGAAGGTCTCATCTCCAAGGAAGAGGCCGTCATGCGTGTCGACCCGCAACAGCTTGACCAGCTCCTTCACCCCATTCTCGACCCGAAAACCAAGGGCGACCTCAAGCTCATCGCCAAGGGCCTCCCGGCCAGCCCCGGCGCCGCCGTCGGCCGCATCGTCTTCTCCGCCGACGACGCCGTTGTCGCCGCCAAGGACTCCCCGGTGATCCTCTGCCGCAAAGAGACTGTCCCCGATGACATCCACGGCATGGAAGTCTCGAAAGGCATCCTCACCTCCCGCGGCGGCATGACCTCCCACGCGGCCGTCGTTGCCCGCGGCATGGGCATCCCCTGCGTGGCGGGCGCCGAATCCATCAACGTCGACTCCAGCGCCAAGAAGCTTTCCGTCGGCGGCATTACCCTGAAGGAAGGCGACTGGCTGTCGCTCGACGGCTCCCTCGGTGAGGTTCTCGCCGGCCAGGCGGCCACCGTCGAGCCGGATCCATCCTCCGGTCTGCTCGCCGAGTTCATGAGCTGGGCCGACGAGTTCCGCGGCGGGTTCGGTGTCCGCGCGAACGCCGACGTGCCCCGCGATGCCAAGGTGGCCCGCAAGTTCGGCGCCGAGGGCATCGGCCTCTGCCGTACTGAGCACATGTTCTTCGGCGAAGGCAAAATCGAGCACGTGCAGGCGATGATCCTTTCCAATTCGGAGAAGGACCGCAAGAAGGCCCTCAAGAAGCTCCTCCCGATGCAGCGCCGCGACTTTGCCGGCCTGTTCAAGGCGATGGATGGCTTCCCGGTCGTCATCCGTACCCTCGATCCTCCGCTTCACGAGTTCGTTCCCAAGCGCGAGGAGATCATGGTGGACCTGGCCAAGCTCCCCTACGCCAAGATCAAGGAGAAGAGGGAAATGGCCGCCCGCTATGACATCGAAGTGAAGGACCTCAAGAAGAGGCTTCCCGAACTGCTCCGGCGAGTGGAAGAACTCCACGAGTTCAACCCGATGCTCGGCCACCGCGGCTGCCGGCTCGGCATCTCCTATCCCGAGATCACCGAAATGCAGGCCCGCGCCATCGTCCAGGCCGCTCTCCAAGTGGCCAAGAAGGGCGTCAAGGTGATTCCGGAAGTCATGATCCCGCTCATCGGCGGCGTCGAGGAACTGGCTCACCAGAAGACGATCGTCAAGGCTGTCTTCGAGGAAGAGATCGCCGCGGCCGGAGTCGAGCTCGAGTATATGATCGGCACGATGATCGAGATCCCGCGCGCCGCCCTCACCGCTGACAAGGTCGCCGAGGAAGCCGAGTTCTTCAGCTTCGGTACCAACGACCTCACCCAGACCGGCATGGGCCTCAGCCGCGACGATTACGTCCGGTTCTCCGCCGACTACGAAGACAAGAAGATCTTCAAGAACGACCCGTTCCAAGTCCTTGACCAGGAGGGCATCGGGCAACTCGTCGAGATCGGCGTCACCAAGGGCCGCCAAACCAACCCCGACCTCGAAGTCGGCATCTGCGGCGAGCACGGTGGCGAACCCCAGTCGGTCGGTTTCTGCTACCGCGTCGGCATGGACTACGTCTCCTGCTCCCCCTACCGCGTGCCCATCGCCCGCCTGGCTTCCGCTCAGGCCGCCATCACGGCCAAGAGCGCCGACGCCGGCGCCGAGACCATGCGCACCGCGTAGACGGCTTTACCCGCAAGAAGCAACACACATGAAGAAGGCCGGCCCTTACCGGGGCCGGCCTTCTTCGGTCGCGGCGTCAGGTCTGTTTTCCAGGCTAGTTGGCAAACCTCTCAACATCCCGAACGAATTCGGCAAGATCCATACCAGAGTGTTCTTTCAGAGCCGGGGCTGCTCGCGGAGCTGCAAACACCTTCTCCCGCCGGATTCCGAACGATCCGTTCCAAATCCCCACCCTGTAGTACCGAGAGGCTCCGGGGATCGAGTAAGTTGGAAGGCCGGGTCTCCGGTCGCTCTTCAAAAAGAATATGTACCGCTCTCCTGGCCGCATCGGCGGGTCTTGGACCGCCTGCGCCTCGAAATAGCCATTCGTACCTCCCCAATGAAAGGTGATGATCTTGCTTTCGCCCAACTGTCCACGCAAGACCCGGTTGACCGACAGAAGCACGTCGGTGTTGAACGAGTTGGCAACGGAAGGATTCCTCAGACGCGGCCCCAGGATCTTCTCGACGGTGACGTCAACGATCAACTGCGCATTTCGCGTTATCTTTTCTAGATTGGGCGACGGGTCTGAAAGCATGACGAAGAACCTTGCGCTTCCCCTGGGTTCGGGGGGCTCGGGAGCTTTGGCCGAACGGCTGGTTTGGCGTCGATTCGAGTAATCCGGCTGCGCGAAGACTAGTCCCAGCGACAGCGACAGAGTGACAACGACGCTTAGAGCGCGCATGATTTCGCCTCCTTAGTCTCTATCATATAGCTTCTAGTAATCCTCTAGACCGAGTCTGGCACCCACCACCGAACCGGGTATGTGGCAATCTTTCGTTGGTGGACCATTTGGGGTGAGGGCCGACAGGCCCTCTTCCGACCACCAGCAGGTCGAGTTGGTGACCCAAGATCCGTAGGAACCGAAACCAGGTAGTTCACTGTACACATCGTCGATAGTTTTACAGTCACAATCGACCTGTGCGGTTTGTAGGCATGTGGCGGCGAAAGGGGAATCATACATCACACTCTCCACGAACGCGCAGCTATTCATCCCCACTGGGTCCACATCATCGAGCCCGACAACGTGGCCCAACTCGTGAGAGAGGACAAATAACCACATGGTGTCAAAGCTCACACCGAGTTCAAGGGCCTTGTTCGGGATCGCGAATGGATCAACCTCAATGTCAGCCGCATAGCTCACGTGCTCATCCATGCACCTATCATCTGCGTCCAGCTTCCACCAGCAACCTCCTCCACCCTGTTCCATAGGTTGCGTAACAGCTAGAGCCTCTGGATTGGAGCCATTGGTGAGCCGCACATCCTCGAAACCAGCGTACGAGCTAGGGCCGCGTTGCAGTACAAGAGATGTTCCCCAAGCCTGAGCGGCTTGGTCGAGAAGTGCGTTGTTGGCTAAGCTGTTGTTGACGTAGTAAATAACGCCCCCAAAGCCAGAAAGGACGTGAAATTGGATCCGGGCAGGCCGCCGAAAGAGGAGTAGACGCACGTACTAATTGTTTCATAAGTAGTTGTACTTCTTGAGTTTTTCTGCGATACTGGGGCATGGCTCGCCGTGACGCCCGTGCCCTCGATCACAAGACGCTGGAAGAGATGCGGATTCGTGCCGTGGAGGCCGTGCAAAGTGGACAACGCGTAGAGCAGGTCGCCGAAACGATGGGCTTGTGCCGCTCCACGGTATTTGGTTGGATGGCTCGGTATCGGTCTGGGGGATGGGGCGCGCTGAAGGCCCGGCCGGTGCCGGGGCGGCCGCCCCGGATCAGCGGATCCCAGATCGAGTGGATCTACAAGACCATTGCGGGCAAGACGCCGCAGCAGTACCGCTTTGAGTTCGCTCTGTGGACGCTGGACTTGGTTCGCTGGCTGATCGCCGAGCGATTCGGCATCCGGCTGAGCAAGACCAGCGCTTGGCGGCTGATGAAGCAGATGGGCCTGAGCGCGCAGCGGCCGCTGTGGCGCGCGATGGAGCAAGATGCGGAAGCGGTGGAGCGCTGGAAGCGAGAGGAGTATCCGCGGATCCAAGCGTTGGCCAAGGCGGAAAAGGCCAGTATCTGGTTTGGCGACGAAGCGGGGGTGCGGTCGGACTACCACCGGGGGACGACCTGGGCGCCGGTTGGGGAGACTCCGGTGGTGCGCACCACCGGTGTCCGGCACCGCTGGAACATGATCTCAGCGGTAAGCGGACGGGGGGACATGCGGTTCATGCTGACGGCCAAGGCGGTCACGGCCAAGGTGTTCGTGGAGTTCCTGCGGCGCCTCATCACAGGCGCCCAGCATCCGGTCTTTCTGATCGTGGACGGCCATCCCAGCCATCGATCCCGCGTGGTCCGGCAATTCCTGGACAAGCAGGAAGGACGGATCAGGATCTTCTATCTGCCTCCGTACTCGCCGGAGTTGAATCCGGATGAGCAGGTTTGGCGCGAGGTCAAGTCACACGGGAAGGGCAGAAAAGCGGTCTCAGGGAAGAACGAATCAAGCGGCAGTTGCTGAGCGCCTTGCGCAAGCTGCAGCGGACACCACAAAAGATCAGGGCTTTTTTTTCAAACTCCCGAAACAGCGTACGCAATGGCAGCATAGGTCTACATACTTACGGAACAATTGGTAGTTCTTTAAAAAATGACATTCAGTGCGCTTTATCCTTGCCCCCCCCCAAACCGGTGTATTCTGTGATCGTACTAAATCAAACTAGCCAGGGGGCTCTAGGGAGGATAGAAATGCCTGAGGAAGTTGCGGCATTAACTAATAGTCCACGGTTTCTGGCGCCGCTGTTATTGATACTAGCCATCGCCCTCGAAATAGCCGTCGCTCCGGTCGCTGCCTCACAAGATGCGGCTACGGGTTGGCGCACCGACAACAACAAACTCGTCGTGGAGCAGGTCGACGAAGGCCCAAATACCACCACATTTCTACTCCGAAATACTTCAGAGAAGACTGTCACGGCCCTCTCAATCTGCCACGGAAACACTACAAGCAGTATCGAGTATTTTCAGAGCAGTGAGGTTCTGAATCCGGACACTAGCTGTTCAATAGTCGCGGGAAACTCACAGTTGCACGGACTCAACCGCATTCTTAATGTCTGCGCCCTCGTTTTTGAAGATGGCTCCTGGGAAGGTTCTGAGACGGAGGTTCTCCTCGTTGGGGCGACGCGTCTGGGCCGTGTAGTTGAAACGGAGCGGGTCAAGAGCATTCTGGAGGCCTATAGTCAGTTGGACTTGAACGATGAGGAGATTGACCGTCTTAAGAGGCGTATTGGCGGACTGTCGGAGTCTCCTGCGGAGGCGCTTGATTCTGTCTCGGATGTGAGTATTTTCGGACTTGATCTAGCGAGCATCCGAGCTGTGGATCGGCGGCTTCAGCGAGGCTTCTGGAGCGGAGTTCGCCATGCGAGAGAGGCCGCCCTGTGGAAGCTAGACAGACTGGCCCAACTGCCCCAAGAATCCGCATCCAGCACGCCAAATGTATCGCCTAGCCGTGCCAGTCCCAGACGTCGATTGTTCTCGGGTGTTCGAGCGATATATGAAGCGATGAGCGCAGAGAACCAGCAACTGCTTCAGCGGAAGCCCGATTTCTTACAGTTTGAGAGGGAGGGAGGCGAACAATGAACGCCGCGAAGCGCGTCTTCAGGTCTATCTTAGTGCTTCTGTGGAATGTGAGCCTTTCCCATCCACAGTGTGTTCCAACTTATACCTCCCAAACAACGAGTACTGAGTGCTTAGGGCCATCCTGCAGTCTTGGGACGGGCCCATCGCCATCGAATTGTCCTCATTGCAAGTCGGTTAGCTACACAGTTACTGTTCCCGATAATTATCAAGAAATACCGTATTTGAGTGCGTTTGGAGCGTTCAACAAGCATTACAGCGGATGCAACACAGATTCGGGAACTGTATATGATCCCACGATAGTGTCGTGTTGGCCACAATACTCGACGCCGATCGCTAGCAGTGGCTATTTCTCTGCCAGCGCGACGGACAACTCGACCCTAATCACTACGGGATGGTGTGGAATCGTGCCGTACAACAGATTGGTGACGTGTCCGGTTCAACTCCCGGGCCCAGTCCACCAAACAAGTGTTAGCCACAACTGCAACACGTCGTGTCCAAGTGGGTCATGTACCGACCAGCCACCCGAGAACCAATGTAGTACCCAAGTTACCGACTACTGTCTATGGCCCGGCACAGGATGTCCCAGCCCCTTCACAGCGAGTCCAACTGGCTGTTGTTGCAGGTTTTCGCCTATTCTCATTGACATCGCGAGCGATGGCTTTGAGCTCACAGGCGTCGAAAACGGCGTACTCTTCTCGACGGGTTTCACTCCGCCGGTCTTCGTGTCGTGGACGGCTCGAGGTTCGGACGACGCATGGTTGGTGCTTGATAGGGACCAGAACGGAGCAATAGACAACGCAATAGAACTATTCGGGAACTTCACACCACAGCCGCCTCCTGAGGAAGGCCGAGGGGAAAATGGGTTCCTTGCGCTCGCTGTGTATGATGAACTGTCAAATGGCGGGAACGCCGATGGTCAGATTGACTCCAACGATGCTATTTACTCACATCTCAGGTTGTGGCAGGATCAAAACCATAACGGGCTGTCTGAGGAGACAGAGTTGCATCCACTTCCGGCGCTAGACGTCGAGGCCATCAGTCTCACCTACAAGACGTCAAAGAAAACCGATCAGTTCGGCAACCAATTCTACTATCGGGCGAAAGTGTATGAGTCGAAAGGAAGCCATGTCGGAAAGTGGGCCTGGGACGTATTTCTTTTGGCTGAAGGGAGGACACCATGAGGGATCCCTTGCTCAGTTGATTCGCATCTGCGACCTCTACCCGCTGAATGTCCTGAGGAATCGAATTTTCCGGGAATTGCAAAGCAGGACCTGTAGCGGCTGCCGTTTGATCCAGTACGCTGCACGTCGAGGTGCCGACTAGCGGTTGAGGAAGAGATCGCCGCTGCCGGAGTCGAGCTCGAGTATATGATCGGCACGATGATCGAGATCCCGCGCGCCG
>CAYXVG010000008.1:155884-158833 GCA_964468205.1 uncultured Solibacteraceae bacterium | reverse complement strand
GGGCGGAGCGCCCGCCCCCGCCGCCAGGCCAAGGGATGCCAGTACCCGGGATGCCGCCACCCTGAGGATATCCGCCGCCCCCCGGCATACTGGCCTCCGAATAGTCGAACCCGGGCCGCCGTTCCCCGGGATCCGTCAGATCGAACCGGAGAGTATACTCCTTCGCCCACGGCGAATCCGTAAGCATCGCATCCACCTGCTCCCCATTCCACTCCGAATAGGGAATCGTCTCCCAAAACCGCTCCTTGTTCCACGGAGCGCCCGCCGCCAACGGCCCCGCCGCCATCAACCCAAGAAACGCCCGCCGCGATTGTCCAAATTCCGCCATCACACAACCATGGACGCGCTCCGCCGCATCGTGATTACTTGAGCCCCTGCGGTGAAGATCACCCAACTCCGCCGAAAAATCATGTTCCAGTAGCCCGGGCCGTGGAAAACCCATTGTTCCCAATCACTTCCATCACTAAAGGATTCACTTCTGTAACGCCCCTGTACGACCCTAATGCCGTGCAGCGGGTCTGGCTTCTCGCTCACCCGCCGGCCGGCCGTGGCCCGTCGCGGCCGCCTTCCTGAGTCAATAGAAGGAAAAGAATGCAACATCGAAAAACAAAAACTCGCCAACGAACCCAAATGCAACCTAACTTCAATAATGTCAATAATCTACGGGGAATTTTATTTCGTCTTATCTTCGCCTGTTTTCGCCTCCCATTCCCTTTTCGCACCGCCACCGCGCCCTGCGTGGATATACCATATACCCCATGTGGAAGCCTCTTTCTTTCGGAATCATCTCCTTCGCCGCCCTGCTCTCCTGTACCGGCGGCCGCGAAGCGGCGCAGTCCATCGGCCTGCCCCCCGTGGACCCTGTCTGGAACCACGACCCGCTTCAACCGAAGGCCTTCGCCGCGCTTCCCCTCGGCTCCGTCAAGCCGGGCGGCTGGCTCCGTCGGCAGCTCGAAATTCAGGCGAATGGCCTCACCGGCCACCTGCCGGAATTCTGGGAGGACCTCGGACCCAACAGTGGCTGGCTCGGCGGTGATGGCGAAAGCTGGGAGCGCGGGCCCTATTACCTCGATGGCCTCGTCCCGCTCGCCTATCTCCTCGATGATGAGCAGCTCATTGCCAATGCCAATCGGTGGGTCGAGTGGACGCTCGCCAACCAGCGCGAAAGCGGCGCCATCGGCCCGGACCGCAACAAAGGCAAGTTCGCCGCCGGCTGGCAAAAGGAGGACTGGTGGCCCAACATGGTCATGCTCAAGGTCCTCCGCCAGTACCACGAGGCCACCGGCGATGAGCGCGTCGTCCCGCTCGTGCACAAGTACTTGCTCTATCACCTCGAACATGTCGAGGAAGCCCCGCTCGTCGCGTGGGCGAAGATGCGCTGGGCCGAGGAGATCCTCGCCATCGCCTGGATCTACAACCGTACCGGCGACGAAAAGCTGCTCGAACTGGCGCGGAAGCTCGAGTCGCAGGCCTACCGCTGGAAGGAGCAATTCGCCGCATTCCCCGAGGAGTGGAAGGTGAAGCAGGGTCCGCTCACCCCGGAGAAGCGCGAGAACTGGGGCCACCTGCGGACCCACGTCGTCAACAACGCCATGGCTCTCAAGACGGCTGCCGTGTGGTGGCAGGTCTCAGGCGACGAGTCCGATAAGAACGCGATCTACCAGATGCTCGACGTGCTCGACACTTATCACGGCATGCCCACCGGCGTGCATTCCGGCGACGAGCACTACGCCGGGCGCGATCCTTCGCAGGGAACAGAATTGTGCGCCGTCGTCGAGGGGATGTTCTCCTACGAGAAGCTCATCGAGATCCTCGGTGATCCCGCTTTCGGCGACCGCCTTGAGAAGATCACCTACAACGCTCTGCCCGCCACCTTCAAGCCGGACATGTGGGCCCACCAATATGACCAGCAGGTGAACCAGGTTCTCTGCAGTGTCGACAAGAACCGCAACTGGACCACGAACGGCCCGGACTCGAATATCTTCGGCCTCGAGCCCAACTTCGGCTGCTGCACCGCGAACATGCACCAGGGCTGGCCGAAGTTCGTCACCCATATGTGGATGGCGACGCCCGATGAGGGGTTGGCCGCGGTCGCCTGGGGGCCGAACAGCGTCCGCGCCAAGGTCGCCGGCGGCACGCCCGTCGCCATCGAGGTGGAGACGAACTATCCCTTCGAGGAAGAGATCCAACTGACGGTCAGCCCGGAGCAGGCGGCCCGGTTCCCCCTCCATCTGCGGATCCCGGAGTGGGCCATCTTTCCGTTGGTCTGGGTGAACGGCGAGGAGCAGTCCGGCGTCGAAGCGGGAAGCTTCTTCCGGGTCGACCGTGAATGGAGCCCCGGCGACACGGTCCGGCTCCTGCTCGCCAGCGAGGTCGAAGTCGAGCGCCACTACCACGATTCCGTCGTGCTAAAGCGAGGCCCTTTGGTCTTCTCGCTCAAGATCGGCGAGGAGTGGCAGAAGATCGGCGGCAAGGAGCCGCACGCGGACTGGGAGGTCTACCCCACCACGCCCTGGAATTACGGTCTGATTCTTGATCCCGCGAACCCCGGGCCGCACGTGGTTGTCTCGGCCGCCAAGAATGCGGTCGGAGACGTGCCGTTTTCGCCGGACTATCCGCCCGTCCTCCTCACAGTCGAAGGGCGGCGCGTCCCGCAGTGGCAGCTCGTGAACAGTTCCGCCGGGCCGCTGCCCAAAAGCCCGGCCGGCAGCGCCGAGCCAAAAGAGCGCTTGGTCCTGACCCCCTACGGCAGCACGAACCTCCGCGTCACCGCCTTCCCCGTACTGAAGGAGTAGACCGATGAGGACGTCCTTGACCGACCTTGCAGAAGGGGGACGCCCTTGCAGAAGGGGGACGTCCTTGCAGAAGGGAGACGCCCTTGCAGAAGGGGGACGTCCTTGGCTGTCCCAAGGCGCGTGCTTTTCGCGCCGCGTGGACAGCCTTGGGCGT
>CAYXVG010000008.1:0-155784 GCA_964468205.1 uncultured Solibacteraceae bacterium | reverse complement strand
CCCCCGCGCTTGTATTCTGCGCCGCGTGGACAGCCTTGGGCGTCCCCCGCGCTTGTATTCTGCGCCGCGTGGACAGCCTTGGGCGTCCCCCGCGCTTGCATTCTGCGCCGCGTGGACAGCCTTGGGCGTCCCCCGCGCCTGTATTCTGCGCCGCGTGGACAGCCTTGGGCGTCCCCCGCGCTTGCATTCTGCGCCGCCCAACCAGAATAGGATAGTGAAGATGATTCCACGGCTCATTAGCGCGGCGATTGCGGTCGCAATGCTCGTCTCTTGCGGCGGGGGAGGCGAGATCCCCCGGCCCGAGCATCCCCGCCCGAACTTCGAACGGGCCAACTGGCTCAACCTCAACGGCGAATGGGAATTTCGCTTCGACCCCCTGAACCGCGGTATCGGCGAGGGCTGGCAGCGCTCCACCGTCCCCTGGGAAATGAACATCACCGTCCCCTTCTGCTGGGAAAGCGAGCTCTCGGGAATCCATGACGAGACCGGCCAGCACATCGGCTGGTACCGGCGTGAGATCCGCGTTCCAGCCGTTTGGGAGGGGCAGCGCGTCTGGCTTCGCTTCGAGGCCGTAGACTGGGAGGCCCAGGTCTGGGTGAACGATGCCCCGGTCGGCAAGCACGAAGGCGGATACACACCCTTCGCCTTCGACATCACGGACCGCGTGGCTCCCGGCGAATCGGCGCGCGTGGTGGTCCGCGCTTACGACCCCACTGACCGCGAACTGCCCACCGGCAAGCAGGTGGCGAGCTGGTATACCTTCACGAGCGGAATCTGGCAGACGGTCTGGCTCGAGGCGCGGCCGGCCGCCTATCTCGACGACTTCACGTTGACTCCGAAGTCGGAAGGCGGCGCGTGGTCGCTGGCGGTCGAGGCCAACGTGGAAGGCGGTCCGGCGCGGGTACGCCTGTCTTCGAGCGATTCCACCGTGTCCGCGGCCGAGGGCGAAGCCGTTGACGGAGTCTTCCGCGCGGAGCTTGCCGTGAGTTCGCCGAAGCTCTGGTCGCCGGACAATCCGCACCTCTATGACCTCACTCTCGAGGTGAGCGCGGAGGGCGAAGCCACCGACACCGTGGCGAGCTACTTCGGCCTGCGCACCATCGCCCGCGGCAAATACGGCGGTGCGGACTACGAGTCGGTGCTGCTCAATGGCGAGCCGGTCTACCTGCGCGGAGCCCTCGACCAGTCTTTCAATCCGGAGGGCATCTACACTGCCCCGGACGACGAGTTCCTGCGCCGCGACATGGAACTGGCCAAGGAAGCCGGCCTGAATTTCCTCCGCATCCACATCAAGCCGGACGAGCCGCGGCGCCTCTACTGGGCCGATAAGCTCGGCGTCCTCATCATGGAGGACATGCCGAACACCTGGGAGTACTCCGAAAAGGCTCGCGAAGCCTGGGAGGCCACCATGCGCGGTGTGCTGGCCCGCGACAAGAACCACCCGTCGATCTTCGCCTGGTGCCTGTTCAACGAAACCTGGGGCATCGGAGGAAACGACTTCAAGAACCGCCCCGATCTCCAGGAATGGGTGAAGGCCGTCTGGCATGAGGCAAAAGAGACCGATCCTACCCGCCTGGTCGAGGACAACTCCCCCAACCGCCGCGACCACGTCATCACCGATCTGAACTCCTGGCACTTCTACATCGATGACGAGGAGCGCGCCCGGAAGCACATCGAGGAAGTGGTTGCGCAGACCTACCCCGGATCTCCCTTCAACTACGTTCCCGGCTACACGCAGGACACCGCCCCGCTGATCAACTCCGAGTACGGCGCTGTCAGCGCCGGCGGCGGCGACCGCGACATCTCCTGGGGTTTCCGCTACCTGACCACCCGGCTCCGGAGGTACGAGAAGATCCAGGGCTACGTCTACACCGAGCTCACCGACGTCGAGTTCGAGCACAACGGCTTCTACAACTACGACCGCTCGCCCAAGGAATACGGCTACGACGCCTGGGTGGAAGGCATGACTGTCGCGGACCTCCAGCGGGAGGACTTCGTTGGCTTCGATACCCCGCCGATCATCGTCGCCGAACCCGGCCAGGATCTGTTCATCCCGGCCTTCGTCAGCCACTGGTCCGATGTCGAGGGCGAGGTCTTCTTGAAGCGCTGGCTGATTGGCGTCGATGACCTCGGCCGAGAAGTGCGCGTCGAACTCGATAAGAAGCCCGTCACCTGGGAGCGGTACCGGGTGACCATGCAGGAATCACTCCTCGTTACCCTGCCGGAGCGGGCCTTCGCCGGAGCCATGGTGATGGAACTCGCCGACGGCCAAGACAACCGCCTCGCGGCCAACTTCGTCAACATAGTTGTCAAGACTGGAGCGGAAGGTATGGCGCGGGTGGAACCGGTCGACGAGAAACACGTCGCCCTGCGGCTTCCTCCGCAAGCTGTATCGGCCTCCCGCTGGCAGGGCGCCGGCTCTGATCTGCGCGCAACCCGCGGCCGCAACCCCGGCAAGCATTGGATCCTCGGGCCAGGAGTCATCGAGTACCGCTTCGAAGTGCCGCCGGAGGTGATCGCGGCCCGGCCTGTTCGCCTCGGCCTGTTCATTGAGTTGGGCACGAAGGCTCGGGATGAGCGCCTTGACTGGCCGCAGGCGATCACTCCCCTCGACTATCCGCAGACCGACGGCCGCAAGTACCCAGGCGAAGTCCACATCTACATCAACGGCAATCCGCTAGAGCCGGTACCTCTTTTCGACGACCCGGGCGATGCCCGCGGCCTCCTCTCGCACCTCGAGAAGTTCCACCACGGCAGCTACGGCTTCCTGGTGAAGGGCGAGATCCATCTGCTGGGCGTGCCCGACTTCGTGCCCCAGCTCAAGGAACGGCCGGAGATTCGCGTCGTCCTCGAATCGCCCCCGGAGTCGGCCGCCGGCCTCAGCGCCTACGGAGCCAGGACCGGCCGCTACCCGATCGATCCGTCGATCATCCTCGAAACCGACGCGCCGATCGAGTGGTTAGAGTGATCCCGCCGCCATGATCAGGAACGCGTGGATCTCCGCCTGTTCCCGGTAACTTCCGTCCCGCCCGGAAGGGCCGGAGTGACCGGCGTCAAGCTCGGTCTTGAGCAGCAGCGGCGCCGGCCCCGTCTGGTGGCGGCGCAGCTTGGCGATGTACTTCGCCGGTTCCCAGTACTGCACCTGCGGGTCGTGCAGTCCGGAATGGATCAGCAGAGCCGGATACGCCTGGCGGCGGATGTTGTCGTATGGGGAGTAGCTGAGGATGTAGTGGTAGTGGTCTTCCCGTCTCGGGTCGCCCCACTCGTCGTACTCGCCGGCGGTCAACGGGAGGTCCGGATCGAGCATCGTCGTCGCCACGTCGAGGAAGGGCACGGCGGCGAAGATGGCGCGCCACCGTTCGGGCCGCATGTTCGCGGCGGCCGCCACGAGCAGTCCGCCCGCCGAGCCCCCGGTGGCGCAGACGCGCGCCGGGTCGGCGTAGCCCACGGCGATGAGGAATTCAGCACAGTCGATGAAGTCGGTGAAGGAGTTCTGCTTGTTCAGCAAACGGCCGTCGTCATACCACTGCCGGCCCAGTTCTTGTCCGCCGCGAACGTGGGCAATGGCGAAGACAAAGCCACGGTCGAGCAGGCTGATCAGGAACGGGCTGAAGTCAGCCTCCTCGGAGAGGCCGTAGGCGCCGTAGCCGAGCAGGAGCAGCGGGTTGGACGAGTCCTTGCCGAACCGGCTGTTGCGGTAGACCAGCGACACCGGTACGGAGGCGCCGTCGCGGGCCGGAGCGTGAAGCCGCTCGGTGGTGTAATTCGCAATCGCGAATCCGCCGCGCACCTCGTCGCGTTTGAGCAGCGTCCGCTCGCGGGTGGCCATGTCGTAGTCGTAGACAGAATCCGGCGTGCGGAGCGAACTATACTCGAAGCGCAGCAGCGGGGTATCGAACTCGTGGTTGTCGGCGGTGTAGGCGTGGTAGGCCGGCTCGTCGAACTCGGCGTAGTGCTCCTCGGCGCCGGACCAAGGGAGGATGCGCAGACGCAGCAATCCGTCGCGGCGCTCCTCCACCACCAGATAGTCGCGGAAGATCTCGAAGGCTTCCAGCAGGACGTCGTCCCGGTGCGGGATGACCTCGGTCCAGTTCGCGATGCCGGGCGCGGCAACCGGCGCCTTCATCAGACGGAAGTTGCGGGCGTCGAGGTTGGTTCGGATGTAGAAGTCGCCGCCGAACTGTTCCACCTGGTACTCGTGATCTGAGCGGCGGGGAGCGATGACGCGAAACTCGCCGTTCGGGTCGCCGGCGCGAAGGAAGCGGAATTCGGTGGCCAGCGCATGAACCGAGGCGATGAAGAGATATTCCTCGCTCTTCGACTTGTCGACCTCGAGTGCGAAGGTCTCGTCCGTCTCTTCATAGACCAGGACATCGTCGCTTGCCGGCGTGCCGAGCGCGTGCCGCCAGATCTGGTGGGACCGGAGCGTCTCGCGGTGCTGGCGTCCGTAGAAGAGCGTCCGGTTGTCGTTGGCCCAAGCGAAGTTGCCCGTGGTGTCCGCGAGGCGGTCGGGCAAGTCGCGGTCGGAGTCCGCTGGGCGGAAGCGGATCTCGTAGAAGCCGCGGCCGGTGAAGTCGGCGCCGAAGGCCATCAGGTGGTTGTTCCGGGTTACCTCGGGCGCCACCGCCGCGCAATAGTCATGGCCCTCGGCAAGCTGATTGACGTCGAGCAGGATCTCTTCCGGACCGGCCAATGACGACTTCCGGCAGAAGATCGGATAGTCGAGGTCATCCTCCATCCGGTCGTAGTAGTAGTAGCCGTTGTAGCGGTAGGGGACGGTTTCGTCGGTTTGCTTGATGCGGATCTTGAATTCGCGGAACAGCTCCTCTTGGAGCGCCTTCGAGTGGGCCAGCATGGCCTCGGCGTAGTCGTTCTCCGCCTTGAGATAGGCGAGCGTTTCCGGGTTGTCGCGGTCGCGCAACCAGTAGTAGTCGTCGATTCGCGTGTGGCCGTGGATGATCAGCGCCTTGGGGATGCGCCGGGCGGCGGGCGGGACGGGATTCGGCACTCTTCCAGCGTAGCCCTTTGGGCGGGGCTGGGTCCGCTACAGTTGACGCGGCAGCCGCGACAAGGTGTACTAAGTGGTGATGATTAGACAGGCTGGGAAAATCGGAATTATGGCAGCGCTGGCGGCTCTGCTCGCTGGATCGCTGCCGGCGGCTGGGACGGAGAACCTCGTGCTGATCCTCGATGCTTCGGGATCGATGTGGGGGAGGGTGAAGAACGAGACCAAGATCGAGGCGGCGCGCCGGGTAATCCGCGATCTGGTGGGCAAGCTGCCTGCGCACGCGAAGCTTGGGCTCGTGGCGTATGGGCATCGCCAGAAAGGCGAGTGCGGGGACATTGAGACGCTTGTGGCGCCGGGGTCGGACTTGTCTTCGGATGTTCCCGATCGAGTCGACAACTTAAACCCGCTCGGAATGACGCCGATCACGAAGTCTTTCGAACAGGCGGCGGCCGAGTCAGCCAAAGTGGGCAAACCGGGGACTATTGTCCTCGTAACGGATGGGCTGGAGACCTGTGGTGGAGACCCCTGCGCGGCGGTCCGAGCGGCTCGGGAGGCCGGCGCGGAATTCGTCCTGCACATCGTCGGATTCGACGTGGCGAAAGAAAACGTCTCGTCGCTCGAATGCGCCGCCCAGGCGGGCGGCGGGCTCTATCTTCCCGCCGAAAGTGCGGAAGAACTCTCCGCGGCGCTGGAGCGGACCATGACCGCGGAGGCGCCGCCCCAGGATGCGACTCTGTCAGTGAAGTCGATCGTCGATGGCAAGCTGCACGACGCGATGGTCTATGTTTATAGCTCCTCGGGAGAGCGGGTCGCGGGTGGCCGCACCTATTCCGGCCCGCAGACTAATCCGAGGCGGTTCCCGATGGAAGCCGGGACCTATGACATCACGGTCACGCCGCTGCAGGTTCAGGGCGGGGTCGAAAGGCGGCTGGAGAAGGTTGTTGTCGAGGCGGGGACGGTGGTGGAGAAGGTCGCCGATTTTTCCACCGGAGAGCTGAGCGTTCTGGTGAGCCGGAACGGCGCGCTCTCCGACGCCACCATTCGCGTGGTAGCGGCGGGAACCACGAAGGCGGCCGCCGGCGGCCGGAGCTATACCTCGGCGTCGTCGAATCCGAAGGTGTTCCGGCTGCCGCCGGGCTCCTACGATGTAGTGATCACGGCGCTCGAAATCGCTGGCGGACCGACAGAGAAGCTCTCCGGAATTCAGGTCGAGCCCAAGAACCGGACCGAAGTGGAGCAGGCCTTCACCACCGGAACGCTGAAGATCGGCGCGGTGAAGGGCGGCGAGTTGGTGGACGCGGTCACGAATGTCGCCGATTCGGCGGGTAAGGCGGTAGCCGGCGGGCGTACCTACACCAGTACCAGCTCGAACCCAAGGACCTATGAACTGCCTCCTGGGGACTATCTGGTTGTCGTCAACCCGCTGAAGGTACCGGGCGCCGCGAGCCGGACAATTGCGGTGACGGTATCCGCCGGGCAGACGACGCTCGAGACGGTGGATTTCTCCCGATAGGCGGGAGTTGCCGCGACGGGAGCGGAGCCGCATCGCCGGCTAGTACTTCTCGGTGCGATTTCCTAGGTGATCTCGGGTATTCAACCACTTTAAAAAAACTGAAACAGAGGCGAAACTGAGGATGCACGTCTTTGTACCACACGGACTTCGCGGATGAAGCTTTCCGGTGGAGTCTCCTTTCGCACCGGGTCCGGCCCGCTCCGCATGCAGACGGAGCGGGCCGGTTGGTATTTTGGGCCACGGTTTTACCGGGATGCGGTCAGATACGCGAGGAGATCAGCCATCAGGTTGTTGATGACGCTGTATTTTTGAGGCGTGGCGGCGAGGATCGCCTCGGCCGTCTGGACATGGCTTCCGGCGACGAGTTCGGAGCGGCAATTCTCGACGAGGGCACGGGCGGCTTCCGGAGTGGTCTCGATGTGAAACTGGAGTCCGATCACCGAGCGGCCGAGCTGAAACGCCTGGTTCTCGCACGCCTCACTACGGGCCAGGTGGAGGGCTCCTGGCGGCAGGTCAAACGTTTCGCCGTGCCAGTGGAAGACCTCGGTTGAGCGCGGGAACGCGAATGCGGCGGCGTCTCCCGGCGGGATGCCTTCGACTGGAAACCAGCCGATCTCCTTATCGCGATTTGGGTGTACGCTGCAGCCCAGCGCGCTGGCGATGAGCTGTGCGCCGAGGCAGATGCCAAGGAGCGGCCGTCCGGTTTCGATGAAATCCCGGAGGAATTGCATCTCGCCGGCCAGCCACGGGTAGGTCCGCTCGTCGTTGACGCTCATCGGACCGCCCATGACGGTAAGGAAATCAACCTCATTCGGCGACGGATGACCCTCGCCGGCGAACAGACGGGTTCGCGTTATCTCGTAGCCCGCCGCGGCAAGCCATGGCTTGATACTGCCGAGCCCTTCAAACGGGACGTGCTGGAGATAATGAGCGCGCATCGATACCCAGTCTACCGGCTTGGGGTGGCGTTTCAGAGAGAATCGGTTCTGACCGGGATCGGATCGAGGTGAAGCTGGTTGCCGTTCTGTTTGCGTCTCGGTCCGGCGAGTTTGCAGAAGTTGTAGGCTTTGTAGACCTCGAGAAAGATACGGTCCCAACACTTCAGGTGGACGGTTCGCCGGGCGTGAATGCCCATCCGTTCCCGCAGAACGGGGTCGTTCTTCAGCTTGACCAGATACTCGATGAACTCGCCGTCGTTGCGGGCGACGAAGCCGGTGGCGTTGTGTTCAAGCAGGAATTGCGGCCCGCCCTTGTCGGTGACCACGGCCGGCACGCCGGAGGACTGGGCTTCCTGGACCACCTGTCCGAATGTGTCGGTCTGGGACGGGAACGCGAAGACGTCGAAGTTTGCATAGGCGCGTCCGAGGTCCTCGCCGTGGAGAACGCCGGTGAGCGTGACGCGCTTGACGTTGGCGGCGAGCCAGTCGCGTTCCGGTCCGTGGCCGACCATGGTGATGCGGAAATCGTTGTGACCGGCGGCCTCGAGCTTGTCGGCGATGGCGGCGAAGAAACGCACGTTCTTCTCCGGCATGAGCCGGCCGACGAATCCGATGTTGAAAAGGTCATCGCCGCGTTCGCGGTGATCCGGGGAGAAGAACTGGGTGTCGACGCCGCGGCCCATGTAGAAGGTGGGGCGGCCAGTGCGGGTTTTGAGCAACTCGACCAGTTCCGGGCTGGGTGCGAGAAGGACATCGCCGCGCCCAAAGTACCAAAGCACACGGTCCAACACGAAGTCTTCGACTTTGCCGGAGAGCGGGTCACGGACAGGTGCGGGAATCCAGCGGAACGAATTCTGCACCCGGCGGGATGCGAATTCGTGGAAGTTCGTGTGCCAGGAAAGCACGAGCGGAACTTTGAGCACGGCGGCGGCGATGGCGCCGAGGATGCCTGCGTCGCCGAAACTGATGATGTGCACGAGGTCCGGCTTGAAGTCGCGGAGAGTTTCCACGACGAGCGGGCGGTAGCGGTAGAAGCGGGTGTCGAAGTCGAGGTCCGGATCCACCGGGAACTTCCAGGAACTCCGCTTCAATTGCAGGATGCGGACGCTGCCATCCTGACCGGAGTATTCCTCGTTACCGTAGCGGACGCAGCAGAAAGAATGATTCTTCCTCCGGGCGAAAGCTTCGAGTTCCCGGCACGTGCGCGCGGCCCCGTTGACTTCGTGATAGGAGTCGGTGAGGAAGGCCACACGCGGGGCGCCGCTCAACGGTAGCCTCCCTCCTGCTCGGACCAGACCAGCTTGAGCGCGGGACGGACGGGCCTGCTCGCCAGCAACCCGATGAGGTTGATGAACCGGTTGAACATCTGGATTCCGACGTGGTTGGTGAGGGCGGCGATGGGACGCGGCTCGTCATTCAGCATCTGGTAGTAAGCGCGGTCGCACCAGCGTTCGCGTCCCGGGTTGTCCGGCATGTGACGGAGAATGTGCCAAATATTCTCCAGATAGCGAATCTTTAGCGGCTCGCGGTAATGCGGCATGAAGACCAGATTAGAAACACGGTCGCGCCTGATTTCGTGGACAAACTCGCCGAAGGTTTGGGCGTTAGTGACGTTGACGTTTGCGTTCGGCTCGCAACCGTGCCGGTCGCCGCCAGAGATAAGCGGGAGGTCGAACTCCCGGGCGATGAGCGAGACTTGGGAGTTGTCTTTCCAGGGCTGCAGGCCATTCAACTCAAGGGCATGGATCCACCGGCCGCAGTCGTGTAGGAAATGCTTCACGTGATCGGTGTGGACGTGGCGCCCCACCCGGCCTTCGTCGCTAAGCGGATGGTTGAGCACGATCAGCACGTCGTCGATCGCCTGGAGGGCGTCGAGCAGTTCGCGAAGATCCCAGCGAGAGCTGTCGTCGGTGAACTCGTTCATCCAGGTGATGAACTGCCGGGCGCTCTCCCGGGGCAGGTTATGAATTCCGAGATGAAATTTTGCGAGTGAGTAGGAAATGGTCCACTCGACCGAGATCGGCGCGTCGCGGTAGCCGTCCATGAGTTGCAGCATGGAAGCGGCCTCGATGTTGTCGTGGTCGCTGAGCGAAACCAGCGGGCTGAGGCCGAGTTTGTCCGCGATTTGATTCGCCTCCAGATTGTAGGCGTGCTGCGGGGAGAGCGGCGGAGTCCACCAGCCGCGAGAGTAGTCAAGCTTTTCTCCCTTGCCGTTTTCGTGCATCGCCTCAACTTTTCGGAGGACCGCGGCGCCGCCCGGCAGCAGCGGTACCATGACGGGCAAGAAGCTCAATCGCTCCTTGGAGCAGAGCGTGTGGCTGTGGATGGAAATTCCAGTCCGGAAGCCCTGAGCGGCCGCCGGATCTCTCCAGAACATTCGAACTGAGTTTTTGACCATTGGGTTCCGTGCTTCTGCTAGCGCGGTACTTCATGCGCCCAGTTACAACTACCTATGATGGCAGTCTCCACGATCCAGCTCAAACACCTAAAGACTCCGGTGTGAGCATATTGTTACAGATTACTCGCTGCCGTTTCCGTTCGCCGCGCGGCTTTGCGAGTAGAGTTCAGGCGAATTCAGATCATCTCCGGCGCTTGGATCGGCTTCGAAAATCAGATGCAGGAAGGAGCGCGGCCGGTATTCGATACGCAGGGGAAGGATGGACTCGCCACCGGCGTCATACCACAGCCGGAATTTGCTTCCCTTGCCAGTGTGACGGTTGGAGGCTTTTCCGGTCAGGCGGACAACGTCAGCCGGACGGTCCGTGAGATTTCGGTCCGCCAGTCGAGCGCCCATTTTTTCGTCGCGGTCTTTCCGGACCTTGAGGACGTATTCCTGGTCGCCCCAAACGAACAGGCGTTCGAGATTTTCCTCATCGTGGCGCATGGCCTCCACTAGTGTGCAGAGCATCGGCGCCGGGACCGTGCCGTTGTCATCAAGGTCTCTTGCCGGCGCCTGTCCGGTCGAGGAAGCGGCGACGTGGCGGGCCTGCGCGAGCAGTCCGTTCCAGTCAGCCCAAGTGTAGGAGCCGTCCGGGTAGAAGCGTGTCTTGAAGGCGCGGTAGCCGCCGGGCTCTGCGGAACCCGCGATGACCGAGTAGGGCAGGGAGGAGGTGTCTTGCCCCTGTTTCATCGCCTGCCGGGCTTCGTCCAAATCATGCTCGTCGGAGGAGGTCATGAATCCGAAGTAGCCGGCCTTGGCCGGTTCATTACCGCGGCGAATGATCTCCTCTTGGATATAGCCCATCCGGTTCAAGCCGGCGGCCTTGTCCGGGAGCGAACCGGCGGCGAAGCGAAGACTCAGCTTCCGCTGGTTGTCAGGCCCGGTCTCTTCCATCTCGGCAAAACCGCTTCCGACGCCGCTTTTGGTGACGATCGGGATAGAAAGAACGGTGACTACGGCGTCGGCGCGGTAGCGGCGCGACTGTAGAGCGGCATCTACGGCGCCGGCCGGCGCGGACGGCAGAGCCGCCAGGCCAGCCAGACAGTACAGGAAGCCCCGCCGGCTGAACGGCGTCCGGGAGGCGAATTCGTGTATCCCGCGATATCTGTTGTTTGCTGTCATAGCAGTACGTCGTGGTCGAAAGCTGAAATCCATTTCCAAAGCGCCGCCAAGCCCTTCCTGCAGAGCATCGCGCCGGTGGCGAAGAAGCCCGCGATGACGCCGGGGATTAACGAGAGGTCCTGAAGCAGGGGGCGCTGCCCCTCACCAACGACCATTACCCCCCGGCGCATGGCGTAGAGGTTAAAGAGCATTGAGAAGATCGTGAACAGCACCGAGACAAACAGGCTCAGGCCAATTTTCGGGGTACCCCGATTCCAGTGGACGGCGAACTCGAGTGTGTGCAGGATGCAGGGCATCATGAGCCCGACCGCCAAGCCCGCCTTCCAGAGCGGCTCCACCTTTCGCAGGACCTGCACAAGCGAGCCGTAGAATCCGGAGGTTGTGATTCCGAACGCGACCTCCGCCATCAGCGCGCCGGTGGCCGCATGGACGCCGGCGGTCGCGTTCGTCGCGAAGAAGATTCCGCCCCGGATGAGAGAGCTGAACAGCGCGGATTTCCAGTTCCACTCGCGGACAAGGCGGGTCCATGGATTCGCGACGATCTCGGCGACGGCCTCGGCGAGCGTCATCCGCGGTACGTCCTGGAACAATGGCGGTACATCCTGTTTGAAGTCTATTCCGCGGGCTGTTCCAGGATGATGAACGGACAGTGAAAGATTTGTCTAATTCCAGATTTTCGTATCCGGAATTAAAACGGCGGAGCCACTCTTGTAGGCTCCGCCGTTTACAAACGTGTTTTGTTGCAGTTAGCTATGGCGGTAAACGTCCCACCCCATGTACTTAGACCAGGCTTCCTCGATCACGTTCGCGACATTTGAGAGGTTCGCGGCGACATGGTGTTCGAAGCCTTGCTCGCAGATGTATTTGAGCAAGCCCTGGAGGTCCGGAATTTCGACAACGCCGGCGCCTCCGAAGGTTTCGAGGGGGTCGTCGGTGAATACGCCTTCGCCGAGGTAGCCGGCGATCACGCCCTCGTCGTCGATGGTGGACATGCGGGCGAAGGTCATGGGTCCGGACTTGACGCGGCCGACGCACGTGCCGAAGGTATTCATTTTGCCTACCGAGCCGGCGATGATCTCCTGGAAGTCCATCTTCACGTCCTTGAAAAAGTGCTTCGGCAGGTTGGAGCAGTGGAAGCAGACGGCCTTGTTGGGGTCGTCCCCGTAGTTGTTGTTCCAGTCGAGCAAGGCGCTGGGGGTGTTGGACGCAAGGGCCATGGAATGCATGGCTATGGTGCCGCAAACGTCGACCTCGCAGGCGCTTGGCAAGAGCGAGTCACTCATCATGCTCATCACGGTGCAGGGGACCACGCCGAAGTACTCTTCCATGGACGTCCAGCACTGGATGGCGCTAACGGTAGCATGGGTTTCGCCCATCCAGCCCTCGATGACGGCGCCGAGCTTGGCCATTTTGAGGAGGCTCTCGGCGGGGACGTCCTTGGTGGAGACATAGTTCTGAATGGCCTTGAGCTTGGCCTGGGCCGCGTCGTCATTGTCGGCCATCTTGCCGATACGGCCGAAAATCTCCGAGAGGTCGATGGTTTCGACGTCGATTCCGCTCCGCTCGAGTAGCTTTTCACTGTAGCGGACCGTATTGAAAGCCGCCGGCCGGGCGCCGATGGCGCCGACGCGGGTTCTGCGGAGCCCGTTGACAACGCGGCAAACCGCGGCGAACCAGTCCACGTCCTGGCGGAAACCGGCGGAATCCGGGGCGACGGTGTGGAGGCGGGTGAGCGAATACTTGATGCCATACTGGGTCAGGTTGTTGCAGACGCTCATCTTCCCGCAAAAGCTGTCGCGGCGGTCAGTGATGGTCATGTTGCTAGCGGAGTCAGGCGTGGCCTGGATCAGCACCGGCACGCCGAGCCCGGCGATTCGCAGCGTTTCCGCGACGGCCCTTTCGTCGCCGAAGTTGGGCAGGGAGACGATGATGCCGTCGATTTCGCTTTCCTTGCTTTTGAAGAGTGCGGCACACTTCTTGGCTTCCTCGCGGGTTTCGACGGCTCCAAACTTAGAGTCTTCCGGCGTGAGTACGACCACACGGTGACCTCCCGCCTCGAGGACCTTAATCATTTCCTCACGCCCGGATTTTGCCAGGTGATCCGGAAAGAATCCCCGGTTGCCGATAATGAGTCCGAATGTCATTTTCTGTTTCATTTAGCACCTCTCTGGGGCGGGCGCATCCGCGCCAGACCTATCAGCATACCTGAAACGGACGCGCGCAGTTCCCGATCTCCGGCGTGGGGGTAGCCAAAGACCGCGTCCCGGCCGCGGGTTGAGGAGTACTTGGTGAACGGGAGGGCGGTTGCCGGGACTTCTATCGTGCCAGACTTGGTGACAGGGAGCGAGGACGGGAACATGCCAGAGCCAGACCTATTGTTCGACCGGGCGGTGATTCTAGGCGCGACGGGTCCCACCGGAATTCACTTGGCGAGAGAGTTACGAAATGCTGGGGTGCGCCTGCGGGTGGTGTCCCGCCGCGCGGACAGCCTGGAGGACTTGTTCGGCACGGAGGAGGATGAACGGGTGCCTGCCGACGCTCTTGACGGCGGCGGCGTGCTGCGGGCGGTTGACGGATGCCCGTTGGTGTTTGACTGCATTGGCCTGCCGAGCGATCTCATGCACCAACACCCGGCGACGGCCCGCAATATCGCCGGCGCCGTGAGGCAGACGGGAGCCCGCTGCGTGCAAATCTCCAGTTTCTGGGCTTACCTGCCAGTAACAAATAGTGTGATTTCCGAGGAGCACCCGCGGACGGGTGGCGATGACTGGGTTCGCTACCGCCGTGAGGCCGAGGATATTCTCCAGCAGGCGGGAGCGGCGATCCTGCATCTGCCCGATTTCTACGGACCCTGGGTCCATACGAGCACGCTGCAACAACCTTTACATCAGGCGGCCGAGGGTAAGACGATGAACTGGATCGGGTCCACGTCGACGGAGCGGGAGTACATCTATGTCCCCGACGCGATGAGGATTGCGGCGCGGACGGCCAAGCACAGCGCCGCGTATGGCGAACGGTGGATTCTGCCCGGGAGCGGCCCGCTCTCCGGCAAGCGGGCGGCGGCGATTGCAGGCGAGGTACTGGGAAGCGAAGTGAAGGTGGCCGGCGCCGGGCCGCTGCTCCTCCGCTTAGTAAGTCTTTTTCACAAGCCCCTGCGGGGCTTCCTGCAGATGGTTCCTGATTACGTGAAACCGATTTCGTATGACGCGTCGAAGTTGCGGGGACTACTTGCCGAGCTTCGAATCACCCCGTACGAGGAAGGGTTTGCGAAGACGCTGGCGTGGCTACGGCAGAAAGTCAAGTAACTGTTAAATGTCGTGATATTACGGCAGATTCCTCTTCGCCGGCAGCGATTGGCGCATGACGTTTTTGCCGTGGCGGCGTATTGGTAAGTAGAGCGCATAAGCTCACTCCACTTCCATGAGGCGCCGGTCCCATCCGTCCGGCGCCATTCTTTTTGTGGCGGACGCTCGGGGCCAGCTTGTGTTGCGATGGTATGCTGTCTTTGTCATGAGCAAGAAGATCCTGATTGTCACTGGAGATGGCGGGGAAAGCTACGAAGCTCTATACGCTGTCCATCGTTTCCGCGAAGCTGAAATGGAGCCCGTGGTGGCCGCGCCAAGCAAACGGCGGCTGCACCTTGTGATGCACGATTTCGAGCCGGGTTGGGACACCTATGTGGAGCGCCAGGGCTATGGCCTGGAAGCCGATATCGCGATTTCGGATGTGCGCGCGGCGGACTACGACGCGATCCTTATCGCCGGCGGCCGGGCGCCGGAGTACCTGCGGCACGACGAGAAGCTGGTGGCGCTGACGCGGGAGTTCTTCGAGGCCGGAAAGTGCGTATTCGGCATCTGCCATGGGATTCAGGTGCTGGTGGCGGCGGACCTGGTGAAGGACAAGTGCGTTACCTGCTACGAACACGTGCGCAATGAGGTGAAGATGGCCGGGGGGATCTGGGAGAGCGGGGAAGCGGTGAGGGACGGCAAGATGGTCACTGCGCAGACCTGGCAGTCGCATCCAGAGTTCTACCGGGAAGTCTTCCGGTGCCTGGCGGAGAACTGACCGTGCCGCTTCACCCGGAAGCGAAGAGATATCTGGCGAAGGCCGCCAAAGGAACTCCGCCGCGCAGCGCGATGACGGTGGAGCAGACTCGCGAATTCTACCGCGGGATGGCGCCGTTGGCCGGAGAGCCGCCGGATCTACCTAGTGTCAGCGATGCGAGCCTGCCGGGGCCGGGCGGAGAGATTCTTGTGCGGATCTACCGGCCTTCCGAGAGGGAGAACTTGCCGGTGCTGGCGTACTTTCACGGGGGCCGCTTCTTCAGCGGCGATCTGGAGACGCACGATGGGCTTTGCCGGATTCTGGCGGCGCAGTCGGGGTGGATTCTGGCGGCGGTGGACTACCGGCTCGCTCCGGAACATCCGTTTCCGGCCGCGGTAGAGGATGCCGTGGCGGCGACCCGGTGGCTGTTGCGGGAAGGCGGTACGATTGGCGGCAGTCCGGCCCGGGTCGGCGTGGGCGGCGATAGCGCGGGTGGCAACCTTGCAGCCGTGGCCGCAGCGGCCGTGAGAGACGAGAGCCCGGCGCTGGCTTGCCAAATGCTGATCTATCCGATGCTGGATGCGACCCGCGGCATGGGTTCCCACGAGTTAGTGGGCCGCGGATACGGCGCGGGCAGCGAGGACATGGAGCGCGGCTACCGCGAATATCTACCCGAAGGGGTGGACCGCAGGGACCCTCGGGTGTCGCCTCTCTGGAATCAGGACTTGAGCGGTCTGCCGCCGGCCTACGTGCTGACGGCCGAGTATGACAGTCTGCGGGACGAGGGGGAAGCCTACGCCCGGGCACTCGCGGAGGCAGACGTGCCGGTAACAGCGGCACGGTTTCCGGGGATGATCCACGGGTTTTTCCAACTCGGCGGGGTGTTTACCGAGGGGCGGAGAGCGAACCGGCAAGCGTCCGAGTTTCTGCGGGCCGTGGCGGCTACCTGACGTCGCGGACAGTGACCGTGTAGTTCATCTCGAGTGGCCGGCCGGGTTTTAACGTGTACATTTCGTTGCCTGGGAAATTGACCCCGAGGAAACCGTAGTGGCGGAGGCACCAGCCGTTCGGCGCGCCCGGATTGGCTGGAGCGATGTCGATGCGCAGAGCGGCCCGGCCGCCCGAGTATGTGCCAGCGAGTTCGGCCCAGGCGTGAGGGACCATGTTGGAGTCACCCTTTTCAATGCCGGAGTCGCTGGTGATGACCGTGTTCTCGCGTGGAGCGAAGCGCACGGAGAAGCCCCCGTAACCTTTCTGGTTGGTGGGATCGCCCTGGATGCCAACCTCCCGGTTCAGAGCCTCGAGGGAGAAAAAGAACTTCAGGGTGCGGCGGCCTTCGCGGACGGGCATGGCGACGATCTCAACGATCTCGCGTACTAACCGCTCCTCAACGGCGTACCAGCCGTTTTCGACCTTTAGCCGGGCCGATTCAGGGCCGGTATTCCGCTCATGCCAGCGCTCAAACTTCTTGCGGATACCTCGCATCAGCCAGAGGTCAAGGCGTTTCCCGCCGATGTCGACGATCGGCCAGGCAGTGAAGATGCCACGGTGGTGGTAGTGGTCCTCTGGGAAGTCATCGGTGACGATCACGCCGGCGGGCGAATGGATTGGGTGGACATAGCAACAGCGGGCACGGTCAGCCGGGGCGCCGGGGGCGAGTATCACGCCGTGGTGGTAGGTATAGACTGGCCGTCCGTTTTCAAGCAGTTGGAGCGATTCGCGCGTCGGTTCGACGAACTCGAAGCGTGGCTGGGCGGTGGCCGCCAGGGCGACGAGCAGCAAGCAAATCAGTTTCATACGGGACTCCCGGAACGGACTTTTTCTTCGTCCACCTCGACGCCAAGGCCGGGACCGAGGGGCACTTCCATATGGCCGTCTTTTACGATGAGCGGTGTTTTGAGGAAGCTTCCGTTCAAGAACTGCGGCCCGTTGAGGGCGGCTGGAAACTTTAGGTGGTAGGCGCCAAAGAGTTGGAGCGAGGCGGCGAGCGAAACGTCGGGATCGGTCAGCCCGCTGCCCAGGAAGAGGAGTCCCGCGTCCTCGATTATCTCGATTTGCCGGCGGGCGTCGCGGAGTCCAGCAGTGCGTGCGGGTTTCATCGCCACGCCGTCGAGCAGGTCGAGCTTGATGAACTCGATCAGGTCCCGGGCGGAGACGACGCCCTCGTCCATGAGAATCGGTAGGGCGCCCTGGCGCTTCAGTTCGCGGTATCCGGAGAGCTGGTTGGAAGGCAGCGGCTGCTCGAATACGTTCATGCCGATGTCGGCGAGCCGGGGCGCGACCCACTTAGCATCCGCGAGATTGTATCCGCCGTTAGCGTCACCCCACAGAAACGCCTGAGGCGCCATGCGCCGGACAATCGCACACATTTCGAGGTCGTAACGCGGATTTGGGGCAAGCTTGACGTTGAAATGGCCGAAACCGTTGCGGAGCCCCTCGTTGACGAGCTTTTCGGTCTCCGCGAGTTGGGCGGGGTTGATGGTCCAACTCACCGGCAGTGCAGTTTTGGGCTGCCGTCCCCAGCGTTCCGGCATGTTCTGCCCGCGGAGTTTGCCGGCAAGGTCGTGCAAGGCGAGATCGATGCCGGCCTTCGCGATTGGCATGCCGGTGGAAAACGAGGGGGCGATCACGCGATTCATTTCGCGATGGGCGCCGGTGATGTCAAAGGGATTGCCGCCGATCAGGGCCGGAGCAATGTGGCGTTCGAGCGTGCTGAGCACGGACTCCATCGTTTCGTAGCTCCAACTGGGGACCGGTACAGACTGGCCCCAGCCTACGACGCCACTTTCGCACGTGATCTTGACGAGCACGGTGGGCCGCTCCGGCTTGGCGAAGAATTTGAATTGGCCCCGCACCGGATAGACCGCCGGCGCGACTTCCACCTTGGTGATAGGGGGCGCCAGGCCGGGCAAGATCTGCGCGGCAGCGACCTGCAGCAACTCTCTTCGTGTCCAGATCATAGTTCCGCTTCTCCTGTTAATCCACCACGCCCGGATGGGAAATGGCAAGCGGCGCGCCGGAGGGCTATCCTGGAACTTCGTCCATGATCCGAACAGTAATATTCGATCTCGGCGGTGTAGTTGTGCCGCTTGACTTCCCGCGGGCCTACGCGGCACTGGCGGAACACTGTGCGTTCACCGGGCCGGAGATCCAGCGCAGGGTGCTGGCGTCCGGGCTCGTGGACGAGTTGGAGTGCGGGCGGGTGGAGCCGGAAGAGTTCGCCCGTGCAATAACAGACGCGCTGGAGATGAAGGTGGACTTCGGGCGGTTCCAGGAATTATGGGGGAGCCTGTTCCCACCCTATACGCTGATTGAAGAGCCGCTGCTGACGGAGTTGAAACGGAACCACCGGCTGCTGCTGCTTTCGAACACGAACGCGATTCACTTCCCGTACGTCTTGCGGCATTACCCGATGCTGGGGCATTTCGATCATTTTGTGCTTTCGTACAAGCTGGGCGTGATGAAGCCCGATCGGCGGATTTACGAGGATGCTATTTCTCATGCGGGTTGCCACCCGGAGGAGTGCTTTTTCACAGACGACGTGCAAGAGAATGTCGACGGGGCGCGGCGGTGCGGGATGCGGGCGGAGCGATTCGAGGGGCCGGAGAAGCTGAGGCGGGATTTGGCGGGGTTGGGGATTGTGTAGCGGCTGAAAGCCGAAGAAACCCACCGAGAATGGGATGAGGAGGCCGAATTAAAGAAGGTCGGTGTCGATGGCGTCCGGTTCGACGGGGGTGATGAGGAATTCGCGCTGGGCGGGGGCGTCCGCATTGCGCAGGAAGTGGATCAAGTCCTCCCGGGATCCCTCGAAGAAGGTCTCGACGAGAGCGTCAACCGCAAGCCGGCGCAGTTCGTGTCTCTCGAGCACGGGGGTGTAAAGGAAGGAGCGGCCGATTTTCTTCCGCTGCACGCTGCCACGCTTCTCGAGGCGGTCGAGTACCGTCATCACGGTTGTATAGGCCAGATTCCGGCTTTCCGTAACGACGCCACGGACATCCTTTACAGTCCCTTCGCCGATGCGCCAGAGAGCCTTCAGGCATTCCAGCTCCAGAGGCGGGGGAATTTCGTGGGAAGACGACGGTCTAGGCATTCGAATCTTCGGAACCCAGCGCGTGCTTGAGTTTCTCACCGAACAACGATTGCTGGGGGCGGGGTTGGGCGGCGGGAGTGCGCGGAGGTGCTGCGGCGGAGGCGGACGGCTGGGTTTCAGCCGGGGCGGGGATTTCTTTTGACTCACCCGTCAGGTAGGCATCCTTTTTCAGGAGGACTCGTTCCAGCGGCGGGTTATAGCTGGTCCAGAATCCTTCGATTTGTTTGTCTTTTTCGATGACCGACCGCATGTTCTCCATCTTTGAGTCGACGTTGTCGAGGAAGTGGAATAGCAGGGCCTCGGGAAACAGAGGAACCTTCGGGGAGCCAAACTCGAGCATTCCGTGGTGGCTGATGACGATGTGTTCGAGGAGCGTGCGCAGCCGGGGAGGAAAGCCGGGCAAGCCGCGCAGCTTGTCGTCCATCATGCGGAGCCCGATGATAATGTGGCCGAGCAACTGGCCGTCGTCGGTGTAGCCGAAGCTGCGGCGGTAGGAGAGCTCGTCGATCTTCCCGATGTCATGAAGAACACAGCCGGCCAGAAGCAGGTCGAGATCGACAACCGGGTAGTGTGCCGCCATGAGCTTCGAGAGGGTGCAGAGCGAGAGAACGTGCTCCAGCAGCCCGCCGAGATAGGCGTGATGCACGGACTTGGCGGCGGGGGCTGTTTTGAAGCGGGGCGCGATTCCAGGGTCATCCATGAGGGCGTCGAGCAGCGCGCGAATGTGCTCGTTCCCGACTTCCTTGATAACGCCGCGCAACTCAGCGAACATCTCGTCGAGGTCGCGCTGCGAGGCAGGGAAGAAGTCGGCGAAATCGACGGCGTCATCGCCAATGCGCTGCATCCGGTGGATGGTGAATTGGGGTTTGTTCTGATAGACCTGGACCCGGCCCTTCACCTTGATGAAATCGTCGCGGTCGAACGTCTCCACCACGTCGCCGACGTTATCCCACATCTTGGCGTCGATATCGCCGGTGCGATCAACGAGCGAGAGCGAGAGATAAGGTTCGCCGGTCTTTTTCAGCCGGACTTGCTTAGCTTGAACCAGAAAGGCGCTGGTGACGTCCTGATTGGGACGGAGGTCGGAAACAAAGACTGATTTCATTCGATTCGGGCGCTACTTAGAACTGCTTTTGGGGCTGGCCTTGGTGCCAGGTATCGGGATGAACAAGAGCTTCTTCCTGCCGGGTTTGGCGATAACCTCTTCCCGGGTGACAGTTTCGGGCACGAGCATGGCGGGATCCTTCCAGGAGGTGTCCTTTCCGGGGGCCGCTGCGCTGTCCACATATCCCTCCTTGATTTCGAGATACGCCGACTGGCGAAGTTCGGTCAGATACTCCCGAACCATTGGCTCAAACCGGGGCTGGTGCAAAATGCCCATGATCTCGTTCTCCACCTCTTCAAGGTAGGCGATGCCAGCCTGATGGTGGGCGAGCACTTTGAGAATCAGGTAGCCATTGTCCTGCTTGATGGGGTCGGTAACGTAGTTTTTTGGCTTATCCCAGATCAACTCCTCGATGTCTTGACGGAGGTCGCCCTTCTTCCAGCCGCCGAGGTCGCCGCCGTTTTCGGCCGTGACCGCGTCAGAGTTCTCACGGGCAAGCTCATCGAACCTTTCTCCGCGGCGGGCGCGTTCGACAAGGAGTTCGGCTTCTTTCTCTAATGCGGCGAGTTCCTCGCCGGTCTTATCCTCGGAGGAGACAAGGATTTCGGCCAGGAAGACGCGCTCGTCGCGCCGGAAATCATCCTTGTGCTCCTCATAATACTTCACCACCTCTTCCCGCGGAATGACGATGCGGCTTCCGACTTCCTGTTGGAGGACGCGCTGCGTGAGGATTCCGTTCTTAACCTCTTCCTTGTAATCTTCGAAGCGCAGCTTTGTGTTTTCGCGGACTATCTGAGCGAACTTGTCCTGGTCGGCGACTTTGAACTGTAACATCAAGTTAGCGAAGTACTTACTCACTTCCTGGTCGACGTTGATGTCGAGTTGATCGCCGCGCTGAACGAGCAGGAGATGGTCGATCCGGTCGCGAAGAAAATCGTCCTCCCGCTGGGCGACGGTTGCCGCGATCTTCTCCGGCGGGACTTGCCGCCGCTCCATCTCTTTGACCATGTCGTTCCGCATGCGCGCGATGTCAGTACGCGTAATGATCGCCCCGTTGACCTTGGCGATAATCTCGTCGAGGACCTCGACTTCGGGGTCAGTCGACTGGTTTACATTCGCAGCATCCGCGGCGAGAGCGCCGAAGGGGAGGCAGAACACAACTCCCAGAAGAATCAATCTCTTCATAATCATCATTATCCGACAAACGTGGAGTAGGTGTCACGGCAACGGGCGGATCCGTCCCCCATTGACCCACGTCTTGCATGACGCGAGCCGATCGGGAACGGTTGCGCGCATCAGGCATGATCGGCGTAGCGCCCGAACCGGAATCGTTCGTACTCGGGCACTGTGCGCTCCTCCAGCATGATCTTCTCGATCCTGGCGGCGATCTCAGGGTGGTCGCCTACGACGTTGTTCTCCTCACCGGTATCGGTCTCCAAATTGTAAAGTTCCAGCGGCGCGCCGGGGTTCTTTTGCAGCCCGGTTTTGATCCCTTTCCATTTGCCCATTCGCACGGCGAGCTGTCCGCCGTAGCCGGCGAAATCCCATATCAGGAATTCGTGCTTTTCTTGTTCGTCCGAATTGCCCAGCAGGGTTGGAAGTATGCTGAGCCCATCGGTATCGGCAGGGGGCGTGGCGCCGGTGAGATCGCCCAGCGTGGCCATCATGTCGTACTGAGCCGCTGGGAGTTCCGAGACGCTGCCCGGCTGGATTCTGCCCGGCCAGCGGGCCACCAGGGGGACGCGGATGCCGCCCTCGTACAATTCCCCTTTCAGGCCACGCAGCGGTCCGACGCTGTTGAAGAACTCATAGTCGACCTGATCCTTCAGCATTGTGGTGCCGTTGTCGGAGGTGAAGAAGACGATGGTGTTGTCGCTCAGGTTCAGGTCATCGAGGAGCTTCATGAGCCGGCCCACCTGTTTATCCATGAAGCTGATCATGGCGGCGTAGGTGGCGCGCGGGGTCGGATTGGGCAAGTAGCGATCGCCGGTGTAGGGCGTCTCCGGCCACTTGCCGCGGTATTCAGCGACCTCTTCCTCGGGCGCCTGGAGAGCCAGATGGGGAATCACAGTGGGGTAGTAGCAAAAGAACGGCTGGTCTTTGTTGGCTTCGACAAACTTGAGCATCTCATCAGCGATCACCTGGGGGCCGTATTGCTCGCCGGTCAGGCCGCGGGTATTGCCCTGGAGGAAACGCTGCTCCGCGTTGTCGACGAGGTAACGGGGATAGAGATTGTGGGCGTGACGCTGGCAATTGAACCCGAAGAAGCGGTCGAACCCCTGATACAGTGGATCGCCGGAAGAACCGACGCCGCCTAACCCCCATTTACCGAACGCCCCGGTGGCGTAACCTTCCCTCTTGAGCATGGTGGCCAGTGTGACGGTCCCCTCCGGCAGGGGAAGCTGGCCGCCAAAAGAGTCGCCAAACTTGCTCGGCTTCACCTCGGAATTGTTGCGGACAACGGCGTGCCCGCCGTGTTTGCCTGTCATAAGATTGCAGCGGGTTGGCGCACAGACCGCGGAGCCGGCGTAGAAGTCAGTGAGGCGCATGCCGGCGGCGGCAAGCTGGTCAACGTTCGGTGTCAGGATTTTCTCCTGGCCGTAGCAGCCGAGTTCGTTGTAGCCGAGGTCATCCGCCATGATAAGAACGATATTCGGCCGCGTCGCTTGTTCGGAAACCGGCGCCGTCCGGGCGCAACTGTTCGCCATGACGCCCCCGGCCATCATTCCCATTGTTTTCAAGAATTCACTACGTTTCATAGAGGCACCTATTTGGGCCGCCCAATTGAAGCAACCGGCGCTCCGGCGAAGGACCTTCGCCAGGGCGGACGCGACCCATCATACCGGAATTCGGAAAACCGGGGTTGCGAGACACACAGGGTCGGCGGCCACTGGGGCTGGTTTTCGAGCGCGGGCGGCGACAGGTTTCTAGCTTTCGGTCAGGGGCTCCCGCCAGAGGTTCTCGAGTTCGCAGCGCATGAGGAGCAGGTTTCGCCGGACACCGCCGGCCTTGACGAAGTTTGTCAGGAGGGCCTCCTCCCGGAAGCCGAGCCGGCTGAAGATGCTCCGGGCGGTAAGCTGCGTGTCAATCATCTTCACGATGAGCTCTTCCAGATCTTCGCTGGCGGCCAGATCGTAGAGAGCGCTTGCCATGAGCAGTCCGAGGCCTTTGCGCTGATGGGGGCGCGCAACGATGATCCTCAATTCGCCGACATGTTGTTCCCAACCCGAGCGGGAGAGCTCGAGGGCGCCGTCGGCGATAATCTCGCCGCCAGCCAACGCGACCAGCCTTCTTACGCTGCCGACTTCCATCTCATGCATGCGTTCGCGGATCACATCGAGCTGCGTCACGTCCCGGCGCAGGCACGCCCTGTCTTCGGGGGGAAGCGCGCAGAAAAAGGTATGAGAACGTTCCAGGTCGTCGCTTACCATGGGACGAATCAGAGCTTCTGTGTCATCCTTCAGCTTTACGGTGCTTGTCGCGTTCACGGCTTCACCCTCCCGATGAGAACATAACGGAAAATCGGCTCGGCGTCAATAGAGAATTCCCGGCCTGTCAGCCGGCGGGTTGGCAAAGCCCGTATCCTGCGATTTCTTCCAGAGGGCCGCTCTGACGGTCAGATCGAGTGCGACCTTCCAACGCTGGCCGGTACCCGGAGAGATCCTAAGTGTCCGCCGCAGCCGATGCTGCCTGTGTTTTTGGGTGTCGCGGATGAGTTCGTCTATGCCGGGGACTACGCCGGGGACGTTTCCAAGTTCCCGGCCGGGCCGGACTGGTAGATCCTAAGGAGTGTAGTTTCTTACGTGGAGGCGTCTAATGAGGATCGAAACTCGTTTATTGTTTGTTCTCAATCTAGTACTGCTTGTGGCTGTCAGTGCGCTCGATCTCACCGGTTCAAGCCTTCCGCCGAATTGCAGTTTCAGGGCAGCGATCAGTTGTGCCTACTGCTCACCAATGGGAAGTTGCCCGACGTCGTGCCTAACCAAGCCGGTCTCAAGCATGTTCGATGATGGGCAGACATGAACTGCGAGACAAATTGTACTGAACGCGGAACTGCATGCTGCAATGATCATCAGAGTTGCGAGGAAGGCTCGTTCCTGATAGCCACCAATTCGGTACCTATCACCGCGGTTGCAGCCGCTCAGGCAAGTTTGGCTTCTTCAAACCTCGTTGACTCCCGAAAAGCAGATAACCGGCGACGGCGGAACGAGCTTCTCGCTTTCTTCGACTCGAAAGGTATCGGCTATATCCCGAGTGAAACGAACTTCGTCCTGTTCAATACGAGAATCGACGGTCTTGATCTTGTCAGACAGATGAGAAAGCACAACATCGCCCTCCCGCCGCCACCCCTCGGCATGCCTAATCACGTTAGAGTCACGATCGGTTCCTTGGCAGATATGGAGCGTTTCAAAGAAGCACTCCAGAGCTCGATGAATGTTGCGTAGTTCTACTGAGTGCCGAGGGTCAATCAGCCCGAGAGCTCTTCGAGTTGCTTTAGCAGCGATTCGATCGCAGCCACGGCGGAGGAGGTTCCGCGGGCCGGAAGGCGGAGCACGCCGGCCGGGGTGAACTGAGCGCCCTCTGCGGACTGCAGCAGATTCATCAGTTTTCGCGGATCGACACGGGATTCGGGGTGGAACTTGATGTTGATCATGCCCTGGCGGCGGTCGATGGTCTGCACGCCGGCGCGTTCGGCCAGGGTTTTGAGCATCGAAAACTTGGCCAGGGTGCCGACGGCCTCGGGCGGCTGGCCGTATCGATCGGCGAGTTCTTCGAGGATGCGCTGCGTCTCATCGTTGTTCCTGGCTTCGGCGATGCGTTTGTAGGTGCGCAGGCGCTGGTGCTCGTCGGCGATGTAGCCGGGCGGTATGCGAATATCGAGGCCGAGATTGATAGTGGAGCGGATTTCGGGCGGGACCTCCTCGCCCTTCATTTCGCGGACGGTCTGCTCGAGCAGGCTCATATACATATCGAAGCCGACCATATCGATGTGGCCGTGCTGCTCACCGCCGAGGAGGTTGCCGGCGCCGCGCAGTTCGAGGTCGAGGGCGGCGATCTTGAAGCCGGCGCCGAGGTCGCTGAATTCGCGCAGGGCGGCGAGGCGCTTGCGGGCGACGTCACTCAGCTCTGTGTCCGCAGGAACCAGCAGGTAAGCATAGGCGCGGCGGTTGGAGCGGCCCACGCGGCCGCGGAGTTGGTACAGCTCGGAGAGGCCGTAGCGTTCGGCGTTCTCGATGAAAATGGTGTTCGCAAGCGGGATATCGAGGCCGTTCTCGACGATCGTGGTGCTGACGAAGACGTCGAAATGGTGGCGCATGAATCCGAGCACCACTTTTTCAAGGGCGGCTTCGGCCATCTGCCCGTGGCCGACGCCGATGCGGCACTCGGGCAGCAATTCCTGGATTGAGGCCGCGCGCGTCCAGATGGTATCGACGCGATTGTGGATGAAGTAGACCTGGCCGCCGCGCGCCACCTCCTGCTCGATGGCCGCCTTGATGAGGTTGAGGTCGAAGCGGGCAACGGTAGTCTGAATCGCGATGCGGTCCTTGGGAGGCGTTTCGATTACGGACAGGTCCCGCAGGCCGAGGAGCGACATATGAAGGGTGCGCGGAATGGGCGTGGCGGTCATTGTCAGCACGTCGACGTTTTTCTTGATCTGTTTCAGCCGCTCTTTGTGGCGGACGCCAAAGCGCTGCTCTTCATCAACGATAAGGAGGCCGAGATCGCGGAACTCGACGTCGTGGGAGAGCAGGCGGTGGGTGCCGATCAGCACATCAACCTTACCGTCGGCGAGGTCCGCAAGAATCTGTTTCACCTCCTTCGGCTTCCGGAAGCGCGACACCATCTCCACGCGCACCGGGAAGGGGGCGAAACGGCTTTTGAAGGTCTCGAAATGCTGGAAGCAGAGGACAGTCGTGGGGGCGAGGACGGCGACCTGCTTGCCGTCGCCAAGAGCCTTGAAGGCGGATCGCATGGCCACCTCGGTTTTGCCGTAGCCGACGTCGCCGCAGAGAAGCCGGTCCATAGGCCGGCTGTTTTCCATGTCTGCCTTGATGTCCTTTATAGCGGAGATCTGGTCTTCGGTTTCGACATATTCGAAGGCGTCGTCGAATTCCCGCTGCCAATTGGAGTCTTCCGAGAAGGCGAAGCCTTCGGCAGCATGGCGCTCGGCGTAGAGTTTGAGCAGCTCGGCGGCCATATCGCGCATTTTGGCCTTGACGCGGCTCTTCGTCTTGTGCCACGTGACGCCGCCGAGCTTGTCGAGAGCGGGCTTCTTGTCGCCGCTGGTGCGGTACTTCTGCACCAGGTCCAGCCGGGTGAGCGGGACGTAGAGCTTGGCTTCGCCGGCATATTCGAGGAGCATGAAGTCGCCGTTCTGACCGGCTTGGCCGAGTTCGCGAATTCCCAGGTAGCGGCCGATCCCATGAGTAGCGTGGACGACATAGTCGCCCGGTTTGAGGTCGGCAATGTCGGCGGCGAAGGCGCGCATGGCGCCCGACGGCGCCGTCGGGCGCGCCACCAGCTCAGAGCTTTCGAAGAGATCTTCCGAGCCGAAGATGGCGAGTTTGTTCTCCGGGAGTACCGCGCCCCGCCGGACGGCGCCTTTGAGCAAATAGATGCTGGCCATGGAGCCGGCCAGGTAGGCTCGTTCGGCGAGGTACTCTGAGGCCGAGCCGGAGGGGTCAAGGCCGATCTGATAGGGCAGCGAGTACTCCTGGAAGATGTCCGCCAGGCGTTCCAGCTCGCCCGTGGAGGGAGCAAAGAAGACGACACGATGGCCGTCGTCCACCAGGTTGCGTGCCTCTGCAACCGCAATCGGAACGTTGCCATGGAAGCTCATGGAAGGGCGGGAGGCGATGGCGAGCGTTGCATCCGCGACCTCTTCCAGGGCGCCTTCGAGATGAAGCTCGCGCAACTCGAGCCGGGCGAGATTCTCCGCGGCGGCCGCGAATTGTTTCCACTCAAAGCAGTTGGCTGCCGGCGGTGCGATAGGGTTGCGTATTGGATCATCGAGCCGCTTCCAGAATCGGCCCGCGGCGGCGCGTACCTGCTCGGGCTCATCGAGGACGAGGATACCCTCTCCCACGAAATCGAGAATCGAGTGTGACCGTGGCTTCACCACGGGCAGCAGGAACTCCCAGCCGGGGAACGGTTCGCCTGGTGGAGGGGGATGTTCGAGTGCGGCCTCCGCGGCGAGTTCCGCGAGCAGATTGCGATCCAGCGGCCACTCGCGAAGGGGAAGGATGGTGCAATGGGTAGCCTTAAGAACGGAGCGCTGAGTGGAGGGATCGAAACGGCGCATCGAGTCGATCGTGTCGCCGAAGAACTCGATCCGCACGGGCCGGCCAGCCTCAGCCGGGAAGATGTCGACAATCCCGCCGCGAATTGAGTATTCACCGACCATCTCGACCGGCTCCCGCCGTTCGTAGCCGACGCTTTCGAGGTGATCTACCAGGAGTTCGAGCGGCAGATCGTCGTTTATCTCGAGCGACAACGCGAGGCCGCGGTAGAACTCCGGCGATTCGGTTTTCAGTAATGCCGAGGTGGCGGGGGTTACGGTAATCGGCGTTTTACCGCCAGCAAGCCGCCACAGTCCGATGACGCGCTGCTCGCAGACTTCCGGATGAGGCGAGAAAGGTTGCGAGGGGACAACGTCGAGCGCGGGGATCATCTGGGGACGCGGGGAGGCGGGGTCCGAAACAAGGATTTCAAAGAAGGTTTTAACCAGTTCGGTGAGGGTCTCGGCCTGCCTGCTCCCATCGACGACCACCAAGAGTGGGCGTTCGGTAAACTGCCAGAGCAGCGTCAAATAGGCGGCCTTGGCGGTTGTGGTAAGTCCGCTGAGGGAAACGGCCGGGGTTTGGCGGGTAGCTTCGGGGCTGGTGATCCGGCGAACGAGTTCCTGAAAAGACGGGTGGCGGTTGAGTTCGTGGAACAGCTCGCGAATCGCTGGGTGGATCAAGGCTACCGGCTCAGCAGTTCCTCGACAATGCCCGTGGTGGAGTAGCCGGGTTCGAGCGGCAGGGCCATCACTTTGCCGCCGGCGGCCTCCACTTCTTCGCGGCCGGCGATCCAGTGGGCCCAGTCGGCTCCTTTCACCAGGATGTCCGGCAAGATGGCGGCTATGAGATCGGTGGGCGTGTCCTCGTCGAAGAAGGTGACAATGTCGACGGCTTGGAGCGCCGCGGCCACGGTGGCGCGATCCTTTCCAGGGATGAGCGGCCGCGAAGGACCCTTGAGGCGGGCCACGCTGGCGTCAGTATTCAGGGCCAGAATGAGCACATCACCCAGCGAGCGGGCCTGTTCGAGGAGGCGAATGTGGCCGGGATGCAGCAGATCATAGCAGCCATTGGTGAAGACAACCTTCTTGGCTTCCTTTTTCCATTTTGCACGAAGCTTCACCAGCTCCTTCCGGCTCACAATCCTGCCCATACTTCAATTGTAATGGCGCGCCGTTGGGTTTGCGGCATCTGCGGCTTTTGCCCGCAGCTAAAACTGCGGCTGCCTTTGTTTCAGGCATACGTCGAGGCGGGTGGCGAGTTGCGCTCCGACGATCGATTCCTCGTCCACCACGGCGTCGGCCCCGGCCGCGGCGAGTCCCGGCGCGTGCAAGTGGTGCCGTGCGCGCGTTATCACCGGGACCTCCGGCGCGAGCAGCTTGCACTGGCGAATGATGGCCCGGGCGGCGCCGGAATCGGGGATTGTCACGACGACGGCGGCGGCGTTCGAGAGTCCGTAGTGTTCGAGGATTTCCCGCTGGGTGGCGTCGCCGAGTTCAATTGGCATGATGGACCGGTTCATGATGACCGTATTGGGGTTCAGCTCCAGGATGAGGAACGGCCGCCTCTCTTCCTGAAGGTGCTCGGCTACAGCCAGACCGGCGGGACCCAGCCCGACGATCAGCGTCCGGCCCTCGCTATCGGCTGTGTCGTCTTTCGTTCCTTTCGGCTTGGCGGCTTTGCCGAAGGCCGGCAGCCGGGCGGCGAGGGTGATGAGGTAAGGGGTGGCGAGCAGCGTAATCAATGACGAGGTGAGCAGAAGCTGGAAGTTGGCGTTCGTCATGACGCCGTTCTTGAAGGCGAGGCCGGCCAGCACAAACGAGAATTCCCCGATTTGAGCGAGCGAGAGACCAGTACGCAGCGCTTCGGCGGCAGGACGGCGGAAAAGCTTGATAACCAGTGAGGCGAGCAGAGTTTTACCGACGACGAGAAGCACCGCCAGGACGGCGGCGCTGATGGCGGTGGCCATGCCCGGCCGTTCCATCAGCATTCCGATCGACGCGAAGAAGAGCGTAACGAAGGCTGCGCGAAGGGGTGTAACGTCGGCCCGGATCTGCTCGGCGAAGGGGGTTTCCGCCAACAACATACCGGCCACGAATGCGCCGAGGGCGGGTGACAGCCCCAGGGCGTGGGACGCCCAAGTCGCCAGCAGGAAGACGAGTATGGCGAGCAGGATCGGCAAGTCCCGGTTGCGGAACGACGAGGCTGTATGCAGAAGCCTCGGCAGGATAAAGCGGCCCACCAGCACCATGGCAAGGACCAGCAGCCCGCCTTCGCCGAGGGTGTATCCGAAATCGAACACCGCTTTCAGCCCGATCCCGCTTGCCAGTGCGTCGACCAGCAAGACGAGCGGCACCACGGCCACGTCCTGGAGAAGCAGAATCGCGAGAGCGTTCCGGCCGTGGCGGCTGTCGAGTTCGCCGCGGTCGGTGAGCACGCGGAGGACGACGGCCGTGCTGCTAAGGGCCGCGGCGGCTCCGATCACGATTGCCTCCGCCGCCGGGGTCGCGAAGACAAGCGCGAGTCCGGAGAAAGCGGCTAGCGTGAGGCCGATCTGGAGCGACCCTCCGCCGAGGGCGAGGGCTCCAAACTGCCTGAGGCGATTCCAGGAGAACTCCAAGCCGATGGTGAAGAGAAGCAGCGCGACGCCGAGTTCGGCGAGTAGTTGCATAACCTCGCCGCTTCGCACGACGCTGAATCCGGCCGGTCCCAACAGTACGCCAGCGAGCAGATAGCCAACAATGGCGTTTTGGCGCAGGCGTCCGAAGATGATGCCGGCGGCGACGGAAGCGCCGAGGAGAATGACGATATCAAGAAGTAGGGTCCAGCCGCTCACAGGGTCAAAATTGATAATCGCACAAGTGGATTTGCCGCTGCCGCCGGCGGGCGCTGTGTGCTAACTTGATGTAAGACCTGCCTGTACCGCCGTGGAGAGGTGGCAGAGTGGTCGAATGCAGCGGTTTGCTAAACCGTCGTAGGGGCATTAACCTCTACCGAGGGTTCGAATCCCTCCCTCTCCGCCAGCTTGTTTCCATCTGCTATAGCATCAATCTCATTCATCTCCCTCTATTGATACAGAGGCGTTCGGCAAGCGAAACCTGAAACGCTTGTGCGAACTTCGATGGGTACGCCGGGCCTCCCAACTCGGCCCTGCCGGATCTTCCAGGTCCAGAACAAGCGGAAGCTCTTCCGGTGCCAGGCAATTACCGTCTCCGGCTTGACGATGACGAGCGCCGAATGCCAGTCAGACCAGACTCGGGAGAGCCAGATCCACAGGCACTTGTCCGCCAAACGGATCTTGGGGCGCTTGGGCGCAGACCGGCGCAGCACGTTAAGTTGGTGGCGCAGGGCGAGGATCTCCAGATGCGAAGATGTCCTGGAACTGAACCGGGTATTATAGTGCAACGAGTAGCGAGGAGAGCAGGTTCATGAGAGGCGAGCGGACTCTCCGATGTTAGCCGATCCCACGCAGGTGTGCTGCTACCGCAAGATCGTGAGTAGCTCCTGAGTACGGGTTTCGATGTCACCGGCACTCCTGGCGGGCAGGGACAGGTCGGTGACGATGTCTGCGCGCGTGCCCGCTTCGACCAGGTCTGGCACCGTCCTCGACACGTCGTGACTGGCAATCCTCGATGGTTCAGATGTCGCTCGCTCCAGGGACGCCCGGGCCCTTTCGGCCGCTCTCGACGGAAGCGGGCCTCCCTCAGCATCGTCAAGTGCCTTTCCCCAGAGCATCTTCTTGCTTCTGACGCGCTATCCTGATCGGTGTTTCGTGGGGCTGCGCCCGTCTCCGGGAGGGGCGGTCACGATTTCTTCAAGTGAGGAAGCGGCAAGCGGCGACCGTGACGGATGTGAAGGATATAAACGGTATCATCGCGGATCGCGAACAGGATGCGGTAGACATGCGGCTTGCGGCCATACAGCAGTTGCCGAACCTCGAAAGGAAACGCCCTATTCTCGGGCGCCAGCGAGCAGCGATGAGGATTCTCGGCCAGCGAGTTTATGGAGGCCTCTAGCCCCAGAAACCAGCGAACGCCAGCTTCTCCAGCCTGTTCAGTCAGGAGCCAGTCGAGGATCTCACTTGCGTTCCGATCGGCTTCGTCGGTTGCATCAACCCGAAATGTCATGCTTCCGGCGCATCGCGCTGAAGAACTCTCCACTGGTGCGTGTGCGGCCCGCAGTGACGTCTTCGTAGCCCCGCCGGATGCCTTCAATGGCTTCCTGATAGTCGCGGCGCCGCCATTCCAGGTAGGAAGCCACTGCCTCATCGAGCGCTTCAGACGGATTCTGCCCATGCTCGCGAGCGAATTGCTCCAGCTCCGCTTGGCGGTCTGGTTTCAGAGTTATCGCTTCCATAAGAAGACTCTCCTAGTTACCTTCATCCTAGCGGTCGGCGTTGGCAAGGTCAAAGGGCTTCGCGGGCGGTGATGCGCAGTCCATCGTGAGGTGAGTTGGGCTTTTCCAAAGCCATCACACCCTACAACTGCTCGCTCACTAACGGATCGTTGCAGAGGTCCCCTACCATCGAATGAGAACTGAACTCGAACCACCGTTTAAAGCTCTCGATAACGCGGTCGGCCGGCCAAGCCATTTCTGCAGGAGGCCTGCCTCGCCAATTGCGTTCAGATGGCGGAGGGGAGTTGTATCGGCGACGACGATCATTCGCTCGCCGACGGCTCAGAGGCAGCGACTTGCTGAAGGGCGGCCTCGCGGTCGAGGTCCGACGGCTCGAAATCGAAAACCGCAACCCCTCTCCTGCCAAGGAATAATTGGGCGTTCCAACGTATTTGGAAGCCAAGCAACCGGCGGACTTGGGCGAGACTCAGCAAACCCTGTTGGTAGCCTTCGACAGCGAGGTTCTCCTTGAGATGGGCAGACAAATCGACTCACCGCGTTTCCAGAACAGTGCGGACGTCATCCGGGACATCAATGTTGAGCGGCAAATGCTACTTCTCTTATTATGAAGCCAGAGGACATGAAGCGCGCACAATGGAGCCTGCGCCTCCACACTGAGCAGATTGCGCTTGCCCCGCTCCATCGCCTGTTCAACTTCCTGCCGGCCGACTCTCGCGTTTGAAGAGTCGTCGCCGGGTGCTCTACGATCTGAAGGACATTAAAAGCGTACCTCGATCGGTGCAGGGTTTCCGTCTTCCGAAATGAGTCGTTCAGGAGGAGTACCTGTCCTGGTCTCAGTAGCAGCACACCAACGGCAACACGCACAAGCGGTACCAGGTGAGTGCGAAGCCGCTGCTGAGTTTCTTCGGCAAGATCCGGCTCGATGCGCTCAACGTGGCTGCAATCGAGAAGTTCAAGGTCAAGCGGCTGCAGGAATGCTCGCCAGCCGGAGTGAACCGTGACCTCTCGGCGCTGCGGTTCATGCTCAATTTCGGGGTGCAGTTGAGAGACCTGGAACGCAACCCGTTTCAGGGTGTGAAGCTGTTGCAGGAAGGCCCCGGGATGATGCGGATCATCTCACCCGAAGAAGAGAAGCTACTCTTCGATCACTTTGACGATGCGCTACGTCCACCCGACGCCGGCGCACAAGAAGGAGGCAATTGAGAAGCTAACGAACTGGGAGAAAAGAACTCCCTGCCCCCCCACAAAATCCCCACAGTCGATTCATATGTTTTGGTAAGTCGTTGAAATAAAACATGGTTCTGGCAGGGCCGAGGGTTTGCTAAATCGTCAAAGGGCATTAACCTCTACCGAGGGTTCGAATCTCTCCCTCTCCGCCAGACCTTCGGCTCTCCGCCAAATGTGGGGGCGCCGCTGATGGCGCGAAGCCGAACTACGGACATAACACCGTTACCCTGAGCCTGTGGTTGTTGGCTCCCCGTTAATTGTCGCCACCACGCACGCTACAGCGTTTTGCCCACTCCCGCCAGCGCCTATTCAGCTGCTGGACAACTTCCGGGCGTTCCGTGGCGAGGTTGTTCTCTTCCGTGCGGTCGGATTCGAGGTCGTAGAGTTCCCAAGCGTCGCCATTCTTGCGGCTGACGAGTTTCCAGCGGCCGAACCTTACGGCGCGGCTGCCGAGGTGCTCGAAGAACAGCGGCCGTGGTGAGCGTTCCGGGGTCCCATCCGCTAGTTCCAGCAGACTGCGGCCCTCGAGTCCGGGGCCGGACTGGCTTCTCACATCGTCCGGCTGGATTCCGGCCGCGGCGAGGCACGTGGGGACGATGTCGATAATGTGCGCCGGTGAGTGCCGGAAGGAGTTCTTCTCGCGCAGCCGGTTCGGCCAGTGGAGAATCAGTGGCGCCCTTACCCCGCCTTCATGCGTGTCCGCTTTAAAAAGCCGGTACGGGGTATTCGACAGGTTCGCCCAACCAGCGCCATAGGTTGAGACCAGTTCCGCTTCGGGAGTCCCGATCGTCTCCGGTGATCCGGCGCCGAATGGGCCGCCCACGTCGGTGGCCCCGTTGTCAGACAGGAAGAGTAGGAGCGTGTCATCGAGGCGGCCCGATTCGCGCAATCCTTCCACAACATGTCCGACTCCTTCGTCGAGCAGGTGAACCTGGGCTGCGTAGATCGCCATGCGAAGGTCCATTCCGTCTTTTTGTGCCGGCGTCAAGGTTTCCCACGGCGGAACTCCCTCGGTGCGGCGCGAGAGCGGCGTGCGCTCCGGTATTACACCGCTGGTGAGTTGACGTTCGTGGCGGGAGTGGCGAAGCCGGTCCCAGCCAGCCATGTATTTGCCTCGGAATCCGGCGATGGCTTCCGCCGGCGCCTGCAGCGGGAAGTGCGGGGCGTAGAACGCGACATAGAGGAAGAGCGGCCTGTCTCCGGGGTGTTCGCGGATGAACTGCGCCGCCCGCCGCGCGATCGCCGTGGTGTAGAAGTAATCGTCCGGGAAATCCGTGATGGGACGCTTGCCTTCAAAAAGCCACTGCGGACGGAAATAGGATTTCGCACCTTCCATCGTTCCGTAAAAGCGATCGAAGCCGCGCTGGAACGGCCAACTTCCATTGGGGCCGTCATCAATCGTCTTCGAGAGTGTCAGGTGCCACTTGCCCACCATGGCGGTCCCGTATCCCGCCTTCCGCAGCATTTCTGGGAGCGTCGGAGTCGCGGCGAGAAGCTGGCCCCGATAGCCGGGACCCTCATCAACGTTGTTCATCGCGCCGATCCCGGCCTGGTGTGAATAGAGGCCGGTGAGGAGGCTGGCTCTCGACGGGCAGCAGCGGGAAGTGTTGTAGAACTGCGTGAGCCGCACCCCGCCGGCGGCGAGTGCGTCGAGATTCGGAGTCGGAATCTCGCTGCCGTAACAGCCGATGTCGCTGAAACCGAGGTCGTCGGCCATGATGACAACAATATTGGGCTTTTTTGCGGCTGCCGCGGGCAGGACCGACACTATTCCACACAGTATGAGCGGCAAGATTCGTAGCGAAAGCATTTCACCTCTTTTCCCTTCTATCCTGCGCGGCGAACCGGTTTCCACGATGGCCGCAGTCCAACGGGTGCGCCGGACACCGTGCACAGAGTAGTAAGATTATAGATCTAAAATTCTAGATAGTATCAAGAATAGTTCAGGGAGAAAGAAGGGAAGCGGCTAACCATCTTGTTTCTCAATACCAGCCGATGGAGCGTCGGGTTCTTGCTGGCCGGGTTTCTCAGCCCGGCTTTCGTGTGTGCCCAGGAGATCAACAGTACATTTCGCAAGCCGCTGGAGCGGTCCAACGAGGTGCTCGTTCACCGGGCGGTGAGTCCGTTACAGCGCGGTGAGACCAAAATTCGAGTTTTGCTGCCGGGTGACCGGTCGCCGGAAGAACGGTTTCGCGTGCTGTACGTCCTACCGGTGGAACCGCGGGACGGAAGGCGCTGGGGCGATGGCTTGGAGGAGATTCGCCAGCAGGGACTGCACGACCGCTATCGCCTGATCTGCGTCGCGCCAACGTTCTCAGACCTGCCCTGGTACGCCGATCACCCAACCGATGGGAGATTGCGGCAAGAGAGCTACTTTCTCAACGAGGTGGCGCCTTTCGTTGATCGGACCTATCCCACGGTGGGCGGGCGCGAATCGCGACTTCTCCTCGGTTTCAGCAAGTCAGGCTGGGGCGCATGGTCGTTGCTGCTTCGCCACCCGGAGGTATTCGACCGCGCGGCGGCCTGGGACGCACCGCTCGACCAGCGCCGACCTGACCGATTTGGGATGGGGCCCGTTTTCGGAACGCAGGAGAACTTTGAGCGCTACCGGATCAGCGCGCTGCTCGAACGCGTGGCGGAACAGTTGCGAGATTCACCGCGGCTGGTGCTCGCCGGATACGGCAACTTCCGGGTCCATCACGCGGCCATCCATGAACAGCTTCTGCGATTGCAGGTTCCTCACATCTATCTCGACGGGCCGGAGCGGGAACATCACTGGGAGAGCGGCTGGCTGGAAGAGATTGTCCGTTTGCTGGTCGAGGACTGAAGTCTTGTCACGGCTGTCTTGGGTAGCCCGCTCGCTTGCGATCCTGTACGAACTGGCGGGTCTCTTCGAAGATCCGCATCTCGCCCGTTACGCGCGGGTCGTTCGTCTCGAGTTGGTAGGCTTTGAGTTTTGCCTTGAGCTGTTCCTTTACCCGGACGTATTCCGGGTTCTCAATCAGATTCCTGGTTTGCCAGGGGTCTTTCTCGAGGTCGTAGAGTTCCTCGGGAGTTGGTGGAGAAGCAAGGAGCGGAACGAACGGTTTCACCCTTGGGTGATCGGGGTGGCTCGCAAGGAGGGCATTCAGATTAGCAGTCTCAGCGGACCTCTCGAACTCGGAGCCGGGCCGCCGTTGCGCCGGGTCAAGCTCGATCACCGGCGGATTTCCGTAGTTGACGATGTATTCGTAGCGTTTGTCACGAATCATGCGGCCGGCCCGGTTCAGCGGGTCGAACTCGCCATGCCATTCGAGCCCGGTGGCGACCCAGTCCCGGCTCGGATCTACTTGACCCGAATTCCCGGAGAGCAGTAACTTGAGGATGCTTCGGCCGCTCATTCCGGCGGGAACGGCTATCTCCGCCGCTTCGAGCATAGTGGGAGTGAGGTCGGGGAACTTGACGAAGTCGTCCACTGTGCGTCCACCAGTGACGCGGGCCGGCCACATTATGGCGAGGGGTACATGGACCCCCCAGTCGTAAAGCGTCGCCTTGGAACGAAGCACAGATGCCGAGCCGTTATCGCCGGTTACAATCAGTAGCGTGTTCTCCAACTCGCCGTGCTGCTCGAGGATGTCCAGAATCCTTCCCAGTTGCTCGTCGGCATAACAGATCTCGTAGGCCTCATTCGCGCGATGGCGGCGGATGGCGGGCGTGTCGGGCACGAAGCCGGGCACGGAGATGTCGTCGAGAAAAACACCATGTCTTTCAGCGAGCTTCTGGTGGTTGTCATCGGCCCACGGGCCGTGGGGCTCGGTGACGCCGACCCAGAAGAAGAAGGGTTGATTCTCTTCCCGGGCATCCAGGAACTCAGTGAAGTTGGCCGGGTAGTCGATCGGGCTGATGTGTTTCTGGGGGTCTGCAACCCGCAGGCGGTTGTATGGCGGGCCCGCCGAGCTGGGGCCGTGGGCGCCGTCAGGATATACACCGGGTCCCCAGCCTTTGCCGGTGTGCCCGGTGTGATATCCGGCCTCTGCGAGCAGATCGGGCGCAACGGGGAATTTTTTCGGGAGCCAAGCCTGAATGAATGCTCCTTGCTCGAGTTCCCAGAAATTCCGTCCGGTGAGGAGTGACGCGCGGGAGGGGGCGCAGGAGGGTGCGGAGGTGTATCCGTGAGTGAAAAGAATGCCCTCTTTCGCGACGCGGTCGAAGTGAGGTGTGGGCAGCTTCGACCACCCGTATGCGCTTCGCTCGAGCCGGCTCTCGTCGTCGGTTATGAAGACGACTATGTTTGGCTTTTCTGCGAAACTGCGATTCTGTCCAGGGTTTGAGCAGGCGGGCGCGCCGAAGAGAGCGCAGACGGCCAGAACCGCGCACCCAACGCTTCGCGGCAACCGGACCCAACGGGACGCTTTTGGGGGTGAGGCCGAGATCTTCATTCGTAGCATGCCGGCTACTCCGAGGTCCCCGGCCGCCGCAACGGAATATGGACGTTATAGGTTTCGCCCCCGTCTTTCATGACGGCGCAGTAGAGCATGGCCGGGTCTCCGTTTTCAAAGAGTAATTGAGGCCGTTCCAGGCGATGCACGGCTTCTGTTCCGGTATCGGCCCAGAGTATCTCCAATTCCGAAACCAACGGGTGCTCTGCGATTCGCCAGTCGAAGCCCGCCTCGGACTCGAACAGGACCAGGGCTCGTCCCACTCCGCTGAAGGCGCCCTTCTGATCCTTGACCACGGCGAAATACCGCTCGCGCGCGCCGTCATACCAGATGAAGGGATCCTCGGCGGGAAAATCGTCTCCCGCGGCGATGAAGACCGGCTTCAGGTTCTTCGTGAATGGGCCGGTAGCGGCGGGCGCTGACGCTGCCAGGTGCACGACAGGACCTCCGAACGGCAGCGGGCGATATTGGCTGACACACTTGTAGACCAGCAGAATGCTGCCGTCGGGACGCTGCGTTGCCGCTGGATTGGCGGTCATCAGCGAATCAGGCGCGTCCTTGTCCCGGCTGATGTCGATCACCGGCTGATCGAAGCGCCGCCACGGACCTTCCGGGCGCTCCGCCACGGCCACGCCGATGCGCTGGTGGTTGCGATGGCTCCAATTGAGTCCCTCGGTTGGCTGGCGGTCACCGTAGTTGCCGGTGTAGTAGAGGTAGTACTTGTCGCCGAAACGGTAGGCGGTGGGGTTATGAGTGCAGTGGCCGTCCCAGTGCTTGGGACCACGCTCGGGGAGGGCTACGTCGACGTGCTTAAAGGGACCGATGGGGGAATCGGAGACGGCGCGGGCGACTTCGCTGTGTGTCACCCAAGCGTTGAATCCGTGCTCTTTCCGCCAGCGGCTGTAGAACATGTGATAGCGGCCGTCTCCGGCCCGGACGACGCTGCCTCCCCAGACGAAGTAGGCCTCTTCGCGAAGCACCGCCGTCGGCGGTACGGGCCGAATCCAGGACTGGAGGTCGAGCGATTCCGGCTGAACCGCCGGGGCCGGATCTTCTGGCGTCTCTTCCTGGCAGGCCCAGAAACCGAGGCCTACAATGGCGAGCGCCTCTCTGCGCCTCAAGCGATTCATTTCGACTTCCTCTCGGGCGCGGCAAGGCGCCGATCCGTCTCCGCGGTGCTGATTTCGGGTAGTCCGGCGAGCGAATTCAGGCGGAGGCCGTGGCGCCCCCATGCCATAGTGTCGAGAGAGTAGCGCTCGAAATCGCCGGACCAAGGGGCCTGGTAGTTCTTTAATAGGACCGGAAAGCGCCCGGCCGCTGATCTCGCCGGCCGTTTTCGGACAAACTTCACCATGTCGGCGGCCACGCACCCGCTGGCTGTCGCAATGGTGACGCTGCCGCTCGGCCCGGCCACGAATTGGTATGTTCCGAGGTCAACCCACGCGGCGGGCTCCTTCGTGAAACGCACCGTCCTCTTCGCGGATCCGCCGGCGGCGTCAATCGTCACGGCTGCCTCGCCCTCCGCGCCGGACGGCGGTACGCGGTACAGGAACACTTGGTATTCGTCCGGTGCCAGGAACTCCGGCCGCCATGAGGCCGATGAAGCGGCGGTACAGGATTCCCTGGCGCCGGAGAACGAGAAACCGCCTCCGGCCGCGGTCCAGGCGCCGCTTTCGCTGTAGCCCGGATCTCCGTCATCGATGTACAGGTCTTTCTCGTAGACGGCCGCGAAGTCTATGTACATGCGCCCCGGGAGCGCGGACTCGTCCAAGGCCGGGGCCATTCCGTATACCACGGCGACGCTGGTAAGCCAGAAGTTGAGCGGATCATGTCGGTGCCGCGTGTGCGGGTAATCGAGCACGCAGTTCAGCTCGCCGTCGAGGAAGAAGCGCACCTTCTCCTCGGTCCACTCGAAGCCGTAGGTGTGGTAGCCGGTGGTGGCGTCGAAGCCGAGCGGGCGCCGGTACAGGCCGGGTGAGCAGGTGAGATGAATGCTCTCGCCCTCCTTGTCCCCCAGAATCACGCCGGTGTGCGCCCGGATAGGGTCGTCACCGTCAAACTCGATGTGGTCGATCTCGGTGTACTTCGGTCCGTGTGTGGCTGGGTCCGCGTCCATCGCCCACACCGACTGATGCCAGCCCGCCGCGCCGAACATCTTCGCGCGGGCTTCGTAGTAACCGTAGCGGTACTTCCGGTTCGTGATCAGCCCGCCCGCGGTGTACTCCTTGCCCTCGTATGGCTCCTTGCGCATCTCGATGACCGCTTTTCCGCCTTCCACGAAGACGTTCTCCGGGCGGTTGGCCGACAAATGCCTCGTCCCGGTGCGATAGCGCCACGTATCCAGGTCCACCTTCCCGCCTTCGAAGGTGTCTGACCATCGCATCACGTAGCCCGGCGGCGGGGTCGAACCGGCCAAGCGGGCGAGGGTGGCGGATCTGGTGTCGGGCGCGGATGGATTCGGCCCGGTCCGTTCATAGACCCGGACGTAGTCCACCTCCATCGCCGAGCCGTCGAGCGCTTCTGTGATCCTGCCGGCCCACTTCAGCACGGCCGTGCTGAAGATCACCGGCACTTCCATGTGGCAGATATCGTGAGGCAAGCGGCGGCGCTCGACGCCATCGACGTACCAGATCAACTCCTTGTCGTTCCACTCCAGGCCGTAAGTGTGGAAGTCCGCGCTGAGCTCGTCGGGACTCGTCCAGAGTTCGTGTTTCGACCAGTGTTCGCCCTCCCAGTTGTGAATATTCATGTTCACCTTGCCGGGATAGTGGCCTTCGTTGATGTCGATCTCGAATTTCCGGAGGTAGCCCTTCATGCCGTAGACGCCCGCCTGCTCGTCGGTCGCGCGGGTCATCAGCCAGAAGGCGTTGTTCAGGCCAGGCGCTTTTCCGTAACGGTAGCGGGCTTCGAAATAGCCGTACTTTTGGCGGAATGTCCGCGTCCACATGTGGGCTGTCGTCCATTCCTTCCCGCCGCGATTCTCCTTGTGCGTAACAAGACGGCAGACCCCGTTTCCGGCCTCGATGTTCTCCGGCCAGCGGCTGGAGAGGATGTGGGTGGGAGAACCGGATTCCACCTCCCATCGACGCATGTCCAATTCACCCCCGTCGAATTCGTCGGCGAAGGTGAGCCGCCATTGCGAATGCTCGGGCGGGGCGGCCAAGGCCGCCCCTGTGATCGCCATCATTGCCACTGCGGCCGCTGCGTTCGCGAACGTTGATTTCATTGCGTGCTTTCCTTACCCACGCCCTTCCGCATGAGTTCTTTCAACTCGGCAAGGTGGTCCTCGTAGACAGCTCGCGGGAAGGTGTTGTGCTTCTTGCAGATGGACGCCGCCATGCCAACGACTTCACCCATCATTCCGGTTGTTCGCATGACGCGGACCGTGCCCAGCGCCACGTGAGTGACGCTGATGTTACGCCCGGCCATGAAGAGGTTCTCGATATTGCGGGAATAGAGGCAGCGATAGGGGATCGTGTAGGGTCTCTTTTTCGTGTGCACCGCGTATGAACGGAACGCCGCCTCTCCGTAGGCCTCGGCGTTGTCCGGTTGCGGGTAGTGCAGGTCGATAGACCATGTAGCGGTGACCGCCGCGTCAGGAAACGTCCGCTGCTCCTGGATGTCTTGCTCCTGTAGGATCACGTCACCCATGAGACGGCGAGACTCGCGTTTCCCCGCGATGTACGCGACCCACGCGAGGGCTTGCTTTTCATATTCCGAGCGGCGTTTGCTCCTGTTCTTCAGGAACGACCAGTTGCTGTAAGCCGCCCGCAGTCCTTGGTCCCGGATGAACTCGGCTTCCTCGATCTGGTCCCGATTCATGCCGGTTTCCCAGTTCCAGTCGCCCCGGGTGAGGTGCGCCGCGGTCTCCTCGGTAATCGGAAGGCCCCACGAGATCTCGGGGAAGGGAATCGGATCGGGTTGCTCCGCGGCATACCACATTACGGATGCGCCCATCACCATCTTGTCCGCCTCTTCCGGCGCCAGGCTCTCGCCGGTTTCGCTCCTTGCCTCGCGGCCCACGCGGAAATCCGCTCCCGCCAAGTAGCCGATCGTGCCGTCTCCGGTACAGTCCACGAAAAGCGGAGCCCGGAAGCGCAACTCACGTCCGGTGGGTATGTCGACGGCGGTAACCGAGGCAATGCGCGAACCCTCGGTCTCCACTTTTGTCGCGTGTGTGCTCAGGAACAGTTCGAGGTTCTCTTCACCGCGGACCACGGCCAACTTGCGCTCGTCGTCATAGGCAGCGGCCGGCCGGGCGTTTCCGTGCCCTCCCGAGTCCAGTTCCGCGACCACTCCTCCGAGCGCGGGGTAGGGCTCCTGCCTGATGTTCCCGCCGAGATGCACGCGGACCTCCGAGCTGTTGTTCCCTCCGAGAACGGGGCGGTTCTGGATCAGCGCGACGCGCAGCCCGAGGCGGGCCGCCGAAACCGCCGATGTAATCCCGGCCATTCCACCTCCGACGACAACCAAGTCGTACTCGCCGCCGTCCACCGGCTTGTCGGACAAACCCAGCGCTCCGCGGCGAAACGAAGCCAATTCCTCGCCTCCATCCGGCGGGTTCCAGCCAGCATCGGCAGCGAACAGGATCGCGTCGCAGCGGCCGTCGAAACCCGTGAGGTCGCGAAGAACGAGCGAGACCTTGGTCCTGGAGAGGTTCACCGTGCCGCCGTCCTCCCAATGCCAGGCGGCTCCTTCCGTCCCGAACACAGTGTTGAGAGGCTTCTCGTCAATCAAGACCTGGAAGCGTCCGGGTGCGCCTGGCGCCTTCCAGGGCGCCACCCAATCCCGCGTGCGGACCCAAACTCGGTATGTACCAGCCTTTGGGAGCTGAATTTCCGTTTTAGCGTCCGCGACGGGCTTGCCCAGGCCGTGGGCCAGCAAGTATGGCGAGCCCATCTGGTCCATGAACTGCTGATCAGTGACCCATCCGCCGGTCCACTCGAAGCCCTCCGCTTCCACAAGGACTGTCTGTCCGAGAGCGGCAAATACGCCTGCCAGCAGCAAACCCGCCAGCGTGATGATTCTTCGTCTCATTTCTTCCTCTCCGCCGGAATCGTTCCGGCTGGCGGCGAACGCCCGCATTACCGGCTTCGGGCCGCCTCGCCGAGCGCGCGAAAATCGACTTTCACCGCGGCGATTCTCGCGCCTCGCACTTCGATTCGCCCTAGGTCGCGCGTTCCTAACCCCCGCTTCTCTGCCAACTCCAGCGTGCTGTCGCAGCTTTCGAAGGGAGGCGTCCCGCGCACCGCGAGCGGATCATAACCCATGACAGCCGCGGCCACTGCGTCTGTATTCACGCAGTTTGTTCCCGCGATCAGCACGCCGGCTTGGACTGGAAATACGTTGCCGCGGAAAACGGCCTCGCCGCCGCCCATGCTCTCGATGCCGTCGATGATCGCGAGGTCCACCGGCCGGGCGGCTACCAGATCGACGATTACCCGTGGCACCCGATACGAAGGATCACGAGGCGAATCCGGGTCAAGTTCCGACGGCGCGCACCTGGAGGGCTGGCGCTGTCCGGAGTGCATTGTGCTGCCGCGGCCGCCTTGGGGGTCTTCATTGGGATCGTCCTTGCCGGCGTTTTCACCGTAGATCGAAGTCGGCGTTATGCCGAAGCAGTTCTTCATCGACAGGGTGATCCCGGTCGTGGTGTGCTCTTTGAGCTTGGCGAGCGAGACGAAAACGTCGCAGTCCGCGTAAGAGTGATTCAGCTCATACGCCTGGTACATGTAGGCCTGCCCTGGAACGGGAAGCCGCACGTACTTGTTACCGCTGCCGAGGGTGTTGGTATTTTCAAACTCGACTCTCCGCGCGGCCCGCAAAAAGTCCATCGGCGACCAGCCGGCCGCCAACATGTGTTCGGTCAACGGATCAGCCGTGAAACGCGAGCCTTCCAGCAAACGAATGCGGCGGGCGCCGGCCCGGTCCAACAGATGGAGCGTGGCGCCGATCACCCGAGGGTGAACCCAATTGGTGCGCTCATTTGGCAGATGTCCAAGCCTACGGTCGGCCGGCCCGCCCAGGTTTAGCTTGATCGCCACTGTCTTACCCTGCACCAGCCGGCCCAGTCCGCCCAACTGGTCGAACATCCGGGCCAAAGTGGGAACCACATCCTCGTCATATCTGGGATGACTGGCGAGGGCGACCGGCGCCGCCGGAGCGGACGGCTTTGAGAAAGCGAACCGCGAAGTACCCACACCGGCCAGGAATTCCCGTCGCCCAAACCGTATCATCGCGCTCCTGTCAGGAGTAGCACCGGACTTCGAAGATCCGCGCGTTCTCGTCGCCGTTGGTGGCGTCGATATGGATCCGCACCGCCTGCGCCTCTTCCGGCTGGAACCGGTGGCGGCGGAGACGCTGGTGGTTGCCCTCCACTCTGGCAACCTCCTTCCAGCCGCTCGCTCCGGGGCTGCGTACAAGGACCCGGTAATCCCGCACGGTTTCTGGTTGCGGCGCGCGAATGATCCCTTCGTTGATGCGATCCGACGAGGTCAGGGTCAGCTCCCGTTCAAATCCGGAGTCGAACGTGATCTGCACCTCGGACACTTTATTTGGTTGTGGCCAAGCGAGATCCAAAGAGACGCCGCCGTCCCGCATCCGCGCCGACCACGAATGGATCTCTTTGCCGTCCTTGCCCGGATAGTCGCGAATATGGCCGTCCACCACAACGGCCGGGTCGCTGGGGCAATCGGCGACGCTACAGGTGACCTCTGCCTTCCGTGCGAGGTCCGCCGGATCCTCGTTGACGAGGTCCCGGATGGTCTGGTCATCCCGCAGCAACGCCTGCTGCAGCCGGGCCAGTTTCGTCTTGTTCCGGTAGATTTCCCGCGGCGGCATTTTTTCGCGCACGGACATTGCAGCGGCAGTGCCCGCCGCCTGGCCGGCGACCGCGCAGGTGGCCATTACGCGCGTTGATGTGAATGCCATGTGGCTGCAACTGATGTTGCGTCCGGCCATCATTAGATTCGGGATGTTCTTGCTGTAAAGCGAGCGCAGCGGGATATTAAATACTTCGTCCGTCTTGATGGAGCGGTTGGGGCGCAACTGCGGCCGCTCCCACCCTCCCGGCGGATGGTCGTCCATGGGCCAGCCGCCAATCGCGACGGCGTCCTCGATTGTGCCGCGTTCCAAATCGTTTTGAGTCAGGATGTAATCGCCCACCAGGCGGCGGCTGCCGCGCTTGCCCGGGATGAACCCGACCCAGTCCATCGCCCAGTTGGCGCTCGCCGGATGATCGCCCGAGTTCTTGATGTAGTCCCAAACCCCCATAACGATCGAAAGCAGCTCAAACCGGATGCGCTCATTGTCGCGAATCGTGTCCTTGTCGCCGCCCCATGCGATCCACCAGTAGCCGTACTCCCAGGAGTTGATCTTGCGGTGACGCAGGTGCTGGCGGGTTACTTTCCGAGCCCACTTTGGCGGGGTGAAGGGCGTCGGCCGCCCGTAGTCGCGGGATGTGAAAAGGATGCTGCTCGATAGGGTCTGTTCGTCCTGGTCTTCAATGGCAAGAGACTCGTTGAACTCCGAGCGGGCCTCGCGGCCGGTGCGGTATTTGGCGCCAGCTTCGAGGCCGAGCCGGGAATCTCCGGTGCAATCCATGAAGATTTCGGCCTTGATGTCGTAGAGGTGTTCGGAGAGGTCGCATCGCACCAGAACGGTCTCGATTCGATCGCCGTCCATCTTGGCCGAATAGAGTGAGGAGTCGAGCAGGAGAGTGATATTCGGCTCGCTGACCACCTTGTCATACAACAGCAGATCCCAGAGTTCCCAGGAACGATGCGGGTTGTTCACCGCGTCGTCGAGCCGAAGCTCCTCGATGAGACCGGATTCACGCCAGCCCGGCCGCCCTTTGTGGCACGAAGCTCCCACCACGTGCATCTTTACCTCGCTCGAGGAGTTGCCACCGAGCCGCGAGCGGTTTTGCACCAGAATCACCTTCGCCCCGTGGCGCGCCGCCGCTATCGCCGCGCAAACGCCTGAAAGCCCGCCGCCGGCCACAAGTACATCGCACTCGAGCGGAACCAGCCGCATGTTCGGTTCGTGGCCTGTTCCGATGCGCTCTAGCCCTCCCGGCGCCACGTTCTCCAGATCCCTACGTACCCGGTCCGGCGTTGGTATCGGGTGCTCCGCCGCCGGAAGCTGGTCCGCGAGAACCACCAGGGAGTAGCCGCCAAAACTCAATCCGGTAATGAAATCACGTCTTTTCACGAGTTGTCCGCCCCTTTCTTCTTACAACTGAGATACTGCCACGAGTAGGGATCGCTGGTCAAGTCTGATATTTCAGATTTGTAATGTTAGCAGTGAATCCATATCAGCGTTTCGCGTTGCGATCCACCACGGCCGACGATACTCAACCATAGCAGCGGACCTCAAAAATGCGCGCCGCCGAATCGCCGTTGGTCGCGAGGACGTGGATCCGCAGCGCCTCCGCCTCAATTGGCTCCACTCGATGCCGGTTGACCCGCTGATAGTTACCTGCCACGCTTGCCAGTTCGGCCAGGCTGGAAGTCCCCGCGGCCTGGTACAGCAGTTTGTAGTCGCGCACGGTTTCCGGCTGCGGCGCCCGGATAGTGGCCTCTCTAACCCGTTTTGAACCGGACAAACGCAGAAAACGCTGAAAGCCGCTGTCGAAGGTGATCTGAATCTCACGGATTTGCTGGGGCTTCGTCCAAGAGAGCTCGATCCAGGCTCCGTCGTTTTCCAACTCTGCCTCCCAGTGGTGAATCTCCTTTGGCCCATTTTTGTCCGGGTGCGGGTAGTCGCGGAGGTGCCCGTCGATCACGAGCGCTGCCCGCGCCTTGCCGGTCTCGCTGCTACACTTCACTGTCGCCTGTCGGGCGAGGTCCTTAGGGTCGGTGTTGACGCGGTTCCGGATGGTCTGGTCATCCCGAAGCAGAGTCTGCTGCAGCGACTCAAGAAGCATCTTGTCTTCGTAGATTCCCCGCGGGGTAACACTGTGCTTGAGGCACATCGCCGCCGTTGTCCCCACCGCCTGGCCAACCACGGAACACGTACCCATGACGCGCGTCGAGGTGTACGCCACGTGCGAACAACTGATGTTCCGGCCAGCCATCATCAGGTTTTCGACGTTCTTGCTGTAGAGCGAGCGCAAAGGGATGTTGTAGGGGACGCGCACCGGACCGTTCACGTTCGGCCGCAATTGGGGACGGTCGAAACCGGCCGGCGGGTGATCATCCATCGGCCAGCCGCCGATCGCAACACCATCCTCGATGTCGCCCCGCTCCAGGTCGTGCTGCGTCAAGACGTGGTCTCCTTCCATTCGGCGGCTGCCTCGCTTGGCGGGCAGGAAACCGACCCAATCCATCGCCCAGTTGGCGCTGGAGGGATGGTCGCCGCTGTTCTTGATGTAGTCCCAGACACCCATGACAATCGATATTAGCTCGAAGCGGATGCGCTCCTGATCGCCGATCGTGTCCCGGTCGCCGCCCCATTCAATCCACCAGTAGCCGTAGTCCCACTCGCGTATTGGGCGGAGGCGGAGATGGTTGCGCGTCACTTTGCGGGCCCAGTTCGGCGGCTTGAACGGCATCGGCCTGCCATAGTCCCGCGATGTGAAGAGCAGGCTGCTGCCGAGCGTCGCGTCGTCCGCCTGGTCCAGCGCTAACGGCTCGTTGAATTCGCTGCGCGCCTCGCGGCCGCCGCGCAGGATCGCTCCGGCCTCCAGGCCCAGGCGGCTGTCGCCGGTGCAGTCGCAGAACATCTTCGCCCGGATCCGGTAGACGTGCTCGGTGGCCTCGCTGCGCGCCGTCGCTTGCGTGATGCGGTTGCCCTGCACCTCCGTGCCGCAGACCGACGTGTCCAGCAGCAGCGTGATGTTCGGCTCGCTCACTACCTTGTCGTACAGCAGCAGATCCCAGAGTTCGAACGATCCTTGCGGGTTGTTCACGACGTCGTCGAGTTCGAACTCCTCGAGCAGTCCGCTCTCGCGCCAGCCGGAAAGCCGGGCCGACCCCGAGATGTGCATCTTCACTTCGCTCGATGAGTTCCCGCCGAGCCGGGAACGATCCTGCACCAGCACCACCCGCGAACCGTGCCGGGCCGCGGCCACCGCCGCGCAGACGCCGGCCATCCCTCCGCCGGCGACTAGCACGTCACACTCCAGATCCACCAGCCGCATGTGGGGCTCATGGGCGATTTGTCCGCGCTGGGCTGACGGCGGGGCTACCTTTTCCAGGCCGCGGCGCACCCGGTCCCCCACCGGCAGCGGCGCTTCCCGCGGCGGCAACTGATCCGCGAAGATCATCACCGAGTATGGCCCGAAGCCGGCCGCGGCAAGGAAGTCACGTCGTTTCATTGGCGTCTCCTTCGTTTTCCAAGATGCGGATTGCGGGCTCCCCCCGCACGTACCGTTGATCGTGTCACACGGTAGCCGGCCGGGTCAACTTTGAAATCTCAGATGTGAAACGTCAGTTTTGGCGGGGAGTCGCCGCACAGCCCCTCCGAAACGGAAACCCGCCGCGCGCGTCCGAGCGGAAGCTCTGCGCGCAATGCAATATGGGCGCTATCACAATCCGAAAGATCGAGGAAGGCGTCAAAGCCCGGTTGCGAATCCGGGCGGCGCATCACGGACGTTCGATGGAAGAGGAGGCGCGGGAGATCCTGCGGGCGGCGCTGGCCGAAGAGGTTGGCCCAGAACCGAACCTCGCCGATTCGATACGGAAACGTATCGCTCCACTTGGCGGAGTGGACCTGCCGGTTCCCGTGCGTGACCCAATGCGCCCGCCGCCGGAGATGGGCGCATGATCGTGCTGGACACGAATGTGCTGTCGGAGGCTCTCCGGCCGGCGCCATCGGCCCGGGTCATGCGCTGGTTGTCTGAGCAGGCAGCGCGGGAGCTATTTCTCAGCACGATCACGGAGGCTGAGACGCTGTATGGTGCCGCGCTGTTGACAAGGGGCAGGCGGCAGGCGGCCTTGAGGGCCGCGGTAGCCGCCATTCTCGCGGAGGACTTCGCGGGGCGCCTGCTGCCGTTTGATAGCGCCGCCGCGCAGGCCTTCGCCGAGATCAGCGTCGAACGACGCCGCAAACGCCGGCCGATCCGCCACGCCGACGCGCAGATCGCCGCCATCGCCCGCTGTCGCGGGGCGGCTCTCGCCACCCGAAACCTGCCGGATTTCGCCGGCTGCGGAATCCGGTTGATCGATCCATGGGCGCACCCTGAGACAAGACCGTAGGAGTTTCTCCTGTAGCCGCGCCGGACGCTTCGGGAGCCCCCCGATCTCTCCCCTCTCCAAAAAATCCCAAAAGACCGGTGTGTTACTTCTTCTTGACACGCCAGCCTTACTATGAAATAATCGATTCGATCTGGAATCTGGAATTTCAGATGTCTTATATCAATCGGCTTCAGAGGTTTGGTGGAAGAGAGGGTTTTTGACAATGCTTAAGACACTCACCAAGGTAATTCTGGCAGTGGCCATGGTCGCTGTCACAATGTTTGCCCAGCAGCAGACCGGCACCATTTTCGGTACTGTCACGGACCAGCAGGACGCCGTGATACCCGGCGCCCGGGTCGAAATCGTCAACGTGAACACCGGAGCGGCGTTTGCGACCGAAGCGAACGAGTCCGGTAACTATACTGCTCCCGGACTAGCGGTCGGGGATTATGAAGTTCGCGGCGAGATGGAAGGCTTCAAGCGGTTTGTTCGAAGCGGACTTTCCCTCCAGGTGAACCAGAACGCCCAGGTGAATATCGTGATGGAGGTCGGCGATGTCGTCCAGACGGTGGAAGTGGTCGGCGAGACATCGCTGGTCGACACCCGTGGCGCCACCCTGGGAACGGTGGTCGAAAATCGCCGCGTGCAGGAGTTGCCGCTGAACGGCCGCCAGGCTCTGGCGCTGACACTGCTGACTGCCGGGGTCGTTTCCAATAACAGCCCGACCGCCTCCGGATTCGGCGATCGGGGTATTCAGCTTTCCTCGATCAGTATCAACGGCAGCCCGAACGCCATGAACTCCCAGATGCTCGACGGCAACAACAATACGCTGAGCTACCACGGCGAGGTAGGCGTCCCTCCGGCGGTCGACGCGGTGGAAGAATTCAAGGTGCAGAGCGGAACGATGTCCGCGGAATACGGTTTCACCGCCGGAGGCGCCATCAACCTCGTCACCAAGTCCGGGACGAACGAATTCCACGGAACCGGCTACTGGTTCGTGCGCAATGATAAGTTCGATGCGCGCAACACCTTCGCCAGCGAAAAGCTGCCGCTTCGCTACAACCAATACGGCACTTCGCTTGGAGGGCCGATCCTGAAGAACAAGCTTTTCGGCTTCTTTAACTTCGAGCAGTATCTGTTGCGGAAGAGCAGCCCTCGGATTTCTTCGACGCCCATCCAGCCTTGGCGGGAGGGCAATTTTAGCGACCTGCGCGATGCCGCCGGAAATCCGATAACGATCTATGATCCAGCGACAACCCGTCCGAACCCCAACGGTTCCGGACTCGTCCGCGATCCTTTGCCGGGCAATATTGTTCCGAGAGACCGGTGGGATCCCATCACGCCGAAGATCGTCGATTTCTGGCCGGCGCCCAACAAAGCGCCCAACAATCCATATACCAACGCCCAGAACTACCAAGACGCAAATCTGAACAAGACTGACTGGACACAGTACAGCATGAAGGGCGACTACCGCTTCAGTGACCGGAACGCCATGTTCGTACGCTATTCCCAGGCCGAGCATAACCCGGCTGGCAGCAGCATTTTCACCGATCCGACCGTGGGTCCGAATCGTGTAGACGATCAGACCAACCGGAACGCCGTTGTGTCCGACACGCACACCTTCTCGCCGACGTTGATCAACAACCTCCGGGTCGGCATCTCGCGCCAGTGGTTCACGTTCCAGGCCATCAACGGAGGCAAGAACTGGCCAAGCCGCCTGGGCCTGCCTCCGGTGGTCCCCGATGACCAGTTCCCGAACATCAACTTCGGATTCGGCCAGATCGGCGGCCAGGCGTTTGGCACCCGCACATCGCTGAACTGGGATATCCAGGACATGGTGACTAAGATCCACGGGAACCACACTCTGAAGATGGGGGCCAATTACCGGATTCTGTACGGCGGCAACCAGCAGGGCTCGGCTTTGTCTGGAAGCTACAGTTTTTCGGGACTCACCACCAACCCGCAAAAAACCGCCGGGACCGGGTATAACATGGCCCAGTTTCTTATGGGCGAGGTTAATTCGGCAGGTATCGACCGGATTCTCGGTAATTCATGGCATGGCAGCGCTCTTTCTTTCTTCTTCCAGGATGACTGGAGGATGAGCCGTAAGCTGACCCTGAACTTCGGTCTGCGCTACGACTTCCAGCAGAAGCCGTATGAGCGCAACAATGGCCACATCAGCTTTGACCCGAACGGTACGGACCCCGAAACAGGATTGCCAGGAACCGTGATCTACGCCGGAATCGACGGAGCGCCCCGCTCCTTCATGGACGAGGATTACAACGACTTCGGCCCACGATTCGGCTTTGCCTACGATGTATTCGGCAATGCCAGGCTGGTGGTCCGAGGCGGCTACGGGGTTTACTATCCGTCCACCTTCTGGGTCGGATATATGGGTGACACCACGTTGTTCTCCACCACCCGTACAAATTACAGTGCCCAGGCGCCAGGCGAACGCGCGTTTCTGTTTGCCGAAGGATTCCCGTTTGCTCCCGTTGAAGCTCCCGGAGCATCGGCTGGGCCGGGCGCCCGCCTGGGGCAGAGCATCAGTTGGACCGAGAGCGACAAGACCACTCCGATTACCCAGCAGTGGAACTTCTCAATTCAAACGCAGCTTGGAAGGTGGATGATTGATGCTACTTACGCCGGTAATAAGGGGAACCACTTCGCCGGTGGCGGCTACAACCTGAATCAGGTCCATCCGGACATTCGCTTCGATTTGCAGCAATCACTTAATGACAAGGTGCCGAATCCTTGCGCCGGTCTTGTTCCAGGTGGTCTTGGTTCGGCGACAACCACTCGCGAACGGACACTCATGGCGTACCCATGTTATAGTTCGGTCTCTATCCGGAACCCCCGCCTCGGGAACTACCTTTCGCACCAATTCCAGTTGAATGTGCAGCGACGGATAGCAAACGGACTGCTCGTGAACCTAGCCTATACTGCCGGCAAGAGGATCGGCGATAGCACACAACCGATGGTGAACTGGAATCTGGAAAACAGCAATGACCAGGGTTTCCAAAATGGCTTGTTCGACCGTCAGGCGAACCGGTCGCTCGACCCGGCCGACGTCGCCCAGCGAGGGGTCATTAGCTTGCTATATGAACTGCCGATGGGACCCGGCAAAGGCTGGAGCCCGCAGAGCGCTGTGCTTCAGAAGATTGTCGGTGGATGGCAAATCAACACCATCGGCATCATGCAGTCAGGTGTACCGCTCCGCATCCGTGGCGCCAGCAACTTCCAGGCCAACCGCCCTAATTCCACCGGCCAGAGCGCCAAACTCGACAACCCAACCCAAGAGCAGTGGTTCGATACCATGGCCTTCATCAATCCGCCGGACTTCACGTTCGGCAATGTCGGCCGCACCCTGCCTGACGTCCGGTCCCCTGGAACGATGAACTGGGACCTTTCACTGCTCAAGAACACCCAAATCACGGAGCGGCTCAACCTGCAGTTCCGCGCCGAGGCGTTCAACTTCATGAACCACGTCAATCTGCGTTTGCCGAACACTTCTTTTTCGGCGGGCGCGGACGGTTTCAACCGAAGCTCGAGCTTCGGAACGATCACCTCCGCGCGTGACGCGCGGATCATCCAATTCGGCTTGAAGATACTCTTCTAGCTGTGCTGAACAGAGTTCGGGCGGGGACGCGTGTGAAACGCCCTCGCCCGGCCTACCGGCCTAGGGGTAGACGATGTTTAACCGGAACACACGCGTGACGCCTGATAATCGGAGGAATAGCCATGATGAAGCTCAGCGGTGTCTACCCAATCCTGAATACGACCTTTGACGAGGACGGCCGCCTTGACCTCGACAGCCAGATTCGTCTCGTCGAATACCTTTTAGAGTCCCGCGTTCACGGAATCGGCTTGTTTGGGAACGCCGGCGAAGGCTACACGCTCACCTGCGGTGAGAAACGGCAGTTGCAGAAGCTCATCTGCCGCCAGGTCGGCGGCCGGGTCCCGCTGGTGGTGAGTTCCGGGCACACCGGGACCGACGCCGCGGTTGAAAGCAGCAAGGAGGCGGAGGATCTCGGAGCGGACGCTCTGATGATCCTTCCCCCTTACTATATGAAGACCGGCGCGGACGGCATCCTCACCTACTTCGAGGCCATTAGCAACGCCATCAACATCCCCATCATGGTGCAGGACGCGCCGCTGATGACTCAAGTGCCACTTCCTCCGGCTCTGCTCGCTAAGATGGCCCGGGAGATCGAGCACGTCGAGTATGTAAAAGTCGAGGCCCCGCCCACCGCGCCGAAGATCACCGCCATTCTCGAGTCCGGCGGCGATGCCATTCTCTTCGGGGGGCTGAACGGGCAGTTTCTGATCGAGGAGTATCACCGCGGCTCACGCGGTGTCATGCCCAACTGCGACATGATCCCGGAGTACGTCGAAATCTGGAATCTGCTGGAGGCGGGCAAACAGAAGGAGGCCTGGTCGCGATTCGTCCACATATTGCCGCTGATTCGTTTCGAATTGCAGCCCGGACTTGGCGTCTCGGCCGCGAAGCAAAACATGGTGGCCCGCGGCGTTATTAAGAGCGCCCGCGTGCGGCATCCCACCTCCTCGCTCGATGCGGACGGTCTGCGCGAGTTGGAGGCCCTGCGTGAATGGGTGGAATCCGGCCAGGTCGCCGAAGTGCTATCCGGGGCGAGGGAGTCCGCTTAGCGCTTGCCATATGATGATACGACTCGACGGGAAGGCAGTGTACTCCTTATCGGCACACCGATAAACGGGATGATCCAGTGAGATTCAAGGTTCGAAACCTGCGATGGTACGTGGTAGCCCTGCTGTTCACTGCCACCGTACTCAACTACGTGGACCGGCAGGTGCTTTCCATCGTCGCTCCGGTCCTCACCAAAGAACTCGACATCAGCCAGATCGAGTACTCCAATATCGTGCAGGCATTTCTGTTGGCCTACACTTTCATGTACATCGGGTCGGGAATCCTGGTGGACCGCTGGGGCACGCGTGTATCCCTCGCCGTCTTTATCGTTTGGTGGTCCATCGCCAATATGCTGCACGGCCTCGCCAGAAACGCCGTGCAGCTCGGATTCTTCCGCTTTCTCCTGGGTGTTGGGGAGCCGGGCAACTTCATGACCGCGGTCAGAGTCACGTCGGAGTGGTTTCCTCCCAAAGAGAAGGCGCTCGTGCTCGGCTTTGTGAACGCCGCCGCGGCGGTGGGCGCCATCATCGCCGCCCCGCTGGTCGCATGGATCACTCTTGCTCACGGATGGCGCGTGGCGTTTGTCGCCACTGGAGCGCTTGGCTTCGTTTGGCTAATCGCCTGGCTGATCTTCTACCGTCTGCCGGCCAAACACCCGTGGATCACCAAGGAAGAGCTGGAGTACATCCGCGAGGAAAACCTCAAGAAGGACCAGGCGGTGAAAGCGCGGATCCGGTGGATTGACCTGTTTCGCTACAAGCAGACCTGGGGCCTGCTGCTCGCCAAATTCATCTCGGATCCGGTGTGGTGGTTCTACTTGTTTTGGCTGCCCAAGTACTTGGCAGAGCAGCGCGGCTTCACCATCGCACAGATAGGCATGCTGGCCTGGGTCCCTTACCTGTTTGCCGATCTGGGTTCTATTCTTGGTGGCTTCGCGTCGGGGTACCTCATCAAGCGAAACTGGCCGGTCATGAAGGCGCGCGCCGCGGTGATGCTGCCATTCGCGCTGGTCATGCCCCTGAGTCTGGTGATCGCTTACACGCCTTCCTCGGCTCTTGCTCTCGTGATCATTTGCCTTATCACAGGCAGCCACATGGGTTGGAAGACCAATCTGATGACGCTGACAAACGATGTCTACCCGACGCGTATTGTCGGCTCGGTCGCGGGCATTATCGCCTTCGGCAGTGGCCTCGGTGGCACGCTCTTCACCAACCTGACCGGCAGAGTTGTCGAGCACTTCTCCTACAACGCGATTTTCGTGATCATGGGATTCCTCCATCCCATCGCCTACATCATCTTCCGGCTGCTCGTTCGCGGCCCGCTTTCCGGAGAGCCGGAGGCGCCGGATACCGTAACGCCGGAAGTGCAAACGCAAAGAGGCTGACACCAATGCAAAGACGTGATTTTCTACGCTTCCTAGGGTTGCCCGCGGTCCTGCCCGCGGCGGCGATTGCGGCTCGGGAAAAGGCCAGCCGCGGTTCCGGACCGCTCAGTATCACCGGGGTCGAGGCCTTCGTGCTGCGCCATCCAAAGGACGATACTCCGTCTGAGGAACTGATCAAAATGCCCCCGCCCGGCTACATGACTGGCGGCCTCGGGCTTTGGAACCGGCTCGACCACCACAGCCCGTCCCGCTTCAAGGGCTACACCCAAGCCACACTCGTCAAGATCACGACGGATCAGGGCGTCATCGGCTGGGGCGAGGCCCACGCCCCGGCCTCGCCCCGCGTACACAAGACCGTGATCACAGACCTTCTTACGCCCATGCTGCTGGGGCAGAATGCCCTCGAGGTTGAGATGCTGTGGGAAAAAATGTACTCCACGCAGCGTGTCCGAGGCTACGCGACCGGCTTCTACACCGAATCTCTGGCCGCCATCGACCTCGCGCTTTGGGACATCCTCGGCAAGTACTCCGGGTTGCCGCTTTACCGGCTGCTGGGCGGCAAGTTCCGTGACCGCGTACCCACTTACGCCGCCGCCGGTTCGCCCGAGAGCGCCTTGAAGGCTGTCGAAGCGGGCTTTCAAGCCGTGAAAATGGGGCTCAGCAAGGGACCGGGAACGAACAACGTGGATCGAGTCGCGGAAGTGTCCGAGGCGATCAAGGGCAAGGGCCAGCTTCTGGTGGATTCACTTGGGGCCTACAAGCTGCACGAGGCGATCATCGTCGGCCGCCAGCTTGACGAACTGGGCAACATCGGCTGGTGGGAGGACGCGCTGGCGCCGGAGGATCTCGACGGCTTTCCCCGTCTGAGAGAAGCGCTCGACGTTCCAATCTGCGCGGGAGAGGAACTCTCCAACCGCTTCCAATTCCGTGACCTTTTCGTCCGCGGCTCGGTCGACATCATCAATCCGGACGTCTGCCGCGCCGGCGGCATTACCGAGTGCCGGCGCATCGCGGATCTGGCCGACGTTCACGGAGTGTTGTGGTCGCCCCACGTCAGCAGCGGAACCGCGCTTTACATGAGCGCCTCCATTCATCTGGCGGTGGCCACCCCGAACGCCGTCATTATGGAGGGCGGTGGCAGCCACACGCGCCCCTTCGGCAATCCGTTGATCAAGGAGCCGCTCGAGTTCCCGCCCGGATTCGCCGTGGTTCCGGAAAGGCCCGGCCTGGGCGTCGAGTTCGATGAGGAGAGGCTGGCTCGCCTCACGGTGGGCTAACGGTTAGGCAACCGTGACAAGAATACCTGAAATTTTAATAGTTCAAGAATCTGAAATTATTGACTGGAGATTCCTGGCGGCGGTAGGATAAAGATGGGACGATACATGCAAATTGACTGGTCGTCTCAAAACCGACATGGAACTCACCCGCTTGAAACGTGAACGGGCCGTGGACGCCGTCCACCAGGCCCTGAGGGACGCCATTCTGGGCAATGTACTGCACCCTGGAGAACGTTTGAATGTCGACAGTCTCGCCGAGAAGCTGGGCGTTAGTCTGACGCCGGTGCGCCACGCGATTCAGTTGCTGGCCAAGGAGGGTCTGGTCGAGGTCAAACCCCGAAGTGGAACCTTCGTCGCCAGCGTTTGCGCCGAGGAGGTTAGCGAGACATTCGAGCTTCGTTCCGCTCTCGAGTGCATGGCGGTGGAGAAGGCCGCGGAGAGAATTCAAGCCAAAGATTTGCGCCGCCTCAGGGCACTGGTCAGAGCCATGCGGAAGACGATCAGGAATGAAGAGGACCGGAAGGCCCACGAAGAGAACAACAAGGAGTTCCACCTGATTCTGCTCCGCGCGGCGGACAACCAGCGGCTTCTTGAAATGTATGATGCGCTGAACGCGAACATCAAGATCGCCCGCATTCACGCCGCGGACGACGATTGGATCGACCGGCTCGACCAGGAACAGGATGAGCATGAGGCGATTGTGAACGCCATCGAGAATGGACAAGCGCCGATCGCCGCGAAAGCCATGCGGGACCACATTTTCCGAGCCCGGGATTCGCTCGTCGAGGCGATTAATGGCAAGGCGTCCAACAGTAAGTAGCCACCGGCGGCACGCACATCCCACCATCGCCGCCCGGCGCTGGAAGGAATAAGACGTGGCTCTTTCCGCACCACCGAAAATCGTTTCTGTCGAGGCGTTTCCGATCCGACTTCCCCGCGATTTGGAGCAGGCTACGGGAACGGCCGGGACCCCCACCGCTGTTGGCGTTGCGGCTGGAGGCTACCACTGGTCCGCCGTTTATCCGGCCCTGTACTCACGCTACATCGAGACAGCCCTTGTCAAGGTGACTCTCGAAAATGGCATCCACGGCTGGGGCGAGGCGCAGGCGCCGTTAGCTCCGCGCGTGGCCTGCGCCATCGTGACAGACCTCCTCGCGGCGGTTCTTCAGGGGCAAGCCTTTGATGGGGAGCGCCGAACCATCGAGGCGCTCTGGATGCGCATGTTCCAGACGATGCGTGTTCGGGGACAGACTGCCGGATTCATGATGGACGCGATCAGCGGCATCGATCTCGCCTTGTGGGACTTGGCCGGGAAACTCCGTGCCCAGCCGGTCGCCCGACTCCTGGCGTCCGACGCGGAGGACCTTGTCCGATGCTACCTCAGCGGCGTCTCCGGACATTACGCCGAGGAACGCGCCACTTTTGCCAGCCAGCACTTCGACGAGGGTTTCGATGCTGTCAAGATCTTCCACGACGCAACTGGTGAAGACCTCATTTCCCAGATTGACACCCTTCGCAACCCGCTCGGCGACTCCGCCCGTATCGCCGTTGACGCGCTCTGGCGTTTCCAACTGCCGCGTGACGAACCACTACTCCGGGAACTTGCCGCCCGAAAGCTGTTCTGGCTGGAGTGCCCCTTCGTTCCCGATGAACTGGAACCGCACCGGCGTCTCCGCCGTGGCCACGAGATCCCGCTTGCCCTGGGTGAGAGCTATCGTACGCGGCGGGAACTTGAGCCGTTCTTTGCGGAGGGACTGATCCGGTACGTGCAACCGGACCTGGGGCGCTCCGGACTTACCGAGACGCTGCGCATCGCGGATTCAGCCGCCTCTTGCGGCGTTGAGGTTGTGCCGCACGTAAGCATTGCGCTTGGACCGCAAATCGCGGCGGCGATCCACGCGGCCGCGGTGATCTCGAATTGCCGCATCTGTGAATACAATCCAACTGTATTTGACGTGAGCAACCGCTATCTCCGGGAGCCATTGTCCATGGCCGGTGGTTCTTACCGCGTTCCGGAAATCCCGGGACTGGGAATTGAGATTCGGGAGGCGGATCTGCTGCGGGACGCGATTCCGTTCTAGGAGGTATTCCCCGATGAAGATTACGCGTCGCCAGCTCATGGGCGCCATGCCTTCGGCGGCTATCGCCTCGCAGGGGCCAGCGGCTTCGGAGACCGAATCTGAGGGACGGCTCCAGCGCTCGACTCGCGCGCCTTCACGCGAGTTGAAGGAAATCGTTCACTCCGCCGACCTGGTGGTGGCCGGTGGCGGTCTTGCCGGCACTTGTGCCGCCATCACGGCCGCCCGGGCCGGCCTGACGGTGATTCTTGTTCAGGATCGTCCCGTCCTCGGCGGCAACGCTTCGAGCGAGGTCCGCCTCTGGATCCTCGGAGCCACCGCGCACATGGGAAACAACAACCGTTGGGCGCGTGAGGGCGGTGTAGTGGATGAGATCGTCGTCGAAAATATGCACCGGAACCCGGAGGGCAATCCGCTCATTGTCGACTCCATCCTCCTTGAGAAGGTACGGGAAGAGCCTAATATCACTTTGCTGCTCAATACCTCGATTTACGAAGCAGAGAAAGTTGACGGCGACACGATCGGCGCAGTGCGTGGATACTGCGCCCAGAACGAAACCTCCTATGTCGCCCGCGCCCCGCTTTTTCTGGACTCTTCCGGCGACGGCGTAGTCGGCTTTCTAGCGGGCGCCGCCTTCCGGATGGGCGCCGAGCCCACCGGTGAATTCGGGGAGCGGTTTGCTCCGTCCCAGGAATATGGGGACCTCCTCGGCCATTCTCTGTATTTCTATTCCCGCGATACCGGCAGGCCCGTGAAGTTTGTCGCGCCGAGCTTCGCTCTTAAGGACATCACGAAGATCCCCCGTTGGGGCCAACTCCGCCACACACACTCCGGATGCCGTCTCTGGTGGCTTGAGTGGGGCGGACGTTTGGACACCGTGCATGACACCGAGGAAATCAAGTGGGAGCTTTGGAAGGTCGCCTACGGAGTGTGGGACTACATCAAGAACTCGGGCCGGTTCCCCGAGGCGGAGACGCTCACGCTCGAATGGATCGGCATGATTCCGGGCAAGCGGGAGAGCCGCCGGTTCGAAGGCCCCTACATGCTGACCCAGCGCGACGTCATCGAGCAGCGCCACTACGCCGACGCCGTTTCTTTCGGCGGCTGGGCCATCGACCTGCACCCCGCCGATGGCGTCTATTCGAGCTTCCCAAGCTGCACCCAGTGGCACACGAAGGGCGTCTACCAGATACCTTACCGCTGTATGTTCAGCCGGAATATTCGGAATCTCTTCCTTGCCGGCCGGATTGTAAGCGTATCTCACGTTGCCTTTGGGTCCACTCGCGTCATGGGCACCTGCGCTAGCGGCGGACAGGCGGTTGCCATCGCGGCTGTCCTCTGCCGGAAGCACAATCTGTTGCCTGCCGATATCGCCCGGCCCGAACGCCTGCGCGAATTGCAGCGAGAGCTTCTTCGGACCGGCCAGTACATACCAGGCGTTCCACTCGACGACCCTGACGACCTGGCCGGCAAGGCTGAGATCACCGCCAGCAGTCATTTGATTCTTGACAAATTACCCGCGAATGGAGAGACACTGCCGCTCGACAGAGCCCGGGCGATCATGATCCCCGTGCCAGCCGGCCCCATGCCAATCGTAACCTTGCGAGTGGACGCCAATACATCCACTAATCTTTTGGCGGAGCTGCGCGGCAGTTCGGTACTTGGTAACTTCACTCCAGACGTCACGGTTGGGCGCGAGTTCTATCGGCTCGAGCGTGGCCCGAATCAGGAACTCCGCCTCGTCTTCGACAAGGATATTGCCAAGCCTCAGTATGTTTTCGTCTGCCTCCATGAGAATCCCGCGGTTTCTGTGCACTTGACTGACCGGCGAATCACGGGTGTGCTGACCGCCAGCCATTCGAGAACGCAAACGCCGCCGGCGGACCTGGGCATCGACATCTTCGAGCTGTGGCCATCCTCGCGCCGTCCCGGCGGCCACAACTTTGCATTGACAGTGGACCCGCCGCTCGACCTGTTCGGGCCGCGCAACGTTGTGAACGGCTTTGCCAGGCCCTATCTGCAGCCAAACGCCTGGGTGGCGAGCTTCGGCGATGACAGGCCGCGGCTGACGTTACGATGGCCCGCGCCGCAGAGGATCGCCCGCATTCATCTGACTTTCGATACCGATTTCGACCATCCAATGGAGTCCGTTCTCATGGGCCACGCCGAACGCGACATGCCTTTTTGCATCAAGCGCTACAGAATCCTTGATCGCTCCGGCCGCGTACTACACGCCGAGGAGGACAACCATCAGTCTCACAGTCGCATTCGCTTGGAACGGCCTGTCACGAGTGACGGCCTGCATCTCGAGATCCTTGAAACGCATGGCGCCCCGGCCGCGCTATTCGATTTTCGTTGTTACTCGAGTTGATGCTGCGCGTGGCCGCGGCTTACGTCCGGGATTGTCGAACCGGACCTCCGCCCGGCTTCAGCCAAAACGGGCGCGTGACGGCGTCATGATGAGTTCCGGCACCGAGGCGCGCTTCGGCAGCGTCGCGACAAAAAGCGCAGCCGCGGCGATGTCTTCGGGCTGCAGGATCTGGGCGCGGTCCTCGGCTGACATCGGATTCGGCCGCCGGTCAATGATGGGGGTGTTGACTTCACCGGGACAGATGACGCAGGAGCGGATTCCATTCTCCCGCTCTTCGATGCCCGTGAAAAAGCTCAACGCCGTCATCCCATACTTCGAGGCCGTGTAGCCGACGCCGGCCACTTCGAGGATACGCACGCCGGCGATGGAAGAGATGTTGATGATGTAGCCGTCCTTGCGGCGGCGCATCCCAGGCAGCGTCGCATGAATGCAGTAGTACGGTCCGTTGAGATTGATCTCGACCATCCTCCGCCAATCCTCGGGGTCGAGTCCGGCAAGCGTACGCTGGGGAACGTTGATGCCGGCATTGTTTACGAGGATGTCGATGCCGCCGAGCTTCTCCTCCGTCCAGGCCACCAGGCCAGCGGCTTGCTCGCGGTCGGATACGTCGGCGGCCCGGGCAAAGATGCGGTCGGACGCCTCGCCCAACCCGGCGCGCGCGGATTCGAGCCGCTCGGCGCTGCGGCCCGTGATCACAATGTGTGCGCCCTCGCGGGCAAAGGTTTCGGCGATTCCAAGGCCTATTCCGCTGCCTCCGCCGGTGATAAGTACGCGTTTGTCTTGTAGTTTCATGTGAAAAGCAATTGTACTCAATGCCGCTGGTCGACGCGTTGCTGGATCTCGGCGAGCCGCTCGCGGCGGTCGCGGTCCACTTCGGCATGGATTGTCTTCATCACGTTGACCAGGGCCGCGAACGTCTCTGGCTCGGCGGACGAAAGCTCGTTCTGTTCCAGTCGGTCCTCAACGATGTTGTAGAGCTCGAAGCGATCAGGCGTTGTGTAGGGTTCTCCGGAGCGGTAGCCGCGCAGCACATAAGGTCCGGAGCGTACCATCGCTGCCGGAGAAGGGTCGTCAATCTTCCTCGCGCCGTCGTAGCGCCGCTGGTATTCCTCCCCGGTAGTCACCCAATTCTCGATCCGATCGAACTGCCAGTAGAGCGGCGCCTGACGCCGGACCGGCTCCTCGTTGAGAAGGTGGCCGACTAGCGAGACGCCGTCAATCAGCCGGCCATTCGGCGGAGTCGCGCCGGCCAGTTCGCAGATGGTGGGCAGAACGTCGAGGGTGCTATTGGGTTCGTTTGAAACCCGCGGACGGATCTTACCGGGCCAGCGGATCATGCCCGGGACGCGGACGCTGCCCTCGAAAAGCTGGATCTTCTGTCCGTGATAGGGCCAGGCCGTTCCGTAGGATCGCGGGCTGCCGTGGTGAGAATTCAACACTTCGGGGCCATTATCCGACGAGAAGAACACTACGGTGTTTTCGTCGAGTCCCATATCGCGCACAGCGTCCAGGAAACGGCCGATGGCGTTGTCGAGGTGCGTGACGTTGCCGTAGTAGAGTTCGTGGTTCGTGTCGCCGGTGTCGTACATCGCGGTGTAAGCTTCGGGGTTCTCGATCTTCTCGTGAACGGCGTCGAACGGCAGGTAGAGGAAGAACGGCTTGCTTTTGTCGCGCTTTTCCTTGAGCCACTCGATGGCATAGTCGGTGAGGAGTTGGCTTGTCCACCCCGCGACCGTTCCGAGCGGGTTGCCGTCTCCGTCGAAGTAGTCGCCGGGATCATCTTGGGTGTTCTGCCGGAGTTGACGGGTCTCATGCGGATTCTCCTTCGATACCAGAGCGTAGTCGAAGCCCTGTTGCTTGGGGAAGGAGCCGGTCCAGCCGGTCCAGTTCTCCTTCACCTCCCAATCGGCTCCGTTGAGGTGCCACTTGCCAATGACGGCAGTCGTGTAGCCAGCCTCCTGGAGCAATTCCGGGATGATGATCTCCTTGCCGCTCATGAAGTGCTTGTCATTGTCGCCGAGGTCGCTGATCCAAAGGTAGACGTTGGCCCGGAGCGGAATGCGGCCGGTAAGCAGGCCGGCGCGGGATGGGGAGCAGACGGGCGAGGAAGAGTAGTGATCGGTGAAGACAATCGCTTCTTGCGCGAACTCGGCTAGCCGGGGCGTTTGGATGTGCGGATTGCGAAATGCGCCGGTCCCTTCGACACCGAGGTTGAGATCACCGTAGCCGAAGTCATCGACGAGTATGTAGATGAAATTCGGGCGTTCCGGAGCTTTGACGCTGGAACAGGCGTACAAAAACGCTGTGAGGCAGAGAAGAAAAAGGCGTGACATGCGAACTATCCTACCGCCGGCCGATGATGCATGCGTGATGGCGGGTATCGGCCTCGGACTTCATTCCGTGACGATCGAGGTCGTCAGCACAATTGCCGAGGGTATAGAGGGTAGAGGCCTTCTCCGGGTGGACCTCCACCTTGATGCAGCGGACCTTGGGCAGCCAGGAGCCGGCCTTGGCGAGAACCTCCTTCTCGGCGCCCTCGATGTCCATCTTCACGTAGTCGATCTCGTCCACGCCCAGTTCGTCGATCAATTGATCGACAGTGACGGCGGGAGCGGTGGAGCCGGCGTGTTCGCCTTCTCCGGAAACGATGGCATAGCCGGACTCTCGCGCCCCTCCATAGGAAACTTCACCTGGCTCGTGCCAGACAGCCGCGTTCTTGATCTGGCAGCGCTCACCGAATGGAGCGATGTTCCGGATGGCGAGTTCATAATTGCCGCGGTCCAACTCAACGCCAAGGATGCGCGCATCCGGGTACTTTGCCGCCATGTGCGCAACGGTGAGTCCGATGTTGGAGCCGAGGTCAAGGATGGTGCGAATTTCGCCGAGGCCGGCGGGCGGCAGATGATATCGTCCTTCGAAGGTGTCGTAGACGACGCCAAGATCGGAGAGGCCGGAACGGCAGTGGATTACGGCGCCTCCCAGTTCGGTGATCCGCAGCGGAACCAGAGTGGAAGCGTCAGTGGGTACCGCCAACTTGGTGGGGCTAATGTTGCGGCGGGCGTGCCGCAGAAAAACGCGCCGGGACTCATCATCGGCCAGGTGGGGCAGCGTCTTGCGCGCCGCCGCCATGCGCAGGCGGTTGAGCTTCCAAATGCGGAGTAGCGGGGGCAAATGCACCTTCCATCGTACAATGAGAAACTTGGGGGCGGCCGCCGCGGTAAGTGCAGCGTTTCGATGAAAATCCTGCTGGTCCAGAATTCGCTTTACTACCCTGCCCACGGGGGCGGTAACAAGTCTAACCGCCTCTTGTTGGAGGAGTTGACCGCTCGCGGGCATCAGTGCCGGGTGGTGACGAGGGTGAGCGAGACGCTGGACAGCGAACGTTTTCGACTTTTTCTGGCGGACCTTGCGTCCCGGGATGTGCAGATCCTCTCGACCGCCGGCGGGCTTGTCGTCTTCGAGTTGAACGGCGTCGAAGTGCACACCGAAACCAGCGTTCACCGGGTGCGGGAGCACTTGGTCCGGCAAATGGAGGAGTTGGATCCGGACTGGGTACTGGTTTCCACCGACGACCCCCTGCAGCTCTTTCTCAGCGCCGCGGTGGAGAAGGACGCATCCCGGGTGGTCTACCTAGCCCGCACGACCCTCTCGTTGCCCTTCGGTCCGGATACGGCGATTGAAAGCGAACAGCGCACCGAAATGCTGCGGCGGGTTGCGGGCATCATTACAGTCAGCAACTACGTGAAGGAATACATCGGGCGTCACGGCCGGATGGACGCGATATCGCTGCCCATATCACTGCACGGTGAAGGACCGTTCCCGAATCTCGGCAGCTTCGAAGAAGGGTTCGTTACGATGGTGAACCCGTGTGGAATCAAGGGCATCTCCATCTTCCTCGAGCTCGCGCGGCGGCTTCCGGAGTACGAGTTTGCCGCCGTGCCGATGTGGGGAACGAACGAAGCGGACCTTGCGGCGCTTGAGGAACTTGCGAACGTGACGCTATTGCCCCCGGTGGACGATATCGACAAGCTGCTCAGGAAATCCCGCGTGCTGCTCGCGCCTTCGCTATGCCACGATGCCAAGCCACGAATCGTATTCGAGGCGATGTCACGCGGAATCCCGGTGCTTGCGGCGGACGTCGGTGGTGTGCGCGAGGCAATGCTCGGGATGAACTACGTGCTGCCGGTGCGTCCGGTGGAGCGCTACGAGGCAGATGTGGACAGCCAGTTGGTGCCGAAGGCTGTAATCCCGGAACAGGACGCCGAACCGTGGGTGGCGGCGCTGCGGCGCGTGCTGACCGGCCGTGAGCGCTACAACAGCCTGTCGGCGGAAGGACACGCCCGCGCGGCGGAGCATCTGGCGTCGATTACCGTGCGGCCGTTTGAGGAGTATCTCGAGCGCCTCGGGCGGTCAGCGAAGCGCCTGTCCGCAGAGGAACCAGTGGCGAGCAAAGCGGCCCCGCTGAAAGGGCTGAGCGCACAGAAAAGAGCGCTGCTGCTCAAGAAGCTGAGGGAGCGTAAGGGCGGTTGAAGGCGAAGTAGCCTGTCTCCTACCGGTTGAAGAACGCTCCGAAATTCGACAGGTATTGCCCGGACTGCATCAAAGAAGCACGGCGCATTTCGAGGCTCCCCTCATAGGCGCGGTCTTCCACCTCAATGCAGACCGGACCGTCGTAGCCGGTGTCGGTGAGAATGCTGAAGAATTTGCCCCAATCGACATCACCAAGCCCAGGGAGCTTTGGCGAGTGGTATTCGAGCGGGTGGGCCAGGATGCCGGCTTCGTCCAGGCGATACTGATCCATACGAACGTCCTTGGCGTGGACGTGAAAAATCCGGTCCTTGAACTCGATCATCGGCTTCAGATAGTCCATGCGCTGCCAAATCATGTGCGAAGGGTCGTAGTTGAGACCGAAGTTGGCGTTCGGGATGTCCTCGAACATGCGCCGCCAGATCTTGGGGCTAATAGCGAGATTCTTCCCGCCGGGCCACTCGTCCTTTGTGAAAAGCATGGGACAGTTCTCGAAACAGAACTTGATGCCCTTGTCTTCGGCGTAGGTGACAAGCTCGCGGAAGATTTCGAGGAAGCGCGGCCAGTTATCGTCGACCGATTTCGTCCAGTCGCGGCCCGCGAACGTGTTTACGACGCCGACGCCAAGTACCGCGGCGCCGTCCACCACGCGGTGGAGGTGGTCGATGGCCGCGTTCGCTTCGTCTTCGTTCGGGGTGAGCGGGTTTGGGTAGTAGCCGAGTCCGCTGATGACGATGCCGGCTTCATCGAGAATCCCATTTATCTTCTCCGCCCCGGCTGCGTCGAGTTCCGTGACATCCACGTGCGTCACGCCGGCGTAGCGGCGTTCGGCTTTGCCCGCCGGCCAGCACATGAGTTCCACACAATCGAAACCCGCCTCGGAGGCGAACTTCACGACCTCTTCCAAGGACTGGTCAGCGAGGATGGCGCTTACGAATCCGAGTTGCATAAGCACAGGATACCGGAGTCATGAGAACGAAATCAGGGCGAGCCTGCTTCTTGATACCCTGGTTGTTTCATAAAAGGAGATTCCCATGGCGGACTATACCTACACCGACATCTCGAAAATGATCGACCACTCGCTGCTGAACCCGACGCTGACGGTGCAGCATCTGGAGGAAGGCTGCCGCGTTGCGCTCGCCTACGATGTAGCCAGCGTCTGCATCCTGCCGTATTACTTGAAGCGCTGCTCGGACTTACTTGCTGGAAGCACCGTGGCCGCTTCCACCACGATCGGCTTTCCGCACGGCGGACACACCACGGCGATTAAGCTGGCCGAGGCGAAGCGGGCCCTGGCCGACGGCGGGCAGGAACTCGACATGGTGGTGAACATCAGCAAAGTGTTGAGCAAGCACTGGGACTACGTCAAGGAAGATATCCGCGTGGTTATCGATGCCGCGCACGATGCCGGCCAGAAAGTCAAGGTCATCTTTGAGAACTGCTATCTCGAGGACGAGCACAAGATTCGCCTCTGCGAAATCTGCAGCGAACTGAATGCCGACTGGGTCAAGACCTCAACGGGTTACGGCACCGGCGGTGCGACCATCGAAGACTTGACCCTGATGCGAAAGCGCTCGGCGGACCATGTGCAAGTAAAGGCGGCCGGCGGCGTGCGTGATATGGACGCGCTGCTGGAGGTCCGGGCGCTCGGCGTGTCACGCGTAGGAGCCTCCCGCACCGTGAGCATGATGGGCGAGTGCCGCCAGCGCCTCGGGCTGGAACCGATCGTCGTCTCGGCGGCGGAGACACCGGCGGGGTACTGACGTTACTCAAGCTGCGGATAGACGCGAACGGATACAACTCCCGGCGACCTTGATATTCGCAAACCAGCAGGACCGCGGCGATCGAACTTCCGGCAGGCGCCCGGGCAGTTACGCGAATCAACCTGCCGGCCGCATTCAAGGCCCCGGATTTCGCGCGATGGCGATGATGGATGTGGGTTTCCACGGGACGAAGCGGTCGATGCGCCGCCACAGCCAGACGAGGTTGTCGAATACGCGCAGTTGAAGGCGGCTGATGGCTTCGCGGCGCAGGATGCGGCCGCTCACAAACCACGCGGGACGGGAAATCCGGTTGAAGCTCAAGATCGTTTCCACCTCGAAGCCGGCCTTCTCCAGTTGCGCTGAAAGCTGTTCCCGGGAGTAGCGCCGGTGGTGGCCGAGCACCTCGTCCAGCCGGCCGAACACGCTCTGCCCTTCAGGCGCCAGAATGATGGCGCGGCCACCCGGCTCGAGCGCGATACGGATATTCCGCAATGCGCCGGTGTCATCCTCCATGTGCTCGACCACGTTCAGGCAGATCACCGTGTCCATCTGACCCCGGAAGTTCTGGAAATCGCTCTCGCGCGCGAGGTCACAGATCTGTGTTTCAAGGTTCACATGATGGCGCAGGCGCTTCTCGAGGCGGCGCAAATGTTCCGTGTCGACATCCGTGGCCACATAGCGCTCCCGGCGGCGGGCTAGTTTGCGGGTGAGATTGCCCATGCCGGCGCCAATCTCAAGGACGCGCCGCCCGGTGTAGGGGCGGATCGTGTCGGCCATCCAGAGGTTGAACTTTGGCGTCACGGAGAACGCGTCGAGGATTTCCCCGCCGCGGTCGCTGTAGAGGTCCGAGCTGACCCAGTAGCGGAGGATCACGAAGACCGCCTCGACAGCGTCGCGCAGGCCGATCTTCTTCCCGTCTTCGTAGGTGCGCCCTTCGTAGTTCACCGGAACCTCGTAGATGCGCGCCTGGCGCTTGGCAAGCTTGATCGTGATTTCCGGTTCGAAGCCAAAGCGGTTTGAGCGGAGCGGGATCGATTTCACCAGTGATGTGCGGAAAGCCTTGTAGCAGGTTTCCATGTCGGTCAGGTTCAGGTCCGACGCTATGTTCGCCATTGTGGTCAGGAGGCGGTTGGCCACCGAGTGCCAGTAGTACAGCACTCTCCGGCGGGCCTGGGAACTAAACCGGGATCCGTAGACGGCGTCCGCGGCGCCTGAGACGAGCGGCTCGAGCACCTGGGCATAGTCGTTAGGATCGTACTCCAGGTCGGCATCCTGTACGATGCAGAATTCGCCGCCGGCCTCGGCGATGGCGCGGCGAATGGCCGCCCCCTTGCCTCGGTTCTCCGGTTGGCGGTAGAGCCGGATGAGGCCCGGACGGCGGCGGACCGCTTCCTCCACCACCGCGGTCGAATCGTCAGTGGAACCGTCATCGACGACGATGATTTCCCGCGATAGATTCCCGGGCAGCGGCGCGGCCAGAGCGCGTTCCAGAATCTCGCCGACGAACTCCTCTTCGTTATACAGGGGAACCAGGATGGAGAGCAGGCCGGGTTGCATGGAGCAGCTTCTATGATGGCATGTAGCGAGGAGCGCCGGGCAAGCTCAACCTGCTTCCGCGGCGAAAGCCGCCATCTCCTGGTTGGCCCGGCGGATAAGTTCGATGTTCTCGGAGTCGGGCGTCTCACGGGGGTCGAGCAGGCCCCGGCGGCGAACGTTGTTCCGGATGTAAGCGCCGCAAAGATGAGCGCCGACGCAGCCGGGGTTCTCCTGTAGGCCGGCAAGGATCTTGGCCCACCACGTTCCGTCGTTCTTGGTATAGGGCTCACCATCTACCGTTTGCCCTTTCGCGCCATCGGCCCAGAGCACGGGTTTGCCGGTTTTCTCATGCCATTGCGCCAGGTGTTCCACGGGTCGGCGGAAGTCCTGGAAGCTGAGAACGTCCACGAAAGGCAAGGCGGCGCGCACCACCTCCATCGGGAGCGGAGCATTGGCCTCATAACGGTCGCCGAGAATCAGGTGATGCGGGTCGTAACGGCGGATGGCGTCGTGACAAACCTTGTAGTAGCGGGTTGCCAGGCCAAGAAGCTCTTCGCGGCCCGCCTCGGTCTTGAGACGAACAGAATCGAACATCGGCCCTTTCCATTCGTTCTCTCGCCGGGTGTGCACCCAGGTTGGGCAGTCCAGGTACCAGTAGCCGATGAGCTTTGCGTCGTCCCGGAAACGCGCGCAATGTTCCCGGGCGACATAATCGCACCAGTTCTCGAAGTCTTCGCTCATCAGGTCTGGGTGCCGGACCTCGGCTTCCCATTGGTGGAAATCGGCGAACGGCAGCATGTGGCAGTAAGGCATGTCCAGCCACTGATATTCTTCATACGTGAAGTTTTGCGAGTGACGATGGTTACGCGTGCCCCGTGTCACCACTTCCTGCACCCATCCGACGGTGTTGAAGCCCCAGTCCAGCAGGTTGGGGCGAACGGACTCCTGAAGCCACTTACGCTGGCTGTTGCGGTACCGGCCGCGCCACCTATCGCTGTTCTCGGCGAAACGCAATGCCGCGGAGTCAATATGGTTCAGGCCAATCGAGAAGAACGGCTTCCCTTCGGGAGTGAGAAACCACCACCGGCCGCGTCGGTGGCCGAGGGTAAAGAAGCCCTTCGATTCGATCTGGGTCGTCTTCGCGAGCGCTACCACCGATCCGGCTGCCGCGAGAAAAGCTCGACGCGAAAGCTTTGTCATCGTTCAAAATTGTACTGAAGGGAGAAGCTCTCCGGATTCCTGACACGGGTGGCCACGCCAAGCGATGGATCGCATAGCCGTTCACGAACCGATTCTTATCAATACGATCGGCCATTCAGTGGGTACTATTCTGTTCGCCGTATTCTTGTATCTGGTGGCCCGTGACCAGGTCGGTGTGCGCTTGCGGACAGGCCGCTTGCCAGTAGCGGCAGCCACATTGGCACTGGCATGGAACGCGGCTTCCCTGGCCGTGATCTGGATGTTGGACGCGTTGCTCCCGGGCGCTGAGGTAGTCTCGGCCGTCGGACAGGCAGCCTTGAGCTTGCTACCCGCGGTTCTGCTGCAACTTGCACTCGGCGCGAGCGGCCGCTGGATCTGCCTGGGGGGCTACGTTCTGAGTTCTGCCGCCATTGCTCTGCACATTGGCGAGTTTGTCTTCGATGAGCCGCAACTCCACGCCACTGCCCTGCGGGTGGCCACGGTGGGATTCGGTTTACTCACGATGATCGCCACGGTGGCGCTGCTGCGGACGCAAGACGCCGGCCGCCAGCAAAGGACCCGCCGCCTGCTGGGAACCATGGCGTTGTTTCTGTTTGCCCTGTCTTTTACCCACTTCGGCTTCGGCTTCGAACCTCAGGTTTGGCACCTCGAGGTGCTGGTGCACCACGCTGGAATCCCGCTCGCGATGTTTGTGTTGTTGCAGGATTTCCGTTTTGTATTCCTGGATGCACTGGTGCGGGTGCTGGCCAGTCTGACAGTCGCCGGTGCGGCGCTCGGGATTGGCCTCTGGTTGCTTCACGGTTTCGGGATCCACCTTGCGGGGAACACAACATCGTTTCGTTCCGGAGTCCTGTTGGTGGGCGCCGCGCTGGGACTGGTCGGGTTTGCCGCCGTGAGGCAGCGCACCCAGCAAATGCTAACCAAAGTCCTCTTCCGGCGCGGCGATCTCGATCTCGCCCTCGCCGAACTGCGCACGCACGAAGGTATGGCCGGCGATAGCGAGTATCTGAACTGGGCGGTGGAGAGAATCGGCGCATTCATGGATGCGCAACCTGCTCCGGCGGACCACGAACTCTCCGCATGCTTGCTTGACGAGAATCTGTTTCACCCCGCGCTGGCGGGAGAACTCGCCGCGTGCCGCCACCTGCTCGCGGAACTGGATGTCGAGGTCGTGGCCCCGTTGAGGCTTTCTCAGGGCGAAACACGGTTCTTCCTTTTCGGCCGCCGGCCCGGCGGCAGGCCGTACCTGAGTGAAGATCTGGACGCGCTGGGGCGGCTGATGGAGCAGGTGGCCGAGCATGTAACACACTACCGCGATCTCGAAATGCGCCGGCTGGTTTCCCAGGCCGAACTCCGCGCTTTGCAGTCGCAGATTCATCCGCACTTTCTCTTCAACGCGCTGAATTCTCTCTACGGCGTCATTCCAAAACAGGCGACCGGGGCGCGGGAGATGGTTCTGAACCTGGCGGATATCCTGCGCTACTTCCTACAAACGGAGAAGACTTGGATCCCGCTCGAAGAGGAGCTTGAGATCGTGCGCGCTTACCTCGAGGTGGAGAAGCTCCGCCTTGGTGATCGCCTCCAGATCGAAATCGAGGTGGAGCCGCCAGCGTTGCGGCAGCAAATTCCCATGCTCACCGTACAGCCGCTCGTGGAGAACGCGGTGAAGCACGGCGTCGCCCGGCGGGCCTCGGGTGGCGCAGTGAGCGTCCAGGTGCGTCTTCGCGACGAGAGGTTGAGTGTCATGGTCGCCGATAACGGTCCGGGCTTCCCGGTAGAGAGGGAAAGCGGGAAAGGTCTTGGAGTCGGCCTCGAGAACGTGGAGCGCAGGCTACAGCTCTGCTACGGGGCCGGGTGCGATCTTGAGATTAACTCCCGCCCCGGCGAAACACGAGTGGGCTTCGTTGCGCCTGCTGCGCTGCCGGCGGAGATGCTGCCATGAGAGTCGTTATCGTGGACGATGAGCCGATCGCACGGCAGAATGTGCGGGAATTACTCAATGAAGCGCCGGGTGTCGAAGTCGTTGGAGAAGCCGGCAACGGCGTCGAAGCCGTGGCGGTGATCTTGCGGCTACATCCGGATCTGGCAATTCTGGACTTGCAGATGCCTGAGTTGGACGGCTTCGGGGTTGTGAAGGCCCTGCAGGGCGAACGCGCCCCCTTGGTTATCTACGTGACTGCTTTCGCGGATCATGCGCTCCGTGCGTTCGACGCGGGGGCGCTTGACTATCTGTTGAAACCGGTGCGCGCCGCGCGCATGGAAGCGGCGCTCGAAAAGGCCCGAACTCAGTTAGAGGGAATGAAACGCGAGCGGCAGGATAAGGATAGCCGTCCGGTTGAGAGAATCGTAGGCCGCAGCAGGCAGGGTCTCCATCTCTTCCAGCCCAGCGAGGTGGTGGCGTTCTCAGCCGATGGCGACCTCGTTTATGTGCACACTCACTCGGGCCGCTACTATGCGGAACAAACGCTGAAACAGTTGGAGGCCCGCCTGCCCCCTCCCTTTGTCCGCGTACACCGTGGCACGATTATCAACGCCGATCATATTAGGAAGGTCTCGCCCCTGAGCAGCAAGCGCTGGCTGCTGACGATGTCGAACGGCTTCGAGGCGGTGGTGAGCAAACGGATGAAGGGTGCGCTGCGAGGCGTCGCCGGCCAGGATCGGGACTGAGTTTGGAGTCGCCAAACGGGCCGGACTAGGCGCCGCCCTCCGCGGAATTGCGGTGCAAGAAAGAGGGCGGACCCGAAGGCCCGCCCTTTGAGGTTTGCGGCTGTGCCGCCGGTCTATGTACCGGCTATGGCACAGTTACTGTTACCGTCCTCGTGTCCTCCGAGAACTTGTTCGAGGCCACGATCGTGAAGGTTGTGGTTTCCGTCACCCGAAGCGGTACCGACCCGTTCAACGGACGCGGTCCGAGATTCGGATCGATGATCACCGCCGTGGCGTTTTCAGTCGTCCAATTCAGGAAGACCTCAACGCCTGCGGGCTCCGACGGAGTCTGGTTGGTCGCCGTGAAGCTGGTTACCACCGCCGGCTGAACCACGTTCACGACAAGGGTCGCGCTGACCGTGCCGAACCGGTTCGTCGCCGAAATGGTGTAAGCCGTGGTCTCGGTTGGACTCACCGCCAACTGGCCGTTCGTCCGGTTTACCTGACCAATGCCGTTGTCAATGGTGACCTCGTCGGCGTTCTCAACCTGCCAGAAGAGCGAGGTGGAGGTGCCGGCCAGGATCTCCATTGGAGAGGCCATGTAGCGAATAATCTGCGGGACCTCGCCCGGCGTCACCTGAACTGTCAGCGGGCAGCTCACGCTACCGTTGACGTTGGTGGCCGTCAGAGTATAGGTTGTCGTGTCGGTTGGGCTCACTGTCTGCGAGCCGGCGGCGGGTACCGCGCCGAACCCGGTCAGGTTCACGCTGTCGGCGTCTTGCACCTGCCAGTTGATCTCGGCACTGTCGCCGCGGAAGATATTCTGCGGCGTCACGTCGCAGCGAATGATGGTCGGTTCTGGCGTATCCACCGTAACGAGGGCTGTCAACTGGACCTCACCCGTGGCGTTTCTGGCCGTCAGAGTGTAGATCGTGGTTTCGGCCGGAGTCACCTGGACGTTGCCGCTGGTGTTGTCCACGGAGCCAATGCCAGGCTCGATTGTCACCTCGTCGGCGTTCTTCGCCTGCCAACTCAGCGTGGCCGACTGGCCCTTGTTGATACGGCTCGGATCTGCGCGGAAGTCAAGTATCTCGACGATCGGCGCTTCCTTGGTCGTGACCGAGACCGTGTCGCTGCCGGAGGCTCCCAGTTCGTCGGTGACCGTCAGGCGGAATGCATACACCTGGCCGTCATCCGCGAGGAAGTAAGCCTTGGCCTGGTCCGGGTTGTTGATCGTGACCGGCGGACCGGAGATCTGCGTCCACTGGAAGGTGATCGCATCTCCGTCGGGATCCGAACTGCCGGAGCCGTCCAGATTGATCGTGCCAGCCTGAACTCCGATGAGGTCAGGTCCGGCATCCGCATCCGGAGCATCATTGCCGGTGCGAATCCGTTCCTTCATGACTTCCCAGCGGACCCGCGGGATGTCAACCGGTACCGGATGATCCACCTCGGCGTAGCGCTTCGGCGACAGGAAGTTGCCGAAACGGATACCAACCGCCCATCGGCCGTAAGTGTCGCGGCGAAGCATCGTCTCGTTCACGCCGCCCTCGGCCGTGAAGGCCCAGTGTTCCGCGAACGGCATCACGAGGCGAACCGTACCGCCGGCCCGGCTTGGAGCTTGGCGCCCGCGCAGGAAGCCGATGTTGCCTTCGGCCCAGGAATTACCCCACAAGCCGACGGCGCTGCTCACGCCGACCTGATCGACGGTCTGCAACCAGACGTTTTCGATCACGTTACGACCGATACGCGTGCTCTGCAACAGGTCCTTCTCGCGGAAGCCCTTGGCGCCGAACACGCCGATTCTGCCGTGGCCAAAGATGTAATCGGCGGTAACCGAAGCCTGGCCGAGCATGCCGGAGTCCGCATATTCGGAGAGCGAAACATGCTTCAAGCTTCCGAAGACCCCGACCTGAACCGCTTCCTTGCGGCCCACCAGACCAAAGTCGAACTGGCCCTCCTTGCGTCCCCGCCAACCCATATACTCGCCTTCCATCTGGAGAGCAAAATTGGTGCTGAGCGGCCGGAAGAAGCGGCCGTTGCCAGTGAAGGTGATGTCGCCGGCGTCATCCGTGCCGACGTTCAAGCCCATGATCGAGAAGTGGTCGAAGAACTTGTCGCGGGTGACGTCCTCGGCGACTTGACGCGCGACCTGCGCGACATCTTCCTTGGACGGAGCCGGCGTTCTCGGCACCTCCGCGACTTCCTTCTGGAGGCCGGACTGCGCCTCCTTCAAGGCATCGATTTCGCCGCGCAGTTCCTGGTTCTCCTTCTTCAAATCGTTGAGCGCGGCAAGAATGTCATCCAGCTTGTCGAGTTTTTTCAGAATCGCGCTGCAGCACTCTTCTTGCGCTTTCGCAAGTTTCTCGAGCAAGCCGATCGCGTCTCCCACGCCGCCGGCCCCTACCACGCGTCCCTGTCCGTCCGTGACGGTCATCCTAACGCGCCGGTTCATGTACCGGGCCTCATCGGTTTGGGTACCCACCTTCGGGTCCTCTTCGCCTCTGGCCTGCAGGGTAACCTGCCCGGACCGCGCGCCATACTTCTCGAGGAATTCCTTCACGGCATTCGCGCGTTTCTCGGAGAGACCTTGATTGTATTGTGAAGACCCAATATAATCTGCATGGCCTGTGAGTTGGACCTTGTAGTCGGGATTCTGATTGAGCAATTCGGCCAGGCGGAGCAGGCTGGGAAATCCGTCCACAAGAACGTCGGAATCGAACGCGAAGTTGATCTCCTCCCAATCGTCCTTGGAGGCCGATGTGTTTAGTCCTTGAGCGAATACCAAACCAGCCAGCGCCAAACAAAGCGCAAGCAACTTGATAGATTTTAGTGCCATTGTGGAGCTTCCTCCTCTCTGTTCGAGAAGTTCCCTTTCTTCGTTTGCGGTTTCGTCACTTCCATGGGATCTCCTGTTCAGCCTCCTCCTGTGCCCCCTGGCAGAGACCGCAAAGAGATCCAACAATGCCAACCGGGATAGACCCACATCATACTACAACTCTCGTGACGCCCGATACTTACACGTCATACCGCCTGTGTTGAAGACCTCGTTGAGCTTAGCGCGTTTCAGAAAATCGATCCCAAAATACGCCCCCTGACTAATCTACCGGCTCTGGTGATCTGCCCTGATCTCATACCAGGGTGAAAACTCCTGACCGTCCGCCTGCAGGTGAATCTCGAAGCCGCCGTCTATCTGCCTGACGTGCGGAGCAGAAAGCGGGGTGAGCCGTTCTCCTGCGCCACCCAACGGATAGACCTCAATCGAGCCAGCCGAGGTGCGCAATGTGACGTGGGACTCCACTCGCTCCATCCAGATCGGTTCCAGCGCGTTGCGGCTTCCCGACGGCCGGTCCTCGAATCCGGGATCCTTTTCCAGTGTCCACCAATCCTGCTGACCCTCGTAGTGGATCATTCGTTTCGGACGAACCGGATTCGAACCTGGCTGGGTGCCAAGCACGTAACCCGGATTGGTGAGCAGCAGGTGGCCGGATTCCGCCAGCGGCTTCCCGTCCAGCGGCGTGACGAGTATCGAGGCGAAGCCCCGGGCGTCGCCGGTCAGCTTCACCTCCAGGCCGTCCGCCTTCACTGTCTCGCCCACCTCAAGGAAGCCGATCACGCCGGCCGCCCGTTCGGCCCGGATCACGTAGCGTTTCCGCTCGGGCGAATAGACGAGTTGTCCGGTGTCGGACTCGTAGGGAGCCGCGCCCGCGGTCTTCGCCAGCGCCGGGGCCGCCGCGGAGTTGTCGTGCGTTACCGCGACCCGGTGCCGGAGCGCGATTTCCGGCGTCACTCCGTGTTCCTCACGCAGAAACTCCTGGAAATCATTGCGCCGGCGGTTCCGCGTCGCTTGGAGCTTCAGCGACTTCGACAGGGGAACCTCCAGCAGCGCCCCGGCCGGACTGATGGCGCCGCTGCGGAATAGCCACGCCGCCTGGGCCGAAGCCGGATACTTGGCCCAGTCGCCGTTCAGGTCAAAGCTGCTGGGCGTCGGGTTGTCCCAGTTCCGGTTGTGTGCGTAGGCGAAGTGCATGATCGAATCCCAGTCCTGCAGGGCGCCAAATGCAGCGAGGGTAACGTCAATCTCCGTGCCCTGACGGTTCGGGTACTGCTGGTTGTATTCGCTGACCGTGTAGGGACGGTTGGCCTCGCGATAGAAGGCCAGCCGGATGAAGGTTGTCAGCCCGGACCCCACCGAGGACGAGTCCCGGATGCGCCAATCGTGGCTGTCCCAGGAACGGTTGGGGAAGTTGTAGTGGTCGATGTAGAAATGGCTGTCCTGGTAGTCTAGCGGGGCGTGAGAGTCGAAATTCATCGGCCCGCCGAAGTTGAGCTGGGTACCCGCGACCGGAACGAAGGCGTCGGAGGTCTCGCGTACCGCCGCCAGCATACGGAGCAGGTAGCGCCGGTCCGCTTCCTCTAGAAACAGAAGGAAGTCGTTTACGCGCTGTTCGTTGTCCAACTCCTTGATGGTCGCCATGGACATCCCGCCGCCGTTGAGCGACTCCCCGTGAGGGCAACCGCCCCAGGCGTCGCAGAGTCTGTCGGAGGAGCGGTACTTTGCCCGGAGCCAGTCGTTCCATTGGCGCTTCAACTCCGCCGCATAGGCGCCGGCGATCTGTTCCGTCCAGCGGCCGCCCTGCCAGGAGAACAACAGTGACGCCTCGTTGTCGATCTCGACCATCCCGAGCACTGGGTCGCCCTTCAGCTTCAGGGCCTGCATCAACGCTCGGGTGAACTCGACTTGGAGGTCCACCATCCGGGGATAGAAGATGTGCAGCGGCTTGGAATGCGTGGGGATCTCCACCCCGTCCGGCAGGGCTGGCACGCCGTCGACGAAAGGCCGGAAGCGGTATCCGACGTGCAAGTTCAGGTTGATATAGATGCCCTCGGCGGCGAGGGCGTCGAGGAAAACGCGGAGACGCTTCACCGTCACCGGGTTGAGCGTTGGGTAAGGGCCGGTGGTCAGTATGCTGCGGGCGTCGGCCGGCTCCTCGTCCGGACTTGTATCCATGTGATGCAGCCGGACTAGGTTGACGCCGAGCTTCCGCAGCCGCTTGGCGATGCGCGCAGCGTCCTTCTCCTCCGGGAAGTTGCCGGCGAAGGCGAGGTTCACGCCGTATAGTCGCACCCGTTCGTCGTCTGAGGTGAGCGGCTGGCGGTCCTCGCCCACTCGGTAAAAGTGGCCGTTCCGGACGAATAACCGGTCTTCCGGCCCCAGCGGATCGTTCATCGCGCTGAAGTCCGGCGCCCCCGAGAGACGGTCCTGATCAACCGAAAACTGATACATGTCCTGTGCCAGGACAGGAAACACCGCACAGAGCGCCAAAGCCAGAAATCTCATTCTCGTAATTCCTTTCGTCCCCCGGTTCGCTTCTATTCCCGGATTCGCACGACGATCGACCGCGAAAAGTCTGGCAACCTTAGCCGTCCGTCAACCGCCTTGCCCTCGCTCCACTTTCCCAGCCACGGGTCGTATACGCCGGCGTCGCCAGCGGCTTCGCCGAGATTCAGCTCGAAGCCGCTGATCGTCTCCGGCGCCTCTCCGCGCTCCAACTCGCTCCGCCAATCGTTCTTGCTGTCCCGGCACCAGATCAGAGTTGTCTTGTTCCCGTCGAGGGTGTAGACGCGTAAACGCCCTTGCTCCTCGAAGCCCGGCTTGAAGCCTTCCGCCGGCGGGTCAACCCCTTCCACGACGGCGGCGAATCTTCCGAAGTGATGCCACAAATCATTCTTCGCCACATATTGATCCCAGTGCCAGATCTGCCCCGTGCCCGCGGACCCGGCGAAGAATGGCGCGAAAAGCACGTCATGCAGAATGATCCCGGCTTGGTCGGTCTCATAGTAACGGAACGGACCGGCGTGACCAGGCTCCACAGCTCCGGCTTCGGCGAGGATCACCGGCCGGTCCGGCTGGTAGCTCAGTAACTCGCGGACAGCGTCCGCGGCGAGAACATCGACTGGACCGTGACAGATTTCCATCTTCGCGCCAAGGTCCAGATAGCGATGCACCTGGGCGAGATCGTTGCCGGCCATGGTGGAATGTTCGCGGTAGACTTCCCGTTTCTCCTCGCGGTCAAAGCTGCCGAGGCTCTGCAGGCACAGGTTCTGGGGCCACGCGCGGTGCAGCTCGCCGAGCATCACCTCGGTCCAGGCCATGTAGTCGCCGCCCCTAACAGCGTTGACCTCGTTCCATAGCTCCCAGCCGTAGATGATCGGGTCGTCGCCATAGCGGTCCGCAAACCACCGGATCTTCTTCCGGAACAAGGCCCGAGAAGCTTCTCCGTCGAAGAAATCCGCAATGCTCGTTGCGGTCCCGCCATTGTCCGCGTGATGGAGCGGCTTGTCATTCCAACTCTTCTTGTTTGGGACATCATCGCCGATGGTGCGGAAGTGCTCGAGCGTAAGCTTGGCTCGAATCCCGCGTTCCCGGCACATCTCGAGCATCCGGTCGATCCGCTGCGCCTTCTCTTCGTCGTAGATACCGCTCTCCTCGTGCTCAACATCCCAGAACGGACTGCTCAGCCAGACGCGAATATAGTTGCCCCCATTCGCCGAAAGCTGCTGGATCCAGGACTCGAATTCCGCCAATCCAGCCGCTTCATCACCCCGCGTGGCGCCCGATGGCGAGATCATGTTGAGCCCAATCGGGATATAGGGTGTGCCGTCTGTGCGTTCTAGGTACCGCGAATCCCGCGGGCTGACGCGTACGAACTCCTGGAGTGGATCCCGCCGCATTTCTGGTGCGGTTCGCTCAACCTGAGAGTAACCGGTCAAACAGAGCGCCAAGAGGGCAAGGTAGCGGACAAACATGTCCCTATTATGCGACGCGGTATAGACGCGAAGGAAATCCTTCTACCGTACAAGTTCGAGTGCCGGTGGCTCCATGAGCCCGTAATCCGCCAACTCATAGGCGGAACCGGAGGGAGGCTCGATGTGTGCATAGAGCGACCAATGGCCCGGCCACAGGACCCGATCGCAGCATGGCCGCGGATCATGGAACGGACCAAAGACATTCCGCGGCGTCCCCACTACGCGGATGGCTAACTCGTGAGGGCCTGGCGCGACTGGAATCTCGGCCTCATACGGCGGCCACCCGAGAACTGCGGCACGCTTCTTGTCGAGCAGCACCTCGGCGACCGATCCCGACCAGCGGCCAAGTTGCACTCGCAGCCGTCCGGCGTGTGGAATCTTGATCGCCGTAGAGTAAACCGCCGTGGCGCCGTCGAATGGGCGGCCCTGCTGTACCCATGGGCCGAACCGGAGGGGTCGGGATTCCGTCAGCTCGAAACCCTTCTTGCGGGGCCACAACGCGAAGTCGCCCAGCAGGTAGACGCTGTCGATATTCATCCGTACATCGAAGGGTTTGCCGGTCACGGCGATGGCATTCTCGCCACGGCGGACCAGTGCGGCAATGGGCGCGCGCCGGAGATGCGGATCCAACCAGCGCTCAGCCTGGGAGAAATCGACCGGGCGTCCGTTGACGAAGATGCTGTAATACTCCGGCGCCTCAACGGCGAGAGCCAGGTCATCCGGCACGTGAGCGGCCTGGAAACGGAAAGTGGCGGTGAAGCCGGAGTCATCGTCGAATCGGTTGCGGTCCAGGATATCCTTCCGGTATTGCACGGCGCTGTCCCAAACATCGCCGGCGAAACCATGCCCGCGGAAGGCGAGCTTGGAAGCTTGCGGGGCGACGACATCGCGATAAGTTTCGCCATTGAGCGTGAGATCACAGAAATCGATTACCAAAACGTTCGGTTTCTCCGCGCGAACCCGCCAATCGCCGGCCGCTACCTCGGTGATGGTTTCCGATCTCGGGGTTGTCGGTGTCACCGCTCCGCTATCGTGAACGGTGAATACCAGGGAGCCGGCCGGCGGCAGTTCCACGGGGAATCTGACTTCGCCGGACGCGCTAGCGGCCGGGTGGGACGCGGTCTGTCCCGTGGTGGTGTCCCAGCGGCGGACTGCGGCGCCGGCCGTGACCGCGACGGCACTCACCGTCTCCGGGCCCGCATTGTTCAGTAGCAGCAGGCGGCCGCCATCATCCAGATCGCGGATGGCGAGAGCAACCCCCGCGGGCAATTCCCGGTCGAAAGTAACGCGTGGCGGGGCGAGCCGGCGAATCTGGCCGAGCATTTCGCCGAGGCTCGAGACCTCAATCCAGTTGTCGCCGGTGAGTCTTTGTACCCTATCGTCCGGCCGCCCTCCAACGTAGGTGGCCGGTTTTCCCAGCGCGACGAGTTTGCCGCCGGCGGCGGCATACCGCGCGATCAGCGCGGCCGTCTCGGCGCGTACGTTCTTCATGTGCCGGGGCCAGACAACGACGTCGTAAACTTGAACGCCGATTTTCAGCCGCCCGCCTTCCACGCCGCCGAACCATTCGAGCAGGTACTCGTCGCCAAGGTCGAAATCCACCTGGTGATCGGCAAGCCACTGCACGAGCGCTCCCTGATCCGTCTTCATCTCTTCGAGTCCGGCGTTGTTCGCGATCGCCCGCCCGGCCAGCAGATACCCGCTGGTGGACGGGTTTAATACAAGCACGCGGTTGCGCTGGCGTCCCGCGGACATTGCCAGACTCAGCCGCGCGGTATGGTCATTATGGCTCCGGTAGTACGGCCACCAGGCGGCGGCGTCGCTGAAGGATTGCGGCCAATCGCGCTTGCGCGCGCCCCGGGTGGTGACGTAGGAGAGGTGCTGGTTCACCAGGTTCACCCCGTGTACGATCTCCCAGTCGCCCATCCGCTTGAACTGCTCGAATGTGGCGCGCCATCCGTAGCCGCCGTAAGTCTCGGACAGAACGCGCGGGCGCCCGAGTTGATTAGCGGTGGAGGACACCTGCTTGATGGTGAAAAGGATGTGCGGCTGCACGCCCGTGCGGTCGAGATCGAAGCATTGGAAGCCGAGCACGTCAATTCCAGGCATGTGTTGGAACGCGTAGAACGACATGTCGGACGGAGTGAGCCACGGATACGGCCAGTTGTGTTCCCACCAGTGCCCCGTCCACTGAAGGTTGTTGCGGTCACACCAGGTGAACATCGGTTCGAAGAATGACTCCGTAAGCAGCGAATGGAGAAGCTCCCAGTAGTCGAAGCGCACGCGCCTGTAATCGCCCGTATCCCAGAAAAGCGACGGTAGGTGTCCGGCCAGGTCATAGCCGAAACGGCGGTTGAATTCGGCCAGGATGCGGAAATTCAGCGGCAGCGCGCCGGGACCTTTCTTCGAGAGTTCGGGCTCGTCACTGAACGCCCAAATCAGGTTCTTGCCGAACTCCCCTCCGAAGCGCTCCTTGTAAGCTTCGTAGGTGGTTTCGAGGAAAACCTCCGTGGTGCGTGGATTGGTCAGATCCACGTATGGGAAGCCGCCGGTCCAGGCACGGGGATCTACTTTCTCAATCCGGGTGACAAGCGCAGCGTATCCGGCGGGAAGCGGGTCGCCCTCTCGCAGCCGCTGAAAGGAGGCGACAGAGTCTCCGGGGCCGCGTTTGGCCGCGTATATGGCAACGGTGTCGCTCCCCGTCCATGGGGCGCCGCTGATGGAGTCGCGCCAGGAAAAGGTGACAACCTTCCCCGCGGTGTCGGGAGCGAGAGCAGGAACGTGTCCACCCGAGAAGCCGGCCGGATAGCTGTTTTCATCGTAAATATGTACACCCAGGCCGAGTTGTTTCCCCAGGTCAAGGGATTTCTTCCAGAGGTCGAACCACTCTTCCCCCATGAATTCCGTGATTAACCCGGGGCGAGGATGCACGAAGACGCCGCCGAAGCCCTGCTCCTTGTACTGGCGGAGCTGTTCCTCGAGACGCGGCCAGGCGAGTTCGTCGTTCCACACCCAAAGCGGCGCCGGCCGATACTCCCACGGCGGGTCCGCGAAGTGTTCAGCGAGCTGATCGATGGTGGCTGGCGGCGTACGGCTCGCGATCGCCTTTGGGCGCAATAAGTGGTCCGGGTCCGGTCCCGCCGCGGTCAAAATCACAGCGCAGGTCAGCGTGATCGCCAGGAATCGCATTGTTCGCTCCACCCGATAGGTTATATGATGTGGCCCAGATTGCAGGGAGGAACACAATGAACCGTCGCCACTTCGCTCTCTCGACGCTTGCCGCCGTTGCCGCGACTGCGTCACCCTACGCTTCCACCCGGGGTAACCGCTGGACGGGCGCCGGCATGAAGCTAGGTGTCAGCCACCAGCGCCCCGAGCAACTCACGCCGGCCCATCTCCGCTATCTGAAGCAGATGGGCGTCGAGTATCTCGAAGTTCGAACTCCTGCGGCGCGGAGCAGTTTCGAGGAACTTGTCGCCATCAAGCGTACGGTCGAAGACTCCGGCTTGCACGTGTTTGAGATCATGCTTTCGGACATGTACAGCTCACCCGGAATCACGTTGGGCGGCCCCAAACGCGATGAGGAAGTCGCCTTCTTCCAGAGGTTCCTGCGCGATCTTGGACGGGCCGGAATCGACACCACCACGTACGCCTGGAACACAGGCGGCGTTTACTCTACGGGACGCACCACCACCCGTGGCTGCGACACGCGCGATTTCAAGTTGGCGGAGGCCCTGGCTCGCCCGCCGGTGGTGGACCGCGAGTATCCGGAAGACGAGATGTGGGCGAACTACGAGTACTTCATTCGCAAGGCGCTTCCTGTGGCCGAAGAAGCCGGAGTGCGCCTGCAACTGCACCCGAACGATCCTCCGGTGGACCATCTAGGAATCGCGCGGCTTTTCAAGAGCCGGGCCGCTTTTCGGCGGGCCATGGAGATTGCCGGTAACAGCCCCTATTCTGGGTTGTTGTTCTGTACCGGATGCTGGGGACAGATGACGGGGCCCGACGGGAAGGGCGAGGACGTCGCCGGAGCGATTCGCGAGTTCGGTGGCCGGGGCCAGATCTACCAGGTCCACTTCCGCAACGTTAGCTCGCCCATGCCGGATTTTCACGAAACGTTTCCCGATGGCGGCTATCTCAACATGTACTCAATCGCTAAGGCCCTTGGGGAAGTCCAATTCAATGGGATCGTGGTGCCCGATCACGTGCCGAAATGTCTCGACAGCGAGGCCGGACCCAAGGCCGCCGAGGCCTACATCTTCGGATATATCCGCGCGTTGATCAATGCCGTCGAGACGGAACTAGGGCAATCAATGCCCGGATGATCGAGTCAGGTAGATTCGGCGAAGTTGGATGATTCTCATGACAACGCGGACGTGTTCCGGAGGCCTCCGGGCATCGGCAGTGAGAGGATGAGACTTGTCGACAGCGAGCAAAGTCAACTTGGCGCTGCTGGCCGGCTTCGGCGGTATCTTCCTCCCGTGGAAAATGGGTATCGAATACCTGGACGCGTTCGTACTGCTGCCGTGCTCGCTGGTGTCGGTACTGTGGATCAGCGCGTCGCTACCTGTAAGGCGAGTGTGGCGAGCGTCGGCGGCCGCTGCGGGCTATGGCGGCTCGACCCTCGCCGCCGGGATCTTGGTTGTCAATGCCGGCTTCTGGCACGGTGGCCCCATTGTTCCTCCGCTCTCGATAGTGGCGTCTGCGTTTGCCTTGTCCTTCTCGGTTGCGGCTTTCGCTGCTGCCGTCGCCGTGGCACTCGAGGCCAAGGATTATACCACCCAGGAAGCGGCCTCGCGACTGCGATTCGGCCTGCTGGTACTGCTGGGGATCTGGGTCTTCCGGAGTTGGGCGCCGAGTTCCGTTCGTGAGCTGGTGGCGCCCCTCACTACCACTTCCGGCGTCGTTTTGCTGACGCTCGGAGTGTGCATCGTTTTGCTTGTATCCGCTGCCGTCATGAGCCGTCCGAATCATGGCGGCGTGGTACACTGAAGGTGTTATGGCAATACCCAATGTGAAGCGTTACCGGATCCAGAGTCCCGACGGCAAGTACTCCGCCACAATCAAGGCGGTGCTGCCAAAAGGAGCCGATGTGAACGCATATCTCGCGGACGCGGTTCAACGCCACGACTGGGCTGCCCACGAAGATGCACAGAAACTACACACCAAGGTTCGCGTCGGGCAGCAAAAGCAGAAGAAACGCAGTTAGCCGCCTCAACGAGACACTGGATTTGGGCCACGTACTGTTCGAATACGTGGCCCTTGTCGCGTCAGATCACCCCAACCGGGCCCGCAATGCCTGCAAAGCCCTTGATCCTTCCGTGGCGACCTCCGCGTCCGGATCGCGGGAAACCGTCTCGAGGTGGGGAACGCTCGCCTCATCTCCGCTGCGCGCAAGAACTCGCGCCAAGTGTATCCTCTCGTCTTTCGTGCCTCTGGGCAAAGCCTCATAGATCGCCTCCCGCACGGGCTCTTCCCGGGCCAGTTCCACGAGAAACGGTTCTGCGACGCCTTTGTAGGACGAGGTGTTTAATGCGTTAATCAGGTACTGGAGAGGAGTGAACTCTCCCAGATTCGTGCGGCCGAGCAAGACGAGTGCGAAGGCCATCGAAAGCCGCGGGTTCATCTTTTTCTCGGCGTCGAAATACCGTTGCAGCATCTCGAGATCCGCTGGATTCCGCAGGCGTCCATAGCCTTCCGCGGCAGCGGCCCGGCTCAACGGATCCTTATCGACGATGTACTGAGCGTAATAGACGCGGCTACTCTCATCCGGCAACATGGCGATAGCGGTGAGAGCGGCCCGGCGCACGTCCTTGTTTCGGGCCTCGTTCAGCGCGTCTTGAAGCTGGGGTAGCGCTTCGTGGTACTGGAGCAGTCCCGTGGTTTCGATGGCGGCGATCTGCACGTCGTCGTCAAGGTCGCGGAGCAGAAACGTGATACCCTCCGCGGCGCTCTTGTCCCGGATCTTTTGCAGCGCGATAAGCGATTCGTAAATCACGTCGGAGTTCTTGGACTTCACCGCCTCAAGCAGATCCGGCACTGCCGCCTGCCCGCGCAGAATCCCCACCGCACGCGCCGCATTTGCTCGTGAATCCATGTTGGAACCGCCGCGAGCGATCTTGCCAATCGCCGCGATGACCTCCGGGCGCACAGTCATGCCGTACGGAATTACCGCGTCGTTCACGTCGGTGAACTGGCCCTTTACGCTTCTCGTTGTCTTCTTGAATGCGCCGCTGATGCCCTCCTTCACGTACCCGGGCATGTAGAAGTTGACCAAGCCATCCACGGCGCGCATCTGAATCTCGGCATCGGCGTCCTGGGTCGCCTCAATTAGCGGATCCAGGCTGTGTTGGGTGCCCACCTTCACGATGGATTTCACCGCCTCCAGGCGCACTTTGTATTCTGGATCCTTCAGAAGCGTGCTTAGGACCGGGATGGCTGAGGAGCCCTGGTCGGCCATCTGTTTTGCGGCCTTGATCCGATCCTTCGGATCTTCGCTGGTAGGATCTTGGGCCAGCGCCGGCAGGGAGAAACCCGCCAACACGAGCAATGCAACGGTGGCACGGAGCAGACTCATATTTACATTATGCAGGACGGTTGGTGCTGAGGACCGGTTTCAGACACTGGGCCGCGTGGATATGGCGTCCGGCAAACGGTGGCGATCCCGCAGAGCCTAGCGGACGAACTCCAGTTCAATTTTGTTCGGGATGAGACCCGCGTCGTATCCCATGTCGAGCAGCATCTGGGCCGCCTTTGGGACGTCCTTGCCGCAGTCTAACGTATGGTGATTCACATACATGCCGACGAACTTCTCAGCCAGCGCCGGCTCCATGTCGCGGGCAAATTGGAGAGCATAGTTGAGCGCTTCGTCGTGGTTGTCCAGCGCATACTGGATACTATCCCGCATCATGCGGACACATTCGCCCTTAACATTGTCCGGTAGCGCGCGCCGCAGAGCGTTTACACCCAGGGGCAACGGGAGGTTGTACTTCTCCTTCCACCATCTGCCAAGGTCGACAATACTGTGGAAACCTTCATTGGAAAAGGTGAGCTGGGCCTCATGGATGACCAGACCAACATCCGCCCGGTGCTCCCTGAGGGCATCTGGGATTGCGTCGAACTGGGTCTCCACCGCCTCGAAGTCTGGCTCCATCAGGCGGAGCACCAGGTAGGCCGTGGTCTGCTTTCCGGGAATCGCTATTCTTGTCCCCTTGATTTCGGAGAGCTCCATTGGCCGCGTGGCGATCAGCAGCGGACCGTAGCCATCGCCAACGCTCGAGCCGCTGGCCATCAGAGTGTACTTGTCGGCGACATACGGGTAGGCATGATAGGAGATCGCCGTCAAGTCGTAGACTCCCTCGTGCGCTTTGCGGTTCAATGACTCGATGTCTTCCAAAATATGGTGGAATTCCACAAGTTGGGATCGAATCTTCCGCGTCGCGAGCGCGTAAAACATGAAGGCGTCGTCCGAGTCCGGACTGTGCGCGCATGCGATCTCTCTGAGAGCGTTATCTGCCATGAGGACAAAACGTCAATATAGCAGACTGGCGAGGAGAACCGGGATTATATCGTCTGGCGTTCAAATTCCAGCTAGTTTCGCCAACTGTGGTTTGAGGTCCCCCAAGGCTTTTTCGAGCTCTGACAACGCATCGCCGCTGCCGCTGAAGTTTCCCTGGCGGCCCATCATCTCCAGGCGGTACGCGGCTTCGACCGCGGCCTGAGCGCCGAAATTGCCCACAGATCCCTTAAGGGAGTGTGCGGCATGCTGCAGCGCCTCCGGATTCTGCGCTTCAATGGCGTCCCTGACCTCGGAGAGAGCGTCAGGACACTGTTCAAGGAAAATCTCGGCGATTTCCTTGAGCAACTCCTCATCCCCGCCGACACGTCCGAGGGCGGCGGCGATATCAAGACCGATTAGATCTTCCGGAACCCCCAAAATCTTTCCTTTCCTCTTCCTCCGTCTGCGGGGCGTTTACCCGGTCGCCTGGCAGCCATCTCTAGACACTCATCGGCAGTTCTCCGGTCAATGCTTAGGTTGGCTAACAGCTTCCTCTCGCTCTGCCGCAAAACTAGCAGGTCTTAGACCTGCCCCGTAGTAGCTGGCTCCTCTGTCAAGTGTAGAGGAACTCCGCGGTAGCCGTGCAATCGTTCTCCGGTACCAACCGTACCCAGTGGGCGCTGAAACCGCTTGGAAATACGTGATGGACGTAGTTAGCGGGATGGAGCCTGTCATGGAAATCCCACTCTCCGTTGCCAAGGAAGTCGACCTCGATCGCGATCGCCGACTGCTTGTCCGTCTTCAAGTGGAGTACCTTCTGATCGAATCCGGTCATCAGGAACGGCTCGGACGGTTCGCCTTTCTTGACCGGCGTCTTTCGCCACGGGCCGCCCCAGCCTTGCGGCTTCCCCCAACTCCATAGGTCGTCCGTTTTTCCGAACCAAATTCCGGCCTGCGGCTGCCCGCCCAAAGTGTTGTTGTCATTGTTCGGGGAAGTGGAGTTCCCCCCGAGGGCCAGCAAGCCGCGGAAAGCGCAGTAGTCCGGGATGATCCGGAGGTGATTACACACCGGCTTCAAACCCCGGACGACATTCTCGAAGATCATTGGCTGGAGTTCGTAGAATTGCCCCACGATGTCCATCATGAAGTGTTCGGTCTCCACCTCACGGATGCGCATCCACTCGGTCTGCCACGCGTGATCGAAGGCATGGCTGCCCTTCGGCAGGCGGTATTTCTGCCATTTGCCATTCACGCACGCCCAGAAAAGCACCGATGACTCGTCCCACCCCGTGCAGAAGACCACGTTGTGCATGTCCTCCCGGCCGGCGCAATCCATGTGCGGCTTGTTCGAGAGGCGGCTCCAATCCTTCCCGTCCCACTCCCAGAGGCCGGCCGATGTATCGCCATACTCGTAGAAGCCGTTGTTTGCCACCACCACGCGGCCCTGCCCCATGAAACCGCCCTTGAAGTGCGCCTTTTTCGTAATGCCAAGTCCCTTGATGAGGTCGACGATGAGCGTCGGCTTCAAGGTCTCTACATCCAGTTCAAACAGCAGGCCCTCCATCGTCAGCGCGTAGACGCGATTGGCCGGATCGCTCAGATGCCGCATCGTGGCCGTCAGGCGATGGTTCCTAAATTCGGGAATGAATCTGAAGTTGCCGCGGCTGTCAATAGCATAGGGTCCGATGAATGCCGTGCTGGACTCTTTGTGAACCATCCTGTTCGCGTGTGTGCCATTATGCACGTGCACCATCTCGGACTCCAGCCGATCATTGATCCGGTAGAGGCCGAGCCCGGTTCCCGTCCGCTCCATGTGGGAGTTATAGGTGACAGCCCAGAGGACGTCCGCCCAGGGCAGTAGCGCGCCGGTGCCGCACTCGGACCGCAGTGGGCCCGTGTCAGCTTTCACCCCGACATTCGGCATGCCGGGAATCTTCTGGGCCAACGCCGCGGGGGCGGCGCCCAACAACCCGCCCAACCAGGCGGACGACTTCAACAACTCACGACGGGATCTCATCGGCGAACCTCTCCGTTGCGCCTGCCATAACCACGGCGGGCGTCAAGGTCATCATTGTTCCACTGATCGAGTCCGCCCCGCAATCGTTGTTCCGCCGGGCGGCGGCAGACCGCCCTGCGGGGCGACGGTGGATGTCTAGTCCTCTACCACCACTCGAACCCGGAACATTCCAGGACCGGAACCGTCATCCTCGCCGCGCACGGTTACGAAGTATGTTCCCGGCCGGGCGAAAGCGTGAGAATGCGCCTGACGCCAGGCCTCCACGGTTCCATCGCCGAAGTCGACAGTCACGTTTCGCATGCGTTCGGCGCGGATATCGAACTTCACCGCCGTGCCAGCGGTCACGCCGCGAACGGGCCAGTAGTTGATCCTCGCGTACGGTGGACGCCGCTTCACGCCGCGGTCCAGTACATACACCTCGACGAAGTCATAGGAGGTTGCACCTTTGTTATCGATCACGCGCAGCGTCTCGGAGTAAGCGCCGGGCCGCTCATAACGGCGGGTGGCTTTGGGGCCGTCTGCGAAAACCCCGCCGGCCAGGCTCCAGCGATAGTTGACAATCTTGCGCCCGCGCGCCGGGATGGAGAGTGAGCCGTCCAACTCTACCTCGTCCCCAGCCCAAACGTGCCGCACGCCGCCGGCCACCGGTAGCGTCTCGCCGGGATACGTGTGTTGATAGGCCGCCACCAACACCGGGTAGCTGTTCCTTCGGGTCTCCCCGGCGCTAACGTCCAGATGAAGATGCGGATCCCTCATGCCGGGACGTCCCATCCAGGTGCTCCCGGTCAGTCCAAGTTTCTCTCCCCGGCGCACCTCGCTCCCTGGCGGACGGTCCGTTCGCAGGTAAAGCGAGTTCATGTGAGCGTAGCGGATCGTCAGTCCGGTTTCGTCCTCGATGACGATGCCATTCGATCGTTGGTCGCCGCGCGGACCGGGAAAAGCCGTAACCCGCCCCCCGGTCATGGAGAACACCGCATCCTTGTCTGGGAAATGCCCCATGTCCTCGCCGCGGTGATAGTACAGACGCGGTTGGTCGACAACGAGACCAAGGAAGGTGTGGAGGGCATTGCCGGCCCGCCAGCGGTAGTTGTCGATTGGGAAGGCGAAACGGTCCGGCGCGTAGAAAGGAAGACTGGCGTCTTGTAGCTCCAGCCGCACGGACTTCCCGGCCCTCAACTGGTCTTCATGCGTTCCGCCCTGCCAGTTTGAGGTGTTGGATAGAAGAATGGAAACACCGTTAATCACTGCCGGCAGACGATACGGTCCGCCGGCTACTCGCCCGATGCGGCCGTCGACGGATACGCTTGCTTCCGCTGAAACCACGGCGTCCACGAACTGGGAGGCTTCTTCCACATAATATGGTTCGGTGTGTTCGCTGAATCCTCGGAGCGTCACGCGGCGCGTCTTCCCGTTCGCGGCCCAAACCGAACACGATTCTTCAATGGCCAACTCGCATACCTGCGGATTCTCCAGATCCGGCAGCTCCTGGATGCGGATATTTCTGAACTCAACGCGAGAGCCATGGCCAAGGAATCCGATGCGCCCCTTCTTCCGGAACATTCCGGGGTGTTTCTCGATCGTTTCCGGATCGGTGACGGCGCCCAGGCCGGCGCGGGTGATCTCCGTGCCGTTAAGCGTTACGACGATAGTGGAGCCGATGGCGAGTATCTCTTGCTCGTTCCACTCTCCGGCCGGCAGCAGAGCGTCGGCATGGGGCGGTTGGATGTTGTAGATCGCCCCGTGGCGCTGCCAGGGCTTCAACCAGCCGGCATACTTCTCATGAGCGTGATCGAGAATCTGCACTTCCATGCCGGTGTAGGCGATGTCGCCGGAAACGGGCGCCCGGATGGCAATGCCATTGTTGCCGCCGGGCTCCATGCGGTATTCGAATCGCAGCCGGAAGTTGGCGAATTCACGCATCGTGAGGAGATTTCCGCCCCCGTCGGAAGGACAAACGATCTTGCTGTCCTCGACAAGATATCCCTTGCTGTTCTTCGTCTTGTGAACCAGCACCCAGCCCCGGAGATCCTCCCCGTTGAAGAGAGAGGTGAACCCCTCCTCGGCTTCCGCTTCAAGAAGGCCGCTGGCCAATAGAAATACGGCGCAGAGTAGGGCGGAGAATCGGGGCACGGGTGCATCGTAGCATGGTCTTGAGGATATCGGGATACGGCCCGGCCCTCCGGGTTAGCACACAAGTGAAGGGAAAGATCATGACAGCTAACTCCGGCCCATTCGCACTCTGTTTCGTGAGAGAACTGAAGTGCGGCGTGGAATGTCACCGCTCTGTAATGCTGGCGAAAACATTCCGAAGTCCGCACATGCTATAAAATGAAATTTAGAGAGTTATTGGAGGTGAGTCTTCTCAAGTAGGGGACCGGTACAATTACTTCAAAAACTGAAGAAGCCGCTTGTACGGTCGATTCCCGAGGGACTCTTTGCGCTTCTCTTCCCGGATGAGTGCCGCCTCTGCGGAGTCGCTCTGAAGGAAATCTCCCGCTATCCCGTCTGTCCGGAATGTCTTCAAGATTTCGAACCGATTGCCGCTGACCACTTCTGCGCATCCTGCCGGATGCCCTTCACCAACGCCGCTCCTCTCGACTTGGACGGCCGCTGCCCGCTGTGCCGGTTGGGGGTAAACGGATTCGACGCCGCCTATACTTACGGTTCATACCAGGGCCGTTTGCGCGACCTGATCCATTTGATGAAGTATCAGCGGATCCACACTCTCGCGCGACCGCTCGCGGAACTCGCTCTGCAGGCGTTCCCGCGCGACGAGCGATTCGACGTGATCGTTCCGATGCCGATGCACTGGTGGCGGCGCTGGCGAAGAGGGTTCAACCAGGCAACGCTGCTGGCGAAAATGATCGGGCGGCGGACCGGTATCCCTGTGATCGCAGCGGTGCGCCGAAAAAAGGCGTCGCCGCCCCAGGCCGGCCTGAGTTCCGCCCAGCGCCGCAAGAACGTGGCCGGGGTGTTTAGCCCGGCGGACAGAACTGCTGTCTGCGGTAAACGGGTTCTCTTGGTGGATGACGTGCTGACTACCGGCTCCACCGCCAGCGCCTGCGCCCGCTCTCTGAAGCGGGCGGGGGCGGCCTATGTGGCGGTCCTCACGCTGGCGAGGACAGACCGTCGCTACCAGGCGGAGTTTCCGAAAGAAGTAGAAGCGAACCGACCGACTGCAACGGGAGCCGTGGAATGCGTCTGAACGGACATGGACTTCAAAAACCAGTGCTGGTGCTGAACGCGAGCTATGAGCCCATCAACGTGTGCGCGGCCCGCCGCGCCCTTGTACTCGTGCTTAAAGGAGTGGCATCTGCCGAGGAGGACGAAGCGGACACGATTGCCTCGGCCCGCATGTGCATGAACCTACCGTCTGTGATCCGCCTCCTCGAATACCGTCGGATTCCCCGGCAACCGCGATCGTTGTCACGAAAGAACATCCTTCTGCGCGATCGGTTTACTTGCCAATACTGCGGATTGCGCGCTCCCGCCGGCGAGTTGACAATGGACCACGTGATACCCCGGTCGCGGGGCGGCGCCTCAACTTGGGAGAATCTTGTGGCGAGTTGCATCTGCTGTAATAACAAAAAGGGCAACCGCACGCCCGAAGAAGCGGAGATGAGCTTAGCCCGCCAGCCCAAACCCTTCACCATGCACACCAGCCGTCATCTCATGCGAATGCTCGGCAGGACTGATGATCAGTGGCGCAAGTATCTCTTTTATTAGCGGTCTGGCCGCGTGAGTGCCCTCCGGGTGCAGGCCGGGAACGGTGGCAACAACCTGCCACCCGGATGGAGACTTCTACACTTCGCGTTCCGGCTTCTCGGGCTCCGGCTTCTCTTTCTCTTTCTTCCGGGTCTTCACCGGAGAAATGATGAGGTGAGCGTTCCGCCCTTCTAACCGTGGGTGGCCCTCGACGTCTCCGTATTCCTCGAGATCCTTGGCAAAACGAATTAGCAATTTCTTGCCGAGATCGACATGAGCGATCTCGCGGCCGCGAAACTGGACGACAGCCTTTACCCGGTTCCCTTCGGCGAGAAAACGGATCGCGTGTTTCTTCTTGAAATCGTAGTCATGGTCATCCGTATTCGGCCGGAACTTCACTTCCTTCACCTGGATGACGTGCTGCTTCTTCTTTTGTTCGCTTTGTCTCTTCTTCTGCTCGTACTGCCACTGTCCGTAGTCCATCGCTTTGGCGACGGGTGGCACGGCAGTGGGCGAGACGAGGATCAGATCGAGACCCTGTTCCTTAGCTTTGCGGATTGCGGCGTGGGTGGGAAGTACTTCAACCTCCCCTCCGGGAAAGACTACCCGGACCTCCCGCGCGCGGATGTTTTCGTTGACGTTCTCCCGTATTCTGGGACGCCTGGGGGGGAATCTTCTGCGAGGAAACATTAACTACGGTCGTTCAAATGGCCGCGCTGGCTGCGGCGGTGTCCCCTTTCGAAAAAGTAGGCAACCGGAAACGCCTCTCGTCGCTTTTTGGGCGGCTTATGAAACGCTTCGGGTTCACCTCTATCACTAGCCCTAAGTGTAGACGGAACCACGTGCATTGTCTAGCGGCTTCGTTTCGCACTTTACAGCTAAACCTCTGATGTACAGGATAGTATCAGATTTCCGGCGAGGATTTCTCACTTCCTTTCCGCCGCGGCCGCCCGGTCGGGAACTGCGGCGGAGATGTCCGCCGCCAGTGCTACCACCCGGCAGCCCGAACTGAGCCTTCCTCGAACCGCGACATCCTCTTCTAATACCACCTCTCCTGTCGCGCGCGCGATCACGGGCCGGCCCTCGGCCAGACCCCTCACTCCCTGCGAAAGGTGCATCATCTGCCGGGCGATCAGATTTCCCTGAAAAACGCATCGCGGACCCAGGTCGAGATCTCCGCCGGCGGTTACGCTGCCCCTGGTGACGGTTTCCGCTCCAAGGTTGGCGCTCCCCTTCACATCGAGCCGGCCCTCAAACAAACTGCCTGGGAAGGCGGAGAGACTTCCGTCGACCACGAAATCGCAAGCCGCCAGCAGAGGCTGCTCGAGGCACAAACTTCCATCGTGGAGCCAGGCTCCGCTGGCCAGTGCGCGAAGCCGGCTGGAATCGATGCCGGCGCGCCGCAATCCCCGGCTGTCGAGGCGCCTTCCCGGTGCTTCCAGTTCTATTGCCGCCGCGGCGCCGGACTGCCGTCGCGGACGCGGCGGGCGAATCCCGGACGGCGTCAGTATCTTCGGAGCGAAGATATCCTTCGCCCACGCCTGAAAACCAAGGCGGACCGCTTTGCGGGAATATGCGAGGCCTAGGACCCTGCAACCGGACCGGATCTCCAATGGACCGTTACAATCTGCTACTCTGTTCACCGTCACCAAGGGTCCTAGGTGCAGGCTGCCGTCGACCTCGATCCTCTCCAACGTAGACCCCTTGCCAATTTCGCAACTACCTGCCACGTATACCGCGCGATCGAATCGGCACGAGGCCCCACACGCAAAGTCGCCCTTTACCAAAAGAAAGCCGTCGATTGTCTGGTTCGCCGATAGGCGAGCAGTTTCAAGTAGCAGGACCCGCTGTCCCGCCGCGTCAAAGGCTCGCGAATGGGGCTGGTCTTCGTCAGAAGTCATGGACGCAAGCCACGCCCGTGCTCGCTGGCGAAACGACCAGTGCGACGAGTCCTCCAATATCACCTCTCCTTAATCGGCTGTGGCGAGAGTTCTCTACATGCCGCAAGTCCGCTTTCCGGCGAATGAATCCTCATTCGTAAGGCGTTCATCTACTTTACTTTAGAGTATGCCTCAAGGAGAATCTCCGTGAGTGACGAAAAGCGCAACAAAACCGAGGAAGAATGGCGTGAGAAGCTATCGCCGCTGGCTTTCGAGGTAACGCGGCGGGGCGCTACTGAAAGGGCCTTCACCGGCAAATTCAACAAACACTACGAAGATGGAATGTATCGCTGCGTCTGTTGCGGCGCTCCCCTTTTCGAGTCCGGCACGAAGTTCGATTCCGGCTCCGGATGGCCGAGTTTCACGGCGCCCGCCGGGGAAAGCACCGCTACCGTAACCGACACCAGTCTGGGCATGGTCCGCACCGAGGTAAAGTGCAAACAGTGTGACGCCCACCTCGGTCACGTCTTCCCCGACGGTCCCCAGCCCACCGGACAACGGTACTGCATCAACTCCGCCGCTCTCGATTTCGAGCCGGAATCCGAGTAGCGGTCACCATTCCCAGCGGGTGAGGCTGTCGAGGTCCTTCACGAGCAGCCCCCCTTCGATGGGAGCTGGGTGGGCCCACGTGGGGCTATCGGCTACGGAGTAGGTTTTCACGATCGCAAGGGAGCCGTTCCTCACCTCGGCGACAGCAAGTTCCGCCTCGTCGGTCAGAAGGAGGACGTTCTCCCCGGCGCGAATAATCGAGGCGTTTTCCCCACTTCTCGGCCGGCCACGCCAGGTGATCTCGCCGGTTGCGAGGTTCTGGCAGAAAAACTGGCCGCTGTTGCGCCCGCTGAACCCGACCAGGGAGCCGCTCGCGACGACGGGCGAACTCATATACATGTAGGCGTCCCGATTCTCCCAGACCTTCTCCACATCCCATTTGCCGCCGGTATTCTTCAGCCGCAGCGCCATCGTCGGGCTCTGCAGTCCGGAAAAAATCAGAAGTCCCTCTCGCACCACAGGGGTCACGATGTTCTGGGTGTAAGGTGTCTTGAAGGGCATTTCCCACAGCAGTTTTCCGTCTTCCGGCGATAGGCCGACATTCTTGTCCTGGCTTTGCGTCACAAGCTGGGTGACGCCGCCAAGCTCCACGATCAGCGGAGATGTATAGCCCGGCCCGTCCTCCGCCCATGACCAAAGCTCTTTCCCGGATTCGAGGTCAACGGAGATCATCGCTCCGCCGCCGTGGCCGCCGACGTGCGCAATGAGCGAGTTCTTATACACTATCGGGGACATCGCGGCGCCGTAGAGCGGCGAAGTGCGCCGGAAACGGTCCGCGAAACTCTTCTTCCATAGCTGCTTTCCCGTCTGCTGATCGAAGCAGGAGAGGATCCCGCTGACGCCCAGAGTGTAGATCCGCCCACTATGGGCTACCGGTGTCGACTTGGGGCCTTTCCCGTGCCCCAGCGCCGCGGGATTCATCTCGTAGGGCGCCGCGTATCCAGTGACCCAGAGGATCTTGCCGGAATCCGGTTCAATAGCCCGCAGGTTTTCCATCTCGCCGCGGCGCGCGAATTGATAGATTCTGCCATCCACGACCAGCGGAGACGAATGCCCCTCGCCCACTTCGACCTTCCACTTCCGGGACAGCCGCTCCGGCCACTCTCCGGGGAGCTTGACGCCCTCGGCCACGCCGTTGCGCCCCGGGCCGCGCCACTGAGGCCAATCCTGCGCGGGCAGAGCCGCGAGACAAATCAAGACAAAGAGCGCAGGATTACAGAGCCGCATAATCAATAGTTACTCCGAGCGGAGTGCTGCAAGCAAGGGCGCCCGGGTTGCCGCCCGGGTTGCCGCCACCGATGACAGCAGTCCAATAGCGAAGATGCCTCCGAGGAGCAGCAGCAGTGACAATGGCGATATCGTTCCTCCGCGTCCTGCGAGAGCTGGTACGATCGCCACCACGGCCGTGGCGGAGCCAATTACGATTCCTGCGAGGACGATAAGCACATTCTCGGCAATCACGGTGAGCGCCAGATCGCCCGGACGAAATCCGACCGCCCGTAGCAGCGCCAACTCCCGCCGCCGCTCCAGCACGTTGCGCAACAGCACCACGGCCAAGCCGACCGTTCCCAATAGGAGTCCCAATCCTCCGAGGGATTGGAATGTGGACAGATACGTGTTCTCGATGCGGTGGAAACGAGCCAGGGTGTCGCGGGTGGAAACCACGTCGAAGCCGTAATCCGAAAGATAGTCTTCCAACCTGTCCGTCACGGTTTGAGCCGCGGCCTCCGGCGTTTCAATGAGAAAAACGCGATACCCTCCGAGATCCGCGAAGGCTGAGCGGAAGTTCTCCTCGGAGATGATCAGTTCCCGTTGGAAGACGCTGTCGGCGAGCGCCGCCACCAAGCGGAGACGCACCGTGCGCCCCGCCACTGGGATCTCAATCGTGTCGCCAAGCTCGCGATGCAAGATGTAGGTCATCGAGTTCGCCGCCACCGCCGCGGGAATCACCCCGTCCGCGGGCGGGCGCATCAACAGCCTCCAGGGATTGGCTCGTTCGGCTTCCGTCCCGGCCAGCGACGCCTGAAACCGGAATCGGTTGCTTTCGAGAAAATCGCGTGTCGCCCCCAGCACTCGCGGGTTCTCGGGACGGTAAAGGTTCAGGCAGCTCACGTCGTCGCCCGCCCGGAGGCGGAACGGTACGATGGATACCTCTTCAAGATCGTCGAGGGCCAGCGCCTCCCGCCCATGACCAGTAGACGGGTTCTGGTATACGGGCAGGGCGGATTCGGCTATCAACCGGAATCCCCCCGTGGGAGACTGCGGGTTCGCCAGATCTTCCGGTTCGGTCAGCCGGAACGAGTCCACCGCGATGATAAGGAAGATAGCCGCGGCCAGCAAGCCTACCGCCAACACCGTTCGCCCCGGCCGGTAGGCGGCATTCCGGAATCCGAGCCGCAAAACCGCCACCAGGCCCGCGCCGCCCACGGATGCCACGCCGCGCGCCTCGATCCAAACGCGCAGGAAGCAGAGCGCGGCGATGAGCAGTAATGTGCCGGCTCCAAAAAATCCCGCCGCCTGCGGCAGAACGCCGGTGGCCGCGGATCCAAGCAGTAAGAAGGCGAGAACTCCGGAGGCTGCGCCGGCTTGCCGGAACCGGCGGGCCCGGCCGCTTGCGTGCCCAACTGGGGCGACGACACCCCCTAGCCGGCTCCGGGGACTGATTTTCCCTAAAGATCGAAGCGTCAGAAAGAGCGCAATGAATGCCGCGATGACGCCGCCAAGCGCGCCGGCGGCCAACCAGAGCGGGTCTGCTGCCAACTCGATATCGGTGGTTCCCACCGCGTCCACCCACCAGGTGCGCAATCCGTAAAGGATGAGTTCGCAGTAGGCGATGGCTCCGGCGCAGCCCAGCAGCGCCCCAAGAATCGCCAACACCAGGCCCTCGATCGCGAACAGCCGCAGGACCTGCGCCGGCGGTATTCCCACGGCTTCCAGCAGCCCCGTTTCCCGCACCCGCTGTTCTACGCCCAGGCGGAAGAACAGGCCGGCGAGCAGCAGCGCCGACACAACCAAAAAGAAGCTGAAATAGACGAAATACTCGCCGAAATCGGTGGCGCCGCGAGATCCCTCTAGCCCGAGCTGCCGCGCTGGTAGGATGCGAAGGCCGTGTTCCAGCGGGTTAATCGCCTCCAGCAGCTCCTGCTGCAACTTCGAAAGTGCACCGGCGGCGGATTCCTCGCTTGGAACCGGAACCCGGATTGCCGTCAAGCTCCCCCAGCGGGAGCTCCAAAGCTCCTGTCCCGTGTCGAGCGGCAGGAAGGCTTTGGGTGTGGTGCGATACTCGTCCCAATACTCCTCATCCTGCGGGCGGATGCGGTTGAGATCCACGGGAAACGGCGGATCCCAGTCGGTGACGTCCTCCGAATCCGTAATGCCCGGATACTCGGGCGCCAGTTCGGCATCGCGCTCCAAGGGCCGTACCCCCGCCAAACGGAAGCTGGCCGAGGCGGTCTCCAGCCGGTTGTCATCGCGCCAGAGGTAGTAGTCAAGCTCAATTGTGTCCCCGATCGAAGCCCCGAGGTCGCGGGCCGCCCAGCGGTTCAGGAATATCTGTGCCTCACTGTCAGCCGGTTCCACCTCCGACGTAGCGGCTACCAGCGAATACGGTATCTCCCGGTCGCCTTGCCGCATAGTGTTCGCCAGATAGGTGAGCACCCGGGTTGGCTGAAATCCGGCATTGCGGATGGTCTGTTCGATAACCGCCGCCAGGCTGTCAGGCAGAATTCCACTTCGGGCTTCGATCTGGATCACACCCTGGGCGGGCAGTGATAGCAGCCGGAGGCCCATATCCGCAAGCGCGAAAGACCGGGAGAGAATCCGTGGCGGATTTTCGACCTCCGGCGCCACCAGAATCAGATTCGCTTGCCCCTCCATGCCGAGTTCGCTCTGCAGGTCTTCGAGCGAAACGAATACCGCCTTTACCGTCCCTTGGTGTACGGCGAGGGAGAACTCCCCGGCCTCCTCGCGCGGGACAACTCCGGCAAAGGTGAAGCGTAAAGTCCTGGTACTATCCTCTTTGCGGCCGTGAACTGACTCAGCGGGGATGTACGATTGCTCTTCGAATCCCACCAGCAGGCCATCACCCTCCGCGATCCCCAACTCCTCGGCCAGCGGCTCGCTGAGCCACGCCTCCCCTCTGGGCGGTCCGGAGCGGTCCGTTCGATGAAAGGACCAGAAACGATCGTCCACCGCGTAGATGTTCACCCCCGCTGCAAACCGGCCCGTCGCCTGGTCGCGGGCGACTCCCGTGAGTGAGATAAGCGGAGTGGCGTCGTCGAACGCAGCGGCCAGTTCGGCGCGTAAGAACGTGTTCGATGCAAGGGCCGAACCAGTGTTCCCCAGCCGATCCAAAACGATATTGCGTAAGCTGGTCCGAACGGATTCTCCAACCAGCAAGGCGCCGGCCAGCACCGCCACCGCGGTGGCGACGCCCGCCGTCACGGCCAGGTTTGTCCGCCAGTAGTGAACCAGTCCCCGCCAGACCAGGGTAGTGGGTCGCATCGGTTAGTTCGCGCTCCGCAGCCGCCCGTTCCGCAGCTCAAATCGGAGCGGGAACCGGCTGGCGAGATGCAAGCTGTGGGTGACGGCAATGAGGATCGACTGCTGTTCTTCGTGAAGCTCGATCAGCAGTGCGGCCACGGTATCTGCGGTCGCCTGATCCAGATTACCGGTAGGCTCATCGCAAAGCACCAGCCGCGGCTGCCGGATTAGGGCGCGCGCAATGGCGACCCGCTGCTTCTCGCCGCCCGAAAGCTCAGCCGGCCGGTGGGTCATGCGATCGGAGAGGCCCACGGCGTCAAGCAGCTCTCGCGCCCGTCCCTCGACTTCGGAATCCGGACCGGACACAAGGGTCGGTACCAGCACATTCTCGAGCACGGAGCACTGCGGCAGTAGACAATGATCCTGGAACACGAATCCTATTGACCGGTTGCGGAACGCTGCGAGCTCGTTTCCCTGCAACTGGAAGGGATCCCTGTCATCGAGCCGGACCCGGCCGCCACTCGGCGTGTCCAGCGCTCCAAGGATGTAGAGCAGCGTGCTCTTGCCGCTGCCGGACGGCCCCATGATAGACGCGGCCTCTCCCGGCGACAAGGAGAACGTCGCCTCCTCTATCACCCTCAGCGTTCCCCTCGGCGTCGGGTATTCCTTCCGGAGGTCGGTCACTTCCAGCACAGTTGCGAAATCCGCCTATCGACTACGATACCAACTCAGCCTCTCGCGGCACCGGTCTCGACGCCGTATCTTAGAGCTGCGGATGGAAGACCTGGAAAGGGCGGATGGCGCTATCGGCGCCCATGCCAAGGCGGTTCTCGACTCCTACAAAGACTTTCGCGGACTTGCCGAGCAGATCATCGACCGGATTCCCGATTTTTCAAAACAAACCCAAACTAGGCCCGAAAGATCGGTTCGATCCCCTTGCTCGACGCGAGCAGAGCCCTCTGTTCGGCGGCCGGCATCGGCGTCATGGTGGAGGCGATGTCCAGCGCCATGGCGTAGAGTTCCTCGTCGCCGGGAGGGACGGCGGAGGTAATGTCCTGCGAAAGCGTGAACCGGAGGCCCCGCGCCGCCTCTTCCCGGTCTTCCAACGGAACGTACCAGCATTTCTTGCGGGGGCGATCTTGGCCGTTTTGGATGCGGGTCTTTGCCATTGCCTTCAGGGCCAGGCGGGCCATCCCCTTTTCCTTCGCCTTGGCGAGAATCTGGGGACCGAAATTGCCCTGGGCATAGCAGACGTAGTTCACCGGAAACAGAACGGAATCCAACTTCATGCCATCCATTAAGGCGATCGCCGCCTCCGCCGAGTGCGCCGAGAAGCCCAAGTAGCGGGCCTTGCCTTCTTCCCGTGCCTTTACAAACAGTTCCGCTGCGCCCCCGGGGCCCAATATCCGTTTGACATCGTCCATGCTGCTCACCGCATGAAACTGATAGAGGTCGAAATAGTCCGTGTGGAGCCGTTTGAGCGAGGTCTCGAGTTCCTCGCGCGCCCCCTTCGCATCCCTCTTCTGCGTCTTGCAGGCCAGGAAAGACTCCTTGCGGAACGGCTTAAGTGCCGGGCCTAGCTTAATCTCCGCTTCGCCCTTCCCGTAGGACGGCGCGACGTCGAAATAGTTCACTCCACGTTCCACTGAATCCGCCACAGTGCGGTCGGCTATGGCCTGATCCAAGCCGACAACGACAATGCCGCCAAAGGCTATCACGGACAACTGGACATCATCCTTAAAGTTCCGTTTCGGGAGCGGTTCGCCGGCGCGGATGCTCTGCAGAGCGAGACTTCCTGCCAGACTAGACTTGAGAAATTTGCGGCGTTCCATAGATCATCTCCTATGTGTGAGTATAAGACAGTACAGTTTTGAGGCGGCATCGGAATACCGCGAATTGGGTCTATAACAGGTGGATATGCCCCAAAAACCCCGTTCTGACGCAGCGGCAGCGCTTCCTGTCGGCGGCGGTTCCCCACTTGAAACGGCGAACCGCGGAACGCTGCAAAATCGGGCTAAATCACGCATCTGTGTCCTGGATATCTGGGGACCGCGCACGCCGGTTTGGCTGGTTGGGGCATCTGGCCCTTCAATTGCATGAAATGCTGGCAGTAGCGAGGAGTATCGCGAACCCGCGTAATTACAGCTTGTAACAGCCAACCCTCCTCGATTGCCCCCTTCCCTGGGGTCGCGCGATGATGGCTAACTAAGGAGTTAGAAGACAGGACAATGAATTCCTCCAAACCAGGAAAACTCGGCACGGAAACTGCCCACAACATCTACCAACGAAAAGCCAACCCGCTCGATGTCTTCTTCAAACCGAAGAACATCGCTGTGATCGGAGCCACCGAGGCCCCCGGTTCGGTAGGCCGGACGACCCTTTGGAACCTGATTAGCACGCCGTTCGGCGGCGCCGTGTTTCCGGTGAATCCCAAGCGTCCCAGCGTTCTCGGCATCAAAGCCTACAAAAGCGTCAAGGAAGTGCCGGCTGAGGTTGACCTCGCCGTAGTCGTCACCCGCGCGAAATTCGTTCCCGGAGTCATCAAGGAGTGCGGGGAGGTTGGCGTCAAAGCGGCTATCGTCATTTCCGCAGGCTTCAAGGAACTGGGGCCGGAGGGCGTGGAGCTCGAGCGGCAGTTGCTCGCCGAGGCGCGTCAGGCGGGAATCCGCATCATCGGTCCAAACTGTCTTGGACTGATGGCCCCGCCCACTGGCGTGAATGCCACTTTCGCTTCCGGGATGGCCCGCCCCGGCAACATCGGCTTCATTAGCCAAAGCGGCGCCCTCTGCACGGCCGTTCTCGACTGGAGCTTCCGCGAAATGGTCGGCTTCAGCGCGTTCGTCTCCATCGGCTCAATGCTGGACGTCGGATGGGGCGATCTTATTGACTATCTCGGCAACGATCCAAAGACCCGGGCCATTCTTGTCTACATGGAATCGGTCGGCGACGCCCGGTCGTTCCTATCGGCAGCTCGTGAAGTCGCGCTCAACAAGCCGATCATCGTGATCAAAGCCGGCCGCACGAGCGCCGGCGGCAAAGCCGCTGCCTCCCACACCGGCTCCATGACGGGCAGCGATGATGTACTCGACTCCGCTTTTCGGCGTTCTGGCGTGCTGCGAGTCCAGAACATCTCGGACCTCTTCTACATGGCTGATGTGCTGTCGAAACAGCCGCGGCCTAAGGGTCCGAAACTCACGATCGTGACCAATGCGGGCGGCCCAGCCGTCCTTGCGACCGACGCTCTGATCTCCGCCGGTGGAGAGCTTACCGAGCTTTCGCCCTCCACTTTTCAGGAACTCAACAGCTTCTTGCCCGAGAGCTGGAGCCGGAACAACCCCATCGACATTCTCGGAGACGCCGATGGCGAGCGGTATGCCAAATCGCTCGAGATCGCCGCGAAGGACCCCAACAGTGATGGCTTGCTGGTCGTCCTGACGCCTCAGGCGATGACCGACGCCACCGGCACCGCCGATGCGCTGCGAAAATATTCCGACCTCGGCAAGCCGGTTCTCGCAAGCTGGATGGGCGGACCGGACGTGCAGGCGGGCGACCGCATCCTGAACCAGGCCAACATCCCTTCCTTCCCCTACCCGGATTCGGCGGCCCGCGCCTTCCAGTACATGTGGCGCTATACCTATAACCTGCGAGGTCTCTACGAGACGCCGGTGTTCCCGGCCGGGAAGTCCGCCGAAGAGTCCGACCGCGACAAGGTGAAGCAAATCATTGACGCCGCGCGATCGGCGAAACGCGACCTCCTCAGCGAGCACGAATCCAAACAGGTGCTCTCGGCATACGGTATCCCCACCGTTCCCTCCGAGATCGCTAACTCCTCCGATGAAGCCGTGGCGGCGGCCGAGAAGATCGGCTACCCGGTGGTGTTGAAACTCCACTCGGAAACCATCACCCACAAAACCGACGTCGGCGGCGTGCAACTCAACCTCAAGACGGCGGAAGCAGTCCGTTCCGCATTCGAACTGATTGAGTCCGCAGTTATCGAGAAAGCCAGCAAAAACGATTTTCTCGGCGTCACAGTCCAGCCGATGATGAAGATGTTCGGCTACGAGTTGATTATCGGCTCCACCATCGACCCACAGTTCGGGCCGACGATTCTGTTCGGGATGGGCGGGCAGTTGGTCGAAATCTTCAAGGACCGCTCGCTTGGTCTCCCCCCACTGAACTCGACGCTCGCCCGGCGGATGATGGAGCAGACCAAGATTTTCAAGGCCCTCAAGGGCGTTCGCGGCCGGAAACCGGTGGACCTCGCGGCTCTCGAAGGCCTGATGGTGCGCTTCAGTCGCCTCGTGGCGGAGCAGGCATGGATCAAGGAAATCGACATCAACCCGCTGCTCGCCTCCTCCGAAGCTCTGGTCGCGCTGGATGCGCGCGTCGTTCTGCACGATCCGCAGACCAAGGAAGAGGATCTGCCCAAGCTGGCGATCCGGCCCTACCCCAGCCAGTACGTCACCTCCTGGACCATGAACGACGGAACAGAGGTCGACATCCGCCCGATCCGGCCGGAGGATGAGCCGCGCATCGTGCGCTTCCATGAAACCCTTTCCGAGCAGACCGTCTACTTCCGCTATCTCGAGATGCTGCAGCTCACTCAGCGCATCGCGCACGAGCGGCTAACGCGGATCTGCCACATCGACTATGACCGTGAGATCGCCCTGGTTGCCGAGAGAAAGGACCCAGCCACTGGACTGACCGAGATCATCGGGGTGGGCCGCCTGGATCGCACTGCCGGAACCGACGAGGCCGAGTTCGCCGCCGTAATCAGCGACACTGTGCAAGGAAAAGGCCTGGGCCGCCATATGCTGGAGCGGCTGATCGATGTCGCCAAGTCGGAGAACATCGGCAAGCTTACGGCTGAAATTCATCCCGAGAACTCGCACATGCTCGGCTTGTGCAAGAAGCTTGGGTTCAAAGTAGACCTGGAACCGGGCGACCCCACCGCGTCAGTGGAACTCATACTCAACTGAGGACCGCCTTGCGGACGGCGTGCCCCTAGCGGTTTTCGTAGTTGCGGGTGTAGTATTCGCGATACTCACCCGTTTTCACGCGGCGGACCCATTCCTGGTTCTCCTGGTACCAGCGAATGGTGTCCGCCAGCCCTTTCTCAAACGTCACTTGCGGCGACCATCCCGTGTCGCGCTCGAGTTTCCGGCAGGTCAGCGCATAGCGGCGGTCGTGTCCTGGCCGGTCCGTGACGAACTGGATCAAAGACTCAGGCTGCCCCGTGACGCGCAGAATGCGCTTCACTACTTCTATGTTCGGTAGGGAACAGTTTCCAGCGATGTTATAGACCTCGCCAGGCGTGCCGCGTTCCAGTACGGCCAACAGCGCCCGGCAGTGATCGTCGACGTGAAGCCAGTCCCGCACCTGCAGTCCATCACCGTAGACAGGCAACGGGCTATTATCCAGCGCATTGGAGATCATCAGCGGGATGAGCTTTTCCGGGAACTGGTAAGGACCGTAGTTATTGGAAGCCCTGGTCACCAGCGCCGGCGTCTCGTAGGTCCTGACGTAAGACAGCGCCAGCAGATCGGAGCCGGCCTTGGACGCGGAATATGGGCTGCTGGGCTGCAGCGGATACTCTTCGTCGGCCAGCGCCGGCGGCTGCACGTCGCCGTAAACCTCGTCCGTGGAAACGTGAATGAATCGCTTCACCTTGCGTTTCCTGGCCGCTTCGAGCAGCGTGAAAGTTCCGCGTAGGTTCGTTTCGAATACCGGCGCCGGCGAGAGAATACTGCGGTCGACATGGGACTCCGCCGCGAAGTGCACCACCGCATCCGGCCTCGCATCCTCAAAAAGTTCCTCCACCAAGCCGCTTACGCAGATGTCGCCGCGAACGAAACGGTAGCGCGGATCAGAGGACACAGAAGCGAGGTTTTCCAGGTTCCCGGCGTAGGTTAACTTGTCCAGGACAGTAATCTCGGCATCCGGCCGCCAAGTCATTGCAAGCCGGACGAACGCGGAACCGATGAAGCCCGCGCCGCCAGTTACGAGAATCTTCATTTGTACTGTGTTTCCCAGTCGTAGTTGATCTTCGGGTTATCGTAGGCTATGCGGCCCTCGTCTTCGGGGTTGTAATAGCGATCCGTAATGTAGACGAGCATTGCCGTCTCCCGGCTGACGATCTTGTAGCCATGTCCCACACCCGGTGGGATGAGGATGCGCCACGGCCGGAGGAGACCGGCGTAAATCGTATTCCGGCGTCCAAAGCTCGGTGACCCCGGCCGCAAGTCGACGAGCGCCACCTGGAACATCCCGGCCGCCGGAACCCAGTAGTCGGTCTGATCGCGGTGGTAATGAAACGCCTTAATCGTTCCCGGAAAACTGAGCGCCGCGGAAACCTGTGTCGAACCGGAAGGGAAGGCGTCGAGCAGATCCAGGCTGAATCGCCCAACCTCGAGGAAGCATCCGCGGTCGTCGGGAAAAATCGCATAGGGCTGGATCCGGACTCCCTCGATTAAGTCGGGCGAATCCGGCTTAAGAATGATACTCCCAAGGCCCTTTTCGCAATTAGGGATCGCTATTTTTACCGGCATCCCATTAGATCTTGGCCGCCTCGGCGGCGAGTTCCTCCCGCTTTTCCGCCCTGCGCTTCTCGGCTACCAGGTTTGTCGCGCGGCGCAGCGACTCGAAGGTGCCCGCATCGGTCCACCAACCGTCCAGGAAGTCAAACCGGAGCGAACCCTCGTGGATGTAAGCGTTATTCACGTCGGTGATCTCGAGTTCTCCGCGGGCCGACGGCACCAGGCGGGCGACCTTGTCGAAGACCGTCTCGTCATACATGTAGATACCCGTCACCGCCGCATTGGACTTCGGGCGCTGGGGCTTCTCCTCGATTCCGACGATACGATCCCCGTCCATTTCCGCCACGCCAAACCGCTGGGCGTCCTCCACCTTCTTGAGGAGCAGCTTTGCGCCGTGTGGATTTCTCCGGAAATCCTCCACCGTGCTTGCGATGCTGCTCTCGATTATGTTGTCGCCCAGCATGACGCAGATCGGCCCGCCGTCGGCGAAGTGTTCGGTGAGTCTCAAGGCGTCGGCGATGCCGCCCTCGCCCTCCTGATAGGTGTAGTCCAGGTGTTTCAACCCGAACTCTCTTCCGTTCGCGAGCAGGCGAAGGAAGTCCCCGGAATTGCGGCCCCCCGTGACGATCATGATGTTACGAATCCCGGCCTCTACAAGCGTCATGATCGGATAGAAGATCATCGGCTTATCGTAGATCGGGAGCAGGTGCTTATTCGTGATCTTTGTGAGCGGGTAGAGCCGGCTGCCGGTCCCACCCGCGAGTACTACGCCTTTCATGGAACCTCCGGAATTTCAAACCTCATGATACACTACCGAAGTTTCAGGGCCTCTTCAAGGAACTCTTCGCCGGAGGCCCAATGGAGGTGGCAACCAGAATGGAACTCTTTGACTGGAGCAAGATCGAAAAGGAGCCGCTGAGCCACGGTCTGGCGCGCAAGGTCATCCATTTGGAGCGCATGACGGCCGCACAAATCTTCCTGGACAAAGGCGCTAAGGTCGCGGCGCACCAACATGACAACGAACAGATGACCGTGCTGCTCGAAGGCCGCCTGTTGTTCACCGTGGACGGAGTGGAACAGGAGGTTCTCGCGGGTCAGTCTCTGCATCTTCCGTCCAACTGCTTCCACGGAGTGGAGGCGCTCGAGGACAGCGTCGCGCTGGATCTGTTTGTCCCGCGCCGCGAAGACTGGATTAGCGGCGATGACGCCTACTTGAGGGGCTGAATCCGCCACCAATAGACGGCTTTGCGGCCCGCACCGGCCAGGCCCAAGGCGCCACCGGAGTCCACGCCTGCGTTCCACAGGCCGAGGAGTCCTCCGGTTTCGTCAACTTGCCGTGCGCGGTACCAGTCTCCAAGCGGCTCGAAGTGGATAAGCCGTGATCCCTTTCCGGCGTCTTCCCCCACCAGAATCCCGAACTCCGTCGCTGCGACAGCCCGGGGATAGCGAAGCTTCAGCCGCCCTTCCAGGCTGAGCCCGGGCCAGAGCCGCGCCGGATCTTCAGGACGCGAGAATACTGCCACCCGTGCATTCGCCGCATCCCTTTGCGACGCGACGATCTGGAAAACCTCCTCGCCGGGCAACCGGGCCAACGCCGTCATGGCGGAATAGCTGTCTTCCTGCCAGAGGTTTATGGCGTGCAGCGTCCAAGCGGGCGAGGAATCGGCGGAATTCCGCAGCCAGTAGTTCCCGAACAGGATGTCAAGGTCTCCGTCCTCGTCCAAGTCGTCCCGGAGAATCCCGCCCTGGCGGGACGAAGTGTAAATACTGTAAATCTCTCTGTACGTCCAATCGCCGCCGGCTCTCCCGGGCGGAGTATAGAAGCGCAACTGGCCATGGCGGTGCAGAACCAGTACCCCCCGGACCCCTCCCAACTCCGCCTCCAGGCAGTCTGTAAATTGTGCCCCGGTGTCAATTCCATGCTGTCGCCAGTTCGGAGCCTCCAGCCAGACGAGTTCTCCTTCCCGGGCGTTTTCGCTTTCGCGCGCCAGCAGTACCAGGTCGACGAGGCCATCGTGGTTGACGTCCGCCACGCAACCGCCGGGGCCGAAGACCATTTCTCCTTCCACGACTACTTCCGCCCTGCCCCCGGGCAGGGACCACGTGAGCACCCTCCCGCCCCAGGTGTACACCGTGCCACCCACCGCACCGGCAGGTGCGAACGCCGCGCCCAGTACCGATTCGCCCTCGGCGGCGGGAAAGACATGCGGTGTCAGTTCGATCTGCTGCGGCGCCGCCCAAGCGGCGCACAGCAGCAAGCAGAGAGGAGCGTGGCAAGCGGCGCCCATTCCCTCGTATTCTATGCCGCCGGGCGCTTACGGCCGCTACAATCGATGGTTGGAGGAGCAACCGGACATGAAGCTGATTCCTCTCGGAACCAACGGATTCATCCCGACGTTCGGCCGTCACACCATGAGCTTCCTCGTGCTGACGGAGAAGCAGTGCCTGCTGCTCGACGCCGGCACCGGAGTCTCCCGGCTGATGCAGCCCGAGTTGCGGAAGCTTGTGGAAGGCTACGAGACGCTCGACATCGTTTTCTCTCACTATCACCTTGACCATACGATCGGCATGTCCTACCTTCCAGCGGTGTGGCCATGGGGAAGGGTGCGTGTTTATGGTCCTGCGCGGCCGCTAGTGTCGTCGGACCCGGTGTCGGCGCTCGAAAAGCTCTTCGGCCCCCCGCTATTTCCGGCCACCGTGGACAAGCTTCCAGTCCCGGTGGAGATACGCTCCCTGACTGGCACGGAGCTGGCGCTAGGCGAGTTCGAACTGGTATTCTGGCGACAGCCGCATCCCGGCGGCTCGATTGGCGTTCGAATTGGCGCCGAAATCGCCTACATGACCGATACCAGCGCTGAACCATCCAATCTGCAGTTTGCCAGCGGCGTGAAATTGCTGCTCCATGAACTCTGGCTGACCGACGAAGAGGCCTCCGGAGAAAAGCTGGCCGGCCACGCGAATCTATCCTCCGTCGCGGCCTTCGCCCAAGCCGCGGGACCCCACCGCCTGATGGTCGTGCATCATCACCCAAAGCGAGAAACCGCTGAGGTCCGGCACATGGCTGCCCAAGTGGAATCACTCTCAGGCGTTTCAACCACTGCCGGGGAAGAGGGCATACCCATCGAGCTTTGACCGGAAGCTCGCCTGGCGGTCTACACCCGCAATCCCGCGACCACCCGTTTCGGGTCAAGCAACAGGTCTAGTCCCGCCGCCGCTCCGCGAATCAATAGCGATGCGTTCCGCAGGGCCGCGACCGAGCAACCCTCTCCATTGTCCACGGCGACTGACAGTCCACCCGCCTCGCGCACCGAGTCGAGCATGAGCCGGTCATTCGCTCCATTGCCAAACGAAGCCACTCGCGCAGGGTCGCATTCCTCGAGCACGAACTTGCGCTTCTGCTCATCATGCCGGTCTCCTGAAAGCACCTGGATGCGTAGCGGTATGTTCTGTAACTCGAAAGCAACGGTTCCAAAGGTGTCCGAGGTTAAGACGTGGATTTCTAAGAGCCCCGAAAGCCGGATCAACCGCTCCTGCACCCCGTGGGTCAGCTTCCCGCCGCAAGAAAGGGTGCCGGAATAGTCGGTCACCAGCATTTTCAACGTGAGTAAGCCCACGCCGGGGATTTCCACCCTGATGCCCGGCTTTGTCAATTCGTCCCTCCCCGGCGAATTCTCGCCGTAAGCTCAAGTGCCGCCTCCAGTCCGCCGGCCCGCTGGATGCCCGGCACGAAGAATCGCTCCAGAAACTCTGCATCCGTCCCGCCGAACTTGAGGCCGCCGTCCCGCAGCACGAAGCCATCGGGAGAAAGCGCCGCGGCGAAGAGAGCCCAGATGGCTCCGTCCTGCAAACCGGTCACCTCAACCGGGCCCTGTGTTTGTCCCTGCAGAAAGGCGACGGCCGTAAGCACGTCTTGAACCCGGTTGGCGTCATCGGTGAGGTTGAAGGTCAGAAAGTGCTTGTGTGATCTGTCACGGGAGGCCGTTGCCTCACCTGTCTGGAATGCGTCGATCGCAAGTACCGGCCTTCCTTCACGGCGAGCCGTGAGAGCCGGCTCCGCTTTCAACGCCTCGGCCGCGCCGCCGGGGTGGACCACTAGTACCGGCGTTCCCTTACCCGGCAGCCACCTGCCGGGTATCCGGTCGCCGGACTCCGGCCGCGTCAACACAACCCTGTCGCCGGTCAGCGCGTGGCGAACCGAATCGGGACGGCTTGCCTTGATCGAGAGGCGCAGGAGGGATCGTTTTTCATCCGGCGCCAGCCCGGCGGCCCGGCGCCGCGACGCCTCTTTCCAGTACGCGAAGACCCCATCGTAGTCGAGAGCGTTCGCCGGCAGCGGCCGGCCGTAGAGAGCCAACAAATCGGGCGGCTGTTCGATCGCGGCCTTCTTCTCGGCGCCGTCCTCCCCCTTGCCGAGCAGGTTTCTTGACAGGAAACGATAGACCGCTTCGCGGCTCTCCTGGTTGTAATTGTGAGGTGCGTCAAACTGCTCGGAGGACACTAGTTCGGACTTTCCAAAGAGATCGTAGATCTGGCGGATGGCTGGATACTCCTCGCGTGGCACGTTCTTGGTCCAGTCCCCGGTCGCTGCCACTAGCAGCATCGGCCGCGGCGCCGTCAGAGCGGCGATCTCGACGTTCGAGGCCCCGACCCTTAGGCCCGGCGCGTTTTCGCAGACGCAGCCCCCCTGCATGATGGCGGAGACCATGTTCACCGGCGCAGCGGCGGCAATTCGCTCGTCGACCGCGGATAGGATGAAGGTTTGGGTGCCTCCGCCCGACGCGCCGGTCGCCCCGATCCGCGATTTGTCTACGTATGGCAGCGACTCCACGAAATCAACCGCCCGGACCGAGTTCCATGTTTGCAGCGGAAGCGGGCCGAAGCCCCACAGTTCTTCCGCTTTGCCGCTGAACCTGTGCGGCGTCTGGAGCGTGTCATTGTAGCCGGCCATGTCATAGGCGAAAACCACCATTCCTCTCAGTGCCAGGTTCACTGCCAGTGTCTGTGTCGAGTTCAGCGGCTGGTTCTCGAGCCGCCCGTAGGTCCAGTGGCCGTGCGGTTTCAACACCACCGGGAACGGGCCTGCTCCCTCGGGACGAAAGAGGTTCCCTCCGAGGTAGTAGCCGGGAAGAGTCTCCAGCAGCACCTTTGACACCGAGTAGCCATCCCGCTTGAGTTCTCCAAATACTTGGGCGCGGAGATCCGTTTTCTCGAATGCGGGCGCCAGGCCCGCGGCGAAGAGGACTTGTTCCCGCAGTGAATCCCGGCGGGCGTTCCACTCCGCGAGTGTGCGTTCCGGCGGGGCGGGGAAGTGCGTGTCGGTGTTGGGGACGTCTGTATTGCGGCGGTCGTTCCCGGGCGCTTGCGCGAAAGCGAGGCCCATACTGATAAACAAAAGCAGTAAACGCATAGCAAGACAATACCGCCCCAGCCCGCCTTGTGCCAAGTGCAAGTCCATCAACCGTGCCGGGCCGATCCCGGAGTGAGAATTTACGACATCTGTGTCATAATTAACGGGACTGCTAATTACGGATTGGCCTACACAATCCGCCCCGGCTAGCCGATAAGCGTATACGGAATGCTGGATGTCACAACAGACACCGAGGCCGTATTGTACCGCTTTAACCGCCTGATTCAAGATCTCCTCCGAGGTTCCATGAAGCGGAACACCTTTCGGCCCTGGGAAATCGAGTTGCTTCTCGATATCGACGCGTGCGATCTGAACGGTTCCAACCGTCGTGAAACTCTCCGGCGCTATCAGCGGGCCGTGAAGCGCCAGGTTGAAAGAGGAGCTCCAAAGCCGATGCTGCTCTCCGAGTACCTCGCGAAACGGAAATCAAAGAGACGAACATAGCGCCCACCCACCCCTCGCGATGAGAGAGAAGTGAAGGCGTGGCGCGGCGCCCTCTCGCTTGGCGATCGCACCGCTGGCGGTGGTTCCGTTGTTTGCGCTGACTTCGAGGCGTGGCGCGGCGCCCTCTCGCTTGGCGATCGCACCGGCAGGTAGGATATCCTGAGGAAACAAGGTTAGCGGTGCACGCCTGCCGAAGGCGGGACGTAGTGCTGTTTCCCCAATCGGATAGGAGAATCAAATGGCTGAGAATGAAGGCCGGACAGTGATGTGCGCGAAGCTGAAGAAGGAGCTCCCTGGTCTCGATGAGCCCCCGTTCGACGGTCATCCGCTCGGCCAGCGGATCTACGAAAACGTCTCCAAGCAAGCCTGGGAGATGTGGGTTGAGCAGATGAAGATGATCATGAACGAGTACAGGCTCAACCTCGGCAACGAACAGGCGCAGGAGTTCCTGCTGAAACAGATGGAGGAGTTCTTCTTTGGAGAAGGCGGTGAGCTTCCTCCCGAGTATGTCCCCCCGAAGGAGTAGCAGGCGTCGTCGCTCCTTGGCGGCGCCGGACCCATCTCTTGCTAGTCCAATTCCGTAAAGTCCCTGCTTTTCGCGAAGTACAGGTCAGTGGCGCGTTCCAACTCAGCCTTGGTCATCTGAATTGGCCGCTTTTCATATTCACTGATCGAGGTGATGATGTTCAGGACGTCCATGGGGTAGCAGGCGCGAAGCTCGGTGCGTCCCTCCCGAAGGCACAGTTTGCGCAGGTATTCCGCGCTATCGGCCTCCGCCGGCACTCGTTTTGCGGCCGCCACCCGTTGGAAGATCTGGTCGAAGGTCTGCGGGGCTACTGGCTCAACGAATATCTTGTTGTGAATACGGCGGAGAAAAGCCTCGTCGGCCAGTTCGTGCGGGTCGAGGTTGGTGGAGAACACCACCATCAGCTCAAACGGGATCTGGAATTTCACTCCGTAGCGTAGCGTAAGGTAATCCACGCGGCGATCCAAGGGCACGATCCACCGGTTGAGGAGATCGCGAGGCGACATCAACTGGCGGCCGAAGTCGTCGATGATGAAGATGCCATTGTTCGCTTTCATCTGCAGAGGCGCGGCATAGATGCCGGACACTTCATCGAGCCGGAGTTCCACCATGCTGGGAACGAGTTCGCCGCCCACCACAATGCACGGACGCCGGCAGAGTACCCATCGCGGGTCGATATTCGGATCGTCCAGTTCCAGTTTGTGATGCACAACCGGGTCATAAAGGCTGATGATCTGGTTGTCGACCTCCACCGCGTACGGAAGTAGCACTGCGTCCTGATAGACCCGCAGCATTCGTTCGGCAACACTCGTTTTTCCGTTCCCGGAAGGACCGTAAACGAAGATTGAAGTTTGGGAGATGAGGGCGGGACCCAATTGATCAAGCAGGCGGTCCGTCACCACAAGGTCCGACAAGGCGGCACGCAGCGCCTTCCTGTCAATGTCAACTTTCGCTTTCTGTTCGCGGGTTGCGGCGTGATAGTCGTTTAGGGAAACGGGTGCTGCGCCCGCATACTGTGAAATCTGGAAGCGGTCCGTGGCCAGTTCCCTACCCGCCTGGGAGAGAACAAATTGGTAGTCGTTGCCAATCATCCCCTTCACTTCGAGCAATTGCTGCTTCCGCAGGTGCCGGAATGCCTGATCCACAATCGGAATCGAGAGGCGCAGGCTCTTGCTCAGACCTTGAAGGCTGCTGAATCCGTCGAGCAGGAGGCGGCGCAGCACGAGGTCCAGAACAAGCGATTGGGACAGATGAAGATCCTCCATCGATTGGGGCGCGGGTGGGGCGAATCCCGGACGAACTCCGGTTAATACAGACATATCAGCTCAGTTATCCTCACCAGCAGTATCGGCGGAAAAGCGGCCGGGGTTTAGTACTCTCGAACTCCACGTTCGGGAGGATTCCGCCGTCACACCTTCTAGTGGGATTTTTACGCCTTATCCTTGTCGTCTTCCTTTGCGCCGTGCTGGCCGCGGCGCCGCCGCAAACCGCCGGCGACCTCTACAAGCAGGCCAGACAGGCTGAGAAGAGGGGCGATAGTGCAGCGGCCTACCTAAAATACGCTCAGGCGGCGGCCCTGGACCCAGAAGGCGCCACGGATGCTTGGCTCCGCAGTCTCGCTCTCCGGACCCAGGCGCTCATCGAAGTGAACTATATGCCCTCCGATATTACCGCGGAGGGCGACGAGGCCATCCCCACGGATCCGGCTCTAGCAGCCTTATTAGGCGAGATCGAATACAGCGACCTCGAAGAGGCCAAGCGGCCCCTACCCCCCATCGAACTCCAGGCCCGCGCCGGAGAACACTCGTTTGAGTTGGAAGGTACTCCCCGCGAGGTATTCGAGGAAGTGGCCGGGGCATATGGTCTAGACGTCATCTTCGACGGCGACTTTCAGAAGAACAAGCCCCTCGGGTTGCGGATCGAGTCAGCCGGCTACCGCGAGGCGCTTCACATCGTTTGCGCCGCGACCGCGACATTCCTCGTGCCGGTGAGCGAAACTATGTTCCTGGTCGCTGAGGACACCCAGCAGAAACGCCAGGAGCTAGAGCATAACATGGCGGTGGTGATCCCCCTCCCGGAAACCGTGGGAACGCAGGAGGCTCAGGAACTCGCCCAGGCCGTTCAACAGGTGATGGAGATCCAGAAGTTGGTGGTGGATACCACCCGGCGGATGGTTCTGTTGCGCGACCGCGTCTCCCGCGTGCGCCCGGCCGAAGCCCTCTTCCAGCACCTGTTACACGCCCGCGCTGAAGTCGTCATCGAGGTCGAATTCATCGAATTCGCCCGCAAGTCCACCCTGCGTTACGGGATCGACTTGCCCAAGGCGATATCGATCGCCTTCCTTGGGCTCCCGGGGACGCTGGGCCTGTGGCCGCTCGGTGGACCGTTCGGGGTGAATCTCTGGGGGTTCACCATCGGTGACGCCGAACTCGTGGCCGCCATGTCGCGGAACTCCACGCGCACGCTGCTGCGGTCGATGCTGCGCTCTGTCAGTGGGCAGACCGCCAGCCTCCATGTCGGGGACCGCTTCCCGATTCAGACGAACGCCTACATCGGCGGAACCAGCCTGGATCCATCCGCCCAGGTGTACGCCCCGCCCCCGCAGATCAACTTCGAGGATCTCGGCGTGGTTGTCAATGTCACCCCGCATGTCCACGGCGAAGACGAGGTTTCGATGGAGCTGGAGGCCGAGTTCCAGGTGCTCGCCGGCCAGTCCCTTAATGGGCTTCCTGTATTGGCCAACCGGAACTTTCAGGCCTTCGTCCGGCTGAAGACGAGCGAGTGGGCCGTGATCTCCGGACTTGTGCGGAGTTCGGAAGCCCGAAACATCACCGGGATTGCCGGTCTTTCCGACATCCCTTACCTCGGCAAGCTGTTTAGCGTCACGACTACGGAAGAGGATGACTCGGACGTCCTTCTGCTCGTCAAGCCCACCATCGTCCGCACCCCAGCATCCGGTGGGATGCCCCCTCTATGGACGGGGACCGAGACACGTCCCAACCCCTTGATGTAATAGCCGTGCCTGCTCACAGGGGGAAGATCGGGATGGAGCGTGCCCAGAGGCTCTAAACTGGTGTTTACGCTTATGTCGCGATCCAAGATGCTCAGAGAGATATTTCAGCAGCCGGCGGCGCTGGAGCGCACTCTGAACGGCTCCCTCCGCTCCGTCGAGCGCCTGAGGAAGGAGATGCGGCAAAGGCGCCCCCGTCTCGTGGTGCTTGCCGCACGCGGAACTTCCGACAACGCAGCGCTGTTTGGCCGGTACCTGCTCGAAACGGCGACCGGGATACCGGTCTCCCTCGCCGCACCTTCGGTCTTTACTCTCTATGGGGCGGATGTCGATCTGAAGGATGCGCTGGTGGTCGCGATTTCGCAGTCCGGTGAATCCACCGATACGAATCTGGTTCTCGAACGGGCGCGCGCGTCTGGGGCCTTAACCGTCGGGATCACGAACAACTCCAGGAGCACGCTTGCCTCTCTGCCCCACCATCTCTTCCTGGTGCGCGCGGGCACGGAGAAGAGTGTCGCCGCCACCAAAACCTACACTGGCCAGATGTTGATGCTCTATCTCCTGGCTTATGCCTTGGGCGCGCCGATCGCGACGGACGACCTGCGCCGTTTGCCCGGCTGGGTGGATGAAGCGCTGGGCCTGGAGCCACAGGTTGCCGAAGCCGCGGTCCGCTACCGCTTTTTGCGTCACGCCGTCGTGGCCGGACGCGGCTTGAACTACTCCAACGCCTACGAATTCGCTCTCAAGCTGATGGAGACCTGCTACGTGGTAGCCGAGAGGTTTTCTTCCGCCGATTTCCTGCACGGGCCCATCGCCATGGTGGAGCCGTCCTTTCCGATGTTTCTCTTCGCACCGGCCGGACCCACCTGGCCGGCCATGAAAGAGTTGATGGGGCGGCTGCAATCGCTAGGCGCCGACAGTCTCGTGATCACCGATAAAGGCAACCGCGAAGCGGCCATGCTCGCCAAACGGGCGATCTGCCTGCCCGGCTCCACTCGAGTGAAAGGGCCGCTGGCGGAGGAACTCTACACCCCCATACCGTACATCGTCCCCGCGCAAATCTTCGCGGCCTCGCTGGCCGTGGAAAAGGGACTCAACCCGGATCAGCCCCGGACGCTCAGCAAGGTCACCCTCACGCTCTGACGCGGCGCGGCCTTCAGCGATCCACCGCGTCGAGCACACTGCCGGCGAAGCGTTCCAGGCTCCACGTGGTCGGCTCCCGGGAGCATCCCAAGCGCACCATCACCAGTTCGGCTGAGGGAACCACGACCACGTGCTGTCCTTCGAACCCCGAGAGATAGAAAAGGTCTCGCGGCAGCCCGGGCCAGCGTCGGTTTGCTTCATTGTCCGGCGAACCGGCGTTTAGCCAGACGTGCGCCCCGAATCTCCCACCGGGAGCACTCGGCGCGGGGCTCGTGCTGTACTTCACCCAACCTTCAGGCAGAACTCTTTCCCCCTGCCAGACGCCATCCTGCAGGTAGAGTAGGCCGAACCGCGCCCAGTCGCGGGCAGTCGCATAGCAGAACGACGAGCCGGCGAACACCCCGGAAGGGTCGGGTTCGAGCACCGCGCTGTTCATACCGATGCGGTCAAACAAGACACGCCGGGGGAATCCCCAATAGTCCGCCAGGGAGCCGCCAACGGTATCGCGGATAATCCGCGAGAGGATGTTCGACGTTCCGCTCGAGTACTTCCAGCGCTCGCCCGGCGGTTCGGCGAGCCGCTTCCTGGCCGCGTAGGCGCCGGCCGACGGGCTGCGGAAGAGCATTACCGGCGCATCCGCTGTCAAGTCGAAGTAGTCCTCGGTGAACTCGAGGCCGCTCGACATCTGAAGCAGGTTCTCGATGGTGATCGAGTGCCGCGGGTCCACCGGATTGGACCATTCCGGCGTCGCCGCGGGGCTGTCCAGAAGCAGCCGCCCTTCCCCGGCAAGAATACCGGTCAGGGCGTTGATGATCGTCTTGGTCATGGACCATCCTGCCAGCGGAGTGTCCTTGTTAATCCCGCGCGAGTAGCGTTCGGCCACCACACGCCCGCGGTAGACGACCACCACGGCCCGGGTGCGCGCGGGCCTCTTCGGATCAGGCTCGGCGAAGGCTTGATCAATGGCCAGCGCAAGTCTCGGCTGATCGACTCCGGACGGGAGCCCGTCAACACTGTCAGCGTCGCCGGCTGGCCACGCAATCATCTCCGGCTGACCCATCATCGCTGGGGGAAAGAAGCCGGCGGCCTGCTGTTTAAGCTCGGTGATGGAATAGCTCCCCGCAAGTGTGCATCCGAGACCGGGGCGGTAGACGGCCTGGCGCTCGAAGAGTCCAGCAACGGTGGCTCGGACGAGATTATCGCCGGAGTCGACGTGGACGTCCATCAAGCCGCCCAGCGGGTGGTCGATCGCGAGATCCTCGGCCAAAACGGAGCCGAGGCCGCGCCCGGAAACGTACAGAGCGGAGCAGGCCACCTTGGCGTAATAGCCGGCCGCCACGGGGCCGGCCAAACCAAACAGGTGGAGAACGTAGGCCGCCGCGAAGATCGCGACCAACCCGGCGATGCGCAGGGCTCGGCCAACCATGTTCTTTTCCCGGCGGCGCAGGTTGCCTGTTTGCTGGGCGTGTCCCTTAAAAAGCGATGAGCGGCGCGATCACCAGCGAGACAATCGACATCAGCTTGATCAGGATGTTCATCGAGGGACCGCTCGTATCCTTGAACGGATCGCCCACGGTATCACCGACAACCGCGGCCTTGTGCGCGTCGGACCCTTTCTGCTCCCCTGGAACCTCGCCCTTTTCGATCGACTTCTTCGCGTTATCCCACGCCCCGCCGGCGTTGGCCATGAAGAGCGCTAGCAGCACGCCCGTCACCGTCGCCCCGGCGAGCATTCCGCCAAGCGCCTCCGGTCCCAAGGCGAAACCGACCACCACGGGCGCGGCCACGGCTGTGATGCCGGGCAGGATCATCTCTTTCAGCGCCGACGCCGTTGCAATGCTCACGCAGCGCGCGGCGTCCGGCTTCACGCCCGGTTCGCCCGCCAGCAAGCCCTTGATTTCCCGGAACTGCCGCCGGATCTCCTCCACCATTTGGCCGGCCGCCCGGCCCACCGCCGTCATGGTGAAGGCGGCGATCAGAAACGGCAGAATACCACCAAGCAGCAGCCCGATCACCACTGTGGAATCGTTCACCTGGATGAGCAACCGGTCCAGACCTTCCGCGAGTCTCACACCGTCCACCGCCTGCGTGTAGGCCGAAAACAGGGCCAACGCCGTGAGAGCCGCCGAGCCGATGGCGAATCCCTTGCCCATGGCGGCCGTCGTGTTTCCGAGGGAGTCCAACTCGTCGGTAATCGCCCGGACATCGGGCCCGAGGCCGGCCATTTCGGAGATGCCGCCGGCATTGTCGGCGATCGGCCCGTAAGCGTCCACGCTCATCGTGATTCCCACCGTCGCGAGCATGCCGACCGCGGCCACGCCGATTCCGTACAATCCGGCCACCTGATGAGCCACGAATATCGATACGCAGATGAGCAGCACTGGAATCGCCGTACTTTCAAAACCGACGGCCAGCCCGTGGATAATGTTCGGTCCGGCGCCGGACTTGGACGCCTCCGCGATCCGCTTCACCGGCTTCATTGAGGTGTAGTATTCCGTGACGAAGCCGATAGCCACCCCCGCGATGTTGCCGGCAAGCACTGCCCAGAAAACGCTGTTCGACATTTCGAGCATTCCGATGACGGCGTACGCGCCCCCGAGGAATAGCAGCGCGGCAAACCAGGCCGAGTAGCGCAGAGCGGCTGCCGGTCCCCAGTTTTTTGAAACCTGAATCGACAGGTTGCCGATCAGCGACGCGATTAGCCCAACGCCGGCCAGAATCAGCGGCAGCGACATCAGCACCGCCTTGGCCCGCACCGGGTCCCCGGCGACTAACCCGCCGAGCTCCGAGACCTGCATTGTGGCGCCGATGGCGATGGTGGCGATCATCGAGCCGACGTACGACTCGAAGATGTCGGCGCCCATGCCGGCCACGTCGCCCACGTTGTCGCCGACGTTATCGGCGATCACGCCCGGGTTTCGCGGATCATCTTCCGGAATGCCCGCCTCCACTTTGCCCACCAGGTCCGCCCCGACGTCCGCGGCCTTCGTATAGATGCCGCCGCCGACGCGGGCGAACAATGCGATCGAACTCGCGCCCATGGCGAACCCGTTGATGTTGGCCGCCTGTTCCGGCGTGCCGTAGATTGCGGCGAATATGCCAACTCCGAGCAGCCCGAGGCCGGCCACCGCCAGTCCCATCACGGAGCCGCCGCCAAACGCGACCAGCAGCGCCGCGCCTGTGCCCTTCGACCGCGCGGCCTCGGAAGTGCGCGTATTCGCCTTCGTCGCCGCTTTCATGCCAATCGTTCCAGCGATGATCGAGCACGCCGCGCCGCTAATAAAGCAGATCATCGTCGCGACGCCAAGCTGCCACGCCAGCAGCCCGGCCACAATCACGATGAAAATGACGAGAATACTGTACTCGCGCCGGAGGAACGCCATCGCTCCGGTTTCGATGAGTTCGCCAATCTCCCTCATCGTCTCGTTGCCCGGCGAGAGCTTGGTCAACCGTATGTAGACAATGAGAGAACAGATCAGGCCCAGGAGGCCAACGTAGGGGGTGTAAGAGGCTAGGTTTTCCATTTTGCAGCCAGAGAGTAACAGAATTGTGGGTCTAGAAATATTGGGTTAAACGACACCCAAGTACCCAAGGATAGCACCTGCGGCCGGTTCTTTCATCACCGGATCGTCCCGCGCAGGCAAAAACCGCTCAGGCTCGCTTGAGCTCATCCCACGGGGGGGCATTCTCCGCTTGGCTCTACTTCCGCTCTCGTTTACAATAGAAATGAACCTCCACTCTCAGGCGCGGTAGCCAAGTGGTAAGGCAGAGGTCTGCAAAACCTTTATTCACCGGTTCGAATCCGGTCCGCGCCTCCAACAACTTAGCTTGTTTCTCAGTCATTTACAGTTCATTCTCCTTCACTGGCTTTCACGGCCGATAGGGCCGATTTCACTGCTTTTCCTGATTGCAACCGGAACACTAGCCGGAACAGTGGCCGGAACACTCGGCCGGCCGAGAAAATGGAGCGGCTGCGCGCCGGTGTCTGGGGTGTACTGGATCCGCCCGCGGCGGGACTCCGCCGGTCGGCCCGGATCTACTTCGAGCGGTTCTGGTACCGCCAATATCTCTATCCTCTGCTCTTCGCACTCCGTGCAGTGAACAGGTTGACTGCAAGCTGAATGACTTGATTGACCGGCGAGCCTCTACCGCCGGGGCCGCACGGTAAACCAGATCGCCACACCCGCTGGCGCTGCAAGCGCGCACCATGAGAGGATGTCGCCGACTCCGTCGGCCAGCAGCGCGGCGATCAGACCGACGGCGCTCGCTACACCCAATGCGATCGGCGCTCCCCAGACCTGCGGCTTGCTCAAAGGAGCGCTCATATGGAACGCGTCCTTCTTGAAGCCACCGTTGTGAGGTCGCCTGAATTCGCAACTTGCACTGCTTCCCGGCGTCCCTCGGCGAGCAGGCTACGCTTCTTCAGCCAAAGGTACACGCCGCTCGACAGCACCACGATCGTCAGAAGATCCAGCACGGCCCACAGGATCTTGAGAGGCATCCCGCCGTAGTCGCCAAAGTGCAGCGGCTGTGACAGCAGCAGCGCGCTGACGTACCACGGCAGCTCACGCCGCTCCGTGACTTCTCCCGTTCTTGCATCGATGAGCACCGGCTTGAGCAGCCTTGAGGTAAGCGGCGTTTCCCCCTGCATGAATGCCACGTAATGGTGATTGCCCGCAAACGGATTACCGGGAAACGCCAGGAAGCTCAATTCCATTCCCGGCTCTGCCGCGCGCGCCGCATCGAGCGCCAGTCGGACCGAGCCCGCCTTCACCAGCGGCGGCAGGTCCCGGTAAGGCGCCGTCATCTCGGCGAGTTGCGTCGACTGCCAGTGAGCGAATATCGGGATCGCCAGAGTATTGACCACCCCCGTTAGCCCGACCACGGTCAGCCAAACCAGCGTGACGATCCCAAGGAGATTGTGCAGGTCGAGCCATTTCAGCCTTTGAGAACGCTGCCGCACCGTGCCGAACCGAAGTGTCTGCATGAACGGTCCATAGAGTACGGCGCCGGAGACCAGTGAAGCGATCAGCAAGACCCCCATGGCGCCCAAAAACAACGTGCCTGGCAGCCCGGCAAACAGGTCCACGTGCAGCCGTAGCATCACGTTCATGAAGCCTTGTTCGAGCGGGTATGCATGCAGATACTCGCCTGTCCGCGCGTCGTACGTATAGAAGGCGGATGGCTCTGGCGCATCTATCGTCTCGCCGAGCCTTACGTACCAGACGTCCGGCTCGTCTGGGTCCCGCACCACGAACTGCACGGCGTCGTCCGGCTTGCGCGCCTGCGCGTCCGCAACCATCTCGTCGAGGCTGGCTCGCCGTGTTCCGTCCACTATGGTCGGGGGATCGACTGTGTATCCCATCAGCCGATCGATCTCTTCATGGAAGATTAACGGCAGGCCCGTGACGCAAAGCAGCAGCACGAACACCGTGCACACCAGGCTCGTCCACTTGTGGACAAGCAACCAACTATCGATGTGGGCAGGGCTCATTACCAGCGATAGCCGACGCTGCCCCTCACGGTGCGGGTCGCCCCATAGGTGCAGAAACTCCCGCCGCGGGTGAAGCAGGAGGCAATGTATTCATTATTGAATACGTTGTGGGCGTTGACCGCGAACCAGAGCGCTTTCCAGTCAAAATGGACCGCGGCGTCAGCCAGGGTGACGCCCGGAACGCGGAGCGTATTGGGGGTATCGCCAAACGTCGAGCCGAGGTTGCGAACGCCCACGCCGAATCCAAGTCCCGCGAAGGCCCCCTTCTGAATCGTGTAATCGCCCCACAGCGCGGCCGAATGCTTTGGCGTCTGCGCCGGCCGCGCGCCTTCCTCGCCCGGGATGTTGCTGCTGATGATCTCTGCGTCCAGGTAGGTATAGAAGCCGGTCAACGCCAGTCCAAAGCCGAGGCTCGCGACGCCCTGCAACTCGATGCCGCGGGAGCGCACCTTTCCGGTCTGCACTCGATTCACCGGATTGGTCTGATCCGGCGTGAGCACGTTCTGCCGCTGCAGGTCGAACGCCGCCAGCGTGATGAAACTGTTCACGCCGAACGGCTGGTATTTGACGCCCACCTCATGCTGCCGTCCCCTCTCAGGGTCGAACGGATTGCCGTTGGCGTTCGTGCCAAGCGTGGGCAGGAACGACTCTGAATAACTGTAGTAAGGCGCAAGGCCCACATCCGTCAAATAGACGAGGCCCGCCCGGCCGGTGAACGCGCGATCGTTCTGCTCAGTGCGGTCACCGGTCAGATTGTTGCGCGTGTCGTTCTTTGCCCAGTCGTGGCGCAGCCCGAGCGACAGTGCCAGTTTTTTGTAGAACTTGATTTGATCATGAATATAAAGCCCGGTCTGCTGCTGCGTTGTATCTGTGTTCAGAAACACCGGCGGCGTATCCACCGGCGTGCCATAGACGGGATCAAAGATGTCGATCGAGGGGGCGCCGGCGAAGGTTTGCACCGAATCGGCTCCGACGTTTTGATAGTCCAGGCCCGCCAGCAACGTATGACCTACCGGTCCGGTCGAGAACCGTGCCTCGGCGTGGTTGTCTGTGGCAAAGCCGTCCAGTTCGCCGTTGCTGCCGAAGATGAACCGGTCGAGCGTGCGCTGATCCTCCCGGAGCGAGGCGCTGAAGATGGTCACGTCATCCACGTCGTCTACGTAGTACCTGAGTTTGTGCCGGAAATTCCACGTCTCCGTCGCGTGATGATCGAAGAGATAGGCGACGGCCCACTCCCTCCTGTCGTACCGATCCACGTCCGGCTCTCCGGTGAAGCGGCTCGTGGGAATCTCGCCGTGGGGATTCTGCTCAAGCGTGCCCGCGGCCGGCAAGGCTTGGGAAGCGCGGGTTTCGTCGCGCTGGTAGTGACTGAGGAAAGTCAGCGTGGTCCTTTGGTTCGGGCGCCACGTGAGCGCCGGTGCGAGGAACACCCGGTCGTTCTGGATGAAGTCGACCTGGGTATCACTGTCGCGAGCGAGGCCGGTTACCCGGTACGCGAATACGCCGTTCCGGTCAATCGGTCCGCTAATGTCCAGCTTGCCCTGGAGTTGGCCGAAGGTGCCCGGTTCGAACTCTAGTTCGCCGAAATGTCTTTGCGTTGGGCGCTTGGAGACGACGTTTACCAAACCGCCGGCACTGCCCTGGCCATAGAGGGAGGAGGAGGGGCCGCGCGGCGTCTCGATGCGCTCCGCCCCGTAAGGTTCCAAATTGTAACCAACCGCAAAGCCCGGATTCAGGAGTTGTAGTCCGTCGCGGTAGAGCCCTTCCGCCGTCGCGCTGAAACCGCGAATCCGCAGCGACGTAAAGCGCGGCTCAAAGCCGAATGGCTCGGACTGAACCCCTGGCGTGTAGCGCAGCGCCTCGTTCAAGTTGTAGACCTCCTGATCGGCGATTTGGTCATTGGTAATCACCGAAACGGATTGGGGAGTCTCGATCAGCGGCGTATTGCTCTTCGTGATCGCCGGAGTCGTCTGTACTCCGTAATCCGGGGCGGCCGTGACCGTTACTTCCTCGGCCACTCCGCTTAACTCGAGACCGATATCGGCTACGACCTCTTCGCCGGTAACCTGCACCTCCCGCCCCGCGGCAGCGAACCCGTTCGCAGTGACCTCGATCCGATACAAACCGCCGGCCAAGCCGGTGAATGCGTAACGCCCATTCAGCCCGGTGCGTGCCGACCGCAGTGTGTTTCCTTCCAGGCCGAAAAGCCGCACGGTTGCGCCGCGAACGGCGGCGCCGCTCGGATCGGTCACCACCCCCGTTACTCGGCTCTGATCCGCAGCCATCGCCGTTAGCCACAGAGCGAGGTTGCAAATTACCCCTCGGACAAACCTCGATGTCCGCCGTTTCGTCACGTGCCACCTCCAGTGCCCCCCTGGGGGGCGTCATTTACAAATGATATTGAGTTGCAAAAAGAAAGGTTACTATAACTACACAGATAGGTCAAGATTATTCACGCGGGTTGACGAAAGACCAATTCTACTTGTCGTTTAAGGACCGTTCATATCCACGGGACCTTTACTCGCACCGGAAATGTGATTGGCTATAAACAGCAACTGGTCTGCAAGATCTATTGACGAAATCCAGGGTTGGGCCTGCCGCCAACTCCCGGAGCGCCGCTGTCCCGCTAAGTTCGCCCTCTATCTCGAACCACAGTGAAACGCACGAAGGAGCGGTAGATGATACGGCCGCGGCGGTCGTGCTCTCTCTACAGCCTGCAGAAAAAGGTGGCCAGCGTGCGCCATTGTCTCGCCGGAAGGTGTGCGCTCGAAGCGATTCTGGCTGCGGGTCATCTGATGGTTCGGGCCCTGGCCGCAGCCCTCAAGTATCGCGCGTCGGTAGTAATATTGGTGCTGGGGGGAAACGTCTCCTGGCGATAGCACGATTCAGGATATGCTGCAGTCTGGCGCCTATGTCCGCGTCTGCGTTCGTGACCAGGCAGTTGAGAAATCGTCGCGCGGGTGGGGCGAGAAGGGCTTCTCAGTTTCGTCGGGTTGTGAGCTGAGGTTATTCCCTTCCGCGAGTCTGGCCTGACAGTCCCCGCCAGAGGCCGCCAAGACAAGGTATAATAGAAACGTTCCAGGAAGTTTGATCCGCTACCTTCCACGGTCTTACCCGCCGCGCCGGTTTCCCTTCCTCAACACATAACCTATATGAACCAGTTCTCTGAATTCACACTCTCGCCCGCATTGCGGGCGAATCTAGAAAAACACGGCTTTGTCACACCGACGCCCGTGCAGGCGCAGGCAATTCCGCCGGCGCTGGCCGGCCGCGATGTCGTGGCCACGGCCCAAACTGGGACAGGCAAGACGCTGGCGTTCTTGCTGCCCCTAATGGAGTCGCTGATGCGGAATCCGCCAGCCAGGTGCGTTGGCGCTCTGATATTGACCCCGACGCGCGAACTGGCGCTGCAGATCCAGGAAACGTTTGCCCTGCTCGCGCCTGGCGCCGGCATCCGGGCGGCTGTCGCCGTTGGCGGCATGAATGAACAGCGCCAGTTGCAGGCGATACGGAAGGGCGCGCAGGTGCTGATTGCCACGCCCGGACGGTTGTCTGACTTCCTGAGCCGCAGGCTCGTGAACCTGAAGCCGACGCGCATTCTCGTGCTCGACGAAGCCGACCGAATGCTGGACATGGGCTTCCTGCCCACCATCAAGACGATCATGGCGGCGCTCCCGGCCGAACGGCAGACCATGCTGTTCTCGGCGACCCTCGAGCCGACGGTGAAGCGCCTGATCGCGGCCTACACGAACAACGCCGCGCGCGTGGCGATTGGGTCGGCGACGAAGCCGTGCGAACAGGTGGACCTGCACGTTTATGAAGTGGAGCAGGAACGCAAGCTCGAGCTCCTGCAACTGATGTTGCGCGAGGAGATCGGCTCATTCCTGGTCTTCGCGCGGACCAAGCATGGCGCCGACCGGCTGGCTCGCCGACTGTCGCGGCTCGGGGTGGACGCCGCGGCGATCCACGGGAATCGGACGCAGAAACAGCGGAACAACGCCTTGCGCGGATTCCAGCAGGGTCAATTCAGGGTATTGGTTGCCACCGATGTCGCCTCCCGCGGGATCCACGTGGACGGGATCGCCCACGTGGTGAATTATGACTTGCCGCAGGCTCCGGAAGACTTCATCCATCGGGTGGGCCGCACCGGGCGGGCGGGACGGCGGGGAACCGCGTCGACGTTCGGCACCCGCGGGCAACGGAGCGAAATACTGCTGATCGAGCGGACGATCGGAATGCGGCTGACGCGGCGAAAGCTCCCGGCGGCTCGCCCCGAAGCGCTTCACAGCCCCTGGGCTAACTCCAAGCGAGTGAAGGCTTCACCGTTCAATGCTCGTGAGCATCGGCTCGGGTAGTCCCGGAACCTGCAAGTCGGGCATTGGCCGGCCCCGGAACAGCCGCAGGCAGATCAGCCCCGTCCATCGGGACCATCGATTGGCGCTCCTGCGGCGGGCGCTGTCGGTGGCGATTCCGGTATTGGCGTACATCTGCCGGTAGAGCTTGGAGATGAACACGAAGGCGAGGCGGCCCTTCAACGACTTCACGCACTTCGCCCGCTTCCAGATCTCACCAAGACGGTAATAGCTGTCCCATACTGCCTGCGTGCGCGTCCGGACTTCATCCGCGCTCATGCTCGGGTGAGGCATGTATAGCTTGGGGCGGCGATGGCCGGGAATCAGCCAGTATCGCGTTACCGGAATGCCGTCGATCAGTTCCGGATCATCACTCGTGCTCTTTTCCCAGCGGTCGAAATCGACGGTTCCCGGGAACGGCGTCATCATCACAAACTGGGCGAATGTCAGTTCCGCCTCCTTCGCCAGCGCTACGGTGGCCTCGAAGGTTTCCCGGTTATCGGTGGCGAGCCCGAAGATGAACGATCCAAGTACATGCACGCCGTGGCGCTTGAAAAGCCTAAGGCGTTCCACCAACTGGTCGCCGGCGAGATTGAAATCCTTGTAGACCGATTTCAAACCTTCCGGGGTGACCGCTTCCACCCCCACTAGCGCGCCTTTGATTCGGGCCTTGCTCATGGCGTCGAGAAACGCGGTGTCTTCTGCCGCCTCCATCGTGATCTGTGTGAACAGGATGGTGTCGGGGGGCAACTCCGCCAAGCGCTCCATGAATTCGAAGCGCTCCGCGCGCAATCCGCGCAGTTCGGCGGCTCTGGCGGCGTTGTTCTGCCGTTCTGCCAGGGCGATGTCAGCCAGCGTCACCGGGTAGAAGTTGTCGTCGGCAAGGGCGATGAAGCGATAGCCCAGCCGCCTTAGCTGCACGATCTCCTCGATCACGGCGTCGCTCGATCGCTGGCGCGGCTTTTGGCCATCGGTTCGCCACACCGAACAGAACGAGCAGTGCTTGGGGCAGCCACGCACGGTCTGGACGGACGCCCACATGTAGCGATCCCGCGGAAGCAAGTCCCAGCGAGCGGGAAGGAAACGGTTGGATCCCAGCCGGCCGCCGTCATACAACGGCTGCGGCGCACCGTTGGCGCAATCGGCCAGCACCGTTGCCCAAATGACGTCGCCGTCGCCCTGGACCACCGCGTGGGCAGCCCCATACTCCTGCGCCTCGTCCGGGTAGAGGGTGGCGTGAATACCGCCAAACACGACGATCGCTCCGCGGTCTCGCGCCATCCGCCCGACTTCAAACCCGCGCAGCGCATTGGCGGTATGGATGCCAATGCCGACTACGTCGCCGGGTTGTATTTCCTCGGGCCGTATCGCCTCCAGAGTTTCATCAACGATCATGGGATCGCCGTACTTCGCCGGTGTGGCGGCGGCAAGTACGTACAGCCACCGCGGTGTGATGACGCCAACACCAAAGGCGACGTCGCTCGGGTTTACTAAATGGATGCGCATGATTCTTCTCCTTCAGCTTCTGTCACGCCCCGGAACCGGGCACGGGATCCCACGGGCTCCGGGAAGTGTTACTCTTCAAACGGCCGACCGGCTATGTTGCAGACAAAGAGCCACGAGATCGGAAACATTTGCCTCACCCATGCACATTACCGTGTCCGCACCGCCCCAATAAACCTTTACTGTACCGTCTGGCTCTGGAACCGCGCCACAGGTGAAGACCACATTGTGGACATATCCGGCAACTTCCCAAGGGTCTTCCGGCTGGAGGACCCAGGAGTCGCTTACTCCTAGAACTCTGGCCGGATTTTGAAGGTCGTGAAGCGCAACCCCCAGACGATACACACATCCATCCATCGTTCGGAATACCCCGTGATAGATGGAAAGCCAGCCCTGCTCGGTCTTGACCGGCGGCGCTCCGGGCCCGATCTTCATTTCATCCCAGTGATACGGCGCCGGCTTCATGACCAACTCGGACTCCCCCCAGAAGCGGAGGTCCGGAGAATACGAGATCCAGATCGACCACGGAGCGATTTCCGAGTGAGGCCGGTCCAGCCGGGCATAGCGCTCCCCGAACTTTTCCGGAAAGATCACCACATTCCGATAGTCCGCCTGCGTGATGAGTGAGAGCCTGTCGACCCGGACGAAGTCCTTCGTTTTTGCCAATGCGATCCTCACGCCATTGCGCGAGTAGGCTCTGTAGGTAATGATGTACTCCCCTTCCACGCTCGTCACCCGCGGATCCTCGACGCCGAATTCCTCATAGGCGCTGAAGGGGCCGTTTCGCTCCGGTGTCAGGAAAGGCTCTGGCGCCGCCGTGAAGTGGTATCCATCAGGACAGCGTGCCAGGCCGATGATGCTCCTCCCCGTGCGGAGATGCGAGCGGAAGAGCATGATGTACTCGCTGCCATGCTTTACCACCGCGGCGTTGTGAACCGTTTCCACTGGGTACGGGATCTGGGCCTTGGTCAGGATGGGGTTTCCAGAATATCGCTTTATGATTTCGGAATTCATGGCCGCCTCCCCGCTTCCAGTTCGAAGATCGTGGAATAGACCCGCTCATAGGCCTCTACCATCGAGTCGATCGAGAAATACCGCTGTACACGTTCGCGGCAGGCGGCGCGATCGATTTCGCCAACCCCCTCGACAGCCTGCGCCGCTTCATCGACTGTCGTAACAAGAAAACCGGTCTGCCCCTCCTCGATCACTTCACTGCAGGAGCCGAGGTTCATCGCGATCACGGGCATGCCGGCTGCATTTGCCTCTGCCAAAACAAGGCCGAACCGTTCCGGGATGGTGTTTAAATGCAGCAACGCTCGCGCACGGGCAAACAATGCGTTCTCGCATGGCACATCCACGGGCCCAACGTAGCGGACTGCTCGATTGTCAATGTGAGGTTCCACCTGTTCCCGAAAGTAGACTTGGTCCTGGATGATGCCCGCGATCACCAACGGTCTCCCAGTCAGGCGAGCTACGGCGATTGCCAGATGGACCCCCTTGTCTGGATGGATCCAGCCAAGGAGGATCAGGTCAAACTCGGCGGCATTCTCGAACGCTGCGGAGATGTGCGGATATTCCAGAACCTTCGCATCGGCCGTGGAGTCTTCTTCATATGCGGTCTCGACGACGGCGCGCAGGCGGGCGGGAGTCTTGGAGTACCCGGTGGCAAGCAGCGTCACGTCCCAACCGCGGGAGACAAGTCCTTCGGTGATGTCGCTGGCCACGGTCTCCCAGGCGCCGTATCGGCGGGGAGGCGTCCGCCAAGCGACTGGCGAGAGCGTGGCCACTTTCTTGCCCGAAACTAGCATGACCTCCCAGACTCCTCCGATTCCATCGCAGCCAGTAAGTCGGAGGTGAACGTCGCGATTCCGCACATCCGTGGGAAGTGGCCGCCCACAAAGGCGATCTTGCGCGATTTAGAACTTTCCTTCATGAGTTACCCGCCCCTGACGGACCGTTCGGCCGCTCCTGTTGCCTGGTTTCTCCAAGCTTGGGAAATGAAGCGGATCTCTGAGGCTTTGCAATTCGCGGTAGTAGTAGAGGGCGGACGGCCACCTTCTCTTGAACCTTATCATCTTCAAGAATTCGAGTTCCTCTTCCGTGGCGTCACCGCTCAAGGATTTGTCATTTATGAACTGTTCGAAGCCCGGTTCGAGCGCCTGTTCCTCGGCTAGTTCGACAAACCCAAAGCGTTTTCGGCTCCCGGGCGCCAGCCGTGGATTTAGGATGACCTCAATGCCAAAGGTCTTCAGGTCGATATCCCAGGAGTCAATCATCGGATCGAGGAAGGCGACGCAGACTTCAACGGAGACACCGAAGACATCGGTGTCCAGAAAGTCGAGAATGGCAACTCGCATCTGCTCAAAGGTGCGCCCGCTGAGTTGGGCCACCGAGCGGAGCCATTCTTCACTCCTCAATTCTTCCCTCGCCAGATCCTGGGCCACATCCAGGACCTTCTGCGTGACGAGCCGTTCGAGTTCGCCGAAAGCCTCCTTCTCGAAGATCCGCCGCACCTCTCTGCGCTGCTGGGCTTTGCACTTGCGGAGAATCAGCTCGCGAAACTCCTTGAACAGAGGGCCGGGTGGCTCCGCCAGTCGCTTCTGCAACTCCTGTTGGCGCTGAACGTTCGCGAGTCTCGATAGTTCCTCGCTTGGCAAATTCAGAAACCGGCCCATCTTCTCGTAGATATCCGTGCGGCCAGGCGCGGGGGGAGCCTTCTTGCGTGCCAGCAATTGAGAAATATAGGACTCCGTCACCTGCACCGCCGCCGCCAGATCTTTCTGATCGAGTCCCAGTTCATTCAAACGCTGCTTCACCAATTGCGATACGTCCACTTGACTTTAGATTTCCCGTCCAGTTTCTTAACCAGAGATGGTAAACTTCATCTCAGATTATCGCATATCCTGGCTTGACAACAACTATGAATTAACCGACAATAGTTAATGTCTGGACGATGTGTCCACACACGGACCATCTGACCTAAGGCGGGCGGTCCGTCGCTGTTTCTTAGGCGCACTCGACAACCGGGGAGGTTGCCATGTTTGATTCTCACCAGAAGCCTACGGGAACCCAATACACCATTTCGGTCGCATTACTGGCCGTCGCCTTCGTCTTCAGTCCTGTGGTGCTGATGATGTCACATCCGTTCGGGTACGTATCCGCTTCGTTGGCACTGGTCTGCAGTCTGTCATGCGTCACTTTTGCCTGGATTCACTGGAAAAAGTATTCGCAACTGACTATCCCTTCCCTGGAGACTCCGCGCCCGAGGTCAAAATGATTCGGTCCCGCGCAGCCATGGCGGGCGTCTTGTGCCCGATTCTTTGGGCGCCACTACTCTGCGCGGCCGACTTCTCCACCTACCGTGGCTTTCAGTTCGGATCGAACCTCGCCGCGGCGGCCGAACAGGCCGGCGTGAAGCCGTCGGAGGCTAGGCTCGTCCATCAGCGGCCGGCGCTGATTCAGGAATTGGATTGGCGGCCCGGAGCCCCATACCAAACCGTCGCCGACAAGAATGACCCTGTGCGCGAAAGCCTCTTGCGGTTCTACGAGGGGCAACTTTTCCAGATCATCAGCACCTACAACCGCCGGAACGTCGAAGGGATGACCGAAGCGGATATGGTGGCGGCCATCTCGCTCACCTACGGATCTGCCACGAATCCGGAAGGTGAGATTGCATATCGCTCGAACTATGGCGAAGCCGCACTCGTAATCGCCCGTTGGGAAGACTCGGAGTATTCATGTAGTCTGATTCGAACTGGCGACCGGATGAGCTACGCGCTGATCCTGAGCTTGAAGCGTCTCGATGTCCTGGCCCAGACGGCGATCGCGGAGGCACGCCGATTGGATGCGGTCGAGGCCCCGCAAAGAGCTATTGACCTTCAAGAGGAGCAGGATGCGAAGCGCCGCCTCACCCTTGATGAGGCGCGCTCGTCGAACGTGCCGAACTTTCGTCCCTGAACAACATCGGTGGCTCTCGGACCGCACGTGGTCTATAGGAGATCTCCAATGACGCTTGTGTAATCCGTGTTCAGTGTCCGTACGATGAAACCAAATGCCGTTTGGACAACCTATACCTCGATGCTTTACGGACGTTATCCATACGGACCGGCGCGCCGGCTCCGTCTCCTCAAGCGCTAACCAAATGCGGTTCGTTTTTGATGCAGGTGATCGGGTGAGACGGTTCGGCCGTCAAGACCGCGGCGTGGCCGAGCATAATCCGTGCTCCCATCGCCGTGGTCGCGCGGTTGATGGATGGCGCCTATGGCGTGAAACAGCAACAGTGAGAAAGCTTATATGCAGAACTCGAAGATGGAATTTGTCCTGAAAGGATTTTCCCAGGTTAGGGAGTTTCGCGTCTTCGCATATGAACGTATTGCGGCCGATTGGACCCGCACGGAGTTCACGGTCCGTACGAACCTGACCCTGATCCGCCGGTACAACATTCCATTTCAGGAGTTGCCCCTGTTGTGCCAGACAGTACTGGAGGCCCGCCGCGAAGGCGAAGGACAGCAGGCGTTCACGTTTGCCGAAGATGACATGCGTCGCTACGCCGAGACCGTGGCGGCCCGGCAAGAAGCGGCCAGACAACGCAAATCACACCGCCGGCTAACCACTTCCCGCACCGGATCCGCCTGGCGATCTCCTCCACGATAGCCGCGGCTATCCGTTTTCATCTTGGGTCCACACGCTGGCGGCAGGACGTCTGGGTCAATGCATCCTTCCATCCGCTGGCCGGACAGGACACGCGCCGGATCAGCAGCCAGGCCAACTGTGCGTTGCTGCAGTGGATACGAAACTGGCGAACGGTCTTACCCATCTCACTGGACGCTGCCTCCCGCTCTGACTGGCAACTAACCCCGCACTTCTATTCCCGTACAGTTCGTCGGTTGGCGGCAAAGGCCCCAAGAAACCCAGTGCTTTCAATCTGGGGGGGCAGATCAGGCTCGGGAGCAAAGCTATTTTGGCGAACCCGCGATCGGGCCGCACGCACCGCATCAGTTGAGGAAACCGTTGTCGAATTATGTCGCCGGCGGAAGCGGTAGCAATCGTATGCAACTTAATTGCGACTCTCACGCCCTCATCACGATCCGTGTGCCCCAATCAACCGCAAAATTAAGCAGCTAAGCGGAAGACCAGCGTCACTCGCTGTTTTTAGTTGACAGTTACTTGCAAAAAGAATATCCTTTCAATCATGATGCGTTCATCAAGTTTAACGGCAGATCATGCGTTTCTAAGAACACACGCACTTCCATGGCTCGTTCTTGCCTTGTTCCTGACGGCGGCGCCGGTCCGCTCGTTCGGCCAGACTATACGAGGAACTGTCACGGATCCCGACGGGTATCCGGTTGCCGGAGCGGCAGTGACCGCCAGTTCCGGCGAACGGACAAGGACTGACGCCGAGGGCCGTTTCCACCTCTTTCCGGCTCAACCCGGCAGCGTCACCGTCACTGCGTTCTCCGAGGACTTCAAAGCAACTGAGCTGCAAGTCAGCGTGCCGGAAAGCGGCGAAGCGGCGGTGGACCTCCGTTTCAAGGAAATCCGGCCGGCCATGACGTCGATCGAGGTTGTCGGCGCGTCGGAGGCGGCCCTCGCGGAAATCCCGGGTTCTGTCGCCCTGATCTCCAAACACGAGCTGGCTGTTTCCCGGCCGCTAGATGCAAATGAAGTACTGCGCCGCGTGCCCGGCATCACCCTCCGGGAGGATTCCGGACCGGTCGGCATGCGGCTCAATGTGGGCGTTCGCGGCCTCAACCCGAACCGCAGCCGTTATGTCCTCATGATGGAAGACGGGATTCCGATCGCCCTGGCTCCCTATGGCGAGGCCGATATGTATTACTCCCCGCCCATCGACCGCATGCGGCGCGTGGAGGTCCTGAAAGGTAGTGGGCAGATCGTCCATGGGCCACGGACCGTGGGCGGAGTGGTGAACTTCGTCACTCCGGAACCCCCGCCGGCCACCCACGGCAGCCTCGATATCGAGGGCGGAGAGCGAGGTTTCTTCGCCGCCAACGGTACCATCGGAGGTTCCACCCGCGATCAATCCAAAGGCTGGCTACTCAATTTCCTGCGCAAGCAGGGAGACGGCTTCCGCGATTTCTGGTTCGACATTAACGATGCGCAGGGAAAGCTGACTCTCAAACCCGGCGACCGTCACACCATCGGCCTCAAGTTCGGGTTTTATGACGAGGCGTCTAATTCCACCTACCTCGGTCTCACGCAGCCGCAGTTCGAACAGAATCCCAATGCCAACGTCGTTCCGCATGACCGGTTGAACGTTCGCCGCTACTCCGGCTCCCTCACCCACACGATGGCCCTCAGCGCCAACGCTGTATGGAACAATGCATTCTACGGCTACGACACAACGCGCAACTGGGGACGGCAGGACTTCGACCGCGAGGACCGGGGCCGCGACTACGTCGGCATCGCCGGCGACCCCTCAATTCCCGGCGGCGCCGTCTTCCTGCGCGACTCGGCCGGCAACCGCAACCGCCAGTTCCGCGTCTTCGGCGCGCAAAGCGGGGTGGCCTGGCATCACAGTCTTGGCGGCTTGCGCGGAAAGCTGGACACAGGAGTGCGCTATATCCACGAACGCGCCGAGGACCGGCGGATCAACGGCGCCCCGTTTGACGCGCGGACCGGCGAACTCCGGGACGGGGAGTTTCGCTACGGCAACGCGTTCTCAGGCTATCTCCAGGAACGAATCCACTTCGGACGGCGTGTCATCCTCACGCCCGGCCTGCGCGTCGAGCACTACGACTATGAGCGCGACATATACCGCCTCGGCTTCCAGGATGTTGCGACAACCCGCGGTGACACCGTCACCAAGGCCATCCCCGGACTCGGCCTGAGTGTCAGCGCCAACGAATATGTCACCCTATTCGGGGGTGTCCACCGCGGCTTTGCACCGCCGACCACGAAGGTTGCCATCACCAGCGACGGAGAGTCGCTCGATCTCGACGCCGAATTGAGCTGGAACTACGAAGCGGGTGTGCGCATCAACAAGGGCCGCCTTCTTACCGGCGAGTTCACTTTTTTCCGTATGGATTTTGAGAACCAAGTGATTCCCGCGGCCCAATCCGGAGGCGCCACTACCACGTTGACCAACGCTGGCGAGACGCTGCACCAGGGCTTCGAAGGCAGCTTCCGCGTGAATTGGAACGAACTCGCCGGCGGTTCCTGGCTGCTGTACACTGACACCCGCTACATGTATCTGCCGGTAGCCGAGTTCACGCGTAATGCTTTGTTCGGTGGCAATCGCCTCCCCTATGCCCCGCGCCACACCTTTGGTCTGCTGGTGGGCTTCCGCCAGCGTGCCGGATTCGGATTTCAGATCGACACGGCGTATGTCGCGGATCAGTTCGGTGACAACAATGAGACAGTGGCCCCGGCGGCTGACGGCACCGTGGGTGTCCTGCCGTCGTTCCAACTCTGGAACCTCATAATCGATTACACCATCCGCCGGGAGCGCTTCGAAGTGGGCCCCTATTTCGCGGTCAAAAACCTCGGCAGCGAAATCTACGTCGCCTCCCGCGCGCCAGCAGGCATTCAGCCCGGCATGTTCCGCCAGATCAACGGAGGTCTCCGGTTCACGTTCTAACATCACCGGCTCCACAAACAGCGGCGCCATTGCGGGAAACGCCAAATGGCATCGCGAGCTCGAATCGGTCTCCGCCATGACTGAACTGCGGCGCTACCTATTGATCATCTTGCTGCTCTCGCTGGTATTCACCGGCGGGGAATTGCTGTTGGTCGAGCATACGGAAGATCTGTGGCAGTGGATTCCGCTGTTGCTGATCGCCCTGGGACTGGCGGTGATAGCGTGGCACGGTTCTGCCGGAGGAACAGCCAGCGTTCGGGCGTTGCGCATCGTCATGGTTCTCCACCTCGCCGGTGGCGTGCTCGGCACGGCGATGCACTGGAACGCCAAGATGGAGTTCAAATCCGAAATGAATCCCTCCCTGCGCGGGCCGGCGCTCTGGTGGGAATCGCTCGGCAGCGTTTCTCCGCCGGCTTTGGCGCCGGGAGCCATGATTCAAATGGGCCTTCTGGGTCTCCTGTATGCGCATAAACATCCCCGGCTTTCCGGGGCGGCCCGATCTGCCGAAGAGGAGAATTGACATAACTTTCACAAACAGAATCGCGGCAGTTTTGTTGCTGCTCGGCACGGCGGGTGCGGCTCAAGCTCAACTGGGCCGCCAGCAGGGGCTGCTGGAGGTGAACACCGCAACTGTGGAGCAACTCTCCTCGGTCCCCCATGTGACGCCCGCCATCGCGACGGTGCTCATCGCGCAGCGTCCCTTCCTGAACATCACGGCGGTCGATCGCCTGCTCGGTCAGTCGCTCAATGAGGGGCAGCGCCGGGACGTCTATGAGAAGCTATTCCTTCACCTGAACCTGAACTCGGCCACGGAGGAGGAGTTGCTGCTGATCCCGAATATGGGCGAACGCATGGTCCACGAATTCCTCGAATACCGGCCCTACACTTCGCTGGCGCAGTTCCGCCGGGAGATTGGGAAGTATGTCGACGATCGCGAAGTGGCGCGGCTGGAGCAGTATGTCTTCGTGCCCGTGAACCTGAACACCGCCAGTGACGAGCACATCCTGTCGATCCCCGGCCTGGGCCGGCGGATGCTGCACGAGTTCAAGGAGTACCGGCCCTATCGAAACATGGCGCAGTTCCGCCGCGAAATCGGCAAGTATGTGGACGAACGGGAGGTCGCGCGCCTGGAGCGCTATGTGACGCAGTAGGCGAGGCTGTCACCGCGCTTTCAGGCGATCTCCTCGTTTGCGCGCTCGATCAGCGCCCGCAGGTAGCCGAGTTGGAAGGCTTTGCCAACCTCCCAGCCGCCGATGGTGCCCGGCGGGTGGTGGTCATCGATGATGAGGCAGTCGTTGTTCACTATGCGGAGTTCGCGGATCACCCTGTAAATATCCATGTAGCCATCGTCGATCCAGGCCTCCCGGTGATGCGGATTCTCCTCGCCCATCTGCATCTCCACGTTTCGCACGTGGATCTTGAACAGCTTGTTGCGCTCACCGAAGTAGCGGATGGTCTCGATCACGTTCTTGCCCATGCGGTCGCCACCTTCGAGCCAGCAGCCAACGCAGAGGCAGAGGCCGACATTGGGGCTGTCGGCAATCTCCATGGCGCGCTTGTAGCCGTCAAAACTCGAAAAGATGCAGCGCGGGACACCGCCGAGCATGGGCAGCGGCGGATCGTCCGGATGAATGCCTATGCGGATGCCGAGCTCCTCCGCCACCGGAGCAGCCCTCTGGATGAAATAGGTGTAGTTGTCCCAGATCTCGTCCTCTGTGAAGACGCGGCCATGGATCGGCTTGTCCGGAAAATATGACCCGCCGGTGTACGCTCCCGGCCGGACGCCGCCGCCTTGGGCGCCCATGCGCTTCGCCTTCTCGTAGTTGAAGGACTTGCCCAGAATGCCGCCGCGGATCGGCTCACCGCCCGTGTGCCAGACCGTGTCCGCCATGTGGGCGTACGTTGTGTAAGTAATACCCGCCTTCTGAAGGTTGCGCAGATAATCCAGATACGCGTTGACCGTTTCCTCCTGCTTGGGCCCGCCCAGCGTGAGATCGGAATTGTTGTGCAAGCCGGCGTTCCCAAGACGCCAGATCTTCAATCCGTACTTCGCGAAGCGGTTCCGGATGGTGATGAAATTCTCGGCCGTGGCATCTTCCGGGCGTACCACCGAGCAAACCCATTCCACGCCGAACTGCCGGGCGTACATCAGGCGTTCATGGCTCGCATTAGCCGGGAACTGACCAAGACCCAATTTCAGTTTTGACGGGTTGGGCTTCGCGTGGGAAACGTAGTCGCCCGCGGGAGGCGGTCCTGGATGTGCGTCCGTCTCGGCCCCGGGAGCCGTCCGGCTAGCCAGTGTGACTCCGGCGCCGCCGGCGGCCATCTTGCCCAGCGAACGTCGGGTGAATCGAATACTCCATCTGCTACCCTCTTCCTGGTTCATGTCATCGTTTCCTTTCGCCGGCGCTCGGGCATCGGCGCCGCTTTGTCCGTCAATCCTATCAGCCATTACCCATCCGCGGTTTTCCGCATCCCCGCCGTCATAGTAACCTGACGGTGTCGCCCCGCCATGAGAAATGCGCCCCGCACCAGCGTCATACTGCCCGTTCACAATGGCGAGACCTTTCTTGCCGCGGCGGCCGAATCGCTGCTCGGCCAGACCGATCCGGACTTTGAACTCGTCGCCGTCGATGATGGCTCAACCGATGCAACCCCTGACATCCTTCAACACCTCGCCGCCCGCGACCGCCGCGTCAGAGTGCATCGCCAGGCTCACTCCGGCGTCGCCGCCGCTGCCAACCATGGCATCGGCCTGGCGCGAGGCGCTTACGTCGCCCGCATGGATGCCGATGACTTGGCGCATCCGGACCGCATCGCCCTGCAGGCCGGCTATCTCGACCGCCACTTCGAGGTCGATCTCGTCGCTACCCGCGTCCGCTACCTCGGCGACGCAAGGCGCAACCGCGGCCTGGCCGTCTTCGTGGACTGGAACAACTCGCTCACGACGCCGGAGGAGATCGCGGACTATCGTTTCGTCGAAAGCCCGCTCATCCAGCCGACTGTCATGTTCCGCCGCGAACTCCCGGAGCGTTTCGGCGCCTACCGCGACGGCCCCTTCCCGGAGGACTACGAACTCTGGCTGCGCTGGCTCCAACACGGGGTGCGCATGGCCAAACTGCCACAGAAGCTGCTCGACTGGCGTGACTCGCCCGGCCGTCTTACGCGCACGGACCCTCGCTACTCGGTCGAGGCATTCTATCGAGCCAAGTCGCCTTATCTCTACCGCTGGCTGGCCGCCCGCAATCCTCACCACCCGGGCGTCGTGATCTGGGGTTCCGGCCGCACCTCGCGCCAGCGGCAACGTTTCTTAACGGAACTCGGCGTGCAGATCCGCGCCTACGTCGATATCGACCCGCGCAAGATCGGATACACCATCGACGGCGCTCCCGTCATTTGGCCGGAAGATCTTCCCGCGCCCCACGAATGTTTCGTCCTCGGCTGGGTCGGAAGCCGCGGCGCCCGGGAAGATATCGAGACCCGTCTCCAGGCCCGGGGTTTCCAACGCGGTCTCCATTACATTCCCTGCGCGTGAGTCCTGCGCCTCGCCAATCTTAGATATAGGCAATCACGTCAATCTCCACAAGTGAATTGCCCGGGATCCCGCCAGCCGCGGCTATGGTAGTCCGCACCGGCGGCGCTGCGCCGAACCGGCCGCGGTAGACCTCGTTCATCGCCTGGTAGTCGTTGAGATCGTTCAGGTAGACGTTCACCTTCAGGGCTTTCTCCATCGAGGAGCCGACCCGCTCCAGTTCTTTCTCCAACTCGTTGAGCACGTGGTTTGTGTGCGCCTTGATGTCGCCTTCGAAATGCGCGCCCTTGCCCGAGACGAACACGAGTTGGCCGAAGGTCACCGCCGGCGAAAACAGCGGCGGTTCCGCGCCTGGTTTCACCCCGTGCACTTCCTTCTGATAGTGGTACTGAGCTTTCGCCGCGCCTGCCCCGGCCAGCGCCGCGGCCGCTGACTTGATCACCGTTCGCCGATTCTCTTTCATTTGTCACCTCCTCGGAGTTTTCGATTATACTCAAGTCGGTTCCACGAAGGGAGATCCGCCATGCTCGAACGCCGCAGATTTCTGGAGGCCCTGGCGGCCTCGCCCGCCGCCGGTGCGCTCTTCACCGGTTGCGGCCGCTCCGGCAGCCGCGACTACTACCGCGAACTCGGCGTGCGCACATTCCTCAATGCGGCCGGCACCTATACCACGCTCACCGCATCGCTCATGCCGCCCGAGGTTGTCGACGCCATCCAATACGCCTCGCGCAGTTACGTGCCGCTGAATGACCTGCATGACGCGGTCGGCCGGCGCCTCGCGGAGATGCTCGGCTGCGAGGCCGCAATGGTGACCGCTGGCGCCGCCTCGGCCCTGACGCTCGGCACGGCCGCCTGCATGACGGGCAACGACCGCGACTGCATCCGCCGTCTTCCGGACTCTAGCGGCATGAAGAGCGAAGTCATCATGCAGAAGTCCCACCGCTTCGGCTATGACCGCGCAGTCCGGAATTGCGGTACGACGATCGTGGAGATCGAAACGCCCCCGGAGCTGGAGTCGGCCGTCAACGAGAATACCCTCCTCATGCTCTTCCTCAATAAAGCCGACGGCGACGGCCAGATCAAACGCGAGGAGTTTGTGGCGCTCGGCAAAAAGCACGGCATCCCGACCTTCAATGACGCCGCTGCCGACGTTCCGCCGGTGGATAACCTTCCCGCTTACACCGCCATGGGTTTCGACCTCGTCACCTTCTCTGGCGGAAAGGGCTTGCGCGGTCCCCAAAGTTCCGGATTGCTCCTCGGGCGAGAGGACCTTATCGAGGCGGCGCGCCTTAATACCTCGCCCTACGGAGATTCGATTGGCCGGGGCATGAAGGTGAATAAGGAGGAACTGCTCGGCCTTCTGGTTGCCGTCGAGCTCTATCTGAATGCGGACCACGAGGCGGAGCGAAAGGAGCGCGACCGCCGCGCGCAAGCGATCATCGATGCCGTGACCCCGGTACCCACCGTCCAAACCGAAATCGAGATGCCCGAGATTGCCAACCACGTCCCCCACGTTCACGTCTGGTGGGACGAGGCCTCTGTCGGCAAGACAGTGCGCGATGTCGTGGAAAACCTGCGAAATGGGGAGCCGTCGATCGAGGTCACGCCTACCTCCGGCGAACATCTGATCGTGAACCCCTGGATGCTGGAGGCTGGCGAAACCGCAATCGTTGCCCGGCGCATCCGAGAAGAATTGTCATGACGGTGGCGGGCGTTCCCGCCTCCCGGGGAGACCGCTACTGCGGCCGTTTGCGTTTCTTGTAGGGAAACGTCTTCCAGTCCTCCGCCGCGAGCCCGTTCAAGTCCCACGCCACCCGGCCCGCCCGGATCGTCATCTCTACATCGAGCCTCCGGGAGCCGGCCCGCCGCGCTCCGGCCGCATCCACGAAGCCGAAGTCGCCTTCCACGAGCCGCAACACCGTCACGTCCGCTTCCGCGCCCGCGCTCAGGTGCCCCAGTTCCGGACGGTGGATCGCTTGCGCCGCCGACCACGTCGACATCCGCACGACATCCGCGAGCGGGACGCCGAGATTCAGGATCTTCGACATCACATTCGGCATATCCTTCATCCCCGCGTTCATGCTCCCGGTGTGCAAGTCCGTGGAGATGGTATCCGGCGGAAAGCCCTGCTCAATGGCCGGCCCGGCGATGTTCCAGTAGAAGCTGCCCGCTCCGTGGCCGATATCAAAGAGCACGCCGCGCTTGCGGCCGGCCGGCATGCCCGGATTGAGTTTCCCGTTGTCGAGCAATTCCGCCCGGTGCCCCGAAAAGCAGTGAGTGTAGATGTCGCCGGCTCGCAGCTTGTCCCGCAGCAAGGTGTCCAGGTTGCGCTCGCCCTTCGTGTAGCCGAAGTCCACCATTACGGGCAGCCCTGTCAACCGGCCGGCCTCCACCGCCGCGTCGATATCCGGCCAGCCCTCGCCGCCGTAGTGTGCCACCTTGATACCGACCACCACGTCGCGATGTTCCTTTGCCTCTCGCGCCGCCGCTTCGGGGTCCAGATCCGCAAGATCGTTCTCGCCGGTTGCCGCCATGCCGACGCCCGTGATGTTCAGGAACGCAAGTACGCGCGTGCGCGCCCGGTCAATGATCCGCTCCCGGAAGTCGGCGAAGTTCCGCCGGCCGGCGGTGCCGGCGTCCACCATCGTCGTCACCCCGGTGCGGAACGAGAATGGATCGGGATAGAGGCTCTGGTCACCTGTGAGCGCCCTCTCTCCGGTGCCGGTGTAGACGTGAGCGTGAATGTCGATGATTCCCGGGATGACGTACAACCCGTCCGCCTGAACAACCGTCTTCGCGCTCTCCGGCGGAATGCGCTCGTCGACGCGGGCGATTTTGCCGCCGGCGATGGCCACATCTCGCGGTCCGTCAATGCCGTTCTTGGGATCAATCAAGTGTCCGCCGGCGAGCAGAAGGTCGTACTGCTGCCCGGCGAGCGTGACTGCGAACCAAGCCAGCGTGAATAGAAACCGTCCCGTAGTCCTCATGCCAACAGACTACATCGGTTTGGCGAAATTGGAAATCTCCTCCTCCACTTCCGCGGCCGTCCGCAGCCGGGCGAACTTCTTCTCCCAGATGCGCAGGCACGCTTCGTGCAGTTCGGGCCATGGCGAAGCGGCTCCGTCGCTCACCACCGTGACGCGGTAATTCCGGTTGGCCGCCGCCAGGACTGTGCTGTTGACGCAGACGTCGGTAGTGACACCGGTCACCACCAGGTATTCAACGCCCGCGCTGCGCAAAGCCAGGTCGAGCGGCGTGCCGAGGAACTTGTCATAGGCGCGCCCGTCGACAACCAATTCCCCGGGCTCCGGCGCCAGCGCCTCCACGATGGCGGCCGAGTCCGGTCCGTCCGGGGCGCCCGGGCCGATCAGGCAGTTGCTGGAAGGCCGGCCCAACCCCGTCGCCTCTCCTGGCGGGGCCGGAAGATGCTCTGGCCCGAAAGGGTCGCCGCGCAGGCAAGGGATCGCCGGAGAATAGACGAACCGCGTGAAGATCACCGGGGCGGACGCTACGCGGAAGGCCTGCGCAAGCCGCTGCACGTTCTCGATAATTCCTCTCCCGGCGGGTACCTCCAGCGCCGCCCCCGGCTCCAGGAAACCGCGCTGCATATCGATCACAAGGAGCGCTGTCTTCCCCCTGTGCAATGCGTGCAATTGGTCAATGCGGGCTTGCCTGTCCTGCCACGGACGCTGCTCCATGATCAATCCCTCCGTAAAAGGGCCTGCCATTCCCCGGCCGGGAAGTGCGCATTAGCCCGGACGCCTGCCGGCTCGCCACAGCCGAAATGTATTAGGGCGTCAAGCGAAAATTCCACGCCCCGATCTTATCTGATTCCGGAGCGCGGCAAGGCAAGCCGGACACTCGTTCGTCGACCCCGGAGCCGAAGCGCACTACTGTTCCTTTACGGCTATTCGTCGAAGCTCCCGGTGGTGCCCCGGAAGCCCCGCAGCGCCTGCTTCAGCGTCCACTTGATAGCGCGGCTGGCCTTGTAGCAATACGCCAGATTGTGGTTCAGCGTCGAGAAGCAGTGCGGCTGGCATCCCTGCTTCATCTCGTTGAGTTGCGCGGTTTCGAACCTATGGTTCTCCACCACTCCCCAGTCATACGTCGCCGAGTACATGGGAAAGCAAGGCGCCAGCGTGCCGTCAGTGCGGATGATCACGTTGTTGTGCCCGGCGCGGCATTTCCAATCCTGCAGCTTGCCCTTCATAAATTCCTTCATCTCTTGCAGGCGCCGCACGGAATTGACCATCTTGTAACCGGATCTGTTCTTCTCGATCAGCCAGTCTACCGTTTCCTCCACCGCCGGCCAATCCTCTGGCTGGATAAAGGTCGAGTTGGTGTCGGCGTGCTGGAAGTGTTCCTGCTCGGTCATCGGCGACTCGTTGATGTGATAGTCCGTTGCGATACCGACGTCGTGAGCGATCTCGGTCAACTGTTTGACGTCTTCCAGATTAATGCGCGTGATGTTGATATTGAAGGCGACAATGAATCCGTAAACATACTGTTTCTTGATCAGATACTCGAAATATGGGCGGATCGGATTCAGGGCCTTTGGCAGCTCTTTCCGGTCTTCCACCGAATCCACGGCCAGGTTGAAAGCGGCAACCCCGGCGTCGCCCAGCCGGTCAATCACGTCCGGACGCATCAGGCGTCCGTTTGTCGGCACGTATACCCAGAAACCTTTCTTCGCTGCGTAATAGGCCACTTTGTGAACAAACTGTGGCCGCAGCAGTACTTCGCCGCCCATGAACGCGAGCACGCGGCAGCCCGTATCGTGCAGCCAGTCCACGGCGCGCCGCGCCGTATCTTCGGTCATGCCCTTAACGCGGTTATCGAACGCCCAGCAGTAATGGCAGTCCAGGTTGCACTTCCATTCCGTGAACAGATACGCCACGATCGGATGGAAGTCGCCCGGCAATATGCGGGAGCGCAGATAGGGCGCGAGCCACCCGTTCAATGCCTTAAATACCATCGGCGGCGTGACACGCGTCCGGTACGGGTTGTCCCCTTTCGGCAAGTACTTCTCATCGGGCTCAACGTCGCCGAGCTTTTCCGGGTACTGCGGAAAGACGGGTTCGGGTAGGGTCTTCGGTTCACCGTTCGGAACAAGGCCAGCCGGCTTCTTGCCCTCCATGAGGATTTCGTGAAGCTGTACATCGAGGCGGAACCTGTTTCCCCCTGTGGCGCTTGATTTCGGCGTTGCATGAACTGCCATTCAGTTATCCTCCTATCCTCGTAGAATACAGAATGCCCATTGCGTTACGAATCCCAGGGCGAATTTACAGATAATCTTGTCCCAGGGTGATATCAAGTGTACCCTCGTGTCAAGATTCGTGCGGCGGGCGGTGGTGCATCACGCTGAACGTGGGCCTCCTCGTCATGAGCGGCGCCATGGGGCGGATAATTCGTCCCACTGTTCCCGGGATCTGCGCCCCGCCGGACGTTCTCAGGCAGCTCGAACGCGCCGAAAGAATTGTTCGGTTTCGGGGTTCAGCAAGACCCAGAGACCGTACACTCCAATCGCGGTGCCGATTGGCACGCCTGGCAGACTCAGGGCGCAGAAAACAATGCCCACGATGCGCGCCCACGACTGAAAGGTGTAAAGCCCCCACCCGACGACGATTCCCGGCACAGAGAACAGCAGCACGATGATGAAGAGAATCCCCCCAACACCTCCAAGAATTGGAATCGCTGCCGCGGCATCAGGATCCGACGCTGCCGTCATGCCAACCAATCCGGCAATTCCGCCGAAGAATAGCAGGCAGCCCAAAGCGATCAAGACGCCGAGTATTCCCACAACAATATTCAGCACTCCCAGCAGCCTAACGTGACTCTCCATGCGGGACTCCTCCGCCGGAACGTTTCCGGCTCTGCCAATTGTAGACCAGGTAGCGGCGGCTTGGCCTTCTCTATGAACGAGGCCCGTCCAGCATGATCTCCCCAGTTTCAAAGTACGCCCGCCCCTGATGGTCCACTTCGCCCCACTTGTCCCCGAATCGTACGCCGGCACGGCCTCCCTCAAAACTCCGGGCGCCGTCAAAGCGCGGGCGGATGGTGAAGCGGCCTGCGGTATCGACGAACCCCCAACGGCCGCGCCACTTTACTGGAGCAACACCTTCGGAAAAGTCGCCGCACTCCTCGTAGTAGGGTGTCACGGCAAACTGCCCGGTCCGGTCGATGAAGCCCCAGTGGACCGTCAGAATCACCCCGGCCAGGCCGTTGCGGAAGCTTCGCGCGCCCAGGAACTCCGGATAAACGGCGTACTGGCCGGAAGCGTCGATGAAACCGTACCGGCCGCGGTCGGCCACCAACGCCAGGCCTTCCTGAAAGGGGAAGGCGTTCTCGAAGCGCGGCTCGATGATGAGCTGTTTGTCCCGGTTCACGAATCCCCACTTCCCTCCGAAATGCACTGGTGTCAGGTCCGGGTTGACGGCGGGCGGATCATCGGGTGAAGGCCGCGAGGACGACTGAAACGCCGGCGATCCCGAGCGCACCGCCTCGTATGCCTCATTAATGGCCTTAAGTTTGTCGTCAACCTTCCGGCGGAACCGCGCGGATTCGCCGCTGAAGCGGTCCGGGTGCCAAACCTTCACCAAGTCCAGATAGGCTTCCCGGATCTCCGCGGCCGTGGAGGACGAATTGACCTCTAGCAGCCCGTAGTATCGCTGAAGTTGGTCCGCCATTCTCCTATATCTTATCGGCGGCCGGCGCCGCACACCTTAAGAAGCCGTCGAGCCGCGGGCGGTCCTCTATCCTGGTGAGGAGGAGGATCTATTCTGTGAGATTCGCCGGCTGGCGTGACTTCTTATGGCCCGTTGAACCCGAAGCCGTTGAAGGCTTCCGGGCCGAGGTCGAGCGCTTGGGACGGCGCGGGCTACGCATCATCGGCGGAGTGGAGATCATAATGCCCATCCTCGGCTCCGCGAGCTTCTTCTGGACCGTCGGACCGCCGAACTACTTCACCGTCGCCGCGTTTATCCTCGTTGGCATCCTCACCTACTGGTCGGCCGCCACGTCGTGGGGCAGCCGGTTCAGCCGCGAAATTGGCTGCCTCTCCGGTCTGCTGTCCGTGGCGCTCGGCATGAGCAGCCAGATTCATCTCGTTTCGCAAGGCGTCACTTCCCGGGTGGTTGGCTCCATGCCGCTGTTGACCGTCCTCCTCGTCGGGGTCGCTGTGTTGCCGCTCAGGCCGGTGCACGCGCTTGTCCTCGGCGGAAGCAGTGGCGTGGTGATCCGCCTGGTTCAAGACCTCGCCATATCCCGCGGCTGGATCGACCGGCAGCACATCATTGCGGAAGAGCTGTACTCGCTCCCGCTGGTGGTTCTATTGCTGGTCGTTCTCACCGGCGTCAGCTACCAGCGCCTCGCCGGCAGTTGGCAGTCCCATCAATATGCTCTACAAGCGGCGGAAGAACTGCGCCGTTCGGAGAGCCGTACGTTGATCGCCGAGAGCGCGGCGGCGATGGGGCGTCTCGCCGCTGCTGTCAGCCACGAACTGAACTCCCCGCTGGGAGCGATGAAGAGCGCCGCCGGTACCCTCCCATCCACCTTCAAGCTCCTCGCGGCCGGCCCCGAGCAGAGCGAAAAGGTGCTGAAACTCGCCGCCCAGCTCTGCGACACCCTCGTTGAGTCCTCCACCCGCATGCAAGAGATCGTGAACCGGATGCAGCGGTTCACCAACCTGGACCGGGCCGAAGCCCTTTCGGTTGACCTGAACCAGCTCCTCCGCGACGTCTCCAGCCTGGTCTCCGCCGGCCCTGGCGCCCCGTTGCGTATCGAAACCGAATTAGGCGATGTCTGCGCCATCCGCTGCCGCCCACAGCAATTGAGCACCGTCTTCTCCAACCTGCTGCACTTCGCCGCCGGAAGAGCCGGCTCGGATGGCTGCATCCGGGTGAAAAGCAAATGCAACAATTCCGGCGTGACGATCGAGATCTCGGACAACGGTCCGCCGCTCGCCCCGGATGAAGTCTCGAAACTTTTTGACCCGCGGTTTCGGGTTTCCGGGCGGCGCATCACCACCGGTGACTGGAGCCTCTTCGCCGCTCGCCGCATGATCAACGAAGCCGGCGGGGACGTTCGCGTGGAACCGGCGGCGGCCGGCGGCGCCGCATTCGTCGTTACTTTGCCGCCGGCGGCATGAGTGTTACGCTTTCGTCCGCGCTGCATCTACGAAGTGGAGGAACTATGCTATTCGAAGTTGCCAGCAAGAAATCCATGGAAGAGATCGAAAAAGGTCTCGAGGCATCAGCGGCGAAACACCAGTTCGGGATCATGACCGTCCATGACCTCAAGGAGACCATGGACAAAAAGGGTGTCGAGTTTGCCGGCGAATGTAAGATCTTTGAGGTCTGCAACCCCCAACAGGCCAAAAAGGTGCTCGAAGAGAACCCGGCCGTCTCCACCGCTCTGCCCTGCCGCATCTCCGTCTACCGCTCCGGAGATGGATACCGGATTTCCACCCTCCTGCCCACCGCGCTGATGGAGATGTTCGACAGCCCGGGCCTCGCGCCGGTGGCCGCCGAAGTGGAAAGTGCGATGAAGGCTATGATGGAAGAGGCGGGATAGAGGGCGAATCTGGATTCGCCGGCTGCCCCGCGCATTCGTCCGCGGGGCGGAACCATGCTCACCAGACGCTACTTTCTCGGCGCTATCGCCGGCGGAGCGCTCGCCGCCAGCAGAAATCATCCACTGGCCGCCATCGAACGCCTTCCCCTTAAGATCACTGACGTCCGCGTCATCCCCCTGTCTTGGGTGGCTCCAGACCGAAACATCTGGCGCTCCAGCAAATACGTCGTGTGGAAAACCGATGGCTGCATTACGCAGGTGTTCACCGATCAGGGGATCACCGGCATCGGCGAGGGCAGCCCCTACGAGGGGCCGGACTACATCAAGCGTTACACCGAAGAGGTGATCCGCCCGCTCGTGGCCGGCAAGAATCCGTTCGACGTCGAACTGCTCACCAATCGCGGCAACGACAGCCGCCACAGCCGCGCCCCCTGGGCCGGGCTCGATTGCGCCCTCTGGGACGTCATCGGAAAAGCCGCCGGCAAGCCCGTCTACGAGCTCCTCGCCACCGATTGCGAGCCCGCCCGCACCATCAAGATCTACGCCAGCTCCGGCGTCGAGCACGAATGGTACCGCAACGGTGCGGAGTTTCTCATCGAGCAGGCCCTGCGTCACCAAGAGGAAGGGTACGATCTCTTCAAGTTCCGGCAGGGCACCGACTGGCGAACTGCCGGGATGACACTCGCGAAGTACATCCCCATTCTGCGCCGCCTCCGCGAGGCCGTCGGGCCGGACTTTGGCCTCGCCCACGAGTCCATGGGCGGCACGGGAGTATCCCGCGAGCAGATTCTCAAGGAATTCTGCCCGGTACTCGAGCATCTGCGGTTCGCCTGGTTCGAGGAGGCTCCCGGCGGGACAAATATCGAGGACATCGACTTCTTCCTCGCTCTGCGGGACGCCCTGCCCACCGTCCGCGTCTCCGGCGGCGAGCGTTTCCGCGAGCGCTTCGAAACGCAGCCATGGCTCGACCGCGGGGCGCTCGACATCGTCCAGCCGGACTGCAACGTGGCCGGCATCACGGAAAGCTGGTACATCTCCCGGATGGCCGCCGCCCGCGGCCAGGTGCTGATCCCCCACAACTGGCACGGTGGCGGAACCACAATGGCCAACGCCCATCTCGTGGCAAGCATCCCGAATCGCGAATACTGCGAACTCAACCAGACCCGCAATCCGCTCCAGGAGGAGATCTTCCAGAACCCCCTGCGCGTGGTCAACGGCCGCATGACTCTCCCGGACAAACCCGGCTACGGCGTCGAGCTCATTCCGGATATCGAAAAGCGCTTCCCCTTTGTCCCCGGCTCCTACATGCATCCCAATCCGCGCCTGGAAGCCTGACGTACACGTACAGGTTTCCACTCTGGTAATCTGCCGGGTCTTGGTCGAGCAACGGCTGATCCGGGGATGGGAACCGCCTCATGGCCCCGGCGTAGTACCTCGCCCCGAAGTAGTCCAGCCCCGTCGCGGCATCCCGTAGCTTCCCTGTGAGCTGTCTGCGGAAGCTCCGGAGGAGGCCGTCGTGGTTGCGGAAATCTGTGGGTACGGCCTCGCGGTTGGGCGCGAGACAGGTTGCCAGGCGTGCTTTTGCGTCGTAGCCGTAGGCCGCGGCCGGCGAGGATGGGGCTATGGAATCTGTCGCCGGTCCAAGTCGTGGATCGAGCGGTGACTCGACAAGCGCGGTGGCAGGAGATGCCGCCGCAACTAGCGCCGATGCCAGAAGCTATATGGCCGTCAAAACCCGTCTCATTGAGTGACCAACCCGCATTTTACCGCCGATCGTGTGGTGCGTTCGAACGCCGGCAACAGTAGGGGTGGTCCCGCCCCCGGCGAGCGAATGCCCGGGACCTCCCCAGGCGTTCCGGTTTTCCTTCTCGGTCTTCCTCACACGCCAACTCCCGGCCCCGCCGCAGCCGCGGTAGCCGAGAAATTCGAACTGGTGAGAGCGTGTTACAATCCCAGGTATGAACGCGGAACTTCTCAACGAAGTGATGCGAATGCCGGTGGACCAACGGATCGAACTGGCTGGGGCAATCTGGGACACCATTGCCGAGGACGCAAGCCCCAAGGTATTGCCTTTGCCGGATGAGCATCGTCTCGAATTGGATCGCCGTCTTGCTGACCTGGAAGCGAATCCCAGGGCGGGCGGCCCGTGGGAGGAGGTTCGTAGTCGCCTTGCGCGACGCCGGTGAAACGCCAGGTCATTGTCCGGCAGTTGGCGGAACACGATCTGCGCGAAGCAATAGAGTGGTATGAGAAGAGGCAGCCGGGTCTGGGCGGTGAGTTCCTGTCCGCAATCGAGCGGTCGCTGGGACGCATCAGTAGGAACCCACTTGCCTACCCTTTAGTCTACCGCGAGACTCGGCGCGCAGCCGTCCGCCGTTTCCCGTATTTGCTTTACTTCAGGATCGCCTCGGACGTCGTGATCGTGCTGGCTTGCCTCCATGGCAGGCGCGGCCCCACCGTGGCAAAGTCCCGATTGTCGCCGTCGGAAGGGCCGGATACCTGAATCCGAGGGAGGATTCGATGATGGCGCGCCGCCGCCTGGCCCGCCTGTGCCGAAAGCGCGGTCTTACCCAGGCCGAGCTCACCCGGCGCAGCGGCATCCTGCAAACCTTTGTCACCGACTACGAGCACGGCCGGCTGCGGCTGTCGGCCGAGATGGCCGTCCGTTTCACCCTCGCCCTCGGCGTCTTGCCCGACGACTGGCTGCTACTTCCAGCCCAATGGCGTCTGCCTGCTTGCGGAAGCGCTCGCCCTCGGCGTCTTGCCCGACGACTGGCTGCTACCGGACGCCGCCGCGCTGTCATCGAAGCGTTTCTCTCCATCCCGCGCCATCGCCCGCCGCATGGTCCTGTTCGACACCTTGCCCCGCCACCAGCAGCGCCTTGCTGCCCCGGGCGGCGAGCTTCTCCTTCATCCCTTCGAGCCGTCCCTGGGACATCCCCTGGCTCTCCGGCGTCGCGGTCTGCCAGCGGAACTCCGCCGCCAGATCCCCCACGGGTGCAAACAGGCTCAAGGCGATTGCGAATCGGAGCGCCTGTCCCGCGGCATTCACTCTGACGATTTCCATCATGAGCGCATTACTCTACCACGAGCACCGCGCGCCCAGTTCCCGCACAATCTCGCTCCACCAATCGAACCCTTTGTAGGCCGCGCCCTGCTTGTCGAGCTCTTCGGCCAGCCAGCCCCTGGCAAACCGGACGTCGGGTTTCACCAGTAGCGCCGCCTCCAGATCCGGCTTGCCATCTCCAGCAAAGGCGACTCGCGAGTACCGCCCCAGAGCGTCGCGCACCACGGCGGCTTTGTCGATACCGGTCTGCCGGCTGCAATACGGCGACTCGGCGGGCAACTCCATCACCAGCCCCCGTTCTGGATAGTACGCGCCGTGGCTCGCGTGTACCGGGATGGAAACGCCCGCCTGCTCGAGGATTTGATCGATGTACCAGCGGCACCCCGCCGACACGATCTCCACCTTCCAACCGGCCCCCCGCAGCGTCCGCGTCGCCTCCTTGAACCGCGGGTCTGGTTCCATATCGCGAATCATCCCGCGCACCTCCGCCTCGCTCGCCCGGATGTGCCCGAAGATCGCCTTCATCGCCTCGAAGTGCGTCATCCGTCCGGCGAAGTACTCGGTCCAGTAGTCAGGCAGATTATCCTCGAGGAATCGCGGAACGGCCAACGCATAGAAATCCCTCTGCGTCACGGTACCGTCGAAATCCGTGATGAGAATGGAGTGTGCTTCCTGCCCCAATCCACATCGTAGCGTGTTCGCCCCGCCGCCTACTCCGTCTCGCGAACCTGTTTGAGCCTCGCCCGGAGCAGATCCGGCAGCACCCGCTCCGCCTCCGGCCTAATCAGGCCGACACCGTCCAAATCCTTGACTTGTACCTAAGGGTCCACGCGCGAGACGTGACGAAAAGCGGCCATCCCGCCCACCCCCGGTATTCGATACCCGCTTCGGAGAGCGCCTTGACGGCCCGGTCGAGAACGTCGAAGAGCGGTTCCACGTGTCGATCGTATGCAGTGTACTCAGCATCACGGCCGGCTCGACCGTCGCACGGGCAATCCGCCTGCGGGTCAGCGCCGTTATCCCGCTTATTGGCCCTACGGCCCTCGGCCGGCCGCGGGGCTTGCGCCGTTTGTGCCATTTTTTGTCATCTGTTTCGCAAACAATGGCATCTCACGTTTATGGCCAAAGCTATTTGGAAAGATACGGTAATCGCCGAGAGCGACAAGACGATTAAGGTGGAAGGCAACCACTACTTTCCGCCGGAGTCCCTCAACAAGGCGGCCCTCCAGCCCAGCGACACCACATCGACCTGCCCCTGGAAAGGCAAGGCCCACTACTATCATGTCGTCGCCAACGGAGTCCGCAATCCGGACGCCGCCTGGTACTATCCCTCGCCCAGTGACGCAGCCAAGGAAATCAAGGACCATGTCGCGTTCTGGCGCGGCGTCACCGTCGAGGAATAGCAGCCCCGTCCGGGTACGCATAGAATAGGGGAAGCCGCCGTGCGGCTTCTGCTATGTGGCGAACCCTTACGTTATCTCTACTTCTCGCGGCAACCCTCTACGCGGCCAACCCCGAACTCCTCAAACACACCTGGCCTTCGCAGTGGGCTTATCCGGCCGGAGAAGACCCGTTCGGCTACGGCGTTTACCACTTCCGCAAGGCATTCCAGCTCAATCAGAAGCCGGACACATTCCTCATCCATGTCACCGCCGACAATCGCTACCAGCTCTTCGTCAACGGAGAGCGGGTCGCATGGGGACCGGCGCGCGGAGATCTCTTCCACTGGCGCTACGAGTCGGTCGACATCGCCCGGTATCTGCGCCCCGGCGCCAACGTCCTGGCCGCGGTCGTCTGGAACGATGGCGAGCATCGCGGCGTCGCGCAGATCTCTCACCGCACCGCCTTCCTGGTGCAAGGCGACACCGAGCGTGAGCACGCCGTCAACACTCCCGCCGGATGGGTGACAACGTCGAACCCCGCCTACTCCCCGCTCCCCATCACCATGGCCATGGTGCGCGGCTATGTCGCCATCCCTCCCGGTGAAGCCCTCGACGCGGCCATCTACCCCTGGGGCTGGGAGCAGCCGGATTATGACGATTCCGACTGGCAGCCGGCCTCCGCCGGCTCCCGCGCAGCCCCCCGCGACACGGTCGACTCCCCGAGCCGCTGGTTTCTCGTCCCACGCGAAATCCCGTTCATGGAGGAATCGCCCATTCGCCTGGCGCGCGTCCGCCTCGCCGATGGCATCGCGGTTCCCGCTGGATTCCTGGAGGGAAAGAGTCCGGTCCGCCTTCCAGCCAACCGCCGCATCCAACTCCTGCTCGACCAGAACCACGAGACCACCGGCTATCCCGAGCTCGTCCTCAATGGCGGCAAAGGCGCGAAGGTCACCCTCCGCTACGCCGAAGCCCTCTGGAAGAACGAAAAGGAGAAAGGTCATCGCGACGAGGTGCAAGACAAGGAATTCTTCGGCTTCGGCGACTCCTACATCGCCGACGGTGGCGAACGGCGCCTCTGGCGGCCACTATTCTGGCGCACCTGGCGCTACATCGAGCTCACCGTCGAGACCGCCGGCGAACCGCTCACCATCGAAGACATCCGCGCCGTCTACACCGGTTATCCGTTTGAACGGCTGGCTTCGTTCGAAAACGGTCCCCCGGAACTGCAAACCATCCTCGACGTCGGTTGGCGCACCGCCCGCCTCTGCGCCCACGAAAGCTACATGGACTGCCCCTACTACGAGCAACTCCAGTACGTCGGCGATACCCGTATCCAGGCCCTGGTTTCTGTCTACATGAGCGGCGATACCCGCCTCTTCAAAACCGCCATCGGCCACATCGACTCTTCCCGCACCGCCGAGGGAGCCACCTACAGCCGCGCGCCATCCGAACTCCAGCAGTACATCCCGCCGTTCTCGCTCTGGTGGATCGGAATGGTCCACGACTACTGGCGTTATGTCGACGACCCCGGCTTCGTGAAAGAGATGCTGCCCGGCGCCCGCGCCGTCCTCGACTTCTTCCACCGCTATCAACAGCCCGGCGGATCCCTGCGCGAGATGCCCTGGTGGAACTACGTCGACTGGGTGGAGCGCTGGCCGCGCGGCACGCCGCCGCGGGGCGCCGATGGCTCCACCGCGCCCCACGATCTGCAACTCCTGCTCGCCTACCAGTACGCCGCCGATCTTGAAGAAGCCCTCGGCCTTCGCGAACTGGCCGGCGTCTACCGCGCCCGCGCCGCCGAGCTCAGCCGTACCATCCGCGAGAAGTATTGGGACTCCGCCCGCGGCCTGTTCGCCGACAACACCAGCAAACAACACTTCTCGCAGCACGCCAACACGCTCGCGACGCTCGCCGGGGTCGTCACCGGCGATGAAGCCCGGCGCGTCATGGAACGCTCCGTCTCCGCCGAGGATCTTGCCCCGGCCTCCATCTACTTCCGCTACTATCTCCACCGGGCGCTCGTCAAAGCCGGCCTCGGGGATCGCTACCTCGAAATGCTCGGTCCCTGGCGCACCATGCTCGCCGATGGGCTCACCACCTGGGCCGAGCGCGATTTCCGCAGCCGCTCGGACTGCCACGCCTGGGGCGCCAGTCCAAACATCGAGTTGTTCCGTACCATTCTCGGCATCGACTCGGCCGCTCCAGGTTTCCGGAAAGTCGTCGTCGAGCCGCACCTCGGCGCGCTCGAAAAGGCCTCGGGAACCATACCGCATCCGTCCGGTCAACTGTCCGTCGCGCTCGCGCGGACCGCCGCCGGTCTCCACGCCGTCATCACCCTCCCGGCCGGGGTGAGCGGCGAATTCATCTCGAACGGACAGCGCCGCGCGCTGTCACCCGGCCGGAACGAAATCAATCAATAAAGAGGGGAAGGGAAACGATGCTTTCAAAAACGATCGCTGCTATCCTGCTAACCGCCGCTTTGTGCTTCGCGGCCGGAGACGAAATCAAAACGCTCGAAATTGGATCGCCGGCGCCGGCGTTCGACCTCGAAGGTGTGGACGGCAAACGCTACACCCTCGACAGCTTCCGTGACGCGAAGCTCCTCGTCGTCTTGTTCACCTGCAACCACTGCCCGACGGCGCAGAACTACGAGGACCGCCTCATCGAAATGGTCAACAACTACAAACCGAAAGGCGTCGCCTTCGTCGGCATCTCGCCGAACGATCCCGATTCGGTCCGTCTCGACGAGTTGGGCTACACCGACCTCGGCGACTCCTTCGAGGATATGAAGATACGTGCCGCCCACAAAGGCTACAACTTCCCGTACCTGTTCGAGGGCGACCGCACCGGTATCTCCCGCGCCTACGGACCCACCGCCACGCCCCACGTCTTCGTCTTCGACGCCGGCCGCAAGCTCCGCTACGCTGGCCGGATCGACAACAGCGAGCGTATCGAATTCGCCAACCAGTTTGACCTCAAGAACGCCCTCGACGCCCTGCTCGCCGGCAAGCCCGCGCCGGTCGAGACCACCAAGGCCTTCGGCTGCTCCATCAAGTGGGCCGGCAAGGCGGACACCGTGAAGCAATTCATGGCGAAGCTCGCCCAGGAACCCGTGAGTGTCGAGATGGCGGACGCGGCCGCGCTGAAGGCCCTCCGCAAGAACGACTCCGGCAAACTCCGCCTGGTGAACTTCTGGGCCACCTGGTGCGGCCCCTGCGTCACCGAGTTCCCGGACTTCGTCGAGATCAATCGCATGTACCGCCGCCGCGCCTTCGAGCTGGTCACCGTCGCCGCCCACTACCCGGACGAAAAACAAGACGTGCTGAACTTCCTCAAAAAACAACAGGCCTCGAACCGCAACCTCATGTTCGCCGGAACCGACAAGTACGAGCACATGGAAGCCTTCGACCCCGATTGGAACGCCGCCCTCCCCTACACCGTCCTCATCGCCCCCACCGGCGAGTACCTCTACAAAGTTCAGGGCCCCATCGACCCCCTCGAACTCAAACGCGTCATCGTCAAAAGCCTCCAGGAAGACCGGTTCAAATAGCCTCGCGCAAACCGGCCGCGCGGGGCGCCCTCATTACCCCTAAAAAGCGGCGCCGTCCGCCGGCGAATTCCGATTCTTCGCCTGCGGCGTCAAGCTATCGGGTTCCCCGCTCACGCTCATCGCCCGGGACTGCGCTCTCACGACTCAGGCTCACCCAGGATCGTCTCGAGGCGCTTCATCCACGCCAGCGTCAACACACGGTCCCGTGCCGGCTGTTCCGCCGTGTGCCCGTTCCATGGCCGCCAACCGCAAGCAGTCCACCCGCTGGCCCGGCTCGAACTCAATCAGCACGACGACGTCAGTGGTGTCGGGGAAACGGTCGGTCAGCACAGATCCGAACAAGGCAAGTCTTCGGAAGCCATTGCGGCGGCAGAACTCCGTCAGGCGATCGTTTGCAACTTCGATGTCGCTAACAGCCATTCGTGGGACCATCATGGAGTACCCAGCCTGGTTGATAGAGTTAATGAAGGAGGCGCGCCAGTAAAGAGCCATGCTGCTAAACA
>CAYXVG010000007.1:0-165191 GCA_964468205.1 uncultured Solibacteraceae bacterium | reverse complement strand
GCTGGCGCTCGACAATGACTCGCCCTAGTTCCGCTCCCAGCGTGCAGCCTGGGGGACCTGGTTGCAGCCTACCGGCGATTTGGTGAATCCAGGCGAACTTGACGGAGTCGAATGATAGAGTTGGAATTGAGCGGGATGAAATCTTTTCCGATTCTTTTTTGGGCGCTTGGATTCATGAGCTTGGCATGGGGGGATGCCCCCATCCCCGAGCTTTCCAACGCGGAAAAGCGAGAAGCCCAGGAACTGTTCGAGCAGATTCGCGCCGATCCCCGAGGGCCGTATGGCCCCATCCGCTGGTACTGTAACGACGGACGTGTGCTGCCGGCTCAAGGAACGCCCTGTGGCGAGGTTCGCGGATACCAGCACGCCTCCCCCAACGAGGCCGCCGAACAGCTTGCCCGCTACAACTTCGATCTCGCCCGCTTCCTGGCCGGAATGTCCTTTGAGGAATTCCTTGACCAGGACCGCAACCACTTCTGGCTGCGGCAGATGATTCTAATCGACTTCCTGGAGGGCGGCGCCAATGGATGGATCTATGGCAAGACCTACGCCCGGCGCGGCGTACGCCAAGCGGAGGACGAAGAAAGGGCTGGCCGGCGGCTCTTGATCCGCCTGCTCGAAGACTTCGAGTGGGTGGAGCGGAACTATCTGCTCACGATTCTGGTGGGCGAAGTCACCCCTCACGGTCTCGAGACGAGTAACCTGCGGCGTATCCGTTCCCTATCCGCAGCGCTGGCCGCAGAGGATTCGCGCTTCCAGGCGATTCGCGGGAAAATCCATTCAAAGCCCGAGGCGAGTGATGTGGAACGGGTGGCCGCCTTCATTCGCGACCGGAAGCCGGCTAATACTGAAGGGTTCAACGAACTGCTCGGATTAATGCGGGAGGAGTATGATGAGCGGGGTTTCCCGTCCGGCTGGAGGTTTGCACGTGGAGCCGAGCGCAGCGTCGAAATCCGCCGCCTGCTCAGCTCTCCCGGGCTGGATGGGAGCAATAGGCTGGCGCTGCTCGACGAGCAACTGAAGTTACAGAACTTCGCCTTCCGGACCGGTTCAGAGACTCCAGCGGGAACGACCCGCCGCCGGTGGGTCGAGAATGCCAGGCACTGGGCACAGTTCGCAGCGGGTGGGGGACTGGTTTCAATGCGCCAACTGGCAGCGCTCGAAGAGGAGTTCAACCAGTTCTCGGGACGGAGCGAAGTCAGCTCTTTGGCTTGGAGCCGGTCCGTCCATTATGTGGAGATGATCCTGGGTGGCATGACGGCCGCGGTCTACCGGGAATTAGGCGAGGTAGTGCAGCATTACCAGACGCTGGAGCCCTTGGCGGCGGGATTGGTTGACGACGTCTTGCGGCGATCGGTGGCACTGCCGTTGTCCAACCGGGCCGAGTCGCTGGTGTGGGACGCGGACCTTCTGGCTGGCCGCCGCCACAGGGTGCTCGGAGATGAAAGGTCACAGGGCGTTCGGGCGCTCAATCCAGGCGTGGCCATCGCGCCGCTGGCCATAGCCGGCCGGTTGGACTACGACACGGACATCCGCTCCGACCGGATTTGGGTGATCCCCGCTACCGCCGCCCACCTCAAGCCGGTGGAAGGGATTCTCACTCTTGATAGCGGCAACGCCCTTTCCCACGCGCAATTGCTGGCGGCGAACCTCGGCATACCGAATGCGACCCTGCCGTCGGCGCTGCTGCCCGAGTTGCGGAAACTCGAGGGGGAGGAACTCTTCTTCGCCGTGACACCCGGCGAGACGGTGGTGCTGCTGCCGTGGAACAGCCTCAGTCCGCAAGAACAGGCCAACTGGCGAGTGGAGGCGGTGGAACGCAAGAGAGTCGATCTCGACACCTCCAGACTGGATCTATCCAACCGCCGCGTGACACCCTTGAGCGAGATCGCCTCAGGGGACTCCGGCGTGCGGTGCGGACCGAAGGCGGCGAACCTCGGGCAGTTGAAGCGCCACTTCCCGGAGCGTGTTTCGCCGGGGCTCGTGGTTCCGTTCGGAGTGTATTATGCCCACGTCACGCGCACATTGGACGGCGGCGAGAGCATATTCGACCGCATCCGGGTGTGCTACGAGGAGGCGGAACGGATGCGTGAGTCCGGAGCTAGCTCCGGTGAGGTGCTGGAATACGTCCGCCCGCGGCTGGCGGATTTCCGCCGCTCGATTCGCGAGATGCCGTTGGAGAAGTGGTTCGTGGACGAGACTTCACGAATGATGCGGGAAGTCTTTGGCCCTGACGGCTCCTACGGCGTCTTCGTCCGGAGCGACACCAACGCCGAGGACCTGCCCGAGTTCAGCGGGGCGGGGTTGAACCTGACCGTCCCTAACGTCGTCGGAACGGACAAGATTCTCCGGGCGATCAAGGATGTCTGGGCTTCGCCCTTCGAGGAACGCGCCTATCAATGGAGGGCGGAGGCCGTGGTGTCGAGCGCTGAAGTGTTTCCATCGGTGGTGCTAGCGAAGACGGTCGGAACTACAAAGTCCGGCGTCATCGCCACGGCGAATCTTCGAACGCTGAGCACGGACGAGATCACTGTAAACGCGAACGAGGGTACCGCCGCCGTAGTGGACGGCGGCGTGGCGGAGTCGATACTGCTCAAGCCCGACGGGTCAGTGCGGTTGCTGGCCCAGGCGCAGGCCGCATATGTAAAATACCCCCTGCCACGGGGTGGGATGGGTTGGAAGCCCACATCGGGTTCTGACTATGTGTTGTCTGAAGACGATATCCGGGAGATCCGGGAATTGGTCCGGGAAGTGAATGCGCGTTTTCCCAAGCAGAGGGATGCAAGCGGAGCCATCCTGCCTTGGGATATCGAATTCGGATTCCTTGACGAAAAGCTTCACCTGTTTCAGATCCGGCCGCTCGTCCGCTACCGGCAGACGAAGTTGCTGGAGGCGCTGGCAGCTTTCGAGGGCGCAACGGCGGAAGCGAAGACCGTCAATCTGGACGAGACCTTGGAGGGCGAATGAGAGTGGCGCTGGCCGTCCTGCTTTCGGTGAGCTGGTTAGCCGGATACCCGCTGGACGGGTACAAGCGGACTGGAATCCGGCGCCTTATTGGTTACCGGCTGGCGGTGGAGGGGAAGGTGACGGGCGTTGCCGGGATCCCCCCAGGCGGCCAGTGGAGCGAGAAGCGCATCCGGCTTCGCCTGCTCTCTCATCCCGACCTGGACGTTCCGCCTGGAACACCGAAGGACCCCGCGTTGCAGGCGGGTCTCGAGAAGATCCTGGGCGGGAAAAGCGAGAGCTACGGGATCGCTCTGCTCGATATCACGGACCCGGAGAGTCCGCGGTATGCGGGCGTGCGCGAAGATCTTTCGCAGCTTCCGGGGAGCGTGGGGAAGCTGTTGATTGGCGTGGGAATGCTTGCGGAGGCGGCGAAAGTCTACCGATCCACGCAAGAGCGGGAGCGTTTCCTCCGGGAGACGGTTCGCGCGGCCGACAGCCTCGTCTACCGGGATGGGAAGACCGTGCCGTACTACGAGCCTGGAGACTCTATTGTGGTGCGCCGCCGGATCGAGGCAGGGGACAAGTTCAACCTCTGGGAATGGCTGGACCATATGTTGAGCAGGAGCTCGAATGCGGCTGGTTCCTACGTGTGGAAAGAGACGGTTCTGTTACGGAAATTCGGTTCGCGCTATCCGGTCTTACCGGAGGAGGAGAAGGCTTTTCTGACCGGGACTTCGCGGCGGGAGCTTGGGGATATCGCGTTGGAGGCGCTCGAAGAACCGATACGGCAGGCCGGTCTCGACACAGGTAAACTGCGTCTGGGGACCACGTTTACCAGCGGCGCCCGCCGGTACTTTCAGGGAACGCGGAGCTACGGAACGCCGCGGGAACTGATGCGCTGGTTGCTCCGGATGGAACAGGGCCGCCTGGTGGACGAGTGGACGAGCCTTGAAATGAAGAAGCTGATCTATTTCTCCCGGTCGCGCTATCGCTACGCGTCGGCGCCCATTCTGGCGGAAGCGGGCGTATTCTTCAAGTCCGGCTCCTTCTATCAATGCATCGAGGAGGAGGGATTCACGTGCAAGCCTTACGCCGGCAACAAAACGAACCTCATGAATTCGGTGGCAGTGGTGGAGAGCGGAGAGCGGGTGTACCTGGTGGCTCTGATGTCGAACATTCTTCGCGTGAACTCGGCGGTGGAGCACCAGCGCATCGCGACCGAAGTGGAGAAGCTAATCCGCGGAACGGCCCCTGGCGACTGACCCGCAGATTATCGCGTCCAACCCCCGAATCAGCTCTTCGAGAATCTTCCCGCCATTGGCGTCCTCCACCAGGGCCGCTGCGACATAGCGAATCTGTCCGTGCTCGATGAGCGCCGCGTCGGCATGCCAGTTACGCCAGGTGCCGGACTTGCGGTAAATGCGGACATCAGGCATTCCGGAGAGGCCCTTAACGAACTTGTGCGGGATGCCAGGCTTTGAGAGGATCTCCTTCATTTCGCGGCTTGCCGCGGCATCCACCAGCCGCCCTTGGGCGAGCATGGTGAAGAATCGGGCGGTTTGGAGCGTGGTGGCGCCATGGGAGAGATTGTGCAGTGGATCGCGGCGCCATCGGTCGCTGGGACCACCGTAGGCTTTGCCCAGCCAGAGGCCGCCATTCTGCTGCGGATCGTAGAAACGATACTTGGGGCTGGTGAGCGTACTGGCGATGGATTGAAAGCCGATCATCCGCACTGCCCGCGAGGCATCGGTGTTCGAGGAGAAGCGGGTCATGCGGGTGAACATTTCGCGGACCGACGGCGTGTAGGCGAGCGTACCTTGGCGGATCTTCTCGAAGCCAGCGAGCAGAATGGCGATCTTGGGCAGCGACGCGGCGTACATCATGTCCCGGTCGTTCATGCCGGCATAGTGGGGACGCTCCTCGTCGGTAACGTCCACCAGCGATATAGCAAGCTTGTGGGCGGCGGCTGTGGTTTTGAGGTTAAGTTGCTCAACGAGCCGGTCAAGTTGACGTTCCAGGCCTGGATCGGATGTCAAATGTTCGGGATTCTCTTCACCGCTCAACAGAGTGAGACAGCAGAGGGTACCCAGTAAAACGAATCGAAACACTCCCGTCATTCTCTCGAATTTCGGGGTGAGTATGTCAAGGGGGAAGCCCTGGCGAGCGCCTAGGGATCAGTGTAGCGAACCGTCAGCGACGGGTGCTACCAGCAACAGCAGAATCGCATAAAAGAGTCAATGATGATCAATATTTCAGGAAGCATTAGCTCGACCTCCTGAAACCCTCATCGACGGCAATTCGGCCGTTTTGAATCTATTTTCGCTTTTTCTTCGTAACTGCGCGCGAGTGAAGTGAGAGAATCACGCGCTGGAATCCACAACACTATTGGAGCGCCGTCCCACGATCCGTGTCAGCAAAGATGACGTGGTCTGTGGCGGCCGCCGGTTTAGGAAATGGGACCCGGAACCGCGATGGCCCCTCAGGGGCAGCCGGAACAGGAACGTTTTCGCCTCGAGAAGTGCATCGGTAAGGGCGGGATGGGGACCGTGTATAAGGCGCACGATCTCCTGCTCGACCGGACGGTTGCGGTGAAGCTACTGCACCCGGCGCTCGCCGCCGATGAACAGGCGGTCACGCTGTTCAAGCGCGAGGTTCAATTGGCCAGCAACATCTCGCATCCAAATGTGCTCCGAGTCTACGACTTTGGAGAGTTGCATGGCGCCAAGCTAATCTCGATGGCCTATGTGGACGCCCCGAACCTGCGGGAGGTGATACGCCGAGCGGGCCGTCTGAGTTGGGTCCAAAGCGTGAACTATAGCGTACAGATCTGTTCCGGTCTTCAGGCGGCTCATGCCGCCGGAGTGATCCACAGGGACCTGAAACCTCAGAACATTCTGATCGACCGTGAGGGCCAACTCTACGTCGCAGATTTCGGGTTGGCGAAGGCGCTGGGCGAGGAGCAAACTCTCGTGTCGGGGATTGATCAGCGTCCTGGAACTCCCTGCTATATGTCACCGGAGCAATGCCGCGGCCTTCCCGTCGATCAGCGGACCGACATATTCTCCTTCGGGGCCGTTCTCCATACGATGTTGACCGGGGAGCCGCCGCTGGCGGGTGACACAACGAATAACCCATCCGGCGGCGAGTTGGCTTTGAATGAGAAGAAACTCGCGGAATCGGGAGCGCCCGAACCGTTTCTGCAGCTTCTTCGCCGTTGCCTGCGCTTCCGCCCGGAGGAGCGGTATCCGGAGATTGCGGAGGTCATCGACGAGCTGCGGAGCATTTCCGCGGAGAGTGTCGCATCTTCCGCCAGACCAGTCCGGCGCGCGACACTCGGGCGGCCCCGATGGCTGACCGCCGCAACCTGGTCGCTGGTGGCGCTAGCGGCACTGCTAACCGTAGTTCTATTGTGGACGAGTTTCGGCAACGCGGAATGGAACCTGGCGTCCTTGCTCACATCGGCGGCTCCGGCAGCGGCCGCTCAGGATAGCCGGGCGTCCGCGCTGCTGGTCTATCAGAGGGGCAAGGAATTGCTATCGAATTGGGAGTCCGACTCCGACCTCAGTTCGGCAATCGCCCACTTGGAGTCCGCTGTGGATCAGGCTCCAGATCTCTCCGTGGCCCATGCCGATATTGCCACGGCCAGTCTTCTTCTTTACCGAAGAACGAAACAGCGGGAGTGGATTGACCGCGCGGCGCAGGCCGCCGAGTCCGCTCTTTCGGTCGACGCGCGAGCGCCAAGTAGCCAGATTGCGGCGGCGGAGGTGCTCCTCGCGCGGGGCCGGCCGCGGGACGCAGCCGACCTGCTGGAACGAGTGGCGGCGGAGCATGGAGGGCCAGATCGGGCGTATCGCCTGCTGACACAAGCGAATTTGCTGCAAGGCGCCCCAATCGAGGCGGTCCGTTGGGGCAGAAAAGCTGTGGAAGCCAATCCCGCGGACTGGCGAAACCACGATGCCCTCGCTACCACTTACTATTCGTTGCGGCGGCTCGACGAAGCGGAATCCGCATACCTCCAGGCGGTTGCCGCGAATCCTGAAGCCGCCGCTCCCCTGAATAATCTCGGTGCGATCTGCTTACAAACCGGCCGTTTTGAAGAGGCTATCTCGTTCTTAGAGCGTTCGCTTTGCTTGATGCCGGCGCCGGAGACATATAGTAATGTCGGCGCGCTATATTTCCTGACTGGACGGTATCAGCTTGCCGTGATGGCATTCGAGAAGGCTCTGTCGGTTCGTCCAGAATCAGAAGTCCTCACCGGAAATCTCGGTTGGGCATACCAGTTGGCAGGGATGCATGACGAAGCGGCGCGAACGCTGGTGCGAGCCATTGAACTCGCGCAGGATCGTCTCGCCGCCGACCCGTCCGATCGGGCGGTAATGCGGAGGCTCGCGCTCTATTACGCGAAGAGCAAGGACTTCGCGGCGGCGGAGGAAATACTGGCGGAGCTGCGGGCCACTGACCCGGAGGACCGAAATTATCTCTACACCGCGGCCGTGGTTCAGGTCTTCAGCGGGCGAACAGAGCGGGCCCTCGAGAGTCTGGATTTCGCGCTGGAGGCCGGCTATCCTCCGACACTCGCATTTGCTGACCCAGTCTGGCGCGGTCTCCGGGAACATGCCGGATTCCGGGCATTGCGTGCGACCTACTTTCCGCCCACGGAAAACCGCGGGGAGACGCCCGGCGAATGACGATTGGACGCCTCGTCTACTCAAGTACGACCGCGGTGCCGCTGGCGGAGACCATCAGCATGTTGGTGCCGCCTCCGCTCGAGATGTTCTCGTAATCGAGATCGACGGCGATAATGGCGTTGCCGCCCATCTGCCGGGCCTGTTCTATCATCTCGTTCAGGGCGAGGTTCTTGGCCTTGCGCAGTTCCCCTTCGTAGGCGGCGGAGCGGCCTCCAACGATATCACGAATGCTTGCGAAGATATCCTTGAATATGTTGGCCCCCAGGATGGCTTCGCCAGTGACCAGTCCGAGGTACTTGGTAACGTTTCTTCCTTGAATCTGATTCGCGGTGACAACGAGCATGTGATTCCACCTCTCTTTTCTAAGTCGCAGATACGGGCTAGGGCTCGTCTTTTTGCCCTAAAGTAAAGGGTGCGGCGTAGCCGGTCATCTCGAGATAGCCGTAGCCCCCGACCGGCGCGCCGGCATGGCTGCCGGTGAAGTCCATCGCGCCTTCCCAGTAGGTGGGAGAGACGTCGTTATTACTTGTGAGTTCCTGTGCGTCCATAAGTGGGACAGCCTCGAGACTCAGGTCTAGCGAGGGCACGCGGATGGACCATTCGACTGGGTAGTTTTTCCACTTGCGGCCGGGAAGCAACTCGAACTCGCTTGATTTCAAGGAGCGGGTGGCGCCATCCGCGGCGACGAACGTTCCATGGGAGTAGGGCTCGACGGAACCATTCTTTAGCCGCAGCCGGTAGAACATCAGGTCGGAGCCGTCGTCAAGCTGGACGCTGAACCAGTCCCAGCCAACCTGTTCGGGCGACATCGAGTTAGTGAAGAACTCGTGATCCATCCAGGACAGACCGTCGAGCGCGAATGTCTCGCCGTCGAGGAGGATCGTGCCCGAAGCGCGCAGCCGGGAGAAAGAAATGTAGTGTGACGCGCGGCCTTTCCCGGCAGCTTTCTGACTAACGCCGTTTTCGCCGTGTATGACTGGAGGCTTGAGCGGATCAAGCGTGAGCCGAAGTGTGAAGCGTTCGGTGACAGCTTCCAGTGACTGCCGGCTCCCCTGCCACTTGACGCTCCAGTTGCCATTCCAGATGAGGCGCTCTGCAAAGTCGGCGCCGGCGAGCCCCGGCCCGGCGCGGTTTAGACGTTCGCTGTGTTGAAACTCGCTGTTCTCGAGATCGCTCAGGGCGAGGTGAGCAAGGTATATGTCGTCGAGGCTCCAGACCGAGGTGTCACCCGAGCGGCCGGTGGCTTGCCGGAAGAAAGTGAGCTCGAAGCCGAATCGCCGTCCTTGGGGTGTGAAGAGGTTGCCGGTGTAGTACCACCACTCGGTTTGGAACTGGGGATGGTTGAAGTGGTCGCGGGGGAATTCGTATTCGTATCCCGGCAGCGCGACCCGGTAGTCGGCCGCGAAAAGGGCCGTGGCCAGAAGCAACAGGAACAGCGGCGGAACTCTCATTCTTCGTGAATCACCTCGATCGGATTGAGGCTGGTAGCGACGCGGGCCGGGTATAGGGCGGCGGCGAGGGTGGCTGCGTACACCGCAGTAAGGCCCCCGAGGAGCAGGGCGACGGGGAGGTGGAACTCGATGGTCCAGCCGAAAGACTGCTTGTTGATGACAAAGATGAGCACCAGAGAGAGCACGAAGCCGAGTGCGAGTCCGATCAAGTTGGCCAGCAAGCCGAGGAGTCCTGCTTCGAAGAATATTAGGCGGCGGACCTGTCCGGCTGCGGCTCCGAGGAATCGCAGCATGGCGATCTCCCGGCGGCGGTCGATTACCAGAGCGAGCAGGGCGCCGGCGATGCCCATCACCGCGACTGCCACGGCGACGGCCTCCAATGCGTAGGTGACCGCGAAGGTGCGGTCAAAGATGCCCATCGCCTCGGCCCGCAGGGAACGGTTCGTGAAGATAACCACTTGATGCCCGGCCGCGGCTTCGTCCAGGCGTTGCAGCGCCGCTTCGATATCGACGCCCGGCTTGAGGAAGACAGCGAGGCTTGAAGGAGCCTCATCTGGCAGATACTTGAGCAAGGTAGCGCGGTCCATGATGATGTAACCTCGCTCGTTGGAGAAATCGCGGTAGACGCCGAGTACCTCGAAGCCGCGCTCTTCACCTCCCAACGGCAAAGTGATCCGCTGCCCGGGCTTGATCCCGTGTTTGTTCGCAAACGGCTCGCTGACGATGACGTTGTCGCCTCGGGGGAGTTCTTTCAGAATGGCGGTGCGGTTCTGCCCGGGCAGAAAGCTGGTGCGGCCGTAGTTGAGAACGTGCTCGCTCTGGCCGGCTCCGAGGAGCGCGGGCCGGCCCTTGTAGCTGATGTCATAGAGGCGGAACCGGTCGACGGCGGCGACCCCCGCCACGCTTTCTAGGACGCCCGCAAGCTCCGGTGAAAGGGTCGGATTCCGGTCGGCCGCGTCACTGCCCACTGGACGTACATAGAAGTCGGCCTTGAGTTGGCTCTCAAGCCAGAGCGAAACCGTCTCGCGAAAGCTGCCGACCATGATGCCCACGCTACCCATCATGGCGACGGCGGTGGCAAGCGCCCCGACAAGCACGGATGTGCGGGCGAGCGAAGATGCAAGACTGCGGGAGGCCAACAGCGCTTCCACTCCCAGGTATCGTTTGAGCGCCGGCTGCCACATCCGGGAGAGAGACGTGATAGCGGCGGGTATGACAAGCGCTCCCGCGGCTATAAAGAGCAGTGCAGCGGCGTAGCCGAAGATGGGCTTGTTCGCCACGGGCGGGGCCGCGGAAGCGGCGGTGGCCGCCGTGACAACACCGGCGGCAATCCACAGGTTGCGGCGGGTATGAACGCGCGACTCATAGTCTCGCCGCCCCCGCGCCATCGCCTCCACAGGAGCTACGCGGGCGGCCTCGAACGCCGGTGCGAGAGCGGATACAAGGGCAACGCTGATGCCGATTAAGAGGCCCAAGGCGGATATGGCGGGAGTTAGAGCGATAGCGGCGGGTGCACTGCTCACGTAGAGCGATTCCACAGTGGAGGAGAGCGTGCCAACCGCGCCCTCGGCCAGTAAGCGTCCCAGAACTACGCCGGCCGCTCCGCCGGCGAGACCGAAGAAAGCGGCTTCGGCGAGGAACGCTCCAATCACCTGTCCGCGGGTCGCTCCCAAGGCACGGAGCACACCGATCTCCGGCCGCCTTCGCACGACGGAGATTGCAATCGTGTTGTAGATTAGAAACGCTCCCACCACCAGCGCGATGTAGCTGAGCACACGCAGGTTCCAACGGAAAGCGGCGAGCATCTTCTCGTTTTCCACCGTGCGCGCTCCCTGCCGGCGGATCACTGCGTCGGCGGGCAGGACTTCGCACAGGCGGCCGATCCACTCCTCGGCGCTGGCCAGCCGATTTACGGCGACGTCGATGCGATCCACCCGGCCCTGCCGGCCGAGCGCGCGCTGAGCTGCGCCGATATCCATTACGATCAGCCGTTCGGTTCCCGCCGAGCCGGGCAGTACGCCCCGCACCTCGTACTCGCCCGAGCGGTCATTGATCGTCAGGCGTATTCGGTCGCCCGCCGAATAGCCGAGGGCGGCGCCGGTCCACACCGAGCGAGGATCCCGCAGCCATTCGAAGAACGCAGTTGCCTCTGGCCGGGCGCGATGCAACTCCAGCCGTTGGCCGATTAAGTCCCTGCCGGCCAGAGGAACAATGGCGCCCGTTTTCTCGACCACGGCGAAATCGTCAATCCGGGGTTCGAACGCCGCGGGGTAGGGCAGGCGCGCCAGCTTGCCGAGTTCCTGTTCATCGAGGCCGCCGATGGCCGTGATCTCGAGATCGCGGGACCCCGTAAGGCTTTCGACCGAAGAGCGGAAACTGCCCGCCGCCGCCACCCCAGCGAGTTCGATGGCGATCACCACTGCCACCCCCAGCGCGACCGCGAAGATTGTCAACGCGGTTCGCGCGAGATCCGCGAAGACGGCGCGCAAGACGAGTCTGCGGAAGAGGGTTAGCGAAGCTGTCAACGGCTCTCGACTCCCTCCACCCGCCCATCCCTCAGATGAACGATGCTGTCGCAGGACCCAGTGGACTCCGTACTGTGGGTGGCCATCAGCACTGTCGCGCCGAGTTCGGAGGCGGTCCGGCGTAGAAGGTCGATCACCATCCGTCCGGTCTTGCTGTCGAGGTTGCCGATTGGCTCATCAGCCAGTAGCAACTTAGGGTTGTGCACAAGCGCCCGCGCGATGGCGACGCGCTGCATCTGGCCGCCGGAAAGCTGGTGAGGAAGCCGGTGCGCGTAGTTCTCCATCTCGACCCACCGAAGGCGTTCCATGGTTCGGTCCCGTACGGAGCTTTGCCGCGCCAGCAGGAGGGGGAGTTCGACGTTCTCGGCCACGCTGAGGGTGGGGAGCAATTGGAAGAACTGGAAAACGAAGCCAATTTCCCGCCGCCGTGTCTGTGTCAGCCCGGCGTCGTCGAGTTTCGAGGTATCCTTACCGTTCAGCAACACCCGGCCCGAGGTCGGGAAGTCCATCGCTCCGGCTAGATTCAGGAGCGTCGACTTGCCGCAGCCTGAGCGCCCGACGACGGCCACGAAGGAGCCCGCCGGGACCTCGAACGATATACTCGCGAGAGCCGCTACGGAGACGCCGTTTGACACATAGCGCCGGGACGCGTTTTCAAAGGCTACCACCGCCATACAATCTTTCAGATTAACGCGGCCGAAGCAGTGGTTCCGAATCGCTGGTACAATCTAGGCTTACCCTTTTCTGGAGTGAAATCTGACCACGGTGAGCGAAAAGCCGGGGGGCGTGATCGCAATCTACCCGGGATCTTTTGACCCGTTTACGAACGGGCACCTCGACCTCATCGAGCGATCCACGCATCTGTTCGACAAACTGGTAGTGGCGGTGCTCCACAACGAAGGCAAGAAGTCATTGTTTTCGGTGGCCGAGCGCAAGCAGATGATCGAGCGGTCTCTTCGAGATCGTGATCACATCGAGGTTGATTCCTTTGACGGGCTGCTCGTCGACTATGCGTCGGCGAAGGGAGCGATCGCGATCTTGAGAGGTATCCGGGCCATCTCGGACTACGAGTACGAGCTGCAGATGGCCCTTATGAACCGGCGGCTCCAGCCGGAAATCGAGACAGTGTTCCTGATGGCCAGCGAGGCGTATTCGTTTATCAGTTCGCGCATGGTCAAGGAAGTGGCTAGTCTCGGTGGCAGGATCAATGGACTGGTCCCTCCTGCCGTGGAGCAAAAACTGAGAGAGAAGTTTCAAGGAGTATAGCCGTGCAATCATCACAATCGAAATTGGGTTTGGCGGACCGGGTGAACCTGATCAGCATGTCCGCGACAATGAAGGTATCCGCGGAGTCCGCGCGATTGAAATCCGAGGGAGTCGACGTGGTCGGCTTCGGCGCTGGCGAGCCTGATTTCCCTACCCCCGCGAACATCAAGGCCGCAGGCATCAAAGCCATTGAAGACAACTTCACGAAGTACACCCAGGCGGGCGGTATTCCGGAGTTGAAGCAGGCGATTTGCGCTAAGCATGCCAGCGACTACGGCACCAGCTATACGCCGGCCGAGTGCATGGTCAATGTCGGCGGTAAGCATACAATTTTCAACTACACGCAAGTGCTGCTCAATCCGGGTGACGAATGCATCATCCCCGTGCCCTACTGGGTTACCTACAAGGATGTCGTCAATTACTCCGGCGCAAAGATCGTCTGGTGCGAGACGGACGAGGCAAAGGGCTTCACCCTGATGGCCGAGATGGTGGAGAAGCACATCACCGCCAAGACGAAGCTCATTATCATCAACTCGCCCTCGAACCCGTCGGGTGCCGTTCTCGATAACGACGAGTTCCGGAAGATCCTGAAGCTTACGGCGGACCGCGGGATCTGGTTGATGACCGACGAGTGCTACGACCGATTCGTCTATTCCGGCGCGCCGTTCTCGATTGCCGCGGAGCCCGGCGCCAAGGACAACGTGATTGTCGTCGGATCGCTCTCGAAGACCTATTCGATGACCGGTTGGCGCATCGGTTTCGGACTCGGCCCGAAAGAGGTGATCGCCGCCGCCCAGAAGCTGCAAAGCCACTCCACTTCGAACCCGACCTCAATTGCCCAGAAGGCCGCCGTTGAAGCGCTCAACGGACCCCAGGACGCTGTCGGCGAGATGCTCGAAGAGTACCGAAAGCGCCGGAACTACGTGATTGACCGCGTTGACGCAATCAAAGGGTTGACGATGACGCCCCCGGGCGGGGCTTTCTACGCCTACCCGAACGTGAGCGCCGCGTTCAACGGCGAGATTACTTGCTCGCTCGATTTCGTCGAGAAGTTGCTGACTCAAGCCCACGTGGCGTGTGTGCCGGGCGAGGCGTTTGGCACGACCGAGCATATCCGGATTTCTTACGCCGCTTCCATGGCGGATCTCGAGAAGGGGTTCGACCGGATTCAGAGATTCGTGGAAGGGCTGGCGGGATAGTCAACCATTCCGACAGGCGAAACCGCCTGCGCCACAATTATTATGATGGCGGCATCTCCTGAACTGTTGCCCCCCACTTTCGTGGAGAAGGTCTGGGGGGCAACGGCGCTCGCGCCGTGGTTTCCGAATCCCGATCGCAAAGTCGGCGAGGTTTGGTTCCCGGCCGAGGACATCCTCTTCAAGTTCATTTTCACTTTGGAACGGCTTTCCATTCAGGTCCACCCGAACGACGAGCAGGCTCGCGCGGCCGGACTCGCCTGCGGGAAGACCGAGATGTGGCGTATCCTCCGTGCCGGCCCGGGCGCTTGCCTGGGGCTCGGTTTCAAGGAGCCGGTTTCCCAGGAGCGAATTCGCGAGAGCGCTCTTACGGGGGAGATTGAGCGGCTGATCGATTGGAAGCCAGTGCGGGCCGGCGAAACCTACTTCGTCGCCGCCAACACTGTTCACGCCATTGGTCCGGACCTGGTGTTGTGCGAGGTGCAGCAGAACTCCGACACCACCTACCGGTTGTACGACTACGGCCGCCCGCGTGAACTCCATTTAGAGGACGGTGTCAGGGTCTCCCACGGCGGAATGCACCCCGGGGCCGCGCAGCCGGTTCCGATTCCCGGTGGCATGCGCCTCGCAAGTTGCGATTATTTCACCACGGATCTGTTGGAGTTCGTGACCGCCACCGCCTACGGGCCGGTGGAGGACTGCTATCATCTGCTGGCGGTTCTCGCGGGGAGCGGGACCCTGGCTGGCAAACCTTTCCGCCCGGGCCAGCTTTGGCGGGCGCCGGCCGGGGCGGAATTCTTCATTGAACCGGTAGCGCAGGCAAGCGTTCTGCGGACCATCAGTCCGCGAAAATGAGTCCCTGGTAAACTGGTGTTCACAGTCACCTGGAATGCGATTGCGCAGGCTCAACATCGCAGCTTTTCTCGGTCTCATCTTCCTTGCCGCGTGCCAGTCCGAAAAGGCTGAGCCGCCGGTGATTGCCCGAGCCTTCGTCGGGCCGTACGAACTCGAGCTGATCGCGGAATTGCAGCCGGAGGCCGATATCGTCGCGACACTTCACCACGGCGAGCAAATCGACATTATAGAGCGGCGCCGCCGCTTTGCGCGGGTCCGCACCACCTCGGGCCTCGAAGGATGGACCGACGGGCGCCAGCTTCTCAGTGCGGCCGCCATGGCCCGGTTGCGCCGGCTGTCGATGAACGCCGCCCGCCTCCCGTCCCAAGGGAAGGCCACCGTCTATGACACGCTGAACGTTCACACTGAGCCGAACCGGCAGGCCCCGAGCTTCTACCAGATGCAGGAGGGAATCCTCGCCGAGGTGGTGGCGCACCGGGTTGTGCGGCGAGAGGCCTATCAAGCTCCCGAGGATACCGACAGAGAACTCCTGCCCTTGAACTCGTTTGCGCCGCCATCCGCGGTTCCCGAACCGCCGGTGGACGACTGGAGCTTGGTCCGCCTCAGCGACGGCCGCGCCGGCTGGGTCTTGACGCGGATGTTGGTGATGGCGATTCCGGACGAGGTGGCGCACTATGCCGGCGGTCACCGCATCACCGCTTATGCCTCGCTCGGTAAGGTATTGGATGGCGGACAAACAAAACATCATTGGCTGTGGACGACACAATCCCAAGGCGGCCGTACTTATCAGTTCGATAGTTTTCGAGTATTTGTCTGGAGCCTTCGCCGGCACCGGTACGAGACAGCCTATATCCAGCGAAAGGTGATCGGCTACTACCCGGTAAGGGTTCTGGAGCCGGAGGAGGATGCTGGCGGGAGCCCTTCTGCCGCCCACTTCTCGCTGACCGTGCGGTCGGACGATGGGAAAACCTACCGGCAGACCTATTCATTCAGCGGATACCGTGTGCGGCTGGTAGAGGAGAGGCCATGGGAGCCCCCGCCGGATGTCCACCGGGCAGGGGAGTCCCAGTATGTGGAACTCCCGCCCGATGAGACGCCATCGCTTTTCGAGGAATTCATGCAAAGCGTATTGGGTTTGTTCCGTAGCGACGAAGAACAGAACGACGACTCCTAGGGTCAGCCGTTGCTGTAGAGCGTGTCCATGGAGACAAACTCTTTGATATGAGGATGTTCGGAGCGGTGAATCTCTGAAACAGGACCGAAATACGCGACTTCGCCCTGGTAAAGCACCACGACTTTGTCAGCCACCCGATGCATCAGCTCCAAATCATGGGTGACCACCAGGGAGGTGAGATGTAGCTGTCTCTTCAGACGGAGCATGAGGCCGGCCAGATGATCCGACATAATCGGGTCCACCATCGTGGTCGGCTCGTCGTACAGGATGCACTCTGGTTCGGCGGCAAGCGCCCGGGAAATGGCGACCGCCCGCTTGTAGCCGGTGGAAAGGTCGGCTGGATAGGCTTGCTTGAAAGCCCGCAGCCCCACCATATCGAGGAGGCCGTCCACGATCTCGTCCTTGTTGCTGGCGTCATAGTCCTCGCGCAGTTCGAGAGAAAATAGGATGTTTTCCTCCACGGTCATCGAGTCAAACAGAGCGCCGGACTGGAAGACCATCGTCACCTTCTGCCTGATCCGCCGCAATTCCGCCTCCGTGAAGTCGGTGATATCTGTATGAGCGACGATGATTCTGCCCTTGTCGGGTTTCAAAAATCCCATGATGTGGGCCAAGCTGACTGACTTGCCGACGCCGCTTCGTCCGATGATGGCGACCGTTTCACCAGCGTTCACGTGGAAGCCCACATCGACTAAAACCGGTGTGTCGAACGTCTTATAGACGTGACGGAATTCGATGTAGTGGGGGTATCGTTCACTCATCTCCAGCTATCTTGATTCTCCCATGCCTCTCCCAATCTTCGGGAGTGTTGAGGTTTTCGTGCCACAAATCGCCAGCGGGTTGCCAGATTTCAAGGTCCAGTTCGGGCAACAGATCGTGAATCGCGTTTTGACCGGAGTCGAGGGCGCGGCGGACGGGGTGGAGACAAGATCGATGCCAAACGGCGCACAGGGGTTCGAGCTTTCCTGCGGCGGACTGCGGGATTACGCAACGTGCCGCCGACCGTCGGGCGCGCGCGATGGCTTCCTCCAGCAGGGCTGCATGCAGACCCGGCATATCGCAGGCGACAATCAAGTTCCATTCGGCCTGACTTCCAGTGAGAGCCGTCTCGATGCCGGCCAGCGGTCCCGCGCCCGGACGGATGTCCGGCTTCACTGTAAACCCAAGGGAATCAAAGAGATCTGGTGGTCCGACCAGTGTCGCCGAACCGGCCGCACCTCGGACCATTTGCGCAACGTACCGGGCCAGCACCGTTCCCCGGTAGGGCAGCAGCGCCTTGTTGCGGCCCATCCTCGAACTCCGCCCTCCGACGAGAACGAAGCCTGCTTGCATGGTTTGGCTGCCCATGGTCTGGTATCACTTGCCCGGCCCATATCCCTGACAACGAAAATTAGTGGGATACGTTTCAGGCGAAGTTATGCAAGAATAATATCATTGGTAGGTGAGCTGCCTACCCGTTACGACTGCTTATTGGTTAGTTCTGGCGATGGCGCTTCAAACCATAGCGCGCATCACAACCGTCTTCTTATATCTCCACTCACGGTTGTGACTCCTGGCGAGTAAATTGTGTGCCCTAAGTGCGTTAGGCCAGAGAGACAGAACAAAGTAATGAAGTTTTGTTTTATACTCGCGGGAGTGCTGATGTTAACCGCAGGTTCGGCCAAGACCGGTTTCGCCGGCGGCCCCGGGCTGCGGGCGACTTCTGTTGTGCAGGTAGACTCCCGCACCGGCCGGCTGGTGCGCCGTGTTGTCGCCCCATCTATTGGATTGGGCGCGGGCGGTGCGCAGACTTTGCGGAACGCCGCCAGAGTGGATCGGATTGTGGAGGAAGTGGCGCGAAAGTACCATGTGGACCCGCTGCTTGTCCACTCTGTGATCGAGGTCGAAAGCAACTACAATCCCTTCGCCGTCTCCCATAAAGGCGCGCAGGGCTTGATGCAGTTGATTCCGGCCACAGCCAAGCGCTTCGGCATCGAGAATTCCTTTGATCCGGAGCAGAATATTGATGCGGGTGTCCGCTATCTGAAATACCTGCAGTCTGTATTTCAGGATAACCGTCTCGCCCTTGCCGCCTACAACGCCGGCGAAGGCGCGGTGACGAAATACCAATGGATTCCGCCGTACCGCGAGACACAGGATTACGTTGAGCGGGTTGGGATGAAGTATGCGGAATTGAAACGGGAAGCGGAAGAAAAAGACGGGAGCAGCTCGCCTGACGAATCGGGTTACCGCGCAGTTGAGAGTTTTGTAGATTCCGAGGGTCGGCTCCATCTCAGGACGAGGTAGTCCAAATGGAGTGTAGTCCATTGCAGGCGCCGGCTTCGGGCCGGCGAGGAGTGAGAATGGCGCCACTGCTTCAGGCAGTGCGGTGTTGCGGTGGTTTCCGTGCCGCAGCAGTTTTGTTGATCCTCCTTATGGCGCCATGGCAGGTATTTGGGGCGCAAATCTCGGTCACCGATGTTCGTTTCTGGTCACTCGGAGATGTTACGCGGGTTGCGATCCAGACCACCGGGCAGTTCCGCTACAAGTCCGGGCGGCTTTCCAACCCGGACCGGGTTTACTACGATATCGAGAACTCGCGCCAGAGAGTCTCCGAAACGACTGAACACGCCATCGCCGTTGACGACGGGCTGATTCATCGTATCCGGCTTGCGCAGAACAGGCAGACCGTCACCCGGATCGTCATCGATCTGGGAAACGATGTCACAGTCTCCGCTTCGCAGCTTTCCAATCCCGATCGCCTGGTGGTTGAGGTGCGCCGCAACGAGTTGGCTCCATCGCTTTCGAAAGAGCGAAAACTCGAACCGCCGAAACAGGCGGCTGGCGTCAAGTCCCGGAAAGAAGCTCCGCTGGCGGAAGACCCGCCGAAGCAAGCTGCCGCCACGGCCTCCCCGCCTGAGGAGGAGATGGCGAAGCAGCGAGATGCGGCTCCTTCGCCTGAGCTGATCGAGAAACCGGTGGCCGAGCCGTTGACCGCTACGGCGGACACCGCTGATGCAACTCCCCCGGAAGATTCGCCAGAAACCGCGTCTGTTCCGCCAGCCAGTTCTGAACCGGAGCAGACCGCCGCCCAGCCACCGGCCGGTGACGAACCAGAACAGACCGCCGCGGCAGCCTCGCCCGAGCCGGAATTGATCGCGAGGCCGGCCCAGGGCAATAGCGCTGGGGGCCATTCTCTGACCCGGGTGTTGGGCCTCAAGCTCGGACGCGTGGTGATCGATCCGGGACACGGCGGCCGAGATACGGGAACCATCGGCCCGACGGGCCTGCAGGAGAAGGAAGTCACACTCGACGTTGCGCAGCGCCTAGCCAAGCTGATCGAGCAGCGTATGGGCAGCAAGGTGATCCTTACCCGCGATGGCGATACGAGCGTGAAACTGCGCGAGCGCACGGCGAAAGCGAACAGCGTGCAGGCTGACCTCTTCATCTCCATTCACGTCAATGCTTCCCGCTACCGCACGGTGAACGGCGTGGAGACCTTCTATCTGAACTTCACCCGTTCGCGGGCCGATCTCGAAGTGGCGGCGCGGGAAAATGCAGGCTCGGACATGCCGATGCACGAGCTTTCAAACCTGGTCCAAAAGATCGCCCTCGACGACAAGATTCAGGAGTCGCGGGACTTGGCGTCAGTGGTCCAGAATTCCGTCTATGAAGTTCACCGGAAACACTTCGCGAAGGCGCGGAATCGGGGAGTAAAAAAAGCGCCGTTCTTGGTGCTGATCGGCGCGCAGATGCCGTCGATTCTTGTGGAACTCGGTTTCATCAGCAATCCTCAGGAAGAGAAGCTGATGAAGCAGGCGAGCTACCGCGAGGCGCTCGCCGACTCGCTGTTTGATGGGGTCTCGAAGTACGCCCAGTCCCTTAGCCATTTCCAGGTGGCTCAAGCTAGCGACGGCGAAGACGGTGAAGACGAGTAATGCAGTTGAAAGCGGACACAGTAAAGGCGGTCCCGCTAATCGGAAACCGCCTTGGGTGATTTCTGCGCAGCGCCAGCTACTTGCTTTCGTTGAAGCGCTTTTCCACCTCGGCCCAGTTCACGACGTTCCACCAGGCGGATATATATTCGGGGCGCCGGTTCTGGTACTTGAGGTAGTAGGCATGCTCCCAGACGTCGAGGCCGAGCAGGGGAATGTCGCCCTGCATGACCGGAGCGTCCTGGTTCGGCGTGGAATAGACCTCGAGCTTGCCGCCGGCGAGCGCAAGCCAAGCCCAGCCTGAACCGAAGCGGGTGGCGCCGGCCGTGGAGAACTTCTCCTTGAAGTTGTCGAAACTCGAAAATACGCTATTAATGGCTTCGGCCAGGGCTCCGGACGGGGTTCCGCCGCCCTTGGGACCCATCACCTGCCAGAACAGGCTGTGGTTGATGTGACCGCCACCATTATTGCGGACAGCGGTGCGGATGGACTCGGGGACCTTGGCGCAGCCGTCGGCGAGCAACTCCTCCAGCGATGCGCCCGACAGTTCGGGGGCCTTCTCGATAGCTTCGTTGAGTTTGGTCACGTAAGCATTGTGGTGCTTTCCGTGATGGATCTCCATGGTTTGTTTGTCGATGCTGGGCTCCAGCGCGTCATGTGCGTAGGGCAGATCTGGCAGTGAAAACGGCATTCTTGTTTCCCTCCTTCGTGTGATCGAAACTGAATGATGACTCCCTTTATGGATGAGGATTGGGGCGATTCGGTCGCGGGTTTCTACCGCTTTGGCGGGCGAAAGCGCCGGTCGGGCGTCTGCCTGCCGAACGGGTTAGGCGGGCCGCGCGCCTTCGAAGGCGCCGGCGATGCGGAACATCCCCGGTTCGTCGAAGTGGTTTGTGAGGATTTGCATTCCCACGGGGAGACCGCCCGGGGTGGTCCCGCAGGGGATGCTCAGGCACGGAATGCCGGCCAGAGACCCCGTGATCGTGTAGATATCGGAGAGGTACATGTCAAGCGGGTCTTCCGTTTTCTCGCCTAGTTTGAAAGCGGGGAACGGTGAAACAGGGGTGACGATCGCGTCCACTTGCTCGAAGGCCCTCTGAAAGTCGCCGGCGATCAAAGAGCGGACTTTTTGCGCCTTCAAATAGTAGGCATCGTAGTAACCGGCGCTCAGCACATAGGTCCCGAGCATGATCCGGCGCTTGCACTCGGCGCCGAAGCCTTCGCCGCGCGTAGTGCGGTACATGTCGATTAAGGATTCCGGATTCGCCGACCGGGTAGTGTATCGTACCCCGTCAAATCGTGCCAGGTTGGAACTCGCTTCAGCGGTGCAGATAATGTAGTAACAGGCCACCGCAGAGCTGGTGGCTGGCAGGCTCACTTCCTTGATATCGCAGCCAAGTTTCCTGAGCGTGTTGACGCCACTTTCAATCACGTCACCAGTTTCCGGGCCGAGGCCGGCGAAATACTCCTTTGGGAGCCCGATGCGGACGCCGTCCAGCTTCCCGTCAAGGCTGGCCAGATAATTCGGGACCGGCGCGAAGGCGGACGTGGCGTCCATGGGATCGCGCCCGGCGATGGCGCCAAGCAAGCGGGCGCTGTCGCGGACGTTGCGCGCCAGCGGTCCTATATGGTCGAGCGAGCTGGCGAAGGCAACCAAGCCATAGCGCGAAACGCGGCCATAGGTGGGAGTCACACCCACCACCCCACAGAAAGAGGCGGGCTGGCGGATAGAGCCGCCGGTATCGGAACCGATCGCCGCCACTGCCGTGCCCTGGGCAACCGCCGCCGCCGAGCCGCCGCTCGATCCACCGGGCACGCGCTCCGGGTCCACCGGGTTGCGCACCGGGCCAAAGGCCGAGTTTTCATTCGAGGAGCCCATGGCGAACTCATCGCAATTTGCCTTGCCGAGAATTACCGCGCCAGCGGCTTCCAGCCGTTTCACGGCCGTGGCGTCATACGGAGGAATGAAATTTTCAAGCAGCTTGGATGCGCACGTGGTGCGGACGCCCCGGGTCAGAATCACGTCCTTCACCACGACGGGAACGCCGCCTAGCGGGCCGGGGTCTTCGCCGCTTGCGAGCTTTTCATCGGTCTTCTCGGCTGCTCGCAGAGCTCGTTCCGGGCAGAAGCGCAGGTAGGCGTTCGTTTTCGGGTTTTCGGCTTCGGCGAAGGCGAGGGCCTGCCGGGCAAGCTCGACCGCCGAATACTCCCGGGCGGCCAGGCCGGTCTTGATCTCGTCGATGGTCAACCTGCTTATATTCATGATGGGTTCCGAAGCCTAGCGCTCTATGACTCTCGGCACCTTGAAGTATCCAGCCCCTTTTACGGGCGCATTTTCGAGAGCTGCGTCATGGGAAAGGGTGGGTCCCGGCTCGTCCTCGCGAAGCGTGTCTGTCTCGCGGGCGTCGTAGAGAACCTGAGTCATCGGTTCCACGTTCTCCGTGTCCAGCTCATTGAGTTTGTCCATGTGCGCGAGAATGTCGCTCAACTGATGAGTCATCCGCCCGATTTCCTCGTCGGATAGATGCAGGTTTGCCAAACTGGCCACGTACCGTACTTCTTTTTCCTCGATCTTCATCTAGGACGCCTTGTTGCGCGATTTTCTGTAGATTGCGCGGAGTACCGGGTCGGCGATCCGGTCAGCCTCGTCGGCCGCCACATCCTGCCTCGTGACTGGTATCCGCTGGGACCTCTCTTCCCTTGCCGGTCCTATTTTCGGAGGGGCTAGCCGGAATTCCAGGCTCTCGACGACCCCTTCCCCCAGAGCCTCGCTCAGATTGCGCAGGATATGAGGCCGGAGGGCGAAGAGTTGCCGCCGCCACACCTCATCTTCTACCTGAACCACCAGGTGTTTCCGCACCAGCTTCAAGCCGGTGGCGTGGGCCGAAATCTTCTTGCCGGCAGCCCGGCTCCAAGCCGCGCGGGCGAGCACTTCCGGGGAGACGCAATCGCGCGACTTCTTCCATTTTGCGATGAGTCTCCCGGCGCTCTCCATTTCGGATACGCTATTTTAGCACGCGTCCGGCGGCGTACACGCCGCGCCGGGCACGGCGGCGGGTTCATCCATTTGTGTCGTCACGCGACACTGTTGGATGATGAAGTAGATGTCGATTCTCAGATTCCTCGGCCTCGAGGGAGTGGCTTCGGAGAAGGCGCAGCATGCAGCGCAGACCGACGCGGTCCGGCAGATTACGAAAGAACTCGAGCATCTACCACCGGATAAGGCCCGTTTCGTCGCGAAGTTCGCATACATCATGAGCCGGGTGGCGAACGCCGACCTCGAGATTTCTCACGCCGAGACAAGCGAGATGGAGCGCATTGTGCAAGCGGTCGGTGGCTTGCCGGAGGATCAGGCGGTGGTGGTGGTTCATGCCGCCAAGACCCGCAATCTGGTGTTCGGCGGTACCGACAATTTTGTCGTGACCCGGGAGTTCGGCCGTATCGCAGACAAGGAAACGAAGCTGCGGCTCCTGGACTGCCTGTTTGCCGTCTCGGCGGCGGAGGGCACCATTACGAACGTCGAGGACAACGAAATCCGCCAGATCTCCAAGGAATTGTTGCTCGAGCATCGCGACTATATCAGCGTACGGATGAAGTACCGCGATCAGCTCGCGGTGCTGCGGGATCTCCCCAGGGGAGCGGCTCCGCCTTCGGGCGAACGGCCAGGAAACTGAAGATGTTGCGCGACCCGCTTATTCTTGCGTCCGGGTCTCCGCGGCGCAAAGAGATCCTCGCGGCGGCCGGAATCCCTTTCCGCGTCAGGGCTGCGAACATCCCGGAGGAGTTGCTGCCAGGCGAGGCGGCGGACGTCTATGTCAGGCGGCTGGCCCGGGCCAAGGCGGAGGCGGTCGAGGACGGAACCGAGGCTGTAATCCTTGCCGCCGACACCGTGGTGACCCTTGACGAGCACATCCTCGAAAAACCGGCGGACGCCACGGAGGCCGCCCGCATGCTGGCACTCCTGTCGGGGCGGACGCACACAGTGATAACCGGGTATTGCCTGCGGTGGGCCAGACGCCAGATTGTCGGAACGGAGAGTACCGCGGTGCGGTTCATCACGCTGTCACCGCACGAGATCGCCGGGTACGTCGCCTCCGGTGAGCCAATGGACAAGGCCGGAGGGTACGCAATTCAGGGACTGGCATCGAAGTTCATTGACCGGGTGGAGGGATGCTACTTCAACGTAGTGGGACTGCCGGTGGCGCGCGTCTTTGAATGCTTAAAAAGGATCGGGCGCGAGGAGGACTAGACGCCTTTTCCCCGGTAGCGCTTCTTCATCCAAGTGACGAATTTCTGTGGCGCGTCCATCACGGAGAGCCGGGACTGGCGGACAAGAGCCCAGTCCTCATACTGGCCGGATTCCTTGATTTCGCGCAGTGTGGTGGGCGGTTCGAGCCGAGTCAGAAACTCGAAGTCAACGACCCATGATTTCGGCGCCACGGGGTCTTCTTCAGGCTCGCTGACTACCTTTGCTAGCCCCACGATCGCCGAGGCGCCGCCACTGTGGTAAATGAAGATCTTATCGCCGGGCCGCATCCGCTGAATCACGTGCACGGCTTGCGCATTCCTCACGCCGTCCCATGTGGTACGGCCGTCCTTTTCGAGGTCATCGAGGGAGTAACCCGCGGGGTCGCTCTTGGCGAGGAAGTAGCTCATTTGGTCCTCCGGGTTTTCAGAATGCCACAAAGAGCGGCGCTATGCTTGCCTGCTCGCCGGAGAGAGTCGGGGATGGGCACGCGTTCTCCAGGTATCTACCTGAAAACAAGGGAACAAGTTCTGGAACCCACCCGTCGGTTCGATGGCTGGTTGGGGCCGGCGCCCACACTTTGGTAAGGTACAATAGTGTAACGTGACCGATGCGAATAGTAGGCGCGGGTACCCATACTGGCGCCTGATGAGCTTCAGTTTGGATAAAGAGGTGCAATGAAACAGCTTCCCGTCATGCCGGTTGTCATCCGGCTGATGTTGGTTTTGAGTCTGCTTGCCGGCGGCGCCGTTTCCCAGGAATCATCCGAAGAAGATCCAGAAGGGGGAATCGCTCCCATCGACCCGCGGGAATTGATGGATCCTTCGGGTTCGAGACCAATGGCCGCACCGGTCGATCCGAATGCCTACAAGATTGGACCGGAGGATCAACTTGCCATCAGCGTTTGGAAGGAGCCGGATGTCTCCGCCAACGTGGCTGTTCGTCCGGACGGGAAGATCACGCTGCCACTTATTGGCGAGGTCCAGGCCACGGGTAGAACTCCGTTCCAGCTTAAAGAGGAAGTGACAGAGAAGCTGTCGGAATTTCTCACCCGGCCGGAAGTGATGGTGTCGGTGATTGCGATTCGCAGCAAGAAGTACTACATCACCGGTCAGGTGAACCGGACCGGAGCGTTTCCCCTGGTGGTCCCCACAACGGTGCTGGAAGCGCTTAGTAGCGCGGGAGGATTCCGCGATTGGGCCAACCGGAAAAAGATCATCATCATGAGAGGGAATGACCGCCTGAAATTCAACTACAACGAGGTCACGAAGGGCAAGAACCTCGACCAGAATGTCTACCTCGAGAACGGTGATCATATCATCGTGCCGTAGTCCGGCGGGCTGCGGTGAATGCAGGAGGCCTTCAGAGTAGGAGAGATCGTATGCAGCCGATCCAGGGAGATCGAGACAACGGCTCGGGGGTCAGGGATCCCCTGAGGGTGACGCGGCGGCAGTTAGACCCCGAAGACATTCTGGACATTGTTCGCCGTAACAAGTCCTGGATTGCCGGGCCGACGCTGGCCGGGTTGGTCATCGCCGTGGTTACGGCATTCCTTTGGCCGGATACGTATATATCTCAGGCGGTGATCCGCGTCGTGCCTCCGCAGGTGCCGGCCTCTTTTGTGCCGACAAACGTCACGATGCAGATGTCGCAACGCATTGCAGCGATGGGACAGACAGTTCTTAGCCGCGGAACGCTCACCAGCATTATCGAAACGTACGGGCTCTACACGCGCAGGCGGCAGTCTGTGCCTTTGGAAGATGTCATCGAGCAGATGCGGAAGGACATCGTGATCGGCAACGTACGCAATATCGAGGCCGGAAGGGGCAGCCGTATGACGGCGTTCCAGATCACGTTCGCCTATGAGAATCGCTACCTGGCGCAGAAGGTTGTCCAGGATCTGGTGAGCCGGTTCATCAACGAGAATACGCGCGAGCGGGCAAACCAGTCGGCGATTACCACGCAGTTCCTTCGTGACCAGTGGACCGGTGCGAAGAACGAACTCGACGAAATCGAGAACAAGGTGACTGCGTTCCGGATCAAGAACGCCGGCCAGTTGCCCGGACATTGGACGTCGAACGTCCAGCAAATCGCCTCATTGGAGACGAGGCTGACCTCGCTCAACGGCACTTTAAACCGGCTAAACCAAGAGAAGCTGGTGCTGAATTCGGAGATACAGTTGCTACGTGACCGGATCAGCGCCATCACGAGTGCCCCTCGATCCGCCGGTGGTGAAAGCGTCGAGGCCGGGGACCCCGCGGTGGCGCGGTTTGACCAGGCGATTCGCAACGCCGAGCGCCAATTGGCCTCGCTGCTTGAACAATATACTCCCAATCACCCGGATGTTCGCCGCTATGAAGCGCAGATCGAACTCCTGAGAAAAGAAAAAGCGGACCTCGTCGAGGAGCGATCGACAGCGCGGGAAGAGGCCGGCGCCGATTCCGCCGGCCCGCCGGCGCCCGCCGGCCCGGCGCTGACCCCGCAACAAGCCGAAGAGGTGCGACAGGCGTATGCGGAGATTCAAAACAAGCAGATTCAGCTCCGGGCGCACGACCTGGAAATAGAAAACGTCCTTGGTGCGATCAACTCAACCAACCAGCGAATCGAGGTGGTTCAGGCAAGACTCGAGAAGGCGCCGATCGGTGAACAGGAGTATGCAACCCTGGTACGCGATTTGGAGATGAAGAAACAGCGGTATGAAGACTTGAACCAGAAGATGGCGCAATCTCAGATCGCGACGGACCTCGAAAACCGGAAGCAGGGTGAAACGCTCGAACTGCTCGATCCGGCTTCCCTGCCCGAGCGGCCGGCAAAACCCGTTCGCTCCATCATGGTGATTATGGGAGTTGTGCTGGGAATCGGATTCGGCGGGCTATTCGTGTTCTTGCGGGAGGTGAAGGACACTTCGTTGAAGACCTTGAAGGACGTCCGGGCCTACACGCAACTCACTATCATGGGAAGCGTCCCCCTGCTGGAGAATGACTTGGTTGTAATGCGCCGCCGCCGGATGGCATGGCTCGGATGGACGGCAGCTTGTGCCTTCGCGATCGCGGCGATGGCCGGCTCCATCTATTACTACTACGCAACGAAGGTGTAGGATTTCGCAGTTGAGGAGCAAAAAAAGCCATGAGTCGTGTTCACGATGCGTTGAGAAAAGCCGAGCCGTCGGGACTCCCCGCTCCAGAAGTGGCGCGGGTGGCGGCGACCGGCGGGGGAGCGACTGTTGCGGCTCCAACCGTCCCGGATGATCTGCTTGAGAAGGTAGTTACAATCCCGTTTAATCCGCTTCCCGATTCCCATTTGCTTCGTCTCGATGGAGAGCGGGGCAGTAGTGGACCGGTCGAGGAATTTCGGACGTTGCGAACTCGGGTGAACCATCTCCAGACGCTGCAACCCATCCACTCGGTCGTGGTCACTTCACCGTCTCCGGCCGAAGGCAAGTCATTCACGGCGGCGAATTTCGCGATCTCGGAGGCGCAACTTGCGGATAATCCGACCATGCTCGCCGACTTCGATTTCCGCCGCCCGATCATCCACTCCTTCTTCGGAGTCGATCGGGCGCCGGGCATCACCGATTTTCTGCAGGGTAAGGTGGAACTCCACGAGATCATCAAGAAGATCGATGGGTTGGACCTCTATATAATGCCTGCGGGCGAGCCGGTGATGAATCCACTGGAGCTCCTCAACCTCGCGGTGGCAAGACGACTGCTCGCGCAACTCCCGAAGATCTTCAACTGGGTGATTCTGGATACTCCGCCATTGCTATTCGCCGCGGACGCGAATCTGCTGTCCACTCTCTCTCACGGAACCCTGATTGTGGTGCGTATCGGCTCCACTACTATCGATTCCGTCACCCGGGCCATGCAATCGTTGTGTGAAAACAATGTACTCGGAATTGTCGTGAACGGTGCGCGACGGGGCGAACTTTACAGCAAGTACTCTTACTATCACTCGTACTACTACAAGTCCGAGGCCGAGGACGAAGAAGAAGAGGAATGACGGCGGCGTAGACGGAGTTGACCGCTCCGGAGTTTCAAGCCCGCCTATCCTTGTCGGGGCTCTGGGCGTACCACGGTTCGCGATTCAATCGATCTTACGAATCACCAGCGCCGAGTTCTTGCTGCCGAAGGCGATGCAGTTGGACACGGCATATTCGATGTCCAATTTGCGAGCTTCATGAGGAATGTAATCCAGATCGCATTCCGGATCCGCTACTTCGACATTCAGGGTCGGATGGGCGACGCCGTCTCGCATTCCAAGCAGTGTGGCTGACAAGCCGGCAGCGCCACATGCGCCCTGTGGGTGGCCGATGAGGCTCTTTAATGAAGAGCCGGGGACCTTATAAGCCCGGTCGCCAAAAGCGATCTTCATGGCACGGGTTTCGATCCTGTCGTTCAGCTCCGTGGATGTCCCGTGATAGCTCACGTAATCGACGTTTCCCGGTCCGATCCCCGCTTCCCCCATCGCCATTGTCATCGCGCGCGCCGGTTCCTCGCCGCATTCCTCCAGCCGCACCCGGTGGAAGGCTTCGCAGGTGGAACCATAACCTGCGATTTCAGCATAGATTCTTGCGCCGCGCGCCTTTGCCTTCTCGTAGTCCTCAAGGACGAGGAACCAGCTCCCTTCGGCGATGACGAAACCATCGCGGTCGCGCGAGAATGGGCGGGATCCCCGTTCCGGCTCGCTGTTCCAAGAGCGTGAGAGAATGCGCATCAACAGAAAACCACGTACGATCAACGGAGCAATCGGCGCGTCAACGCCGCCGGCGATCACCGTGTCGATCATCCCCGTTTGCACATGTTTATAAGCGTAACCGATGGCATCGGTAGACGAGGTGCAACCTGTGGAAACTACATGGCTGAGCCCGCGGAAGCCAAAGCGCATGGAGATTTCACTAGCCAGCGTTCCGATGGTCGAGGTAGGAATAACGTAGACGCTGCATTGCCTCTGGAGCCCGGCGTAGTAAAGCCGGTACTGCTCCTCGGTGAATTCCTGGCTTCCCCCTCCGCTACCGAGCAGCACTCCGATCCCTCGGAGTTCGTCGTGTTTCATTTTGGAAGGCTCCAGTGCGGCGTCTTCCAACGCTTCTTGTGCGGCGGCGATTGCCAACGGCGCTGAGCGGGAGACATGGGGCTTGTCCTTGGGCGAGATATAGTCCTCTTCGCGGAAATCAGTCACCTCGCCGGCGATTTGAACCGGATAGCCGGAAGCGTCAAAGCGCGTGATGCGTTTCACGCCACTGACACCGTTCTTTGTCGCCTTCCAGAAGTTTTCGCGGCCGATACCGTTCGGACTCACCGCCCCAATGCCGGTTATTACCACCCGTCGACTCATGATCTACGATTCGTGATCTCCTTCACATTAGCGGTTCGTCCGCGGGATACAGCTTAACCTACCCGCGCAAATGCCGCGATCAACCCTCAGTCTGCTTGGCAACCCCGTAAGAGCCCAAGAAGGTGCTCGAACCGCCTTGTGCTAGTATAAGCTGTTTTGGGCGGCAACATAAACTGGGTGTTACAGCCACTCGGAGTAGCCCGCCGCCGTTCAGATCAGTTAAAATAAAGCTGTCAACCCCGCGCGAGACACAAGAGTGTGAAACCCGCCAGGTGAATCCACCGTCTATTTGGGTCGCGGTCTGGAAAGGAATTCGCTCTCAATGAATTTGGCCAGGCGTCGAAGCCTGAACATGCGTGTATTCGTTCTTCTATTCGTCTTGGCGATTCTCCTCTCCGGGGCTGCGGCGCAGCAATCCCCTGAGCAGCCGCCGGAGCCCTCGCAGAATCCTTTCGAAGCAGTGCCTCAGGAGCAGGAGCCGGCTCAAGCACAGCCGCCCCAGGAGCCGCCGAGCCCTTTTGAGACTCCAGAGCAGCCGGAGGCGCCGAAGCCCGAAGAAGTCGAGGATGTGATTGAGGCAATCGAGTTCCGAGGGTCTCGTCGTGTACCGCAAGCCACCTTACGGGCGATGATCTTCTCCAAGAAGGGCGACCGGTTGGATCTCGAGGCGCTCCACCGCGACTTCATGGCGCTGTGGAACACCGGACGTTTCGATGACATCACCTTAGAGCGGGAAACAGGCCAGTACGGCTGGATTGTCCGTTTCCGTCTGGTGGAACGGCGCGTGGTGAGGTCGATCAAGTACGAAGGCAACAAATCGATACAAATCTCAGACATCCTGGACCGCTTCAAGGAGCGTCGTGTCGGCCTGTCGGTGGAAACTCAGTATGACCCGAACAAGGTGCAGCGCGCGGTGATTGTGTTGCAGGAGTTTCTCGCGGAGCGTGGCAGGCAGTTTGCTGTGATCGATCCGCAGATACGGCAGATTCCACCATCGTCCCTCGAGATCACCTTCAAAATCGATGAGGGTCCGAAGGTCAAGGTCGGCAAAATCGACATTGAGGGCAACGAGGTGTTTAGCGACCGCGTCGTAATCCGGTCGATGGCAAACCTGAAGCCCATCGGCATCCCGCACTCGATCCTATTCGAGAATTTGTTCTCCAAGTCCTTTGACTCCACTAAGCTCGAGGAAGATAAAGAACGTATGCGGAACTTCTACCAGGAGCGCGGCTACTTTCAGGCGAAGGCCCTCGATCATGAGCTCGAATTGCGGGATACCGGCGGCGGGGGTTTCAAAATTCCGCTTTTCTACCCGAACAAGCCCGGCAAGAAGGCCGATATTATTATCAACTTGGAAGAGGGCCGGCAGTACCATCTGAACAACGTGCTCTTTGAGGGGGTTACGCTATTCCGCACCCCTCAGACCCTCATGCGGCCCCTGTTCCAGATGGACCAGGGCGATGTCTTCTCCACCAAGAAGCTGCGCGAAGGCCTCGAGAATATGCGCAAACTCTATGGAGAATTCGGCTATATCGACATGGTGGCCGAGCCGTACTTCGACTTCCTGCCGGCGACCGACAAAGTGGACATGACGCTGAGCGTGGATGAAGGCGAGCAGTTCTTCGTTCGCCGGATCGATTTCGCCGGCAACACGACGACGCGCGACAAGGTCATCCGGCGCGAACTCCTCGTCGACGAGGGCGACATGTTCAACACCCGCCTCTGGGAAGTAAGCTTGCTGCGGCTTAACCAGTTGGGTTATTTCGAGGTGCTAAAGGAAGAGGAGTCGGCCGAGATCCGCCGCGACACCAAAACGAACACGGTGGACATCACACTCAACGTAAAGGAGCGCGGCCGGAACTCGGTACACATGACCGGCGGCGTATCCGGCATCGCGGGTACCTTCTTGGGTTTCGGCTACTCGACGAACAACTTCCTCGGCCTCGGAGAAACTCTTTCCATTGACGCTCAACTCGGCACGCGCCTGCGTTCGGTCACCTTTGGTTTCACCGAGCCGTATCTGTTCGATCGCCCCATTCAGGCCGGATTTACGGTCTACACATCGCGGTTCGATTTTGACCAGGGCCGCGAACTGTCGATCCTGACGGGCCGCGACCTCGCACCTTTGTTCAACCAGCTCGGGCAAAACAATCTTTTGAATTACAATACCCAGGGCTACGGTTTCACCACTTTTTTGAGCTATCCGCTGAAGAGGAGCTTTGCCCGGGTGAGCCTGACCTATGGTTATGACAGTCAGGACATTCAACCGCTCACCGAAGCGTCCCGCGAGTTTTTTAACTTCGTCAACTTCCAGGGTCTCGACGGGCCAAACTCCCTGGAAGGGATCCAGACCAGCCGCATCGTCCCCGCATACACCTACAACACTGTAGACCATCCGATCACTCCATCGCGCGGTAGGTCAATCTTTGTCTCCACCTCTTTTGCAGGCATCGGCGGGAATGTCCAAATGATCGCTCCGACGGTAGATCTGAAGTATTTCCGCAAGGCGTTGCGGCCCGGTCACGTTCTCGGCTTCCACGCGCTTGCGCGGGCGGTGACCGGGTACGGCGGGGTCGCCCCACCGCCGTTCAATCGCTTTTTCATGGGCGGCGAGAACGACATCCGCGGTTTCGACATTTGGGGCATCAGCCCGGTGGCGTGGATTCCCAGTGCGGCGGCGGTTCCGGTCTTGAACTCTGACGGTTCGACCAGAACGCAGAAAACGGTTGGTGCAGACGGCCGGATTACCTTTAATCCAGTGACACAGAATATCCCGGTTAACCAACTGACCTTCCCGGGCGGTGACGTCTCTGTGGTTGGAAACGCCGAGTACCGGATTCCCTTGTTCGGACCGGTAACACTTGCGCTATTTGCTGACGCCGGTTTCAACCGCATCGTTTTCCCCAGCCAACTCAGCCTGAACCCCGGCCGCATGAACGATCTGAACTTCCAGTTTCCTCAGGCCGCCTTCGATGGAGCGGCGTTGGTTGAGGCCGATACGGAGAAGCTCCGAATGTCCACGGGTATCGAATTCCAGATCATGATGCCGGTGGTGAATGCGCCGTTCCGGTTTTACTGGGCCTACAACCCGCTGATACTGCAGAAGTTCCTCCAGCCCCCGGTGGTCGCCGACCGTTCCTTCTTTCCGAACGACGCGTCGTTCTTCAACTCCGTGGCGCGGTTCGGCCAGGCTTTTCCTTTCTTTGAAGAAAGATCAACTTTCCGGTTTACAGTCAGCCGGACCTTTTAGGTGCGAATCAAGGCTGAAGAGCGGCATGACAGCGGCCAATACGAAAGATTCCGGATGCCCCCGCCCGATGTGCTACCATCAAAGTAATTCCAGGAGTTTCAGTGTGATCCGAAGAATCCTCTTAACCACAACCATTGCAGTGTGCGCCGCATTCGTGGCGCAGGCGCAGGAGCAATCATCAAAGGTTGGCATTATCCACATTCAAAACGCCCTGCTGGGTACCAAGGAGGGCCAAGAGGCGGCCCAGAACCTGCAGACAAAGTTTGAGCCTACCAGCAAGCGCCTGCAGAGCTTGCGTGACGAGATTAATGCCCTCCAGGCTGAGCTCAGCAAGGGCAGCAATACGATGGGCGAAGAGCGGCGCCGGCAGTTGGCGCGGGATATTGACGAGAAGACCCGCCGGTTGAACCGTGCCAGCGAGGACGCGCAAGCGGACTTTCAACTGGAGCAGGAGAAGATTCTTCAGGATCTTGGCCAGCGCATGATGGCGGTGATTGGCAAGTACTCGCGCGACAACGGTTACACCCTGGTTCTCGACGTAAGCAATCCGCAAACGCCCGTTTTGTTCGCCGCTAATGGCATAGACATCACGCAGGACATCGTCAAACTTTACGACGAGGAAGTGGCCAAGGCGTCCGAGCCCAGTTCCGCCGCCGTGGCTCCAGCTACCCAGTAGTGACCTGAATTGTGTGATTTCAACAAAGCCTGACGCACTGGCGTGAGGCTTTATCCTTATTGCTCGATCTCGTTTTCGGTTCTGAGATCGAGCTCCGTTTCATCCTGGCAACACATGCAGATCCCGGGAGTGTAGGTTCGGATCGAGCAGACGCTGCACCAGTAAGAAACGAAGTGTTTGTGGCCTTGCTTCCAAATCCACATCGACCGTTTGTGAAACGGTCCAATCCGGAAAAGATCGTTTGCGGTGAACTTCCCCCGCACCTCGAGATCGGCGCCTTCCAGTCGTTCGTCCCGAATGACGTCCCTGGTCTCGGCGTCGCCCTGCAATCGTACCAGCTTCCCGGCGCTAGTCTTGAGCGCGGGTTCACCGGCGGGAGTCGAGGTTAGTGTTCCACGTATTGTCTCCTCGGACGCGCCCAACGCCAGCCCCGCGATCAAGAGCAGAAGTGCAATGGATCGCATACTTACAGTGTAGTGACTACACCGCATCGATTCCAAACAGCGAGGCGAAGAAGCGGTTTCGCTGCTAACCAGCGCCACGGCCACCATCATCACGCGGCCTTCCTTGTAGGGCCGCAGCAGGAGGAGAGCAAGGGCGCAGACTACGACTCTCCCGGGAATGGTCTGCGCCAGGGCAATCAGCTTCTACTGCTCGTGAAACTGCGATACCTCGCGGTACCAGCCCAGCAGCTTTGCCATAATTCCCTGTTCTGTTCAATGTCGTTCAGGATCCCGCCTACCGAACTGAGTTCATCGGGATCGGCGCCGCGCTCCGAGAAGTCGACGGAATGGTCTTCCTCGAGGTAAGAAACAATCTGGAGGATGGCCAACGAGTCGGTCAACCCCTCACGGATCAGGTTCTGATCGTCTGTGACCTTGCGGATCTTGTGTCCTGGGCGTTGGATCGTCGTCAGGAACTCCATCAGCTTGGCTCGATTATCTTCGCGGCTCATAAGGATATCGAGTGCTCAGATGTCGCTTCCCGGAGTGCGGGAAAGCGCGGCGTCTAAATCCATCGGCTGTTCCGCCAGACACCCATTCATCACGTCTTCGCGATTAATCTTGCCGCGCGAGGTACGGCGAATTTCGTCCAGCAGATACCACCGCAGAGGCATCTTGTGCTCGGCGAGGTGTGCGGACATCCATGCGTGGAGACCGCGAATCTGCTCCTCGCCGGCGCCTTTCAGCAGCACTGCGATGCCGATGTTCTGTCCATGAAACGGATCCACGTAGCCAAAGGTGCAAACGTCGGAGGCGCCGGGGAAGCGCTCCACCACGGCGTCTACATCCGCCGGATAGACCTTCATGCCGCCCTTGTTGATCTCCTCGCGCTCCCTGCCCTTCAGGTACAAATGGCCAGCGTCATTCAGGAAACGGATATCCCCGGTCGTAATCCAGCCGCCGGAGACAACCTCGTTGGTAAGGTCGTCGCGGTCGAGGTAGCCCTTCGCGAGGACGGGCGTGTTCAGCCATACCTATCCGGCGCCGCCGGGCGGCGATTTGGCCTCGGGTGTGAGCCATCCCTCCGGATCGCGGTGCTGGAGCACCTTCACCACCGCCCCCCAGCCGCGGCCGATCAGACCATCCTCCGGTTCGAAGTCTCCGTGCGTCGTGCCGGCCACCCAACTTCCGGTCTCCGTGATTCCATAGGCATTGAACACCTCGCTCGTCCCGCACCACGAACGCACGTTGTTCCAGAGGTGAGCGGATAGAGGCGCGGAGCCGATATGGACCCGCTCCAGCGAGCCCGCCTGCGGTGGCTTAGCGAGCTTCAAGGCCAGCCTCCACACGGGCGGCGCCGACGACATGAAGGTGATGCGGTGTGCATCCAGCACTTGTCCCAGTCGCATGGCGATTCCGGGCTGGAACGGCGGCATGATGAAGAGGTCTTTGCCGTTCAGCCAAGGGAACAGGCAGTTGCAGATGAGGCCGTGGCCGAACTGAGTGGGCAGCAGGCAGAGTGTCCGCCCTTAGCGTTTCACCCCGAGGCACTGCCAGAGCACGATCCACCGTACCCGCAGGGAGCGGCGAGTATGGACCACGCCTTTCGGCTTTCCGGTCGAACCGGAAGTGAACAGGATGAGCGCGTCGTCGTCAAGCCTGGCGCGGCTGAAACCGGCCGGACCGGGCGCATCCGGACAATCTTTGGCAAGCAGGACTTCCCCGGCGGCCTTCGCGAGCGTGGCGCTCAACCCCGCGCCGGTGTCAGAATCCACGACGGCGAACCGAGGAGAAGCCGACTGCAAAAGGGCATCTATTTCGAACGGGGTAAGACGCGCGTCCACCGGAATGGCGCAGCCGCCGACCCGTCAAACCGCGAGCAGTTCAGCGAAGAACTCCAGCCGGTTGCCGAATGGCGGAAACACCCGCTCGCCGCGCCGCGGCCACAGGCGCTGGAAGCGTGCAACACCGCGTTCCACCGAGGATGCGGCTTTTTCCCCGCTCCATGACCTTCCACTGACGGGTTCCGTCAGGCGTCCGGTCTTGAGCTCCTGAATCATTGCTCCTCCTTCAGACAAAAAGCCAGATTATCCCCCATGTTCGAGTAAGCATGCCAACAGCCGCCCGGCGGGCGCGAAGCTGATGATACAATTTGGTCTTCATGTCCTTGCGGGTCTCACTGTTTGTAACCTGTGTTGTCGATCAGCTATTTCCCAAGGCCGGCCTCGCCGCGGCCGAGGTACTAGAGCGGGTGGGCTGCGAGGTCGATTTTCCCCGCGGCCAAACGTGCTGCGGTCAGCCTGCTTTCAATAGCGGCTTCCGCGATGAGGCCCGGGACGTCGCGCGACACTTCCTCAAGGTGTTCGGAGACGCCGAGTATATCGTGTCGCCTTCCGGTTCCTGCACCTCGATGGTTTCGCACCACTACCAGGAACTTTTCGCCGGCGAACCCGATACGCTGGCCGCGGCTGAACAGATCGCGAAGCGGACGTGGGAGTTTTCCGAGTTCCTGACCAGCGTGGTGGGGGTCGAAGACGTCGGCGCGCGCTGCGACAAGGTGGTCACCTATCACGATAGTTGTCACGCTCTGCGCGAGCTGAAGATCAAGGATGGACCGCGCCGGTTGCTCGCCAACGTCAAGGGACTCCAGTTGAAGGAAATGGATATTCCCGAGGAATGTTGCGGGTTCGGCGGCACGTTCTCGGTGAAGTTTGCCGATGTATCCGGCGCGATGGTGCAAACTAAAATTAGGTCCATCTTGCGCACCGGCGCCGAGGCAGTGGTCTCCATCGATTCAAGCTGCCTGATGCAGATTCAGGGGGCGCTCTCCCGCGCCGGATCGGCCGTGAAAACCTTGCACCTGGCAGAGGTTTTGGCCAGTCGCTAAGGTGTAGTTATGAATCCCATCCCCGTTGAAAAGATCCGGAAGACCCTCGGCAACACCGGCTTGGTGGAGGCGATCTACACCTCGACCGGCCGGTTGATGCAGAAGCGTCAAGGATCCATTCCCGCCGATCTGCGGGAGGAATTTGAACAGTGGCGGGAGCAGGCGCACCAGATCAAGAAGCATACACTGGAGAATCTCGATTACTACCTGGAGGAAGTGGAGGAGCAAGTCACTGTTCGCGGCGGTAAGGTTGTCTATGCCCGCGATGGCGCGGAAGTGGCGCGGTTTCTTATCGACTTGGCCAAGGAACGGAAGGCCGAGCTGATCGTCAAGTCGAAATCAATGACCACCGAGGAGATCGATCTCAACGAGTGGCTCGAGAAAGAACACCTTGAGACGGTGGAGACCGACCTCGGCGAATACATCATCCAACTTGCGAAGGAGCGTCCCTCGCACATTGTGGCGCCGGCGTTGCACAAGACCCGTTATCAAGTGGCGGATCTGTTCAGCGACAAGCTCGGTATTGAGCGCGAGGAGGTTCCGGAGAAGCAGACGATGATCGCCCGGCGCGTCTTGCGGGAGAAATTCCTCGCCGCGGACATCGGTATCACTGGAGCCAACTACGTGATCGCGGAATCCGGCGCCATTGCCATCATCGAGAACGAAGGGAATGCTCGGCTGTGCAGCTCGGCGCCCAAGATCCATGTCGCGGTGGCCGGCATCGAAAAGCTCATCCCAAGGGCGCAAGACCTGGCCATTTTTTTGAAGTTGCTAGGCCGGAGCGCCACCGGACAGCCGCTAACGGTCTACACTTCCTTTCTCTCGGGGCCGCGGCGCGAGGGTGAAGTGGATGGACCCGGCGAATTCTACCTGGTCTTGCTCGACAATGGCCGCACGAAGCTGCTCGCAGACCGCGAGAAGCGGCAATCCTTGTATTGCATTCGCTGCGGCGCCTGTCTTAATCACTGCCCGGTGTACCGGCAAGTGGGGGGACACAATTATCCGTGGGTGTACTCCGGCCCGATTGGCGCCATTATCACGCCCCAATACCAGGGCATTACCGAGGATCCTTGGCTTCCGTTCGCCTCCAGTCTGTGCGGCGCGTGCGCCGAGGTCTGCCCCGTGAAGATAGATATTCCCAAAATTTTGTTGGAGTTGCGTGGCGAGGCGGTGACGGCGAAGATCCGGGCAAATGAAGCCCGGCTCGAGCGGCTGGCGTTCCGGCTCTGGGCCTGGGTGATGACCCATCCAAGGCTTTATGAGGCTGCTGCGCTGTTCAGCGGCGCTCTTGGCGAAGAGGACGCGAGTTGGAAAAGCAGTGTTCCCGTCATGTTCAACGCCGGCCCGATGAAGGCCTGGATGAGCCAGCGGGATTTGCCGCCGCCGCCCCCGCGGACTTTCCGGCAACTCTGGCAGAGCCGCTCAACCTCACCAAAACGCGGCCAGTTGGAGCACTGAGATGTCTCGCGATCACATTCTGCAAAAGGTCCGCACCGCAATCGATCGCCGCGCCGGCCAGGAGCCCGCTGCTCCGCCCCCCGTTCTCCTCCGTATTGGCGACGCCCCTATACAGGAACGCATCGCCACCTTTTCCGCCGCGCTGGAGAAGCTGTCGGGTCAGGCCCACTCCCCATCATCGAGGGATGAGGCCCGCTCCTTGGTGGAGGGACTGATCGAGGGTAAAAGCGCGGTCGCCTCCAACGCGCCATTCTTGCGTGAGTGCGGCATTGTGAGTCTGCCCGGCGTCTTCACCGGATTCACGGGCGCGGATGAACTAAGAGAGGCGTGCGCATCGGCCGATGTGGGAATCACCAGCGCCGACTATGCTCTGGCAGACACCGGGAGTCTGGTGGTCTTCTCCTCCCCGGAAGAGGCCCGGCTGATCTCGCTTCTGCCCCCGGTGCACGTTGCCGTCGTCCCGCGGGAGCGAATTCTCACTGGAGTAGATGAGCTATTCGCGGTGGTCCCGAATCCCGCTGAGCTTTCAAGTTCCATGGTGATCATTACCGGCCCAAGCCGCACGGCGGATATCGAGCAGATCCTCATCAAGGGGGTACACGGGCCGGGGATGGTTCACGCGGTTATTGTCTGAGCTACAGGGCCCGGCTGCTTTTCCGGCCTGCGGGTGCAGTGCATGTCCTCCTACCGCCGGACAATAACTTCTCTCAGGTTGTCCCGGCTCAAGAAGAACTTCACGCTGTCAAAATTCTCGAACAGTTTCTCGATGCCTCTGTTGTTGAAGAAGTGGACTGGTTGCCGCTGGGTCTTGAGAGTGAGATGGAGGGCGCCGCGGTCCTGGATGCGGTACGAGTAGATGGGAACCCATTCTGCTTTTTCAGAGGCGTGAAAAAGGGCCAGCATGTAGGCGCCCGGCCGCAGGACTTCAGCCAGCCGCTCCATGGTCTGAAGCAGCAGCGGCCGCGAAAGGAACTGGAGTGCGTCCCAGACCAGCACGCCGTCCAGGGAGTCAGCTTCATAGCCGAGTGTTTGATCGAGAAAGGCCTCCATGCGGTCGCGTTGGGCTGGCCCGCCGAGCGCATCGTCTGGTGAGGTTACCGAATCGAGTATCCGCAAGAAATCCACGGCGTGAAGGCGATGCCCGAGGTCGGTGACAAAGCTAACGTTCGCCTGTGAAATTCCGCCAAGGTCGAGAATCGCCAGCCCGGACTGGTCTTGAATGGACTCGACGAACTGCAGGAGGCCGTGGCTCTTCTTCACGTGTTCCCGGGGCGTATTCTTGTCGAGTGGTGGCGGCGAAGGCTTCGCAACTCCGGGCCGGTCGGCGCCGGCCCGGAGTCGGGATTTCGAGAATAGAGCGCGTAGCCGATCTCCGATCACTCTGCACCTGCCTTCCAAAATCGCCCCACTGCGGCGGGATGGGCCCCAATCTCTTCACGTGCCGCCGCAGCACCAGAAAACCCGCTTGCCGGACAGAGGGCTTTCCAGGCAAATCCTACTTCTCGCCGCTGGCGGGCGCCGCGGGTTTCGGCATTTGCTGCTGCGGCGCTTCCGGCCTGGGTGGCGGAGCGGCTTGGGCCGCCGCGGCCGTCCGCGTTACTTCCTGCCGGATGATATCCACCGATCCCTTGAAGTAGGCGCCGTCCTCGATGATGATTCGGGAAGTCTTGAGGTCGCCGGCGACTTTGGCTTCCTTGCGGATATCGATCCTGTCGCGGGACTCGATATTGCCGTGCACCGTGCCGCGGATTATGACGTCGCGGGCCTTAATCGCGGCCCGTACCCGGCCATTCGGGCCCACCGTCAGGCGGTGCTCCTGCACCTCAATCGTTCCCTCCACTTCACCGTCGACGTAGAGATCTTCGCGGCTGTAAATCTGTCCTTTCACAACCACGGATTTTCCAATGGCGGCTGCTCCGCCGCCCGGCTCAGCGATTTTGGTTGGGCTGGTTGACATTGGTATTCCTTCACGTGCCAGATCGGTCGAAGTTGGTACGGTCGCCGCAGGTTTTGGGGCGGGCAAATCTTCTTTCCGCCTGTTCCACACTCGGTCACCTCCTCGACACGCAACACTTCGGAAGCTGGATTGCTTCGCAGATTCTATCCTAAACCATCCGCACGGAACGGCGCGGGGCGGGCTAGGGACGGCGATCCTCCCCCGGCGCCACCGCCTACAAATCCGGCTACAACTCCTTGACCTTGATGTTGCGGAATTGCACCAGACTTGGAGGGCCGACCCACTTGCCATCCACCATCCGTCCGTGGTGTTGTAGGCCGATGGGTCCCCTCGCCGCGATACCAGGAATCTGGGCGTTACCGATCACGGTATGGCCGTTGAGAACAACGGTCACGCGGTCACCCTGGAGCGTGATCTCGAAGGTATTCCACTCGCCGACATTTCTGTCCGCATGGAGTCTCGGCACCGCCGCGCCGCGTACGTCAGGAGGCAGGTCCTTATTGTTCCTAACCTGCCAGAGCTCGCCGGAGCCCTGGGGCCAGCACCAGATGTTCACCTGCGGGCCGCCGCGCAACAGGATGCCGGAGTCGGAATCCGGGATGGCGAACTCGATCACGTTTCCATCCGCATCTTTCTTATATGTTCCATCCGGCATCATGATCCGGGCATGCTCATAGATGAAAGGCGTCTCCTTGATCCGCCAGTCGACCTGGAGCACGAAGTCGCCGTATTCTTTTTGAGTAAAGAGGCTCTTCTGGCCCTCTGCCTCGCTCTGAGCATCGTAGTCGATGACGCCGTCCACCACCTTCCAGTGGCTGTTATCGCCTTCTGGGATCTTCCACCCGCTGAGATCTTTCCCGTTGAACACCGACTGGAAGCCGGGCTGGGCCAGCACAAGGCCGGCCGCGAAACAGGATATCAACACTGCAATCGAGACTCTCTTCATCGAAACCTCCAAATAGAATCTTAGGTGCTATGGGGCCGCGCCGCTGGCGGCCCCGCTCAACCGAGTCGTGCCTTCACCTTGTCACTGAGCGCCCTGCCGTCAATCGTCTTTCCTGCCAAATTCTCCCGTGCGGCCCTCATCACCTGGCCCATTTGGCTCATGGAACTGGCGCCGGTTTCGACGACGGCGGCCTCCACGGCGGCCTCGATGTCCGCAACGGTAGCTTTGGCGGGCATGTAGGACTCCACCACGGCCAGTTCTCCTTCCTCCTTAGCCGCTAATTCCTCACGGCCTCCCTTCCGGTACATTTCAATCGAGTCCTTGCGCTGTTTCACGAGGCCGGCCAGTACCTTCAGTTCTGTCGCTTCATCCAACGGCTTGCCGCTATCCACTTCCTGCATCTTCAAGGCAGCCTTGATCAGGCGGATTGCGTTGAGGCGTTCCTGGTTCTTGGCCTTCATGGCCGCGACCATGTCTTTCTGTATCCTCTCAATTAGGGGCATGACGTCTGTTATTCTAGTTGGTTTAGTCTAACCATGCACATTCGTAAAACCCGTCTGCTCACGCCGGGGCCTACCCCGTTGTATCCTCCGGCATTGCACGCCATGATGGCGGCCGACATTCACCACCGTACGCAGGATTTCGTGGCGGTGTACGAATCGGTCGTCACGGACCTCAAGGAGTTACTTGGCTACTCCGGAGACGTTGTTCCCCTGGTTTGTTCCGGTACCGGCGCCATGGAAGCGTCTGTTTCGAACTTCTTCCGCAAGGGAGACAAGGTCATTGTCCTCTCAGCCGGAAAGTTCGGCGAGCGCTGGGGCCAGATCACTACGGCCTATGGTCTCGAACCGGTGATACTCGAAGCCGAGTACGGTCTGGCCGTGCCGGCTGATGAGGTTGTCGAGAAGCTAAAGGAGCCGGGAATTCGCGGCGTTTTCCTGCAGGCTTCGGAGACTTCCACCGGAGTAAAGCACGATGTCGAAAAGATCGGCAAGGCGGCGAAGGAGACCGATGCGATCGTGGTGGTGGATGCCATCACGGGCCTGGGCACCATGCCGCTCGATATCGACGGCTGGGGACTCGATATCGTGATCGGCGGCTCGCAGAAAGCGTTCATGATTCCGCCCGGGCTGGCTTTCATGACCATCAGCGAGAAGGCCTGGAAGCACGAGGAGACCTCGGATCTTCCCCACTTCTACTTCAACATCAAGAAGGAGGCGGAGAACGCGCTCAAAGGGCAGTCAAACTATACGCCCAACACAGCGTTGCTGCTGAGCCTGGCCGAGGCCCTTCGATATATGAAATCGATTGGCATGGATAAGCTAATCGAGAACGCGCAAGGGCTGGCCTGCGCCACCCGGGAAGCGGTGATGGCGCTTGGCCTCGAGCCCTTCGCCCCGCACGACCCGGGGGCGGCGGTTACCGCGGTTAAAGCGCCGGAAGGTATGGACTCGGGCGTGATCGTGAAAGGTTTTCGCGACCGGTTCGGCTCCATTATTGCCAACGGCCAGGGCTCCATGAAAGGCAAGATCTTCCGCATCGCGCATCTCGGGTACTTCGACTTCCCGGACCTCTTTGCGGTAATTGCGGAACTCGAGCTGATTCTGGCCGCGGCCGGCAAAGAAGTGGAGTTCGGTAAGGGCGTCGCAGCGGTTCAGCACGTATACGTTAAGATGGCCGGCATGGATAAGTGAGTAAAACTGCAGAAGTAGCAGAGCGGGCGGCAAAGTCTGCCAGCTTCTCGAAGAGGGCAAAGAAAATGAAGATCCTGGTAGCCGACAAAATTGCTCCGGCAGCGATCGAAATGTTGCAGTCCCAGCCAGACTGTGAGTTGATCCTTTCGGATCCGCAGAACTTCCACGGGCATCTCGCCGAAGCCGAGGGACTTCTGGTCCGAAGCGCGGCCAAGGTACCAAAGGAAGTGATCGACAACGCTCCCAACCTGAAGGCGATTGGCCGGGCGGGAATTGGCGTGGACAACATCGACTTGGAAGCGGCCACCGCCGCCGGCATTCTGGTCATGAATACCCCGGGCGGCAATGCCGTCGCCGTGGCCGAGCACACGCTAGCGCTGATGCTCTCCATGGCTCGCGGCATACCGCAAGCGACGGAGTCCACCAAGTCCGGGAAGTGGGAAAAGAAGAGGTTCCTCGGCTCCGAACTCCGTGGCAAAACTCTAGGCGTGATTGGTCTCGGCAGCATCGGGCGCGAGGTGGTGCAGCGCGCGCGGGCTTTCGAGATGCGGATCATCGGCACTGACCCCTACGTCAGCAAGCAGTGGGCCGATGATATGAACGTGGAATTGGTGGAACTGGACCGGTTGCTGGCCGAGAGCGAGTATATTTCGCTGCACGTCGCCCTCACACCGGAGACGAAGAACATGCTCTCGACAGAGCAGTTCGCCAAGATGAAAGACGGCGTGCGCATTGTCAACTGTGCCCGCGGCGGAATTGTGGACGAAGAGGCGTTGTATGAGGCCATGAAGTCCGGCAAAGTGTCCGGAGCAGGCCTCGACGTCTTCGCCGTGGAACCCCCGGCCGATAACCCGGTGCTTGGAGAGGCGGGGCTGGTGGCCACGCCACACATCGGCGGATCCACTGGCGAGGCACAGGAGATCGTCGGCATCCGGATCGCCGAGCAGGTGCTGCATTACCTGCGCGATGGAATCGCGATCAATGCGGTCAATATGCCGTCGGTTTCCCCGGATATATACAAGAAGCTGGGGCCATACATCGAACTGGCGGAGAAGCTCGGCGCCTTTGCGGCCCAGATAGCGAACGGAAACCCCCAGGGTGTGCGTCTGGTCTACCACGGCGACATGGGCAGCAACAACACCACACTGATTCGCAACGGCGGCCTCGGCGGAGTATTGAATAGCTTTCTGTCGCAGAAGGTGAACGTTGTCAATGCCATGCAGATCGCCAAGCAGCGCGGCCTTGATGTTGCCGAGCGCCATGAAAAGCGTGACGGTTTCACGGACTCGATCCGGCTGGAACTCGAGACCGACAAGGGCAAGACGACGGTTCAGGGCGCACTGGTGCTGGGAAAACCTCGGCTGATGCAGGTGGATGGGATCAACTGCGAAACCAATCTTGCTGGCAACATCCTGTTCATGAAGAACAAGGACATCCCGGGCGTGATCGGCCATGTCGGTACGGTGCTGGGTAACAACGGTGTCAACATTGCAAACTTCTCTCTCGGACGGGAAGACGCACCTTCGGTACCCGGTGAGACGCTGCGTGCCGTGGCCGCGGTGGAAACAGATGGACCCGTGCCGGAAAGCGTCATGGAAGAGTTGCGCGGCGCGAACGGAGTTCTGCTCGTCCGCAACGTAGTCCTCGGGTAGGCGCGGGCTGGGCGGGGCTCTGGCCCGTCTTCTGATTGGCTCGCTTTGGGCGGGCCAAGAAATCTCCTCTGCACCCCCAGGGAAGAGCTGCCTGGCGGAAATCGCGGGCCTCTCCCGCGCCTTTCCTCAAAAGGAGTTTAGACTTCCGTTTGCGGGTCGAAACTCCCTGTGCTAATATAGAAGTGCTTTCATGGACCTCACCTTTGTATCCTGGTCCCCGAAAAATTCCCACGGAGTAAACTACGCCTAGAGAATGAGTCATACGGTATTTCTCGGCAACCTTCCCACCTGGGTGACCGCTGACGACATTATGTCGTGGCTCCACGCAGAAAACCTTGTAGCTGACAACATCAAAGTGATCCGGAACCCCGAGACGCAAGAGTCCAAGGGCTTCGCTTTCATCGACGCCCCGAACAAGGAAGAGATGGATTCGATCATCCGCCGGTTTGACCGTGCGCCCCTTGAGGAGCGGCTGCTGAGGGCCAACGAAGCCCAGCCTCCACGGCCCAAAGGCCAGCGCGGCCAAGGTCCGCCGGACCGGAAACGTGGCGGGCGAAAACACCGCCGCCCGGCGAACAACAAGAACGCACCGCAGAGTGCGTTTGCAGAAGAACTCGCCAAGGCCCTGTAGGAGGGCCCGCCGGGCGACCGGCGATCGAATGAGATCATGACCGCTGGCTCGTTGTCCCTGTAGTGCCGGCGGGTCCGGCAGTTTTTTCCTCCGCTTCCGAATCCCACTCCTTCATCTGACAGCGCCCTTTCGGTGTTATACTCAAGGCCGAACGTATTCATATTCTTAAGGTTCGCGCTTGGTCACCAGGGAGGGTGACATGCTTAATGACTTGTTCGTCATACGCATTCTCTTTATTCTTGTTGTCGGAGTCGTAGCCTATATACTCAAACCGATCGGGGGCCAAGCCCCCCTCCAGCCCATTTGGAACTTGATCGCGGGACTTGCACTTGGCGTTGCAATCGTGCTGTTCGAGGTCCGCTTGAAGCAAGTCAGCCTGAAACGGTTGATCGGAGCTGCTATCGGATCTGTGCTCGGAATCCTTGGCGCATTTCTCATGGCCAAGATACTCGACAGCGCAGTCTTGGGCGATGACGCCAGCAATACTGTTCTGTTCATCCAGTTGGCGCTTCTGTTGATCATGACCTATGTCGGCCTCATTGTGGGCGCCAACAAGGGGGACATGCTGAATCTTGCGGCTCTGGGCGGACTATTCGGCGGCGAGAAGGCCGGGAAACACTCTTTCAAGATTCTCGACACGAGTGTGATTATCGACGGGCGGATAGCCGATGTCGCCGAGACGGGTTTTCTCGACGGCGTTATCGTAATCCCCCAGTTCGTGCTCCGGGAATTGCAGTTGGTGGCGGATTCGGCGGATTCGATGAAACGAAACCGAGGCCGGCGCGGGCTCGACATCCTGCAAAGGTTACAGAAGATGCCCCAATTGAACGTGCAGATCCTCGAAGAGGATTTCCCGAATGTCCGCGACGTTGACATGAAGCTGATCGAGTTGGGCAAGCTCTACGACTGCAAGGTGGTGACAAATGACTTTAACTTGAACAAAGTCGCCAACTTGCACGGCGTCGAGGTTCTTAACATCAATGAGCTTGCGAATTCGCTCAAGCCGGTGGTTTTGCCCGGCGAGACGATGAAGGTCTTCATCCTCAAGGAGGGCAAGGAGTACAACCAGGGTGTCGCCTACTTGGACGACGGCACGATGGTTGTGGTCGACAATGCGAAAAAGGTGATTTCCAGGACGATCGACATCTCGGTGACGTCTGTGCTCCAAACCACCGCCGGCAAAATGATCTTCGGCCGCTTCGATGAGAAGCTGCATCAGGTCTACGACAAAGGCGGGGACCGGCCTAACCGCCACGACAAGCACCAACGCGAGCAGGCGTCTCACTAACCCGCTGATGCTCCCCGCGCCGCCGGCGCCCGGAGCATCAGCGGGGTCCCGGCTCGCTCAGTCGAACGAACTTGAAGAGCATGAGGTAGAATTGTCTTCGCAGAGCGTCATGAAACTCGCTGTGATACTTCCCGCCGCGGGGCTCGGGACCCGCATGCGCCCGGCCGATCCCGAGAAGTCTGGCACTAGCCGCAAGCAGTTCATGTTACTCGACGGGCTGCCGATTCTGCTCCACACGATCCGCAAGTTCGCAGGATCGCCGCTGGTAAACGAGATCATCGTGGCGCTGCGGCAGGAAGACCTGCCGTGGGTGGGAGAACTGATCCAGCAGGACCGCCCGGCAAAGCCCGTTCATCTTGTCGAGGGCGGAGAGACCCGGCAGCATTCGGTGGAGAATGCCCTGGGCGTTGTCTCCGAGGACACCGACCTGGTGGCCGTGCATGACGCCGTGCGCCCGTTCGTTGACGAGGAGATTCTCCAGAAGGTCGTCCAGGCGGCGGCTGCGGATGGCGCCGCGATAGTCGGCATCGTCCCAGTCGATACCGTCAAGCAAGTGCAACTGACGAAGGTGCGCGCCACGCTTCCCCGTGACCGCTTGGTGCTGACGCAGACGCCCCAGGTTTTCCGGCTGGATTTGTTGCGGGAAGCGTTCGCCAAGGCGCGGGACGACGAGTTTGTTGGAACAGACGAATCCAGCCTGGTGGAGCGCCTTGAGAAGGTCGCGGTGACCGTCGTTCCTGGCAGCGACCGCAATATCAAGATTACCCGACCCAGCGATGTTAGCCTGGCGAAGCTCTTCCTGGCCGAGGAAAAGGCCAAGGCCGAGGCTACTGCTTGATGGAGTACCGTTCAGGCCTCGGGTGGGACGTTCATCGCACGGGGCCTGGCTCGTGTATCATTTTGGGGGGGGTCAGGATCCCCGCGGACTTTGGCCTGGTCGGACACTCCGACGCCGATGCCCTGTTCCATGCCATCACCGACGCCGTCCTCGGCGCCGCCGCCCTCGGAGACATCGGCATGCACTTCCCCGATACCGATCCGGAATGGAAAGGCGCCGCGAGCGACCTGTTTCTGAAGCGCGCGGTGGAACTTGCCGGCGAGCGGGGATTTGCGCTTGTGAACGTGGACTCCACCGTCATTCTCCAGCGGCCCAAACTAAGGGACTACCGCGCCGCGATCCGTGACAGTGTCGCGGCGGTCCTGGGCCTGCACGTGGACCGCGTGAATGTGAAGTTCAAGACGGCGGAAAGAGTTGGACCGGTCGGGGAGGGGCGCAGCGTGGAGGCGCAAGCTACTGTGACGCTGCGCCGGCAAGCGTAGCGTCCCGCATTTTCTTCAGGGGATCGCCGGCTTGCCAGTTTGGAGTGGCTTCCCACTCCGCAATCGTTCTCCCCACTAGAAGTCCGTACTCGCCAAGCAACGCCAGGCCGGCAAAGTCCCATTCATCGCGATACTCGTCCGAAGGCTGATGGTAGCTCTCCCTGAAGGCTTTGCGCTGTGCCTCGACCCACTCGGCCGGGCGCCCGTCGAAGTCACCGCCGAAGTTGATGGAAAACGCCGGAATCCCAACCTGGGCGAACGCGAAATGGTCCGAGCGGAAATAGGACCCTTGTCCCGGACGCGGGTCCCGCTTGATCGTCAGGTTGTGACGGCGCGCCGCGTCCTCCACGAGCGGCCCGATAGTGGTACGCCCCGCTCCGTTGACTACGATGCTCGATGGCAGTCCAATCGGGAGGTAGGCGTCGAAGTTCAACGCGGCGGCGATCCGGCCGGGCGGGATTAGCGGGTGCGAAGCGAAGTAGCGGGAACCGAGCAAGCCGGACTCCTCAGCGGTCACAGCGAGGAAGAGAGCCGAACGCGCGGGCTTCTTCTCGAGAGAGGCCCACGCCCGGGCCAGTTCGATCAGGATCGCGCAGCCGGTAGCGTTGTCCACGGCGCCATTGAAGATCTGGTCATTTGGGTCGTCGCCCCCCGTGCCCAGATGATCCCAGTGCGCGCTCAACAGGACCGCCTCGGCGGCGAGTTTGGGATCCGAGCCGGGGACAACAGCCGTCACGTTCCGGCTTTCGAACTCGCGCACCTTGGCGGGGATATCCCCCCGGATACTGATGCCGAGCGGGAAGGCCCGAAAGCCCTTGGTATTGGACCTGGCCAATAGTTCCTCCACCGTATGGCCTGCCGCGCCGAGCAGCGTGCCGCCGGCCTCGGCGGTGACCCATCCGGCGAATGCCAGCGCTGGTTCGCCGGCCGGACGTCGAACCTGAATCTCTTCCCGGCCCCAGGAGTTCCGGACTACATCCCAGCCGTATCCGGCCGTCTCGTCCGTGTGGATCAGGATGGCCGCGGTGGCGCCCCGCCTCAGGGCCTCCTCGAACTTGTACGTCCAGCGGCCGTAATAGGTGAGCGCCTTACCCTCGAAGAAGGACTCCGTCTGTGACGGCGGCTCATTAGTGAAGAGCACGACCACCTTGCCGGTGACGTCGATTGCGCCGTAGTCGTCCCAGCCGTATTCCGGAGCGTCGATGCCGTAGCCTGCGAAGACCGCTTCAGCGAAGAACGAAACGTTCTCCCGCTGGAGGTGGGTCGCCCCAGTGAAATCCTTCCGCCACCGGAGTATCAGCGGCTGCCCGCCGTCCACCTCGAGCGTCGCTGATGGTTGCGTTTCGACGCCGGCCAGCGGCACCGTCTGGAAGTAGGAGCCTTTCGGAGCGGCCGGCTTCGCGCCTGCGACCGCGAATTGCGCCGCGAGATACTCCGACGCCAATCTTCCCCCCCGGGAACCCGGGGCGCGACCCTCCAGCAGGTCATGCGCAAGAAACCGGACGTGCGCCCGGATCCGTTCCGGCGACAGCGGCTCGGCGGCCGCGAGACACCCCGCGGCGAATAGTAGAGCGAGGAATAAGCGCATACGTTTCCAGTTTACCGGCCGCGGTTCGCTAGACTGGTTCTTATGGCTAAACAGTACGCGGCGCCGCCGCCCATGTCGATTGACCCGGAAAAGAAGCTGACCGCGAAATTCGAGACGTCGAAGGGCGAGATCGTTTGCGAGCTCTATCCAGGAAACGCCCCGAAAACAGTGAACAACTTCGTTTTTCTGGCCAACGAGGGATTCTATAACGGCACGAGTTTTCACCGGGTGATTCCGGATTTCATGATTCAGGGCGGTGACCCGACAGCCACTGGGCGCGGCGGCCCCGGCTACAAGTTCGAGGACGAGTTTGAAGGCGACTGGTTGAAGCATGAAGTCGGTTCGCTGTCGATGGCAAACGCTGGCCCGAACACGAACGGCAGCCAGTTTTTCATCACCCACATCAAGACGGAGTGGCTTGACGGCAAACACGTGGTGTTTGGGAAGGTTGTGAAGGGGCAGGAAATTGTGAATGCAGTCCAGCAGGGGGACAAGCTGGAGAACGTCACGATTGAAGAGGAAAGCGCAATCTCCTAGCTTAGCGGTCCGCCATTCGCGCTGGTTTCGGTTGAGCCGGTGGAACGCAATGGAATTCGGATCAACACCCACGCAATAGCCGCGAATCCCAATAGCGATAATGGGCCGCCGAGACTCGGGAAGAAGCCGAGGGTATCGCCGCCGGTCAGCATCTGGGTGAGAGACGGTAATCCAGCCACGAACGCGACTGCCAACAGAATCCCGGTGATTGCCTCGCCCGCTATGAGGCCGCTGGCGAGCAGGGTGCCGCTCTCGTCAATCTCCCTCTGTTCGCCTTCTCTGCGGCGCGCCGCAAATCGCCCGGTGATCCACTTCAACACGCCGCCGATGAAGATCGCGGAAGTCGTATCGAATGGAAGGTACATTCCTACCGCGATCAGCATCGGCGCCCGGGCTCCGCACAGAATAAGGGACAGGCCGAATGCGCCGCCGATTCCGAGCAACCCCCAGGCCATCTCACCGCCGACAATACCCTTGGCAAGCTGCGCCATGAGTCCCGCCTGCGGCGCGGGGAGCGCCCGGCCGCCGATGCCGCCGGTGTCAAGGTTGGCTTCGTGCAGCGCCACGATTGGTCCCATCAGAAAGAAGGCCAGAAGGATAATCGCGATGATCTCCACTAACTCCATCTTCCAGGGCGTCCCTTTCAGAAGATGGCCCGCCTTCAGGTCCTGAATCAGCGAACCGGACACGCTGCAAGCGCAGCATACCACCGCCGACACGCCCAAAACGGCGGCCACGCCCGCCGCTCCGGAGACTCCGAACACAAGCAGCACCAGCGCCGAGAGCACAAGCGCCGCCAGCGTCAATCCCGAGACCGGCTGGTTCGAGACGCCAACCAACCCTACCAGATAGGCGCCCACCGCCGACAGCAAGAATCCGGTGAGGCTCATCACCACGGCCGACACCACCGCGGCTTTCCATCCGCCGGTGAAGTAGTAATAGATCGCTGTAATCGGAACCAGCAGCGCCAGGGCGGAGAGAGCGGTCCATTTGAAGGGGATATCCTGCTCCGTCCGCGCGGCTGGCACGCTTTCATGGGCGGCTTTTGCCGAAGCGTGGAGGGCTCCCTTAAAGGACTTGCTGATCGACGCCCTCAATCCGAGCAAGGTGTTCGCCGCTGCCACCAGCATCGCGCCCACTGCAATCGGCCGGACGATGTTGTACCAGACGGTGTAGGCCTGCACATCGCGCGCCGCCGCCTCGAACCCGCCCAGCCGCGCCGGCAAGTCAGGGTCAAAAAACAGCAGCAGAGGGATGAGCATCCACCACGCGATCACGCCTCCCGAGACGCTAATGGAAGAGTATTTAGGACCGATGATATAGCCGATGCCAATCAGGGCGGGGGAGAGGGCTGGAGTGCTCCACGGAACACCCCCGCCATGCTGGACCGAGCCGATTGTCTTCTGTGAGAAGTCGAAGTGCTGCACCACGGACTTCGGAAACTCCCAAAACCCTTCGGTGTACTCCCGGAAGATCTGCAGCCCGCTCCGGCTTTTGAGTATCTGGAGCAGCGCTCCGAAACCCATCGCTCCGAAAATGAGCTTTGCCGCCCGCCCGGCCTTCTCGCCGGCCTTCACGATCTCCACGCTGGCGACGCTTTCCGGCCATGGCAGGCCGGCATCCACGCACAGCGGTTTCCGCAGAACGATGATGAAGAAGACGCCCAGCAGCCCGCCCACCAGCAGGACGAAGGTCGCTTCCCAGTAGTGCTCGCGGAGGTCGCCCCAGAGCCGCGCGCCGTCAATCTCCACCATCATGAATGCCGGAATGGTGAAGATTGCGCCGGCCACCAGGGCCTCGCCGACGGACGCCGCCGTGCGGGCGATATTCTGTTCCTGGAGAGTCCCCCGGAACATCGATGTGCGAAACAAAGCCATTGCGATCACTGCCGCCGGAATCGTGGCTGCGATCGTCTGTCCCGCTCTCATGCCGAGGTAAGCGTTTGCCGCGCCGAAGACCAGGGAGAGGAAGAGTCCTACCAGCACCGCCTTCACAGTCATCTCGGCGGGGGCTTGTTGCGGCGGTGTGGCCATAAACAGCCGATCTTAGCAGACGGCGCCGGGCCTGATAGAATATCGTGAAATCATGCCTGCGAACCGGCGCAATTTCCTCAAGGCGGCCACCACGGTGACCGCCCTTTCCTATGGCCGCGTTCTCGGAGCGAATGACCGCATTCGCCTTGGCGGCCTCGGCTGCGGCGGGCGGGGGCAGTATCTATTGAAGAAGGCCCTCGACGTAGGCGGATGCGAGATTGTGGCTGCGGCCGACGTATACCAGCCCCGGCTGCGGCAGACTCGGGAGTTCGCCCCGGATGCGGCCCCCTACGGCGACTATCGCGAGTTGCTCGGACGCGGAGACATCGACGCGGTCATCATCGGCTCGCCGGATCATTGGCACGTGCCGATGACCGTCGACTCGCTCGAGGCCGGCAAGGATGTCTTTGTCGAGAAGCCCATCTCACACACTATCGAGGAGGGTGCGGAACTCAAGCGCGTTGCGGCTGGGTCGAAGAATATCGTGCAGGTAGGCTACCAGCAGCGCTCCTGGGACCACTTCATCGAGGCGCGCAAACTCGTCCGCTCCGGGCGGCTGGGCAAGATCACGCTGATTCTCGCCTCTTGGTACCAGACTTACCTCGCTTTCGACACCGCGAAGGCCCGAATCAACGACGCCGAGATCGACTGGAAAAGCTGGCTCGGCAACGCACCGAACCATCCGGTGGACGCTGTCCGTTACGCCCGGTGGCGCTGGTTCTGGGACTACGGCGGAGGCCACCTGACGGACCTCTACAGCCACTGGTGCGACACGCTGCACTGGATCCTGGACCTCAAACATCCGCTCCACGCCCAGGCCGCCGGCGGCCGGTTCGCTTTCAACTTTCAGGAATGCCCGGACACCATAAACTGCTATTACGAGTACCCCGGCGGATTCGCCATCGTCTACAACGGAACCATGCATTGCCATCTCGACGGCGGCAATATCGTCTTCCGTGGCGAGAACGCACTGATGAAGTTGAACCGAAACGGCTTCACCATCTTTCCGGAAGGGGTGGTCCCAAAGGAGAGCACGGCGTACCCGGAGCCGGAGATCCGTATGCGCTCCATCCGTGACGGCGCCCGGGACCACGTGGCAAACTTCCTCGATTGCGTTCGCACGCGGAAACAGCCGAACTCGCCCGTGGACGAAGCTGTGGATGCCGCAAACGCCTGTCACTTCGGCAACACGGCCTTCCGGAAGGGAGAGCGGCTTTCCTGGTAAGTGCACTGCAAGTCTCGCACGACGCTTTGACCCGCAGCCGTTGAGGGTAAATCGAATCCCTTTGCCAGGAAGGGTCTTCAGCGCGGGCCGGCGCTTGAATCGAGGAAGCCCGAGGCGCGCATCCACTGCTCGCAGAGCTTCGGCCAGCCAGTGACGGGGTCTTCCGAGGGTCGCAGCCCGTACCCGTGCCCGCCTTTGAGGAAGATGTGAGCTTCCGCCGGTACGCCCTTCTTCTTCATCTCGGCGAGCAGGAGTCCGGCGTGCAGGCCGCGCAGCTTGTCGTCGTAGGTGACTGCCATGAAGGTGGGCGGTGTCCGCTCGGTTACCTGCACGAGCGGGCTCAGCTTCGTCTCGTCTTCCTTGCCACCGAGATAGGCGGCGTAAATCGGAATCAGGAAGTCGGGCCGGGCGCTCAGATCGTCAGCGGAATCCATCCGCTGGTAGGCCTTCTGATCGTGGTGCAGGCCGGTCATCACCGTCAGGTGTCCCCCGGCTGAGAAACCGAGCATCCCGATTCGCCCAGGATCGACGCCCCACTCCTTGGCGTGCTGCCGGACGAGCCGCATGGCCCTCTGGGCATCCTGCAGAGGGGTCTCGTGCGGGTTGTCCTTGTCGCGCCGCGGAACACGGTACTTGAGGATGACTGCAGTCACCCCGATGGAATTGAGCCACTCGGCGACTTCGGTTCCCTCCAGGTCCCAGGCAAGGATATTGTAGCCGCCCCCCGGGCAGATGACGACCGCAGCGCCGTTCGCCTTGCCCTCCGGGGCTCGGTACAAGGTGAGCGTGGGCTCGCTGACGTTCGAGACGCGGATGACCTTTTTGGGCCCGTCTCCCGGCTCGCTTTTCTCGGGGCCGATATCACCCTTCTCTCCCGGCGCGCCGCCGGGCCAGAGCTTGAGAACAACGCGGTCCTGCGCCGCCAGCGAGCCAACAAGGGCCAGGGTGAGAGCGAAATAGAGTAGCGAATTGCGAAACGAACCCATCATGCTAATGCACTTCCTTTCGAAGGCTGCGAAACCACCACACTGAATGCTATCGCATTCGGGCAGCGGCGCCGGACGCTGCCCCCCCCGATGACTCAGTCCGTTGAATGTCAGGTCTGGGTGCGTCTCCGGACGACACGGGCAGTTAGCCGGGAATCTGTTCGCGGATGTGCTCGATTACGCGCTCAAAATCCTCTGCCGGACTAAAGTCAACATATTCCGCATCTTCCTCGCACCAAAGGGTGTGGCCGGGAGGCAGGTACCAGACGTCTCCGGCGTGGAACGTCTCTTCTCCGCCATCCGTGTACCGCACTTGCACCGAACCTTTGATCATGTAACCCCAGTGCGGGCATGGGCATAGGTCGTCCTTCAATCCCTTCAAAACGGGTGTGAAGTCGGCCCCTTTGGAAAGCTTCACGGTCGCGGCCCGCATGCCGTCCCAGTTTTCCGATCTCAAGACCGCCCCGGGGGCTTCCAGCATAACCGGTATCTTTTCCTTGCTGATATGCATTGTTCACCTGCCTCCTGTGTGGTTCCTGCTTCCCATGAGAGTCCGGGCGGAAGCAACGGACATCCACGGTGACTGACTCCAAATCACCCAAATCACCAGATCACGAATCCGGATTGTCTTTTCAGATTTGATCGTGAAGCTTGCACTCTCAGTTTACTCCCTCCGGAATTCAGGAGAATGTCCGGTGACGGAACAAAGAACCCTGATCCCATCCGCCCCTATAGGTAGCCAGCCCCTCAAAGGTAGCGTAAGTCTACCACAAAGAAATGGGAAGACAGTCGACAATCGGCTGCTGTGACGGCGCCACTACATTCCTCAATTGCTAAACTGAAGCAAATGCTGAACCGTCGCACGGCCTTGCGGTTTTTGGCCGCTGGAGCGCCCGCATCGACTTTGCTGGCCCAGTCCACGTTTCCGACCACCGTGGCCGACCGGGTGGACCGGCGCTACGAGGCGCCCGTTTCGCGTCCCATGGGGATCAAGGCCACGCGCGACGGCATTTGGCTGGTGGACGGCGAGACGGCGAACGCCTACCTGATGAGCTTTCAAGGACAGATCAAGGCCGAGATACAGACGGGCACGGTCCGGCCAACGGCCATCGAGTCCGATGAGGTCGGCGTCTGGATTGCCGGCGAGGAGGGTAAGAAACTCATTCGCATTGAGTTCCTGGACGAAGGGGGAAAGGTTGATTTCGAATTAGCCAGACAGAAGTATGTGTTTGATGCGCCCGGGGTAGGCATTCCGAAGTGGGGCCTGCCTGGCGAGTACATGCGAGATATTGGCGTTCAGGGCCTGGCCTGGATCCGTGGTGAACTCTACTGCGCGGTCCCGGCGGCAGCCCGGATTATCGTCGTCCGGGGCCAGGATGGCTCTGTGCTGCGGGAACTGGCTGCGCCGGGAATCCGTCCCCAGGGCTGCGTCATCGACCCTGACGGCTTCTTGTGGTGCGCCGACGGCAACTCCCGTTCTTTTTTTAAGATGGACGCCGCGAGCGGTAAGATCATCAAGCAGCACATGCTCCCGTTCGACACCCCCGAGAAGGACGGCAAGATAATCGTTCCCCACGGCCTAACGATCTGGCAGCGGATGCTCTACTTCTGCTCTCCGTACACGGGCGAAATCTACCGCACGCCGCTCGTCAATCGCATGAGTTGATGTCGCGCAGGTGTACCGGCTCACCGGGCGGCCCTCAATCGCCATACCTTTAACTTCCCGCGCGACTCCCCTCAGCGCCGGGGCCGCAGCACGATGTTCCGATATTCCACGTCCGTATGGTCGCCCTGCAAGTAGATCGGCCCCGGGCGCTCGACGTCAGACCACAACGCCCCGCCCGTACAGCCCCGGAGCGGCTGGTTGTCAATCACGGTAACGCCGTTCAGTATCACCGTTACGTGCCGGTCCACCAGCGTCACCTCGTAGTTTTGCCACTCTCCCGCCGGCTTGGCGGCATTCGACGAAGGGGTGATGCGCCCGAAGATCGAGCCAGCGCCGTGAGGACTCGGACGGCCATCGCCGCGCGGGGCGACCTGCACTTCATAGATCCCTCTGAGGTAGACTCCGCTGTTGCCCTTCTCAGGCAACCTTGCATCGAAGCTTAGACGGAAATCCTCGAACTCAGCGTCGGTGCGCAGATTCCCGTAACGAACGCGCGGGGTCCCGTGGCGGCCGGGCGTACTGTTGACCAGGATGCCGTCTTTCACTGACCAGCCATTCGCCGCTCGGGGATTGGTGAGCCGCCATCGTGCGATATCCCTGCCATTGAAGAGTTGCACCGGCTCGCCCCAGCTCACCTCATCCAGGTGCGGCGCTGAAGGCAAGGTAGGCTGGCGTTTTCCGGTGGTGGTTACTTGCGATGGACTGACAAGGCGGAGGGTCATTACGTCGCCGTCCACGCTGGCCTCGAACTTCTCGATGAGCTTTTGTCCGCCCGCATTGCGGACCGTTTCGAAATGCAGCTTCCCGCCACGAATCGCCGGGTTTTCGGCGCGGCGGATGCCGCCGCCCCGCCACATGAGACCGGCAGACAGCTTCCCGCCCTGTTCATCCACACCGAGCCAGACGGCGCCGCCGTCATCCGTAGTCAGCGCCCAGTCACCCAGGAAAGGATTCGCGGCCCAGAGAGGCATGGACAGAATGATGAAGAACAGACAGAATACGCGTATCATGATGTCTGTCCATTCTAATCCGGTTGCGCGCCCTTCCCTTCCACCACCCGCAGCCAGCGGTTTGCCTTCATCGTACCCAGCTTTTCCACCCGGCCGCTGGGCCATTCCACTGTAACCTCTGCCTCGGGGTTCTTGGCCAGGCCAAACGTCAGTGCGAGCTGGCTCTGGGAACAGTAGCTTGAGCCGCTTTTCACCATCTGCCACTGCTCTCCACCCTCGCTTTTCACCCGCACCACCGCGCCAAGCGCACTGTTGTTGGACTGTATTCCCCGCAGTTGCACTGTCAACCAGTTACTCTCGTTACCGCCGTCGTTCCGATAGAGGTAAGCCGGCCCGTCATTCGTGGTTACCAGCAGATCCAGATCGCCGTCACGGTCGTAATCTCCGTAAGCCGCGCCCCGGGCTACCAGCGGCCGGGAGAAGTCGGTTCCCAACGTCGCTGTGACCTCCGCGAACTTACCGCCGCCAAGATTGCGAAATAGATGCGGCGGCTGAGCGTAGGTCACCTTTGGCTGGACGTTTTCCACTTCCTCCTCGATATGGCCGTTCGCAACGAAAATGTCAAGCCAGCCATCGAGGTCGTAGTCGAAGAAGAACGCCCCGAAAGCCAGTGTCAAGAGGCTGTTCTTGCCGACATTGGAGCGCGGCGCCTCGTCCACGAACAGATCGTTGCCCTCGTTCCGGTAAAGACCTACCATCTGATTCGAAAAGTTGCCAACGAGCAAATGCGGCCGCCCGCTACGGTCATAGTCCGCCGCGTCCACTCCCATCGCCCCACGAGCGACACCGTCCTCGCTGTAGGCCACGCCGGCGCCTATTCCCTCCTCGCTGAAGGTCCCGTCTCCGTTATTCTTGTAGAGTTTATTCGGTTCGGTGTCGTTCGCCACGAAGATGTCGGGCCACCCGTCGGTGTTGTAGTCAAAGACGGCCACGCCGAGGCTCTTGCTGGTTGGGTTGTCCACTCCCGCCTTCGCGCTGACATCGGCGAACTTCCCGCCGCCGAGATTGCGGTAAAGCTTGCTTGGGACACCGTTGTAAGACTCTGGTGTGCAGTACGATTTTGTCGCACCGTCAAGCGAGCACCACAGGTCCCCCTCGGCGGTCCAAGCCACGTAGTTGGCTACGAACAAATCTGCGAGGCCGTCCTTGTCGTAGTCCAGCCACGCGGCACTGGCGGAGAAGCCGTTGTTTGCCAAGCCAGCGGCTTTAGTCACGTCGCGGAACTTGCCGCCGCCTTCGTTTCGGAAGAGGCGGTCACCTCCCATGTTCGTGATGTAGAGGTCTTCCCGCCCGTCATTGTCGAAATCCGCAACCGCCACGCCAAGCCCAAATCCCTCAACGTCCAGACCGCTACCCCGCGTGATGTCAGTGAACGTTCCGTCGCGGTTATTGCGGTACAGAGCGGGGAGAGACTTGCGTCCGGCTGGCTTCCAGTCCCGGGAGTTGATAAGCAGAATATCCAGCCAACCGTCTCCGTCGGCATCGAAGAATGCGCATCCGGACCCCATCGTCTCCGGCAACCATTTCTGGCCAGATTTGCCGGCGTTGTGCCGGAACTTCAGACCGGCTCCAGTAGTGACATCGGTGAAACGAATCTCTGCCGAAACGCCTGTGACACACAACCCGACTAATACCGCCAACTGAACGAAGCCCCTCATTTAAACCCAGTGTAACCTATAACTTACAAGGAATGTACCTTTTCCCTGGTCCGCTTGCGCAATCTCCCAGACTTAGCTATCCTACTCCATTATCCGGGAGGACTCGTGAATATCCAACAGAAACCCATCGAACCGGACATCACCGCCCTCGAACTCGATGGGCGTCTCGTCCTCGGAAGCGAGGGAATGAGCGTCCGGCGCGCCATTGACGGCCTCCTCGATCGCGGCGAGAAGAAGATCGTGATGGATATGACGAAAGTGGAGTATGTTGACAGCGCCGGTATCGGCATCCTCGTCAGCGCGGTCGCGAAGACCAACGACGCCAGCGGCGCATTCCGGCTCGCCGGAACCCGGGAAGAAATTGTCAAGATCTTCCGTATCACAAATGTCCTGCAACTCCTGAAGCTTGATGACTCGGTGGACGCCGCTATCGCCGCTCTCAGGCAATAACGGGCATTGTGGATCTGCTCCAATCCGTTCCATCCGCCTGTTGAATCGGCCGTCTGCTTCCATGCGATCCTGTACTCAGCCATGCCCGAAGAGAAGATCCGCATCCTCATTACCGGCGGGACTTTCGACAAAGAATACAACGAACTCACCGGCGAACTCTATTTCAAAGATTCCCACCTGCCCGAGATGCTCGCCAAGGGACGGTCGAAGTGCAGCGTCGAGTACCGCACGCTAATGATGGTGGATAGCCTCGAACTCCGCGACGAGGACCGCGCCGTCATCGCCGACCAGTGCGGCCGTGCTCCCACATCCCGCATCGTCATCACCCATGGCACGGACACAATGGTGGAAACGGCCCGCTACCTCGCGGAGCACATCTCCGGTAAGACCATTGTCCTCACCGGCGCCATGATCCCCTACATGTTCGGATCCTCCGACGGGCTCTTCAACCTCGGCAGCGCGCTCGCTTTTGTGCAGACTCTCCCGCCCGGCGTCTACATCGCCATGAACGGCCGTTACTTCCCGCATGACCGGGTCCGCAAAAACCGCGAGGCAGGAATCTTCGAGCCGCTACCCGAATGAACGAGGAGAGACTCAAAGCCGCCCCACAGCGCAGCCTCGTGCAAGCGGGAACACTCAAGACTATCTTAGGGGGCTACCTTACGCAGGTGGGAATGTCCAAAACTGCACCAAGGCGTGCTTTCGCCGCGTGGAGAGTCTTCAATGTGCCCCCTACTCCGCGCTCACGTGCTCGTGAATCGGCTGCCGCTCGTTGTTGGCTTCCGGACTCAACCGGCGCATCCGGGCTGTCAGGCGCTGTGAACTTTCGTCCGCCTTGAACCGCATGAACAACTCCTGGGAACGCGCGGCGGCGTCGCGGTCGCCCAGCCCGCGGTAGGCCAGCATCAGTGTATAGTGCGCCTGCAGGTCTTCCGGATCGATCGCCAGCACCTCTCGCAGAGCCTTCACGGCGCCCTCGTAGTCCCGCAGCCGGAAGCGCACCACGCCGATCTGGTTCAGCGCCACCCGGTCCCTCGGATAACTCCGCCGCACATGTTCGAGCGATACGAGCGCGGACTCGTAATCACCCTCCGCCTTATGCGCCATCGCTTGAAAGAAGTCGACGCGCGCGAAATCCGGTCCCAGTTCCTTGGCCTTCGCGAGGAACGGTTTCGCCTGTTCGATTTCGCCTTCCTGGATGAGCGCGCGCGCGACGTTCAGCCAGCCGTCCGCCCGCGATGGGTCCGCTTTGGCCGCCTTGCGGAAAGCGAACTCGGCGCCCTTCAAGTCGCCTTGCAGCAGCATTCCGATGCCCCAATCATTCCAGCGTACCCAGTCCCCGGCCTCGACGACCTGCCGCCACTCTCTCTGTTTCCCGGGTGGTCCGAACTCGAGGTGTACTTCGTCTTCCGCCAGGCTTGTGATTGGAAGATCGGGAATCCGGTCCTTGATCTTTCCGGCCACGTTTCCCGGAATATTGTCCGCCGAGAATGACCACTCACGACTGTCATGATGAACGTTCGCGTCCTCGTTGAGGGGTTTCCCGGCATAAGAATACTGAGTGTAGTAATGCGTGAACTTCCGGTGGAGTAGCCGCGCCTTCAATGTGATCGGGCCCTGAGCATCCTCTGGAATTCGTAGCCGGTAGCGGACCACGTCGGCCGCACCAGGCGGAATCAGCCGGGCGTAAAGGACGCTACGCGCCTGCCACGCATTGCGTTTGTTGATTTCGTTTCCCGCGCCGTCGAGCATGAAACTCCGGTAGAAGTGCGCGCCTGGGTCTACAGCGCCGTCCTCTTGCAGGTGACCGCTCCGGAACACCGGTCTGCCCGCGCCGTCCTCACCGGTTAATTCGATCCACACGTCAAACGAGTCGACCGTACCGGAAGGGAAGAAGTGTCCGATCCGCAGTGTCCGTACCACCACGTCCACCCGCAGAGCGTCTCCCGGCTGAAAAACCGGGCCGGACTTGCCGAGAGGCGCCGTTACGTTGCCGACTTCACGAATCGTGATTTGCTGCGGCTGTTGCGCCTCTTCACCCACGGCGAACGTCGTCATCGCCTCGATTCCCTCACCGCTCCGGCGCACCATCTGCAGGCCTTCGTCTTCCACTGGCGATGCCGCGAAGATATCCACTTTGATGAATCCCGACTTCAGAAATTCCTGGGTTATCTCCATCTGTTTGGTGTCTTGATTCACGTGGGCGAGGGCCGTATTCGCACCGGGAAAGCGGTGCGAATGAACCATGCCGTTTCGGGCGGACGGGTCTTTCGCCGGTACCAGAGGCATATGGCAGTCGGCGCACCCAAGCGGCTCCGCGGGATAGTAAAAGGAACGCGCGCCCTGGCCTGAGACGCCGCTTGCCTGCCAGTTGTCATAGCTGTTGAATCCCCGCAGCCAACGGTAGTTGTTCACCGGTTGATCCAGGTGCACCTTGTGGCACGCTGAACAGAACTCGCTCGAACTCATGAATGGCTTCAGGAAGGTTCGCCGGTGCGGCTCTGGCTCCATATAGGTGAGATAGTCGACGAGGCGCTCGATCACAGGATTCTCGCTTGCGGCGAGTTCATGAATCTCCGGGTACTCGATTGTGAAGCCTCCGTTGCCCATAGTGCCCTCCACATGAACAATCGAGTGACAAGAGATGCATCCGAGCCCGGCCTGCGCCTCAGGGGTATCCATTTGTCCGGCGATTGGTTGCTCCCATTTGCCGGAAAACAGTACCGCGTGGTCATGGCATCCGGCGCACCACTTCGATGACTGGGTCGACCCAGTTACCTCCTGCATGTGCTCGATCGACTTCCGGTAGAACTGATTATTAAAGGACGCGAAGTGGTGAGCGGAGGACTTCCACTGATCAAAGATCTCTTCGTGGCACTGGCCGCATTTCTCGGAACTGAGAAAGAAGTCCGAAGGGATGGGTCCGCCAGTGCTTGTTTTCACTGACGACGGCCAGAAGGGTCCGTCCGGACCGTCCCCTTCTTGATCCATTGAAGCCGGCGGCCACTCCGGATTCCGGACCTCCGCTTCGAGTTCACCGCCGCCATTCAAGACGCCCCAGCCCATTACCCCGGCGACGGCTAACCCGGCCAGAACCGGCGCTGCCCGGAATCGCTTCCGCAAACGAACCGTCAACCAGAATACGCCGGATACGCCGAATCCGATGTGTCCCCACAGCGCCCAAGCGTTGCCTCGCACATTTCCAAATATCGCGAGATAGAGTCCGCAGACGACCGATGTACCCAGCAACCCCAGCGCAGCTTTGCTTAACTGCTCCCGGAACTCGCCACTTCTCCAGACGAGCCACCCCACACCCGCTGCCAACGCCGTCCCGATGAGTATGTGCGCCAGCACGTTGGCCATGTAGAAGACCGTCGGCGCCGCGGTGACCGCGAGATAGATAGTATTCGCACCTAGAAGTAACGCCGCCCAGCCAACCCAGCGCTTCATAAACCCCTCAGGCTTACCTTACCAGCACAATCCGCTATTCGTGCTGACCAATGCTTCGTTACGGCTTTGCGGCTCGAGCCAATGGCTTGAGAAGCTGGCGGGCCGGCCGCGTGTTGTACTCAGCCGTGTACTCCGGATCGGGATGGCTCTCATCTGCCGGATACGGATACCGGCTCATCCCGTGAAACGGCAGCGGTTCGACGCTTTGCGACGTGATCGTATTGGGGTCTTGGTCCTTTTCCCAGCCATCGACCCCGAGCACGAACGTCCGCATCCAACCATTCTCGAGGGGCGGTAGCGCGGTCGAATCGAACCGCAGCCGGACCTCGTCTCCAGCCCCATAGACCACAAACCGGTCGTCCGCCGCCGCCAGTAATCCCGTCACATCTCCATAGCGCGTATACATGCCGGGCGTCTGGTTCCACATCGCCGCCGGTTCGGGCCGGTCATAGAAAAACGACTGCGGCTGCACTCCGGCCGGATCCACCTTAATGCGGGAGAAGCCGCGGAACCGGACGTCTGCCTGCTCGCTGCGCAGAACCGTTACCCGCGCCTCCGGTTCCGTTGCGTTCAGAGCCAGGAAGATCTCGTCCCAGAACAGGCACATGTTGGTGACGATGCGTACCTGTCGACTATCGGAGAGGAATTTCCCTTGCAAATCCACCACCACAGTCTTTGGCAGCCCCGCGGGGATCCCCATCTGGTCAACCACGGTTTCCCATTCCCCTAGCGAATTCTTTACCTGTAAGTACGGTATCACTAATCCGTGCGGATTCTCCTGCGAGTTGCCCAGGTATGTGCTGCCGTCAGCCCAATCTACCCAGCCGCTGAGCACCAGCACGGCGTCATTTGCGGGAGCCGGTCCGTGGCCGAAGTCCAGCTCGAGCGCGTGCATCCGCGCCACGCCGCGCCGTTCCGCCCGCTCGAAACCATCCACGTACAGTCCGTCCTTGGCGGCCAGCCTCGCCCGCACTTCCTGGCCCTTTGCGTCGACGGCCCGACGAGGATGAACTCGCTCACTGACGCCCCACAGCTTGAATTCCGGGGGGGGCACTGAGAATTGCTCATTCGTGAAGACCTCGATCTCTTTTGGGTGGTCCACGGCAAGCAGCTTCACCTCGTCCATGTAGACGACTTCCGCTAGTTCCTGGGTCATCCGGACTTCGAACTGGCCGTCCTGTTGGGCGAGCGAGCCCTCCGGCAACTGCACATACTCGTCGTGGTCGGCAGGGAAGAACTCGTTCTCGCCGATGCGCACCCCAAGCGGCCCAACCCCGAGGACGTCGCTGATGAATTCAAATCCACGGCCGTTCCAAGTCCAGATCATTGGACACGAGCCGCTCAGCCGCTCTTCCTCCTCATAGGTCACGGCCTGGTTTGACGGCTGTTCGGTCGTGTTCTGAATCAGGCCGTTTGACCAAGTGATTCGGACCGTGTCAACCTGCGTTGACTGCCCCAGGCCGAAGAGCAGCGGGAAACCGCGGTATTCCTTTTTCTGGTACCGAAGGCCCCTTTTCACCTCTACTTCGGAGCCGGGCGCCAGCTTGGGAGCCTTGCGACCGGTGAGCGCCACCCGGAGCCAGCGATTTGTCGCTCCCGACTGGTTCTCGAATAGACGCACTACGCCATCGTCACCGATTAGAACCAAATCCACTTTCTGGTCGCCATTGAAATCCGCAGCCGCCCCGCCGCGCGCGCCGTTAGCCTCCCGGAGCGCCGGCGGGCTGTCTCCGCCAGTGAAGTTGCCCTCTCCGAGGTTTCGGTACACCACCCCGCCCGCGATCATATCTTCGTAGCCGCGATTGTCAAGGTCCGCGAACACGGGCGCTCCCCTCGCGGGCACGGTCACTGGCGAGAGCTTCCCGCCCAGGTTACGGAGAATTTTGGATTCTCCCCCGGCGGAGAAGGCGACGTCGAACCGGCTATCGTTGTCGAAGTCCACCGCCCGCAGGCCGCGGGCTCCCGCCGGCATCTCGAAGAGCGATCGAACCGTGTACTTTCCGGCGAGGCGGTCCACGTACCAGGCGCCCGATCCGTCGGCATGGGAAACAACGAGGTCATACATCTTCGTGTCTGGTTCCACGCGAAACGCCACGGCGTCGATCGCATGGGCATTGGCGAACGGGAAATCCTCAGTGCGTTCGGCGAAGCCTGCCGCGCCTTCGTTGCGCATCAGCGCCGGCTTTGCGCCCAGCAGGAACAAATCAATATCGTTGTCATGGTCGTAGTCCAGCCACACCGCCTTTTCAAAGCGGCGCCGGGGAAACTCGACGTTCGTTTTCACGAAACGGCCGGCTTCGTTCCGGAACAAAACCGTCCCGGCTGCCGTTGTCACCGCCAGGTCTGCTGTGCCGTCGTTATCGAAATCGCCCGGCGCCGCCGAGGTCACCGCCCCCGCCACTTCGAGTCCGGAATCTTCTCTAGGTTTGACTCCATCGGCGTACAGGCGAATCCCGTTCTCAGACCACACCACCAGGTCCGGCTTGCCATCCTGGTTCACGTCCAGCACTGTCATTCCGGCCGACTTCGGTTCCACTTCCCCTTCCAGCGGAGTCACGCTCAGTTGAACCGGCTCCGGAGTGGCGCCGGCCTCGCGCGGCTCAATTACCTCGTACACCTCGGAGAAGAAGCACCAATTCATGTCCTCGCCGATGACGTCGCCTTTCTGGTCTTCCTTGATCTGCTTGAACAATTCGAGTTCGCGCTCGGCTTCTTCCTTGCGCCCGCTTGTCCGGTAGGAGTTAAAGAGCTGGAAGTGAGGAGCCGCCAGGCTGGGGTCGAGTTGGGCGGCAATCTGAAACTTCTTGATCGCTGCCTCCTCGCGCCCGGCGCGCTTGTAAAGGACGCCGAGGTTGTATTGAGTGACAGGTTCTTCTGGAACCAGCCGCGCCATCTGTTCGAGTTGCTCGGTGGCCTCCTCGAAGTTGCCGAGCTTCTTGTACTCGATGCCGAGGTTGAACCAGGTATGCGGTATTGACGGATCCTTCTCCTGGACCGCACGAAGCTGTTTGAGCCCGTTGTCCGTATCTCCGGCCCGCAGGAGCGCGAGGCCGTAGTTAAGCCGGTCAATCAGCGACTCCGGAGCCAGCTTCACGGCTTTGGCGAATTCCGCCACCGCTTCCTGTTTCTGGGTCGGGTTCTCATAATATGCTTTCGCCAGGTTGCGGACTCTGGCCAACTCTTCCGCAGCAACTTTTTCCGAATCGGCTGCGGCATGAACAAAGACTCCCAGCCCAGCCGCCGCAACCACTGCAAACAGAACACGCGTGAAGTTCATGGTGGCTATGTTTCTATTCTCCTACAGCCTCCGGCGCAGCGGGATGGGTGGCGCCCTCTGTCTCAGACCTTGCTGCCGACATTTTCCGATCCTCCTCCGGCACGTCCACTAACCCGATCACCACATCGCCGACCCGCGGTTTCGCCTTAGCGCCTGGGGTTGGGATCATGAGCTTCTTCTCTTTGGTCACCACGAAGAGCGGAATCGCATTCTCGCCATACTTCTTGCGCCATGCCTTCCAATCGAACTTCTCGGTGATCTTCGAGCGCCGGAGTTCTGCCCCTGCGCGGAAACGCTTTGACAGATGAGCGTGAGTGACCTTTTCGCCGAACGCGGTCCGGCCGCTCAGATAACGCGGCGACACCGACGTCCGCGTTGCCTCCCGCCCGCCCTCGGGATCCAACTGGTAAACCTCCTTGCGTCCAAAGATGCCGGCGAAGTGCAGGACGGCTAGGGAGTTCGCCTCGTCGTTCGAGGTCAACGCGAGCAGCCGTCCGATGCCATACAGGTTGACGCCCTCCAGCACATGCTCGGAGAGAATTGTGCCGAAGTACGTCGACAGGCCCGCCATCCGGGCCTGCTTCACGTTGTGGTAATTGCTATCGGCCAACGCCACCATTACCCCTTCTTCTTTGAGGCAACCGGCCATCTCGCGCGCCCAATCATGCGCTCCGACGAAGAGTACTCCCTGCGGCTCGGGTTCGGCGAGATTCAGCCGTTTCGCCACCGCGAAGGCTGTCAGCCCGTACAGCGCAACGGTTCCGGCGATCACCAGAAACACCACCGGTACAAGCTTCTCCGCTCCGGCAACCCCAGCTTCCGCTAACCGTTCGGCGAAGATCGACGCCACCGCGGCGGCCACGATTCCGCGTGGCGCCATCCAGGAGACGAACTCGCGTTCCTGTTGGCTCAGCTTGCTCCCCACCGCCGAGACCCAAACCGCCGCCGGCCGGACGATGAAAACGAGCGCCAGCAGAAACGCCACCGCCTCCCATCCGAGCTGTCCAATGTTCGCCGGCGTCAAACGCGCCGCTAACAGAACGAAGAGGCTCGAAATCACCAGCACCCGGAGCGTTTCCTTGAACTCCACGATATGCCGCAACTCTACCCACCGCTGGTTGGCCAGCGCCACGCCCATGACCGTTGTTGCCAGTAGGCCGGACTCTTCCCGGAAGAGATTGGAGACGGTAAACACCGCAACGACCAGGGATAGCGAAAACGGGTTCTGTAAGTAGTCCGGCAGCAGGTAATACCGGAACACTAAGAGGATCACAATCGCCCCCACCAGCCCGGCCAGCAGCCCAACCCCCAATGACGCAAGATACTGCTGACCGGCCTCACCGGGCCGTCCGGCGAGGGTCCCTGCCAGGATCGCTTCATAGACCACCACGGCGAGCAAGGCGCCCACCGGATCATTCAGAATTCCTTCCCAGCGGATTACCGAGCTTACCTGGCCCTTGGGGCGGACGTGATCGAGCAGCGGGATAATCACTGTCGGGCCGCTTACCACCAGAATTGCCCCAATCAGCAGCGACATCTGCCCATCCAACCGCAGGATTAAATATGCTGCCATTGCCGCCAGTGCCCAGGTCACCAACACGCCCACCGTTACCAGACGTGTCACGACCCCACCGATCTGCCGCAGTTCGCGGATACTCAGGCTGAGGCCGCCCTCGAAGAGAATCACCCCGACCGACAGCGACACCAACGGCATAAGTACGGGGCCGAACAACGCGTCGGGATCGAGCCAACCGGTTACCGGTCCCACCACAATCCCGCAGCCGAACAGCAACAGAATCGAAGGCAGATGCAGCCTCCACGCAATCCATTGCGCCGCCACTCCTACCACGAAAATCGCCGCTACACCGACCAGATACTCTTCTTTCACTCTCTCCAGTGTCCGGCTAAATCACCCTGTCCGCAATGCCGGGGCACACCCGCTCGGCGGTTGCGTTGGCGGCGCCCGGTGGATACCCTGGCGCGGGGTGCTACGATGAGAGTTCAAACGTAGGTTATTCCAGGGACTGGCAGTATGGATTCTAGACGCGACTTCATCGGCGCTTTTGCCGGCGGCATTGCCGGCACTCTAGCCTCCCCGGCGAACGTCTTGCGGGCGAATGACCGGATACGCTTCGCTGTGATCGGGGCTGGCTCCCGCGGCATGCAGTTACTCCGGGAGGCTCTCGCCTGCGGCAACACCGAGTGTGCCGCTGTCGCTGATGTTTACCGTTCCCGCCGCGAGCATGCCGGGCAGACCGTGCCCGGGGTAAAGACCACCCTTGCTTTTGAGGAAGTGCTGGCCGACCGCGGGACGGACGCTGTGCTCATCGCCACGCCGCAGCACCTTCACCGGCAACACTTCATCGCCGCTCTGAGTGCTGGTAAGCACGTCTATCTGGAGAGGGCAGCGGCGCTCACGCTCGAAGACGCCGTCGCCATGGCCACCGCCCGCGAAAAGTCCCCGCGGTCTGTAGTGCAGGTCGGGCATCAGTTCTGTTCTTCCGGAATGCTTACCGACGCCGCTCGCTTCCTGGAATCCGGTTGGGTCGGGCGAATCAGCGGCATCGATGCGAGTCACTATCGGAACGCGCCGCGCGAGAAGCCCTTGGGCCGGCGCCCGCTGCAGCCCGACCTCACTCGCGAAAACGTCGACTGGGCGCGGTTTCTTGGCCCCTCTGCTCCCCGTGAATTCGATCCCGACCGGTTCTATAACTGGCGTCTCTACTGGGACTATTCCGGTGGCAGTGTTCACGAGTCAATGAGTAACCAGCTCGCCTTTTGGTATAAGTTGCTCGGCGCGTCAATCCCGAAAAGCGTTTCCGCGACGGGCGCGATCCGTTTGTGGGAGGACGGCCGCGAGACTCCCGACACCATGGATGTTGCCATGGAGCACTCCGAAGGATTCTATTTCAACTGGCGTTCGAACTTCGGCAACAGCCGCCTCGGCACGGGCGAGTATTTGCTAGGAACCGATGGGACCATCCAGCGGAGCCAGCAGGTACGCTATTTCCCCGAGAAGGTCAACCGCCCGGGCGGCCTCGAGACCCTCGGGAGCACGCGCACCGAGCCGCGCGCTCATATGCAGAATTTCCTCGATGCGGTGCGTTCCCAAGCCGAAGTGAATTGCCCCTTTGAAGTGGGCTATCGGGTGTCGATCGCGTGCGCCATGGCCGTCGAGAGTTATCGCCGCGGCCACCCGGTCCGCTGGAACCCGGATTCGCAACAACTCGCTTAAAACTCAGTGGCGCCTGTTCAGGTTCGCGAAAGACTTTCTTCCAGGAGTGTTCATGCAAGCAGAAGTTGGAATCATTGGTGGAAGCGGGCTCTATGGCATGCCCGGATTCGAGGCGGAGCAGGAAGTCCGCGTGGACACTCCGTTCGGAGAACCTTCCGACCCCTATATCGTCGGACGATTGGCAGGCAAGGAGGTAGCGTTCCTGGCGCGGCACGGCCGCGGTCATCGCTATAGCCCTTCAGAGTTGAACTTCCGCGCCAATATTTGGGGCATGAAGAAACTGGGAGTGAGCCGCATCATATCCCTGAGCGCCGTCGGTTCCCTCAAGGAGGAGCACAAGCCTGGCGAGTTCATCGTGGTCGATCAATTCCTGGATCGCACGAAGGGGCGTATCTCCACCTTCTTCGGCGAAGGCCTGGTTGCGCACATCAGCTTCGCCGATCCCGTCTGTCCTCAGCTTTCGAGCGTGGTTGCCGCCGCGGGCAGGAAGACCGGTATCGCCACCAAGCAGGGAGGAATCTATTGCTGCATGGAAGGCCCGGCGTTCTCTACGCTCGCGGAGTCCAACCTGCATCGCTCCTGGGGAATGGACGTCATCGGGATGACCAACCTTCAGGAGGCCAAGCTCGCCCGCGAGGCCGAAATTTGCTACGTCACCGTCGCGATGGTCACCGACTATGACTGCTGGCATGCTGATCATGACGCCGTTACGGTTAGTGAGGTGATCGCGATCCTGCAGCAGAACGCCGCAAACGCAGCCAACCTTGTAGCCGAGGCCGTGGCCGCGATGCCTTCCCAGCGCGAGTGCAAGTGCGGTTCAGCCCTCGCTCATGCCATCATCACCGACAAAAACGCCGTCCCGCCGGCAACGAAGAAAAAACTGGAGTTGCTGATTGGCAAGTATTTCGCCGACTGAGCGGGCCGCGGAGATCCTGGCGCTCTGCCGCTCCGGGCAGGAAGTGCCGGACGGAATCCTCTTGCCGCTGGCCGAAACCGCGGCCGCCTGCGGAGAAGAAGCGGCCGCGGCAAGCGACGCGCTTTTCCGGCGCGTCATCGAACCGCTCGCCGACAGCTTTGAACCTGCACATTGCGATACATACGCGTCAGTTTTCAGCCGGGTGTTGGCGGTGGGCGAACCCGCTCTCAACGCCGGCGATTTGATCGCAAGATACCGGCGAATCCGCCGGCCCCGCCACTGCGAACCAACCGCGCATCCCGAGACGGTGATCGTACTTTCCCGCGTTACCCTGGGCGCTGACGTGGCGATCACGAGCATTGTACTTGACGCCATGAAACGCCGCTTCCCGAGCGCCGAAATTTACTTTGCGGGCAGCCGCAAGGCCTGGGAGCTATTCGAAGCCGATACGCGCATCTGCCACTTGCCGCTTCCCTACCGGCGGCACGGAACGCTCGCGGAACGCCTGCAAGCCGGGATTTCCCTGCAGCGGCGCCTCAGCGGCGCCGGCGGCATCGTCGTGGATCCAGATTCACGGCTGACTCAGCTCGGACTCCTTCCGGTTTGCGAGGAGGACCGATATTTCTTCTTCAATAGCCGAGCTTATGGCGGCGACTCCGCCGACTCTCTCGGGCAACTCGCCAAACGCTGGGTCGCCGAGACGTTCGGCGTGGTGGACGCGCGGTCCTACGTGATGCCGACACCTCCTCCGGTCACGGCCCGTTCGGGCATTGCGGTCAGTTTCGGTGTCGGCGAGAACCAGGACAAGAGGGTGCCGGACCCGTTCGAGCAGGAGTTGCTTCGCGGATTGCTCGACACGGGACTTCCCGTCCTCATCGACAAAGGGCCCGGTGGCGAGGAGGCCGCGCGCGTCAGCCGCGCGATTGCCGGCTGCGGCTCGTCTGACAAAGTGGAAGTTTGGGACGGCGCGTTCGCGCCATTCGCCGCACGCATCCTGGGCAGCCGTCTCTATGTCGGCTACGACTCGGCCGGGCAGCATGTTGCCGCCGCGGGCCGGGTTCCATTGCTGTCGGTCTTCGCTGGCTTTCCCTCGCAGCGGTTTCTGGACCGGTGGTCCCCCTCCGGGCCGGGGCGAAAGACGGTGTTGCGTTTCGACTCCCCGGAGCCGGAAATGGCGATTCAGGCAACTATGAAGGCGGTGAAGGCCCTGCTGGGCCGGCAATGACGCACGACGGACCTTCTGGCGGGCCTGGTGGCGAATCCCCGCGGCCAGAAAAGCCGGCCGTGGCAAAATTGTAATCGTGACACGCCCTTTAATCTTCGCGCTCATGATTTCAACGACCCTCTTTAACGCAGCGGCGCAAACCGCTTACCGCAAGCCGGCACAGGCGATCCTGGACGTGCTCGACGCCCCGGAAACGCCGCGCATCTACGTAAGCCCCCCGAAGACGCATGCAGCGCTGGCGGAACGGCTGCGATATCCGCCGGTGGCCGATCTTGCTGAGCCAATGCTGCGGCTGGCCGGGGTCCGTATCAATCCGAAAACAAATGGACCGCACCGCGCGACGCAGTATGCCGGTCTCAGCATCATCCAACTGTCCGGCGGAGTGACCACGCAGGTAGATCTTCCGGAGGACGCACCTTTTCTTGATTTGCATTGGAGTCCCGATGGAAGCCGATTCGCGCTCACCGTGGTTCGCGAAAACCGCGTCGAGCTGTGGACCGGCGAGACGGCCACCGCGAAGATAAAACGGGCCGAAGGGGTGGTGGTAAACGCTGCGTTCGGTACGCCCATGGAATGGATGCCGGACAGCCGCACCGTGCTGCTGCAGACCGTTCCCGAAGGGCGGGGCAGGCCGCCGGAGCGTTCGCCTGTTCCCAAGGGCCCCGTGATCCAGGAGGCGTCCGGCGAATCCGGGCCTCTGCGCACTTATCAGGATCTGCTCACCGACAGCCACGACGAAGCCTTGTTTGACTACTACGCCACCAGCCAGTTCGCGATGTTGGAGTCGGCGAGCGGCAAGATATCCAAGATCGGCGCGCCCGCCATTTTCGAACGTGCCACGCCGTCGCCGGATGGCAAGCTACTGCTGGTAGAGCGCATCAACCGGCCATACTCCTACCAGCACCCCTACTACCGCTTCCCCTATAGCGTGCTGGTCTGGGACCAGAGCGGCAATCCGGTAAAGCAACTGGCGGACCTTCCGCTGGCGGACAACGTGCCGATCGAAGGCGTTCCCACCGGCCCGCGGTCCCACTCCTGGCACCCCCTCGGCGGAGCTACCGTTCACTGGGTGGAGGCTCTCGATGAGGGCGACCCGAACAAGAAGGTTCCGCACCGCGACAAGCTCATGCGTCTGAGCGCTCCGTTCGAAGCGGAGCCGGAGGAGTTCTTCCGCACCGGCCAGCGCTGGATGGGAACCGCCTGGAGCGAGAACGGCGATTTCGCTTTCGTGCGCGACTACGACCGCGACGAGCGCTGGTTGCGTACCTTTCTCCTCGATCCCCCCGATCCCTCCAGCGAGGCGCGGCTCATCTGGAGCCGGTCCGTTCAGGACCGCTATGCCGACCCCGGCACGGCCGTGCGCCGCACCCTCCCGTCCGGGCGCCGGGCGATTCAACAGTTCAACGGAAAGATCCTGCTTGCCGGAGAGGGCGCCTCGCCCAAGGGTGACATGCCCTTCCTGGACGAGTACTCCTGGAGGTCCGGGGAGGCCGAGCGGCTGTTCCATTGCGATGACGAGAGCTACGAGTACGTGGTAGCTGTACTCGACAGCGAGGGCAATCGCATCCTGACTCGCCGCGAGAGCCCGGCTGATCCTCCGAATTACTACATTCGGGACCGCGAAGCGGACACGGTAACCGCCCTGACGCACTTCAAGGACCCGGCGCCCCAGATCCGGTCGATCACCAAGCGCCGCGTCACCTACCAGCGCGAGGACGGCGTTGATCTATCCTTCACCCTGTATCTGCCGCCCGGCTATAACGAAGGGGAGGGCGAGCCGCTACCCACCGTCATGTGGGCCTATCCGCGCGAGTACAATACCGCGCAGACGGCCGGGCAGATTCGTGGCTCGACCAAGGTCTTCACGCTGCTATCCGGCCCGTCGCACCTGTTTTACCTGCTCGCCGGATACGCGATCCTCGATGGCGCCACGCTGCCGGTAATCGGCGATCCCGAGACGGCGAACGACACCTACATCGACCAGATCGTGGCCAGCGCGAAGGCCGCAATCGAAAAGGCGGCGGAGTTGGGCGTGACAGACCCGGAGCGGGTCGGTGTCGGCGGGCACAGCTACGGTGCATTCATGACCGCCAACCTTCTCGCTCACTCGAATCTCTTCGAAGCCGGCGTCGCCCGCTCCGGCGCCTACAACCGGACGCTGACACCGTTCGGATTCCAGGCCGAGCGCCGCACCTTTTGGGAAGCGCCGCAGATTTACTTCAAGCTCTCGCCCTTCATGGCCGCGAACAAGATCAATGAACCGCTGCTGCTCATCCACGGCGAGGCAGACAATAACTCCGGTACCTTCCCGGTGCAGTCCGAACGCATGTACCATGCCGTGAAGGGAAACGGCGGCGTCGTGCGCCTGGTGATGCTGCCGCATGAGTCGCACGGTTACGTGGCGCGCGAGTCCATCGAGCACGTTCTCGCTGAGATGATCGACTGGTTCGACAAGTATGTAAAGTGAGTCAAATTTCACGCAATTGAGACTGGCATGGTTTCTTTCAAAACCATCTCCTTACTTTCGGCTTTGGCGTATGGGAAGTTGAGGTGTTAGAAACGATAGCTCCTGTGATTCGTCTGGCCATCGAGGCAGATGTCGGCGCTTGCCTTGCGATCTATGCGCCCATTGTCCGCGAGACGGCGATCTCATTCGAACTTGAGCCGCCGGGCCGTGATGAATTCGCTATACGCCTGTTGGACGAGACCCAGAGCAAACTTACCTTGGTCTCCCTGATGGGCGAGCGGATAGCGGGTTACGCATACGCGAAGCGTTTTCGCGGCCGTCCCGCATACGACTGGACCGTCGAATCGAGTGTCTACGTACACCCCGCGTATCAGCGCAGAGGCGTCGCGCGCAGTTTATACGGCGGGCTGCTGGCCGGCTTGCGGCTGCTTGGTTACCGTACTGTCATCGCCGGGATCGCGCTGCCCAACGATCCTAGTGAGCGACTTCACGCTGCTCTTGGCTTCATGCGGGCTGGCGTTACGAAGAACGTCGGCTACAAGTTCGGGCGCTGGCACAGCATTGCATTCTGGCAATACGATCTTGGCGAAATTGCGAGTCCGGAGCCGCCAAAACCGATTTGTTCGATTGGCGGATCTGACGAATGGTCGCGGGTCCTTAAGGGGCTCTAGATTCGCCGACAGCCGCCCGGCCGGCCAAGGTGATCCCGCCATCGGGACTTCGGTACAATTCTTGGACGGCGGCCCAACCGGGCCGGGTCAGAGGAAATCGCAGCATGTCAACCAATACCCACAATACCCAACCGGATATCTCTACTGTCCTCGAGCGCCTCGGAATTGCTTCCGTGAACTCGGGCGCGTGCGGGCGGAAGTGGCTCGACTCGCCCAGCGGGGGCGAACTGAACTCGATCAATCCGGCTGACGGAAGCATGATCGCAACGGTGCAAATGGCGTCGGCCGCCGACTATGACAGGGTCGTTGCCGAGAGTGCCGCGGTTTTTGCTAAGTGGCGGATGCTGCCAGCGCCCCAGCGCGGGCAGATTGTCCGTGAGATAGGCGACGAGTTGCGGAGGCACAAAAAAGATCTCGGCGCGCTGGTGACGATTGAAATGGGAAAAATCCTCGCCGAGGGCAACGGCGAGGTGCAGGAGATGATCGACATCGCCGACTTCTCCGTCGGCCTTTCCCGCCAGCTTTACGGTCTATCGATGCACAGCGAGCGGCCGGGGCACCGCATGTACGAGCAGTGGCACCCTCTGGGAATCTGCGGCGTGATCTCGTCCTTCAATTTCCCGGTTGCGGTGTGGAGCTGGAACTCCTTTATCGCGGCCGCCTGCGGGGATTGCGTGCTGTGGAAACCGTCGTCGGAAACCCCCCTCACGGCGATCGCCGTGCAGAACATCTGCTACCGGGTGCTGAAAAGGCACGGTTGGGAGGGTGTCTTCAGCCTGGTAATCGGCCGCGGGTCCACGGTCGGCGAGAAGCTCCTGGCGGACCGGCGGATTCCACTTATCAGCGCCACCGGTTCGTGCCGCATGGGTTACCGCGTGGCCGAGGTGGTGGGGAAGCGGCTGGGACGCACGCTCCTGGAATTGGGTGGAAACAACGGCGTCATCGTGATGGACGATGCGCACCAGGACCTGGCGCTCCGGGCCGTGCTCTTCGGAGCGGTCGGCACCGCCGGCCAGCGATGCACCACAATCCGGCGCATCTTCCTGCAGAAAGGGATTGCGAAGAACTTCACCGAAAAGCTGATTGCGGCCTACCGGCAGGTGCGCATCGGAAATCCTCTCGAGGAGGAAACGCTGATGGGTCCGCTGGTGAACCGGGGCGCGGTGTCCGATATGGTGCACGGACTCGAGACCATTCGCGAGCAGGGCGGGGAAGTGCTCTACGGGGGGAATACCCTCGACCGCCCGGGTGGTTGCTTCGTCGAACCGGCGATCGTGCGTTCAAAGCCGGAGATGCCTGTGGTCCGCGAGGAGATCTTTGCGCCGATCGTGCATCTATTGGAGTTTGACGAGCTCGACCAAGCGATCAAGTGGCACAACGCCGTGCCGCAGGGGCTCTCGTCGGCCATTTTCACCACTAACCTAATAGCTGCGGAAACTTTCCTGAGTGCGCGTGGCTCCGACTGCGGCATCGCCAATGTGAACATTGGTACCAGCGGAGCGGAAATCGGCGGCGCGTTTGGCGGCGAGAAGGAGACCGGCGGCGGGCGCGAGGCCGGAAGCGATTCCTGGAAGGCCTATATGCGGCGTCAGACTGTGACAATCAACTGGTCTACCGGTTTGCCGCTCGCGCAAGGCATCGAGTTCGAATTGTAGCCTCCCGAGAGTGCCATCTCGGATTGAAGATTCACGCTGCAAAGTATCAGCTAAACAACAACTTTCTGCTCCTCGATTCATTTGCCGGCATCTCATTGGAAGTGGGAGAGATGTTGCTGGAGACGCATGCCGCCGAGATGTCATAAGCCGTGGATGAAGTGGACTTTGATTCTCGCCGGGCTATACAACCTGGCTTGGGGCGGATTCGTGATCATGAATCCCCTAAAGCCTTTTGAGTGGCTAGCGATCGCGCCTCCAGTCTACCCGGAAATTTGGCAGTGCGTCGGAATGATTGTCGGCTGCTACGGAATCGGTTATCTGATTGCTTCAGCCGATCCCTACCATCACTGGGGGATTGTTTTCGTCGGTCTCCTCGGAAAGGTCCTTGGCCCAATAGGTTTTCTCCTCGCGGCCGATGAGGGAAGACTTCCCTGGGAGGCTGGCTGGACCATTGTGACCAATGATCTGATCTGGTGGATTCCGTTCTTGCTCATCCTACAAGGAGCTTTTGAGGACTATGTCGGAGCCAAGCGCACGTCTTCGCCGGAGATTCAGAGAATGGCCCTCCAGCGGCGAACCCAGTATGGGCACACCATCTTCGAACTCAGCTCCCACACTCCGATTCTTCTCGTCTTTCTCCGTCATTATGGCTGCACCTTCTGCCGCGAAGCGCTGGCGGATTTGGCGGAGCGCCGCCGTTCCATAGAAGCCTTAGGTACGAGAATCGTCCTCATTCATATGGGATCCGAATCACAGGCCCGGCCATTTTTCCACAACTACGGTCTTGAAGACCTGCCCCGGGTGAGTGACCCGCAGCGTCATATTTATCAAGCCTTTGGGCTGGGCCGGGGTGACTTCCTGAAATTGTTCGGTCCTAAGGTCGTGCTTCGCGGGATTCAGGCAAGCCTATTCGGCGGGCACCGTGTCGGCCGGCTGGTCGGCGACGGTTTCCAGATGCCCGGAATTTTCTTGATCTTTCATGGGGAGGTTCTCCGAAGCTACCGCCATCAAACGGCCGCGGACCGTCCTGACTATATGAACCTCGCTGATGCCGAACAGTTTCCGGCCTGAGTTGGGATAGCCGGCCCGCTCGCGCTGTTTCAGCGGCCATCTGCTACATTGCAACTGAGGATAGACGTGGAAACGGAAAGGAAACGGCGGCGCGACCCGCGCATCCCCGGTTCGGTTGGGGTCTTCTCGGTGTTCGGAGTGCCGGTCCGCTTTCACTTCACCTTCCTCCTCTTGGTCATCTTTCTCGTCATGGTTGCGGCGCGGGAATCCCAGTCCGCGGGCGGGAATGCGATCTTCATCGGCGCACTATTTGCGTCCGTGCTGCTGCACGAAATCGGTCACGCGGTGGTTGCCCGGGGCCTCGGAGTGCGGACGCTGGAAATCGTGATGTTCCCGATCGGCGGCTTGGCACGTTTGGAAAAGAACCCACCAGCCCGGAGTGAGCTGTGGATTGCCCTCGCCGGTCCGGCCGTGAACTTCCTGATTGCCGGGGTGTTGCTGGCCGCGGTGGTGGCGCGGAGCGGCCGGCTGGTGGGGCTCGAAGCGTTCACCGAAAGTGTGGATTCCTCGCTGCTCGAGCAAATCGCATATGGCAATCTGATTCTGGCGGTATTCAACCTGCTTCCCGCATTTCCCATGGACGGCGGCCGCGTTCTGCGCAGCATACTCGCCATCTGGAGGCCGGAGGAAGAGGCGACGCGAATCGCCTCCCGCGCTGGCAGGCTTCTGGCGGCGGGGATGGGGCTCTATGGATTGATATCAGCACAGTTTATGCTGCTGTTTATCGCCTTTTTCGTGTACCTGGGCGCTTCACAAGAGGGGCAGGCGGCCCTCAGCCGCTCGCTCACCCAGGGTTTGCCCGTGCGGTCGGCGATGATCACCAAGTTCCATACTCTTTCTCACGGCGACACGGTCAACGATGCGGCCCGGCTCCTTCTCGATACCTCCCAACAGGATTTTCCGGTTCTGCACGGCGATCAGGTGGTGGGATTCCTCGACCGCACGGCGCTCATGCGGGCGCTGGCAATGAGGAAGTCCGCGGACTACGTGGCCGGCGTCATGGAGCGGAACTTCTTGCGCCTGAGTCCCGACACCGATCTTTCCGAAGCGCTTGCCGAAATGACCAACGCCATCAGTTCTTGCGCCGTCGTAATGGACGGAGACCGCCTCGCCGGCTTGCTGACCCGAGAGAACCTTTCGGAGTTTCTCTTGCTGCGCAAGATGGGCGCGACGCCGCCAGACAGGCTCCGGGCCTGAGGCAGCATCGCGGCGCTTTTCCGCCCACTCGGCTCTACGCTCGTCCCCCCTCAAAAAGATCGCATTATTTTAGCGCTTCCGCCGAGCCCCCGAATCTACCAAGACGTGGCGGGAGAAAGAAGCCCGCAGACAAGAAGACAAATTTTTGGGAGAGACGAACATGACTCTGAAAAAGTATCTGGGAATCACCCTTGCCACCATGTTGGTGGCTGTAACCGCCTTCGCCGGTTCCACCGGCCAAAAGGACATAGTTGACACCGCCGTTGGCGCCGGTCAGTTCAATACGCTGGTTGCCGCGGTCAAGGCCGCGGGCCTTGTGGACACGCTGAAGAGCGAAGGCCCGTTCACCGTATTCGCGCCCACCGACGACGCGTTCGCCAAGTTGCCCGCGGGAACGGTCGAGAATCTACTGAAGCCGGAAAACAAGGATAAGCTCATCGCCGTGTTGACCTACCATGTGGTTCCGGGCAAAGTGATGGCCGCCGACGTTGTTAAGTTGAATTCCGCCAAGACCGTTCAGGGTCAAAGCGTGAAGATCAACGCGTCCGATATGGGCGTCATGATTGACAACGCAAAAGTGCTCAAAACCGATATTGGCACATCCAACGGGGTTATCCACGTAATCGATTCCGTGATCTTGCCGAAGAGCTAAATTCAAGCTCGAGGTCGAGCGGCCCGCCCCCAGTCGTCAACCCAGCGGCGGGCCGTGTCATCCTCGATAGGTGATGCACTTCGTTTTTGAGATTCATCTTGCGGGGGCCCTCTTCATGACGGGTCTCATATGGTTTGTTCAAATCGTTCACTATCCCCTCTTTTCGGTGGTATCAAGCGCCTTCCCTGATTACGAGATCGCCCACACCAAGCGCACTACCTGGGTAGTTGCTCCCGCGATGTTGACGGAACTCGCCACTGGCGCGTTGCTGGCGCTGGAGCCTCCGGCCTTTCTGGGGCGGCCCGGGTCATGGACGAATCTTGCCCTCATCGGGTTCATTTGGATCTCGACCTTTGCCTGGCAGGTTCCCCAGCACACCACTCTGGCGAGAGGGTTTTCGATCGAGGCGCACCGGCGGCTCGTCGAAACCAACTGGATACGAACGGCTGCATGGTCAGTCCGTGCCGTTTTGTTGCTCGCCTGCTCCGCCGGAGGTTAGCGGAAACGAAGCCGGAGCGCCGCCGTTACTGCACTGATTTATCCTTCGCCGGTGGTTTCGGCTCCAGACGGATTTCCCCAAAAGCCGATTCATACTGCTGCACATTTTGCTGCAGCACGTTCATGAGCGCCTTGGCCTGTTGAGGGCTCAGGTAGATGCCCTGGAAACTGGAGATCGTGACCTCATCTGGCCGCGTCTGGTTCATTGTTCCGAACATCAGGAAGAAGTCCCACAGGTTGACACGGACCTGCACCGAATTGGCGTAGGATTCGCGATACTCTTCCATCTTCTCGATGTTCACTTGGGTTGGTTGCTGTTGAAATGGCTGGCTCATGACACTACCGCTATTTTCGCATGTCTGCCGACGCCAACCGCCCCGTGCCATCGTGCGACTTCCCCGGCGGTCCGGGACTCCTTGAAGTAAGCCTGATATCGCCTCGCGCCTCCGGTTACTTTCTTGCGTGGCGCAACAACCCGTTCGACCAGTCTTCTGGCTCGACGGGACGCTCTTCCACTCCCGCTTCATCTGGACATTGCCGGAGGCCGCGCTGTTGTTCATTCAGCCCCCGCGCTCGTCGCCGGGAAGGCTCACGAGCCGAGGCCCAGCCCCCCACCCTGACGCTGTGATTCCCCGGGGATACTAGCGAGGATAAATGAGTTCCTGGTCCGTAGCCCGCTTCAGTTGGCCGCAAGCAGCGAAGATGTCCCGCCCGCGCGGCTTGCGGATAAACGCCGGAAAACTGCGGCGCAGTATGCTTTGGAAAGCCAGTACGCGCTCGGTGCTGGGTGACTCGTAGGGGATCTCCGGGCCGGGATTCCACGCAATGAGGTTCACCTTGCAGTTGAGGTTTGCGAGCAGGCTCACGACTCGCCGGGCGTCGGCGTCGGTGTCGTTGACCCCCTTCAACAGCACATACTCAAACGTGAGCTTCTCCCAAGGGCGGAGCGGGTATCGCTTGCAGGTCTCCAATAGATGCGCAAGGTGATACTTGCGGGTGATGGGGATTAGCTCCCGGCGCTGCTCTTCACTGGATGCGTTCAGTGAAACTGCGAGCCTCGGGCGCGGCGTCGCCCGGCCAAGCTCGGTGATCTTGGGAATAATGCCGGATGTCGACAGCGTGATGCGCTTCTCCGAGAGGCCGAAGCCCCGCGGGTCCGTGAGAATCCGGGTGGCTTTCAGCACGTTATCAAGGTTTAGCAGCGGTTCCCCTTGCCCCATCATGACAACATTGAAGCGGCGCGAGAGCGGATCCAGGCCGTTATCCCGGGCGATCACGAGGACTTGGCCGAGGATTTCGCCGGCCGTAAGGTTGCGCTCCAGGCCAATCAAAGCGGTGAGGCAGAATTTGCAGTCCACCGGACAACCAATCTGCGTCGAAATGCAGAGTGTGTCGCGGCCTTCTTCCGGCATCAACACGGCTTCTACCGTCTTGCCGTCGGCGAGGCGAAGCAGATAGCGCCGGGTACCATCGGCTGAGTCGAACCGGCGCTCCGTTTCGGGAAGTCCGAAAGTAGACCGCGCGGCGAGGTCGTTTCGTAGAGAAGCGGGCAGACTGGTTGCAGCGCCAAGCGACGGAAGGCGCTGCCGGTAAAGGGCCTCGTAGAGTTGGCGCGCCCGAAAAGGAGGATGGCTGTGCCCGAGTAGCTCTGAAAGCTCACTCTCCTCGAGGCCGATCAGCGCATCGAGCATGGGAGTGGAGCTACTCCTCTCCTTTCGCTTGTCGCCGCAGCCGGTTCGAGTAGGCCAACGTGTAGTTTCGCGACGGCGCGTTGAAGGTGCGCTCCCCAACGATTGCCAGGGTGTCCGCCAGCATTAGCTTCGGCTCCGGATCGTCCGGACGGAGTCGGATCACATGCCGCGCCAGTTGCGCGGCTCCGAGCGGATCGCGGTCAAACCAGCCAAGCTCCTGCGCATGGATATCGCGGATGGCGCCCGATACACTGCCGTAATAATCGCCAAGGTAGTCTAATGGCGCCAGGTGATCGGGCAACTTTGCACACGCGGCGAGTTCATCCGGCATCAGGTACTTCTGGGCGCCTTCGATGGTCTGGCCGGCAGCGACGATAATTACCCCTTTGCCGCCGACAATCATCGAGTTGGCCAATACGGTGTAGCCGATCGCGGTGTAGACGCCATCGGTCACCTTGATGATGGCCTTCTCAAACTCTGCGTTCCGTGCCGTCAGTCGTTTCGTGGCCTGCGACTCCCCAGCAAATGCGGTCGCTGCAGCCAGCAGCGCGGTTCCCAGCACCCCCGGAATCATTACTCTACGATCCATTCGCCTCTCCCTTCACGCTAACACGTCAAGCTTAGCCTCCATGGCTGGGTTGCGCGGCGGAAGTGCGGCGAACGGACCTGAAATAGAAACGAGACGGTAGTCCACCCGCTGCTGCTACCGGGCTCTCCCGTTTCAGGCGTTTACGGAACTCTGCATTCGCCCGGCAACCAAACTCGTTTCACCGCCGTTGCATAATGGTCACTTGCAGCGCCGCCGCGACATCATCTTCGGCCTCGCCGCCGGTCTCGCCTCCGGCTGTTCTCCGGATTCCGGCGGCGCCTATCCGTCCCGCGAGATCAAGCTGATCGTGCAGGCGGCGCCAGGCGGGCTTTCCGACACGGTTTCACGTGTCATCGCATCGCTGGTGGAAAAGAAGCTAGCTGTGCCGGTGGTGTGCGAGAACAAACCCGGAGCGGCGGGCGCGCTCGCCTTCTCGTATGTCACCCGGCGGCCTCCCGACGGTTACACCATCGGTCATGGACCGGTTGAGATTGCCATGGTCCGGGCTCTCGGCTTTGCCGACGTCGGCCCCGGCAATATGGACCTGCTCTGCCTGGTCTCGAAGTCGCAGCCTGTTCTGGCGGTTCACGCGGATGCAGAGTGGCCTACCTTCGAGGACTTCGTTGCCGCAGCGCGCAGCCGGCCCGGCCACTACGTTGTCGCAAACTCCGGCGTCGGTTCCATCTGGCACGTCAACGCTCTGCTGTTCGAGCGCGAAACCCGGCTGCAATTAGTGCATTGCCCTTTCGACGGCTCTTCGGGTTCCCTCACAGCTCTGCTCGGGCGTCACGTAGACGCCGCTGTTGCGGGACTCGGGGAAACGGCGCCGCACATCGAAGCACGGAGACTGCGGGCACTTGCTATCTTCGATCGGCAGCGCTCTACGCTGTATCCCGAACTTCCCAGTGTCGGCGACTTTGGCTATGATTTCGGCGCCAATGCCTGGAGCGGTTTCTACGCTCCCAAGGGGCTGCCCGCCGGGCGGGCCACGTTAATCGTCGACGCAATCAGGGAGGCGGCGGCGAGTGAATATTTCGAGCGCGTGTGCGCCGAGCGGGGCATGGAGGCGTTATTCCTCGGCCCGGATGAGTTCCACCGCTTCGCCGAAGAGCAGGCCGATTTCTTCTCTTCCACCATTCCATTGCTTCTTGGAGGAAACCAGCGGTGAGACGGCTCGACTATGCCGTAGCGGTCTCTTTCCTCGCCCTTGGCCTCTACCTGCTCGCCGCCGCGTTCACATATCCCGCGGGGATGGGCCGCTTGCCCGGGCCCGGCTTCTTTCCGGCGATCGTCGGGGCGGTCATCTTCCTTCTCGCTCTCGGGCTATTATTCACCGCACGGCGGCAAGAGTCCAGCGCCGCTCCCGCCGGCGGCGACGCCCGGACGCTCGTCGTGACGGTCTTGCTTCTTGGCGGATACCTCGGGCTTTGGGGGATCATTCCGTTCTTCGTGCGGACGGCTCTGTTTGTGACTGTCTTCCTCCGGCTCGTCGGAGAACGCTGGCCCCGCGCCATCGCCGTCGCGCTCCTGCTCACCGCGGCTGTTGTCGCCGCCTTTCAGTACGGACTGCGGGTCTCGCTTGGATAGCCCATGCCCGAGATGATCGAAGGTCTCACCGCAATCCTGCACTGGGACGTCTTACTGTTTCTCCTGGCCGGCGTCATACTCGGAGCTGTTTTTGGGGCGCTGCCCGGCCTCACCGCCACCATGGGGGTGGCTGTGCTCACTCCTCTTACGTTCTGGGTTTCGCCGGAGAAAGGCCTCGCGATGCTGCTCGGAATCTATTCCGGAGCCATTCCCGCCGGTGGAATCCCAGCCATTCTCCTGAATATCCCCGGTACGCCGGCTTCGATTGCCGCGTCCTGGGACGGGTATCCACTTAGCCGCCAGGGAAAGGCTGGTCTCGCCCTCGGCATCAACGCCGTCTTCTCAATGGCCGGCCAGCTCATCAGCATCTTCTTTCTTGCGGTCGCGGCCTTCCCTATCGCCGCTTTCGGCCTCCGGTTCGGGCCCGCCGAATATTTCGGCCTCGCTCTGTTCGGCATTAGCCTTATGGCCGGGGTCTCCGGCGCGAATGTGCTCAAGGGAATGCTGGCCGGGATGTTGGGGCTCGCTCTCTCCACTGTCGGGTTGGATCCGATGACCGCCTATCCCCGGTTTACCTTCGGCAGTTCGGAATTCTTGGATGGCATCGCCTTCGTGCCGGTCATGATCGGCCTCTTTGGCCTCGGAGAAGTACTCGGGCAGATGGCCGATCGCCGTAACGGGGGCGTGGAAACACCGCCCGCTCTGGGCAGAATCTGGCCGCGGATTCACGAATGGAAACGAATGCTCCTGCCGGGATTGCTTGGCTCGGGAACGGGAACTTTCGTGGGAGCGGTTCCGGCTGCTGGCGGCGATATCGCATCGGTTATTGCCTGGGAGCAGGCGCGCCGCCTGTCGCGTCACAAAGACGAGTTTGCCAAGGGCTCCGTGGAAGGGTTGGCCGCCTCCTGCGGCGCCTGCAACTCCGCCATCGGCGGCGCCATGACCACCATGCTTACACTCGGTGTTCCCGGCGACGCTCCGTCGGCGGTGCTGATCGGCGCCCTGCTCATTCATGGCATTCAGCCAGGCCCGCTATTGTTCCGCGACCATGTCCCGCTGGTGTACTCGATCATCTTCCTCATGACGTTCGCCGCCCTGGCCATCGCGGTTGTCGGGCTCCTCGGCGCCGCCCCTCTTGCCCGCGCGCTCCGCATCCCGAATCCGTGGCTTTGGGCTGGAGTGTCTGTGATGGGAGTGGTGGGCTCCTATGCCTTGAATAACAGCGTTGCGGATGTCTGGGTAATGTTCGGCGCGGGGCTGCTCGGGCTGGTCTGCCGGAGAACGGCCACTCCGCTCGGGCCTCTGGTGTTGGGATTGATTCTTGGGCCTATGATGGAAGCCAATTTGCGCCGCGCCCTGATCCTCAGCCGTGGCGACTGGAGCGATGTCCTCGCCCGTCCCATCGTCATGTTCTTTCTCGTGGCCACCCTGCTTTCCCTCCTCTGGCCGCTTTGGAACCGGTTCCGCTCCCGCTCGTAGCAGTCGCCGGTAATGCTGCCGTTGCCACCCGGTTCTGCGCGCCGCTACTCTGAAGCTTGCTGCTGTTCCTCGGTCCCGCCGCTGGCGAGAGCTTCAAGAAACCGCCGGGATACCGGCCAGCGGCCAATTACGGCGAAGCCGGAGTGTTCGAATACCCCGGAGGAAAGCACGCCGCTCAGGTCATTCGGATTTGGCGTCTTGTTCTCCCGGCGAATCAGGCTTCGTAGTAGATCCGTTACTCGCTGCAATTCGGTCGCCAGGGCGGCCGCCTCACTCGCGGAACCGCAATCTACGCGAACCTTTAGCTCGTAATCCACCGCCGCCGGGCCGAGACTCAACACAACTGTCTCCTTCGTCGAAAGAGCCCGTGCGAAGGATTGCGTACCCACCGGTAACCATTTCACGTGCATGAGGGTCTCTGCGGGCACGGATACCCAGAGCGGTTCCTCCGGCGGCGCCCACTGTTCGCGGGGACGATTCCGTTCATAGAGGGCGGTGACCGCCCAGGGATCACTGCTCGAGGCGAGCGCCAAAGTGCGGTAAGTGATACCGATAAACGAGATTCGCCGCTCTGGAACGCTTCCTTGGACCTGGCACAAGCCATTGTGGCAGTTGCCTCGCAAGTCCTTCACATAGCGGATAAGGCGTTTCCAGCTAAACCTTCCGGTGGCTATGATGAAGGTCTCGGAAGGATAGAATGCCGCCAGGACGCTGTCGAGGTCCCGCCGGTAGTTGAACCCTGTTTCCTCGACGAACATCCGGTAGTCCGGTTCCTCGTCCACGCCAGTACCGGCCAGCAGTTGCAGAAGCCCGGCGTCTCGCAGCACGTTCAGGTCGGCATAGAAGACCGGCACGTCGCCCTCGGGCAGCCGCGTGAGCAAATCGGCGGCACTATCGTTCTGGGCGACCTTCCACCAGTACAGTCCCGCCAGCAAACCGGCGCTTACCAGCAGGAAAAGGAGCGCGAGAATGGATGGACGAACGCGAACCGGCACAACTCTCCGAGATTACACCGCGGCGACCGGTTCTGTCATCCGAGCCTTCTTCCACAATTCGACGTATGGCCGCAGTTCTTGCATCATCTGGTGGAATTGATCCAGGTAGAGAGACTGCTTGCCGTCGCTCCAGGCCTTCTCCGGATCCGGATGGACCTCGACAATCAGGCCGTCGGCGCCTACGGCGACGCCCGCACGCGCTAGCGGCGGCACCAGGCTGCGTTGGCCGGTTGCGTGTGACGGGTCGAGTATCACGGGCAGGTGAGTCTTCTCCTTTAGCACGGCTACGGCGGAGATGTCACAGGTGTTCCTGGTCTCGGTCTCGAAGGTGCGGATGCCCCGCTCGCACAGGATTACCTCGGAATTGCCGTGCGCCACGATGTACTCGGCCGACATCAACAACTCCTTAATGGTCGAACTCATCCCGCGCTTCAGCAGAATGGGCCGTCCGCAATTGCCAAGCGCCTTGAGCAGGGCGAAGTTCTGCATGTTTCTCGCGCCGATCTGTACCATGTCCGCGTACTCGGCGACCAGCGGCACGTTGCGATCGCTCATCACCTCGGTGACCACTCCCAATCCGGTGGCCTCCCGCGCCTTGGCGAGGAGCTTCAGTCCGTCTTCCTGCAGACCCTGGAAATCGTAGGGCGAGGTCCGTGGCTTGTAGGCTCCGCCGCGGAGAAGTTTGGCGCCCGCGGCGGCCACGGCTTCCGCCGACTTCATGATCTGCTCCTCGCTTTCGACCGAACAAGGGCCCGCAATGACCGGGAACTCATCTCCGCCGAACTCCGCCTTCCCGACTCTAATGACTGTGTTCCCCTGATGAAACTCCCGGCTGACAAACTTGTAGGGCGCGGAGATCGCTACTGCCTTCTCCACCTGGTCCATCGCCTCCAGCGACTCCAGGCATGGCGTCACGTCTCCTCTGCCCACCGCTCCGATCACGACGCGCTCGGCGCCTTCAATCGTGTGAATCTTGTAGCCGAATTCGCGAATCCTCTCGCATACGGCTTCCACTTCCTCTTTCGTCGAGTGAAGTTTCATGGAGATAATCATCACTGTTCCTTCCATCTAAGTTTACCGCCGCTCCGGTTTCTCTCCGGTTGCAGCGGATCAGGACTAGCCAAAAGAAAAACCCCACTCTTCCCGAGTGGGGTTGGTTTCTTCTAGGTCCTGTTCGAAGCCCTCTACACCAACTCCACTCGCGATCTAGGCATAAGCCCAAAATCGAAAGCTAAAGCTGGCGTAGTAGTAGCGCATCGAAATTTAATGATACGCCTTCAACTCACCCATTGCAACCCCCTGGCTCATCAATTCTTCCTGCGCCCCGGATCGGCCGCCGCCCGCGGTTTCGCTGCGTCCGCATCCACGTTAGCGGCCATCTCCGCATACAGTCTCGCGGGATGGTGAGTTAGTTCCTTAAACCGTTCATGTTCATATAGTTTCGCCTGCCAGGGACTGGGCGGCGCATTGCCGGGCAGGCATGGAGAGTATCTCCGCTCGCGTATCCCTCTGCTAATAGAACCCCGCTACCACAAACAAGGAAAAGGCGCCGCGGTTTTATCGCCACGACAGCAGTTTTCCGGCAGGCGGGTTTCAGGTGTAAAATCCCTGACGGCCCAGCTCCAGGACCGAACCGTCCGGTCAGCCAGAGATCTTCTCGCCGCGGAAGGGGCTGAAATCTGTACTCGCGTCGTAGACGTCGACGCCCTCCTTGCGCTTCAGCGTATTCACGACCAGGTAGGTCAGCGGTGTGGCGGCGGCTTCGTACAGCACCTTCCCGAGGTAACCCGAAAGGATCAGGGTCGCGATCAGTTGCGGGCTCAGGCTTCCTCCGAATGCGATCAGCATCACCACCACCGTGTCCACGAACTGGCCCACCACCGTAGAGCCGATCGTGCGGACCCAAAGGTACCTACCCTTAGTCCACAGCTTCAGCTTTGCCAGCACGTACGCGTTGGAAAACTCGCCCGCCCAGTACGCAATGAGGCTGGCAATCACCATTCGAGGCACGAAATTGAAGACGGTCCGAAAGGCCTCCTGATGCGGCCAGTCGGGAGCGGCGGGTAGCGCTACGGTGATGAGGCCCATGACGGAGAGCAGCGCGGAGGCGAAGAATCCCGTCCAAATCGCCCGCCGCGACGCCGAGTAGCCATAAACCTCGGTGAAGATATCTCCAAAGATATATGTGATCGGAAAAAGCAACTGCGCTCCGCTAATGCGAAACGGACCGATCGCGATAATCTTGGGCCCGACGAGGTTCGAAACTATCAGAACCACGACGAAAACGTGTATCAGAGTGTCGAGGTACTTGAAGCTACGCTTTGTCATCGCGGCGGCATGTTTTGTTGCGCTTTTGCTTTAAGATGCGCGCTTTACCGGAAGAGGATCACGGATCTGTGGAGAACAAAAAGGGCCGGCCGCGCCGGCCCCATACCGAGTGCGTGGCGGGGATTAGCGGTCGGACCTGTGTCCGAAATTGAACAGGCCGCGTTCGCGGCGGGCGAATGCGGGAACTTCGAGATCGTCTTCGGGTACGGTTTCGGCCGCGGGTTCCGGTTCTTCGATCAGCGGCTCCTCGTAGCCGGTTTCCTCCGCCGGATCGTCATATTCCGGTTCGTCCTGCAGAATTGGTTCGTCCATAATCTCCGGGACGTCAGTGCCTTCCCGGATCAACGGCTCGGCCTCTGGGGCGGCGGGCTCGTCGTCATCATAGTCCATCGCGATGAAATCCGATGCCGGCCGCCGCTCGATCGGCGGCAGGTTTTCCCGCTGGAACCCAGTGGCGATCACGGTGATCTTCACCTCCTCCGACATCTTCTCGTTCAAAACAACGCCAAAGCTGATCTGTACCTCATCGTTCTCGGTCGCCTCGCGAATCATAGTGCAAGCCTCGTTGACCTCGTGGATGCCGAGCTTGCTGGCGGCGGTGATGTTGATAAGAACCCCGCGCGCCCCCTTCACGCCGCCTTCCTCGAGTAGCGGGCAGTTCGTGGCCAGGCGCGCGGCCTCCACTGCGGCGTTCTCGCCGGACGCTGCGGCGGTGCCCATCATGGCGTAGCCCATGCCGTTCATGATGGCCCGTACGTCGGAGAAGTCCCGGTTGATAAGGCCGGGGGTGGTGATGATGTCACTGATGCCCTGTGTGCCCTGCCGGAGCACGTCGTCGGCTGTCCGGAACGCCTCGACAAAGCTTGTGCCCCGCGGCAGCAGCTCCAGGAGTTTGTCATTGGGGATGGCGATTACCGTATCCACGGTGGAGGCCAGGTCCGCCAGCCCCTTCTCGGCCATCTTCATCCGCCGGGGTCCTTCGAAGGAGAAGGGTTTTGTCACCACCGCGACGGTGAGCGCCCCCATCTCCTTAGCCAACGCCGCCACGATGGGCGCCGCGCCGGTACCTGTACCGCCGCCTAGTCCAGCGGTGACAAACACCATCTCCGCGCCGTTCAACACATCAATGATCCGGTCCGTATCCTCTAGCGCCGCCCGCGCGCCGACTGCCGGATCAGACCCAGCGCCAAGCCCCCTGGTGATCTTCGTTCCAATGGGGACCTTGTTCGGTACCGGCGAGGCCTGTAGCGCCTGCTGGTCCGTATTGATTACGTAGAACTCCACTCCGCCGAGTCCCTCGTTCATCATTCGAGCAACGGCATTTGACCCGCCGCCACCGACGCCAACCACCTTGATCTTGGTGTCCAACACACATTCGTCGTCCGCGATCTCGTATTTTAGATCGTCCAATGACATCTCGTTACCTCCCCGGAACCGCCGCCGCAGCGGGGTTCCGTTGCCGTGGCGCCGTCGCCAGCCGGTATTCGCCCTTCCCGGCTAGCGCAACACCAGTCCCAAAAATCCCGGCGCTCGCCGTTTGCGGCGATTCCGCACTCGGAGACGGGCGGCGTACATTGCCAGCCCCGCCACCGGAGTCCACACCGGGTTGTCGCATTGGTCCGGATAGTCTTTCACCCCAACAACCAAGCCCTTTCGCGCCTGGCAGTTCAAAACCCTTTCCGCCATGTCGCAGATTCCGGTCAGCATGGAACCGCCGCCGGTCAAAACGACACCCTCCACCAGCGACTGTTCCATTCCGCAATAGCGCAATTCCGCCTCAACGTAAAGGAACAGTTCCTCCGCGCGAGCCTCCAGAATCTCCACCAGCCGCCGCCGTGGCGCCTCCACTGGTTCCCGTCCATTGTCGGAGGGAATGAAAATCAGGCTGTTGTCGGCCGTCAGCCCGAGCAGAGCGCATCCGTATTCGCACTTCAACGCCTCCGCGTCCTCGTAGGCGACGGTGAATCCCCATGCCACGTCTTTCGTGAAATGCTCTCCGCACACCGGCAGGCTTCGTGAGTGGACCAGGGAATCGCCGTCGTAAACGACGATGTCCGTGGAGTGCATTCCGATATCGATGACGCAGACGCCGCGGCTGCGGTCCTCCTGCAGCACCGAGGAGTAAGCCGCCGCCAGCGGCTCGAATACCGTCTCATCCACTGCGAGATGCGCTTGATGGACGGCCGAGACGATCGCCTGCGTCTCAATTGTGGAAGTGGTCACTAGGTGGACGTTCGCCTCGAGGCGTTTGCACACTGCGCCGCGCGGGAAGTGGTGTCGTGTCTGCCCCTCGACGGTGAAATCCTGTGGGCAAACGTGGAGAATCATCCGATCGTTTTCCAGCTTCACGTCAGCCGCTTTCTCCACGGCAAACTGCAGGTCGCTTGCGTCTACCTCCCTTGGCCTGCCGAATTGGTAGGGCCAGTGATGGTTGAATCCATAGACCGGCGGACCGCCTACGCCGACCACCACCGACTCCAACTGCACCTGCGCGTTCCGTGACGCCTCGGCCACCGCTTTCAAGATCGTTCGCGACAGCCGGTCCCGATCCTGCAGCCGGCCCTTCTGCCAACCGGTGCCGGGCGCTTCTCCGCATCCGAGGAAGCGAATCTTGGAATCCTCGATCCCGTAGACCATGCAACGGGTGGAAGAACTGCCAAGGTCGAGTCCGGCGGCGATCTGCATCTCAGTTGTCCTTCCTCACTCCATCCACCGCCGTAATGCGGTCATCCAGGCGCAGGTCGAATGTGGTTGCCGCCGGCAGACGCCTCCGAATATCGGCGTAGTGCGACAAGAAATTCTCTATTCGGGAACGGAAGTTCGCGTGGCCCACCATTAAGAGAACCGCATTCCCCCCAACTCTCAGGCTGACTTTGAGATTGTCAGGATCGCTCACGTCCACTTCGGAGATCTCCTCGCCGAGAGATCCAGTGTCGTGTAGCAGTTCGATTGCCCGGCGTACCCGAATCGCTCGCTTCGGTTCGCTCTGGGCTTCGCTAATGCCACGCAAGACAGGCAGACGGAAGTCGCTCTTCGGCGGGGTCTCCAGCAAGACCCCGTCCTCGTCGATCAGAAGTACGCGGGAGCGTCCCGAGTCCAGATGGACAAACGCGACCGGCGTCCGCTCCTGAACATGGACTTCCACGCGGTTCGGCCAGATGCGCGCAACCGTTGCGTCCTTCACCCAATTGACCGCGAGTAGCCGCCTCCGCCGCTCTTCCACCGGGAAGAGGTACAAACTGCGCCCCGCATCCTCGGCGAAAACACCCATTACAGCCTCTTCCGATGCGTGGACCAACCCGTAGACCTGGATGTCCGGTAGCGCGGCGCCGGGCTCCTCCGGCGTCCCCATCCTGAATCGAGCGTCGTCAATCAGCAGATTCTCGGCCTGCTGAAAGGCCAGCGTCACCGATACGAGCAGCAATGTGACCGGCAGCAGGCGCAGAAACCACTTCAGCGCCACCAGCGGGCTGGGAGCATGCGCCTCTACCTTCTTCTTCGATTTCCTCGCCACTATCTATACTCGGTCCTTCAACGCATCCAAAATCTCATCTCCGCACCGGGAGACGCTTCCCGCTCCCAGGGTGAGGATTACATCGCCAGTGCGGGCTTCGGCAACAGCCGCCTTCACTGAGTTCTCAAGAGAACCCGAATACTCCACCCGCCGGTGGCCATATTCCTGAATCTTCTTCGCCAGCGCCTCAGCCGTAACGCCTTCAATCGGCTGCTCGGAGGCCGGGTATATATCGCTTACGAACACGGCGTCCGCTTGGTGAAATGCCCTGGCGAACTCTTCCATCAGCAGTTGTGTCCGGGAGTAGCGGTGCGGCTGAAAGAACACCAGCACCCGCTCATAGCCGCATTGCCGGGCGGTGGCCAATGTCGCACGGATCTCGGTGGGATGGTGGCCGTAGTCGTCCACCACCGTGATCCCTCTGGCCGCGCCGCGCCGCTGAAAGCGACGGTCCACTCCGGCATATTCGGTTAAGGCGTCGCGCACACTCTCGATGTCTACCTCCAACTCGAGACTCACAGCGATGGCGGCTGTGGCGTTCAGAACATTGTGTTCGCCCGGTACGGGGAGATGAAACTCTCCCAGATCCTTATCGTGAAAGCGCAGCCGGAATGTGGAGGCGAACCGGTCCGGCCGTACATCGGTGATGGTCAGGTCGGCTTGCGCGCTGCGGCCATACGTGATGGTGCGCCGGGTGATCTCAGGTAGAATCCGCTGTACCTGCTCATCGTCGAGGCACAGCACGCAGGCGCCGTAAAATGGCGCTTTGTTGGCGAAGTCGGTGAACGCCTCTACCACGCGGTCGAAATCGCCGTAGTGATCGAGGTGCTCACGGTCAATGTTGGTGATGACTGCGATGATCGGCGCGAGCTTGAGAAATGATCCGTCGCTCTCGTCGGACTCGACAAGCAGAAAGTCGCTGTGCCCCACCCGCGCGTTCGAGCCGCCCATCGTGCCCACTCGGCCGCCAACCACAACGGTGGGATCCAGGTCCCCGGCGCTCAGCAGCGTGGCCAGCATCGACGTTGTGGTGGTCTTTCCGTGGCTTCCGGCCACCGCCACACCGAACTTCAACCGCATCAACTCCGCCAGCAACTCCCCGCGGGGAATCACCGGAATCTGGCGGCGGCGCGCCTCCTGCACTTCCGGGTTGTCTTCCTTCACCGCCGAGGAGATCACCACCACTTTCGCGGCGCCAACGTTGCCCGCCTCGTGCCCTTCGGTGATCCGCGCTCCCAGTACCGACAGCCGTTCCGTGATCGGACTCAGCCGGAGATCGCTCCCGGACACCTCGTAGCCGAGGTTTAGCAGCACTTCGGCGATTCCGCTCATGCCGATTCCACCGATGCCCACGAAGTGCAGATGCTGTGGTTTGAAAAACATTTTTATTCTGTATTGTTCCGGCTTTCGCGCCTCATGTCAATCACCGGGTCCCCACTCTTTCGGCCAGCTCCTCCAGAATGTCCGCCGCGCGCTTCGCGGCGCCGGGCCGGGCGAACGTCCGGGCCTCTCGTCCCAGCCGCTCCAACTCCTCGGGATTCTCCGCCAAATCGGCGATCTCCCGGAAGAACCGCTTGCCGTCAAACTCCTTGTCGAGTGCCAGGCGCGCCGCACCGGCACGCTGCAGCGCCTCGGCGTTCCGGAGCTGGTGTTCGTCAGCCGCGAAAGGGAATGGAACCATAATGGACGGCTTCCCAGCCGCGGCCACTTCCGCCACGGCGCCGGCGCCGGAGCGGCAGACGATTACGTCCGCGGCGCCGAAAGCCCGGGGCATGTCGTCAATAAACCGCACAACTTCTCCTTCGAGTCCCGCTTCGCGGAACGCCCGATCGCATTCGGCCCAGGCGGACTCTCCGGTCTGATGAACAAAGCGCACCGGCAGCCCGGATTCCCGAAACAGCGGCCACGCTTCCATCGCCGCCCGGTTCAGCGAGCGCGAACCTCTACTCCCGCCCGTGATCAACACGGTTAAGGTCGTCTCTCTGCGCTTTGGCTCGAGTGCGAAAAACTCCGGCCGCACCGGAAGTCCGGAGACCTCGCTCCGGCCGGCTGGAAAATACTCAGCCGCCTCCGGGAAACTCACCAGCGCCCGGCTAACAAACCGGCCGATCTTCCGGTTCGTAATGCCAGGCATTGCGTTCGGCTCCATCACCACCACCGGTACGCGGCTTAGCAGCGCCGCCAGCACAACGGGACCGGCCGCGTAACCGCCCATGCTGAAGACAGCCCCAGGACGCTTTCGCCGGATAAACCCCAGCATGTGTACGATGCCGAGGGGAAGCTCCCACAATGTCCGTAAGGTTCTGGTCAGGCCCACCCTCTTGAGGCCGCCGATCCGAATCCACTCGATCGGAAACCCGGCCTCGGGCGCGAGCTTGGCTTCGATTCCGGACTTGGTGCCGGCGAAAACCGGCTCGTGTCCCCGGGCCCGCAATTCCCGGGCCACGGCGATCAGCGGAATTACGTGCCCGCCAGTGCCTCCGCCCGCCATCAGGAAGACCGCGCCGCCGGTCATCGGGCCCGCTCGCTTACACTCAGCAGCAGTCCGAGCGAAATCATCGTGGCTAACAACGAGCTTCCGCCGTAGCTAATGAGCGGCAGCGGAATTCCCTTTGTGGGGCCAAGACCGAGCGCCACGCTGATGTTGATGAACGCTTGCAATACGATGGAAGCGGTCACTCCGACGGCGATATACCTGCCAAAGTCGTCCAGCGCAATCCAGTACAGCCGGAATCCGCGCCAAAGAATTATGACGAATCCGCATAGCAGCAGCGCGGCGCCAAACAGGCCGAGTTCCTCGCCCACTACCGCGTAAATGAAATCAGTATGCGCTTCCGGCAGATAGAAGAGCTTCTGGCTGCCCATCATGAGGCCCTTGCCGAGTACTCCTCCCGAACCAACCGCGATTCTCGACTGACGGGCTTGGTAACCTGAATCGCCGGTAACGCTTGCTTTGTTTACGTACGCCTCAAGCCTTCCCGTTGGCTCCAGTTTGCAGAGCACGTTGCAGCCCGGATCGACGAAATCGATCACCCGCTTCAACCGGTACGGCTTGTGCGCGACTGCCAGCGCCAGCAAGAGAACGCTCGCCAGTGCGGCGAGCTTAAAATACCGTCTTTCCAGGCCGGCGACGTAGAACACCGCGGCAGCGGTTCCCATCAGGACCACCGCCGTTCCAAGATCGGCGACCACCACCGCGCCGGCCAGCAGCGCCATCGCCATCGTGGCCGGCAGGACGGTGTGCCATCCATTGATATCGGAGGCCCGTTGGGTCACGAAATACGCCAGGAAAACCACCAGTGCCGGCTTTGCAAATTCCGAGGGTTGCAACTGGGCCGGGCCAAGCCGCAGCCAGCGATGCGTCCCAGGATCGGCGAAATAGACGATCACCAGCAGCATGAGCACAATGCCGAGGCCAAAGAACGCCCACTGCGGAGACTGCAGATGGCGATAATCCTGCTTTGCCAGAAACATGAGCACGCAGAAGGAAAGGATCGCCGCGCCCGCCTGCCGGAGCAGAAAGAAGTAGCTCACCTCGCCGTAGCGTTGCTCGGCCACCACCGACGATGAGCTGTAGACGAATACCAGCCCGAAAGAGACCATGCCGACGATGGTCAGAAACAGCGCCCAATCTGTTTTTACGCGCAATTCTTCTCCTCTCGTTCGCCGGCACGCTCCGCGGCCGCGCCAAGATCCCGCACCAGTTGCTTGAAGACTTCGCCCCGGTGTTCGTAGCTCGTGAACTGATCGAAACTGGCGCACGCGGGCGCCAGGAGCACGGTGTCGCCCGCTTGAGCCCGCCGGCGGGCCGTGGCTACCGCCTTCGCCATCGTCTCGCACCGCAGGGTCTCGACGGTGTCTCCAAGGTGATCCGCGATCTTGGCGGCGGCCGCGCCCACTAACAGCGCCGCCTTCGCCTTTCTTGCCAGCGGCTCACGCAGAACCGTGTAATCGCTCCCCTTGTCCTTGCCGCCGAGTATAATCCACAGCCCGCCAGGAAATGCCTCCAGCGCCTTTTGCGTGGCATCCACATTGGTCGCCTTCGAATCGTTGAAGTAGTCAACTCCATCCACACGCCTTACGAATTCCAGCCGGTGCTCCACCCCAGGGAAGCTTCGCACGGCGGCGGCGATCTCCTCGTGCGATACGCCGGCCAGCCTCGCGGCCGCGGCCGCGGCCATGACGTTTTCGGCATTGTGACGGCCCCGGAGCGGGATTTCGCTCAACTTCATCAACTCCTCTCCGTCATGAACCAGACGGCCGCCCGCAATACGCCAGCCGCTGTTCACCTCTCCGGCGGAGGAGAACCAGACGATCTGTCCGCGCGCGGCCGCCGCGAACCCCCGGCAGGCTTCATCGGCGGCGTTCAGGATCACGCTATCGGATTCCCGCTGCGTCTCGAGCAGGCGGCGCTTCGCCCCGCTGTAGGATTCCATCGTGTGGTGCCGGTCGAGATGATCGGGCGTGATGTTCAGGACTGCGGCGATCTCCGCCCGGAAACTTTCGATCGTCTCGAGCTGAAAGCTGGAAAGCTCCAGCACATTCCATTGGCCGTCGCGGCTCGATGCCACCATGTTCGCCGGCGGGTTGCCGATGTTTCCCCCTACCTGAGCGGGTACGCCGGACTCCTTCAGGATGTGGCCGATGAGCGCCGTTGTCGTAGTTTTGCCGTTTGACCCAGTGATGCCGATCGTTCTCCCCCGCAAAAACCAACTCGCCAATTCCAATTCGCCGATTATGCGTGCTCCGCCCCGCCGCGCTGCGCCAAGCTCCGGGAGATCCGCCGGCACGCCTGGCGAGACGACGATCAGATCTTTCCCCGCGAATACTTCCGGCGACTGCTTCTCGCACCGGACGGTCAACTCGTCGAGCCGGGCCGCGGTCTCGGGTAACTCGCTGAGCGGGCGGCTCTCTGTTGCGAGCGGCCGGACGCCCAACCCGCACAGCAGTTCCACTGCGGCAAGCCCCGAACGAGCCATGCCGGCCACGAGCACCGATGCCTGTCTGAGTTCGTCCAGCGTCATCGCAGTTTGAGCGTTGTCAGGGCGAACAACGCCATCACCAGTCCTAAAATCCAGAACCGCGCCACCACCTTCGACTCTTTCCAGCCCATCTTTTCGAAATGGTGGTGGATCGGAGCCATAAGGAAAATCCGTTCGCGACGCAGCTTGTAGCTGGCCACCTGAAGAATCACCGACAGCGCTTCCATCACGTACACGCCCCCAACGAAGATCAACAGGATCTCCTGTTTGATCATCACCGCCACAGTACCCAAGGCTCCGCCCAGCCCGAGTGAGCCGACGTCGCCCATGAACACCTGCGCGGGATGCGCGTTGTACCAGAGAAAGCCGATCGAGGCGCCGGTCAATGCGCCGCAGAAGATGGTCAACTCGTGCGCGCCCGGCACGCGCGACAGTTCCAGGTAAGAAGCGAAAACAGCGTGCCCGCTGACATACGAGAGCACTGTCATCGCTCCGGCCGAGATCACCATCAGGCCGATCGCCAGGCCATCCAGCCCATCTGTCAGGTTCACCGCATTGGCCGATCCCACAATGACCAGGATGAGGAATCCGAAGAAGAAAACGAACGCGAGCGGATATGTGTACGGGCTATCCAGCAAGCTGTGGATGAGCAGTTCCGGCTTGAACTCCTTGAAGAACGGTACGTTCATTGCCGTGGTGTAGAGCCCCTTGAAGTGCATCATCGAGAGCAGCAAGCCCACCACCAGCGCGGCCAGAATCTGAAGGTTGAATTTCGCGCGCGCTGTCAGCCCCTCGTTTTGCCGCTTCCGCAGCTTGCTGTAATCATCGTGGAATCCGATCAGTCCGAAACTGAGCAGCCCGAACAGCGCCAGCCAGACTTGCGGGTTCTGCAGGTTCGCGAACAGAAGTGTCGGCGCCACCACTGAAATGATGATCAGCACGCCGCCCATCGTTGGAGTCCCCGCCTTTATCCGGTGGCTCTCCGGACCGTCCTCGCGAATGTACTGCCCAACCTGCAACTGCCGTAGTTTCTCGATCAGCCACGGTCCCAGCACAATGCAAAGCAGCATCGCCGTAAGACTGGCCAGGGCGGTGCGAAACGTTACGTATCCGAACAGACGGAACGGGCTGAAGTGGGGGAACAGGGTTTCATAGAAGAGCCAGTAGAGCATTCCGGTTTTTCTTACCTCTCCCTGCGATTCGTCTCAGCCCAAGCAGCCAGCCAGGAATGCCGGGCGTCCTGGTCGCCCGTGCCGGCAGAATTGCCCCTGGCCTGCTGCGCGATAAACTTTCGCCTTTTCACTGCGCCTCTCCCGCTTCTTCGGGGGGCGCCGTGGCGGCTAAGAAACGTTTTAGGGCTCGTTCGACTTGCGTTCCGCGGGATCCTTTGAACAAGATGACGTCTCCCGCGCGCGCCAGTTTCCTCACCAGATCGCCTGCCTCCTCGGGCTCGGAGAAAAAGTACGCGGCGCTGGCGGGTAAACCTGCCAACACGGCTGCGTCCGCCATTTGGCGTGCCGCGCCGCGTATCCCAACGAGCACATCAACCCCGCACGCCGCAACCTGGCGTCCAATCTTCTGGTGCAGGGGCTCAGTCAAGCGACCGAGTTCGAGCATCTCCCCCAGTACGGCAATCCGCCGCCGCGCTGGTGTGTCCCGCAGGGTGGTAATCATCACCTCCACCGCCTCCGGGTTGGAGTTATAGCAATCGTCGAAAATCGTCATGCCTTCGTGTACGAACCGGCGGCCCCGCATGGCGCCGGACTCGAACGACGCGACGGCGCCGCGCAATTCCCCGGGCCGAATCCCGAACACTCGCGCCACGGCCATCGCGGCCAGAATATTCGATACCGCATGCCGCCCTTCCAGACGCGTTTCGAAGACGCCTTCGCCCGGCACCTCGAACCGCCCGCCTCGTGCAGCGGGCATGAAGTTCACCGCGCGTACGTCGGCGTCTTCTCCAAAACCGAAAGTGACCACCGCGCCGCCGTGCGGGGCGCCGAACCGCTTCACCCGCTCGTCATCGGCATTCAGCACCGCCGTGCCCTGCGCCGGAAGCGATTCAATTAATTCGCGCTTTGCCTCCGCGACGCCTTCGATCGACCCAAAGCTTTCAACATGGGCATACCCGATATTCGTAACCACGCCGATCTCGGGCTCGGCGATCTCCGCCAGCCTGCGGATCTCCCCCGCGTGATTCATGCCCATTTCCACCACGGCCACCTCGCATTCGTCGGGTAGCCTGAGGATCGATAGCGGCAGGCCGACATGGTTGTTGAGGTTGCCGCTCGACTTGCCGGCTCTCAGCCGCGTCCCAAGCAAATGCGCGATGATGTCTTTCGTCGTGGTCTTGCCGGCGCTGCCGGTCACGGCGATTACCGTGCCCGCCCAGCGCCGGCGAGCCCATGTTGCCAGGGTTTGGAGAGAGACCAAAGTATCCCGCACCGGGAGCAGGTTGCCATTCGCCTCCACCGGTTGCTCCACCACGGCCGCCGCGGCGCCCTTTTCAATCGCCTGGGCCACATATCGGTGGCCGTCGTGGTTCGGGCCCCGAAGGGCGAAAAAAACCTCATCCGGCTCAATCGTTCGCGAGTCGACGCTCCAGCCACGCGCGACGATCTCGGGCGGCCTGACGCCGCTCCCGATTGCCGCCGCGACCGCTGTGAGGCCAATCATCATACGTCACCTTGACCGTAGCCGAAGTTCCGCAGAAGCCTGCGGGCCGTCTCCCGGTCGTCAAACGGCGCTGTCCGGTCTTTTAGAATCTGAGACGTCTCATGACCCTTGCCGGCGATCAAAACGATATCGCCTTCGTGCGCTTCCGAGAGGGCAATCCGAATTGCGGCTTCGCGGTCCGGTTCCACGCGGTGTTCCACGTCTGTCCGGCGCAGGCCAACGAGCGTGTCGTTCATGATCGACACCGGATCCTCGCTGCGCGGATTGTCGGACGTGAGCACCACCAGATCCGAACTCTCCGCCGCGGCCTGCCCCATCAACGGGCGCTTCGCGCGGTCGCGGTCTCCGCCGCACCCAAACACCGTGATCACCCGCTTGGGCAGCAACTCACGCGCCGCCTGAATTACGTTCCGTAGCGCGTCGTCCGTGTGGGCGTAGTCAACCACCACCAGGAACGGCTGTCCTTCCTCGATTCGCTCAAACCGGCCCGGGACGGTACTGCAAGAGGCCACTCCCATCTGAACCTCTTCCGGTGTGAATCCGCTCGCGAAACCGGCCCCGGCCGCGGCAAGAATGTTGTAGCAGTTCATCCGGCCGAGCAGCGGGGAAGACACCGCACACTCGGAACCCCTCCAGGAGAGACGGAAATTGGTCCCCCTGAAATCGGCGCGGCACTTCGTCGCCCTCAACTCGGCATCCCTGGCGAAGCCGTACCAGAGAACCTCCGTTTCCGGGGCGACCGGTATCTTTCGCGCCCACTCGTCGTCGCGATTCAATACTGCCTTCTTCGGCGCTGGATTTTCGCTCCCGTCGAAGAGCAGGCTCTTGGCCCGGAAGTACTCCTCCATGGAGCTGTGGAAGTCGAGATGGTCCCGCGACAGATTCGTGAACACCGCGGTGTGAACCGCCAACCCGTGAACCCGTCCCTGCGCCAGTGCGTGCGACGAGATCTCTATCGATGCCGTATCGCCGCCGATTTCCACTAACTCGTCGAGGATGCGATATATGTCCAGCGACTCCGGCGTAGTGTTTACCGCCCTTCGGGCGCGGCCGCCCAATTGATATTCGATGGTCCCGACCAGCGCCGTCTTGTGGCCGGCCGCCCGAGCAATGGCGTCGGCCAGGTAGGCCGTGGTCGTCTTTCCGTTCGTGCCCGTAATGCCCGTGATGCGAACCTTCTCCGCCGCACTGGCATGAAGAGTCCTGGCGGCTCTCGCCAGCGCCTTGCGGCTGTGCCGCACCTGAATCCACGGCCCCGTATTTTCGTCGAGCGGCGGGGCCTCGCACACAACCGCCACGGCCCCGGCGGCAAGCGCCTGCGGCGCGAATTGCCGCGCATCCAAGCGCTCGCCCAGAAAGGCGAAGAATAGATGGCCCGGGGCGGCGCGGCGCGAGTCATACTCCACGTCCGTAATCGGCAGAGAAGCGATCTCCGCCGGAAGCGGGCCGGCTAACTCCACTCCGTCCAATACTTCGCCCACGTTCATTGGCATCTAGCGTGCAAACTCCACCAAAACCTTCTCTCCCACCGGCAAAACGGCTCCCGGCGGCGGGTATTGAGAGCGGACGATTCCCGCACCCACATATTCCACCGGCAGGCCCCGCCGCGAGGTCTCCTCGAGCACCGACCGGAGCGTCTGTCCATGGAAGTCCGGTACCGTGGGCCCGAAAACGTACAGCGAGGACGCCTGCGCAAGCAGTGCCTCCTCATCTCCATCATCCGCTGTGGGCGCGTCTGCGTAGTCCCCTTCGGCCGGCTCCGGAGGTGCGCCCAAGCCGGCAATCGCCAGGTCGTTGTAATCCTCCTCATCGACCTCCGGAAATGCGGAGAAGTCTGGAAGGTCGGGAACGGTTCCCAGAATTCGTAGCGCCGTCTGAGCCATTTTCTGAAACACCGGAGCCGCCACCACGCCGCCGTATCGCTGGGCGTGATTCAACGTGACGGCGACAACAATCTGTGGCTCGGTCACCGGCGCGAAGCCGGTAAAGGATGCGTTGTATTCATGGGAATAGCGTCTGGTCTCCGGATCCCAAATCTGTGCCGAGCCTGTTTTCCCGCCACTCGTGAATCCCGCCAGCCGGGCGCGCTGTCCGGTTCCCTGCAGCACCACGCCCTCCATCATCATGCGCATTGTATGGGCCGTCTCGGCGCTGACCACGCGCGCCGCTGGTTCGAAGTCCTGGTCTTGCCTCTGCTCCCCCTCCGTGCGGATCCATCGAATCAGTCGTGGTTTCTTCAGTAGCCCACCATTGGCTACCACTGAGATCGCCCGCGCCAGTTGCAGCGTGGTGGCGCTGACCTCGTGGCCCATCGCGATCGACGCCATTGAAGTCTTCTGCCACTTTCGGTAGTCAGCAAGCCGTCCCCGGGATTCGTGCGGCAGGCAAACGCCCGTATGCTCCCCAAAGCCAAAGGCTTTGAGCCGCCTGTACAACTCTTCGTCGCCGGCTTCGTAGACGGCTTTGATCGTGCCGATGTTCGATGACTTCCAAAGAACCGCCTCCAGCGGAAGCGTCCCGTAGGCCTTGATATCCCGCACCCGCCGCCCAGGCAGCGCGAGTACCCCGCGGCCGCAGTCAATCAGCGTGGAAGGAGTGAGATCAGTAGACTCCAGCACCGCCGCCAGCGTGAAAACCTTAAAGACCGACCCCGGCTCAAACGGCACCGAAATCGCCTGGTTTGTCCGCGCTTTCAACTCCGTGGCGGTTTTTGCCCGGACGTTGGGATCGAAACTTGGATAGCTCGACATCGCCAGTATCTCGCCCGTGCGCGGTTGCATCACAACCACGCTTCCAGACGTACACCCCCATTCGACCGCCGCCTCTTTGAGGGCTCGATCCGCTGCGTATTGGATCCTCTCGTCGATCGTGAGGCCGATATCCGCTCCCGGCTCTGGTTCGTTCAGAATCTCGGTGTTTATCGCCGCGCCGCGGGCGTCTCTCAATATGCGCGCCCGCCCGGGCCTTCCCGAGAGCTCCTCGTTGAGGCTAAATTCAAGCCCAGAGTTCCCGCTGCCGCGAAAGTTGACGGTGCCGATCACATTCGCCGCCAAGCTTCCCTTCGGATAGCGGCGGCGGCTGTCACGGTGAAATTCCACCCAGTCGAGCTTGAGACTGCGGATCTTTTCCGACTCTTCCGGAGAGACCTTCTGCTTGATCGGAAGATAGCCGCGGTTGTTGGCAACTGACCAGTCGATGCGGGCCTGCAAACGCTCCGCGTCGAGGCCCAGAATCGGCACGAAGATGTCGCGGGCCAGCGAAAGATCCGAGACGATGCGGGGATTCACGACAATCGTGTCCGCGGGTACGCTCAGTGCCAAGACCTGGCCCGTGCGGTCGAGAATCCGCCCGCGGGGAGCCGGAACAGCGACGGTGTTGTGAGCCTGGCGCTCGGCGGCCTGCCGGTGCTCGGTGTGCTGGTAAACCTGAAGGTAAATGAGACGGACGACGATAATCAGCGCCCAGAAGACCGCAAAGCGGGCTAGATTGCGAATCCGGCGGGCGCCCCGTGATTCCGATAGCAAGTCCAACCCAGATCTCCCATTCCGGCCGCCGCCTTAATGGTTCAGCGCGAACTCGCCCTTATGGGCGGCAGGATCCAAAGGTACCGTGGTCTCCGGCGCTGGATCGACGAGCTGCTGAATCTCGGCCAGCCGTGCCAGCCGCGCCGGGTTCAGCAGCGCCGCCTCCCGGTATTCGAGCTCCGCCTGTTGCCGCAGAAGGCTCTCCTGCTCCTTTTCCAGCGCATGAATCTGGTACCCGGCGAGAAGATTGCCGGCCACGGGGACGAGGACGCCCACCAACAGGACCACGGCCAGCGCCGCGCTGCCGATATACTTCAGGCAAACCTTGGTCGACTCGGGGTCCGCCTGGGGCTGCACCCGCGAGTTATCTACCTGACGTACCCAGAAGTAGATTTCCTCGTTGGGCAACGGCCGGAGTTCGGTATCTGCTCCGAGTTCGCTTCGGGTGATCACTTCCTGTGTGTCCCGCATTCCCGCTGCGGTTACAATTCTGTCAATCAACGCTGAGACTGTCGCCATGGTTTCCCCCCGACTAATGCATCTGAAGAGCCCGCAGCTTGGCGCTTCGCGACGGCGGGTTCTTCCGTATCTCCTCCTCGGTAGGCCTGATAACGCGCTTCGTCAGTAGCGTCGCCCGGCCCTCGCGAGCGAGAGTCCGAAATCGTAGCTTCACTCGCCTGTCCTCGAGTGAATGGAAAGTGAGAAAGACAGCCCTGCCTCCGCTCGCCAGCAAGTCCGGCAGGCTGTCCAACAATGCGTCCAACTCTTCCAACTCTTGATTCACCACAATCCGAAGGGCCATCAAGGAGCGCGTAGCCGGGTGCAGACGTCGGGATCTGAGAGGAGGCGAGACCGACTCGATCACACCCGCCAAATGGCGCGCGCTGCGAATCGGCCTCGCCCGTACGACTGCTCTGGCTAGCTTCCTTGCCCTCCTTTCTTCGCCGATGAAGAAAAGGATGTCCGCCAATTCTCTCTCGGCGATGTGGTTGATTAAATCCGCTGCCGTCTCGCCCTGGCTGCGATCCATGCGCATGTCCAAAGGCTCGTCGCTCGAGAACGAAAGTCCCCGTTCCGGCGATGTCAACTGATATAAACTCACGCCGGCGTCCGCCAACAGCCCGTCGGCGCGCTCGCAGCCCGCCGCGGCCAGGCCACTCCGTAATTCCGAAAAACGGCCGTGATGGAAAACCACCCGCTCCTTCCACTGCTCCAGACGCCGCTTCGCGATCTCGAGCGACTCGGCGTCGCGGTCGTTCGCGATCACCTTGCCCGAAGTCAATCGCCGCGCAATCGCCTCCACGTGTCCGCCCAAGCCGCACGTCGCGTCGATGTAGATGCCGTCCGGCCGTACCGCAAGGTAGTGGAGCGTCTCCTCCACCATTACGGAATAGTGTTGTGGCTCCATCTCCCAACATCACCGGACACCCAGCTCCGCCACTTCCTGGAGCTTCACTTCCACGTCTTCCTCGGCCGCCGCCAGCAGACTCTCGTAAACCTGCTTGGTGTGAACCGCTATGTGATCCTGCGACTTCTCGAAGTAAACCTCCTCGTCGCCGACGTTCACCCGCCGCCGCAGTTCCGGAGAAAGTAGAATTCGCCCTTGCTTATCCATCGAAGCCGCACTACCATAGGCCTTAGCAATGCGCAGTATGGATTGAGCCGCCGGGCTCGTGGAACTGTCAAGCCGCCCGAGGTTCTCTCTCCATTTCTCGCGCGTGTAAATTCGAATCGTCTTGAGGTTGAAAGTGGTCACGAAGAATATGCTCTCTCCCGTTTCCTCCAAATACCTCCGAATCACGGCCGGGCACTTCACTCTGCCCTTCGGATCGGCGCTGCCACGGACAAAACCTTCGAGTTCGAGGATCTCGGCCGGATTGTCGACGCCATCTGGCAACTTTCGACCACCTACGACCCCTATGGGCCACCTTTGACCACCCCATTCTGACACAGCGCCAAGTGGATTGCAATAACTTTTTCAATGGAGGAGCGTCTTTTCTCTGCCGCTAGGCCGTCTCTTGCGATATCAGTAGTAAATCATTTGTTTTCAAACGGGTGTGGGCGAAGCGCTGGCGGCGGTGATCCGCTCGCTGTCGGAGGTTTAATTTCGTGGGCGGACTTTGCGCGGCCCCACCAAATCTCTCGGCCCGCACTTCGCCGCCCCGATCAGTTCAAACGGGGCCGATTGTGGTCAGCCGCTGAGCACGTTTCCCTCGCGATCAGTGGCCTGCAGAGAGTAGAACGGGTCTCCTTGCTCTTTAATCCAGCGGTCGAGTTCGGCGGCGAGCTCACGCTTCCGGGTGGCATAACCTTCGTCGCCCGCCAGGTTGACGAGTTCGTGCGGGTCGTTTTTGAGGTCGTAGAGTTCCTCCGCCGCAGGGAGATAGCGGTTGTACTTGAACTCCGGCGTGCGGATCATGCGAATGGGGTTTACCCATTTCTGCTTGCTGTAGTATTCGCCGATCACGAACTCGCGGCGAGGCGCTGCGCCGCCGGTTAGCAGGGGTTTGAGCGATTGCCCGTGCCTTGTCTCCGGATCGAGGCCGGCGAAATCGAGAATCGTCGGCGCAATGTCCGTGTTCACTCCTTGATAATCCAGCACCTGTCGGGGCGGCGCGCCTCCGAGCCCGGCCGGAAATCGGATCAGCAGCGGAATCCGTACCATGTGCTCATACAGGAACGGCCCTTTGAAAATGAGGCGGTGGTGGGTATCCATGTCGCCATGATCGGAACTCACTACAAGAATCGTATTCTCCCAGGCTCCGCTATCCTTGAGCGCCTGCACCACTCGTCCGAGATAGTCATCATATAGCCGTACCTTCGAGCGGTAGTGTTCCCGATACCATTCCCAAACCTTCTGCTCGGAGCCCCAGATGGCCGTCCCCTGGTCATCGGTCATGAACTGCTTCTGCACCGGGGGCTTCCCGTCGAAGTCCTCCCGGGCCCAGGACTCCGGAAGCTTCGCCGACACGCCGGCCAGATCTCCCATGTCGCGCTTGAAGTAATAGATATCGTGCGGGTCCAGGTACGAGACGACCGCCGCGAACGGCTGATCGCCCGCCGCGCTGCCGCCAATGAACTCCACGGCGCGATTTGTCGCTTCCAGGTCTTGCTGCTCCTTGAACTCCTCGTGCCAGCCGGCATGCGCTGTGGGGTTGTCTCCCAGGTGCCACTTGCCGAAGTATCCGGTCCGGTAGCCGGCGCGCTGCAGAGCCGGGCCGAACGTCTCCATCGCGAGATCGTCGCCTCCGGCCGCCCCGATGTTGCCCATCACGCCCGTGGCGCTCGGGTAGAGGCCGGTGAACATGGAGGAGCGGCTCGGCGAGCACTGTGGCGTGGAACAGAAGAAGTTCTCGAACACGAAGCTCTCTTTCGCTAGTTCGTCCTGCGCGGGAGTGTCGTAGAACGCGTTTCGGTATCCCGCCGCTTCCCAATGCTGTTGGTCACTGAAAACGTATACGATGTTTGGTCTCTGCGGACCGCCGCCGCACCCGGCGGCCAACCCTGCCAGTCCGGCGCCGGTAGCTTGCAGAAAACCACGCCTTGCAAGTTGTATGTGATCCGTCATGCTGATCTGTAGTGTAATCGTATTGAGACGTGGGTTTCGACCTCAAGCGCGAGCAGATGTTGGCCGCCTACGAAAAGGAGCGTGCCCGCAACGTCCTGGCAAAGCCCGGCGTACATTCCTTCGCCGTGGTCCTTGACCACCTCAAGGCCAGCTTCAACGTCCCCAAAATCTTCCGGAGCGCGGAGGCTTTCGGCGCGTCCGAAGTGCATCTCGTCGGGATCCATCCCTTCGATCCCCGGCCCGCGGTCGGGAGCTTCCGCAAGGTGCCCGCGCGATTCCACGACGAAGTGGACACCGTATTCAACGATCTGACCGGCCGCGGCTTTACACTCATTGCCTTCGACCCCGCCGCTCCCCGGGCAATCTACGAACTCGAACTCCCGGAGCGCAGCGCCCTCCTGTTCGGGCACGAGGAATTCGGATTCAGCTTCAACTTCCGCGACTATCCCGGCATTGTCACGGCCAGAATTCCACAGTTTGGCGAGGTGCAGAGCCTGAACGTCAGCGTCGCCGCCTCCGTTGCGATGTATGAATACACGCGCCAGTGGGCGGGTCGAAAGCCAATCGAGCCAACACCGGCCAAGCGGGTTTCAGACCGTCACTTCACGACTCCCGGCAAGGTGTTCCGGCGGCAGGATTAACGGGCGTCTGCGCCGGGATCAATCGCTCGCCCCGGCCGTCACCAGCGGATGGTCCAATGGGTCGCCGTTCGCTTCGAAGCCCTTGCCGTCCACGTCGACATAGATCGGATTCGTATAGGCGAGCGGGTGCATCCCCGACTCCCAACTACGTCCCCAACCTTTTTCCAGCGTCCCGCCCTCGCCGGTCGCCACCACGATAAGATGCGTGTCTTCCTGCATCTTCACCGTCAGTGTCTCTTCGAACCGCACTACGCCTTTCCGGAACATCGCCGGATGAGAATTACGGGTGTAGTTGTCTTGCGGCCGTTGCCGGCCGTTGGCAAGGATCTGGACCCGGTCGATTTCCATCCAGGCCGGTGCTTGCACTTTCACATTTAGGTCCATCGTCCCAACCGAGATCACCGACGACCCAATCGGCAACCCGTCCGCCGTCGTCACCTCCAGGAACGGCCCGTTGGTAACCATCATCCGGCCTGCCTTTGCATTCCGGATGATCTCTTTGTGATCGATCTCCGCCGGCTTGTCAGTTGAGCTGGAGACATAGGTCCGCCAGCTACCGGCTCCGTTACCGAAGATCCGGTGCGCGTCGCTGACGGCCACGCACCAGACATGGCGGCCCTGGTTCAACATCTGCAGCCAGGCGAAAGTCCGGTTCTCCCGCGTCGTCGTCTTTCCGTTGTATTCCCGTTCGTAGAACGGATTGGGATTGAGAATCTCCGTACTCCACACTTCTGCTGCGTCCACCAGCTCTTCGAGCCCCCGGAAACCGCCGTCGAAGACCCCGTCTCCATTCCGGTCGTTAAATACGGATCCCACGATCGGGTGATTCGCTTGCACCCAGCGCTCCGGCCCGCCCTCGAACAGGTCCCGCAGCACCACGGCGTTGATCCGCGGATCGAACTGCCACCGCGGAGCCCCGCCGTCCTGGGCGAACGGAACCACCTGCAGAGGGAAGGAGTTGAAGTGCTGTCCGCGCCCCGTCAACTCGATGCCGACCACCGTTTTCAACTGTTCTTCCAAGCCCAGGCGCTTGATGTGCGGCGCCCAGTCATAGAGGCGGTTGTGCTCGGTGGTAGGCACGAACTCGAGATGCTCGGCGGCGAAGTTGATGATGCGGTCGTCCGTCTTGCAGTAGTTGTCGCCGCTGGGGGTCGAGTGGGCGTGAAAGTCGGCCGCAATCCAGCCGGACGTATCAACGGTGCGCTCGAGCGACGCCTCCACTGTCACGGTTTCGCCCGGATGCAACTCCACTCGCCGCTCCACGAGTTCGTACTCCGGACCCCGCGTGATGCGCACCAGGTACTTGCCCGGCGGAGTCTGCTGTGTAAACCGCCCGTCGTGCGACTGGTATTGGTGGTCGTTGCCGTAGGCACGGTAGTGCGTGCCAAAGTCGGGAGTCTCGGCGCCATCGACGCCAATCACTTGGACCTTGCAAGGAGACGGTCCACCCTGCGCGTCGTTCACGATCAAACGCAGGGTCGAGGCAGGCTCGAGTTCAAGATCAAGTCGGGCGGTCTGGTTGTTCGTCACGGAGACTTCGCGCTCGAAACTGTCTCGCCCGAGATCTTCAAAGCGCAGTTTGTAGACCCCCACCGGCAGCGGGATCTCGAAGCGTCCCGCGGCATCCGGGTACCCCGGCAGCATCTCGCCAGCCACCGGCGTCAGCAGCGCGGCATGTACTGCCGGCTCCCCTGTTTTCGACTTCACCACACCAGTAACCGTGCCCGACGGCTGAAGCCTCGCGGCCGCCATCCCGTAAGCGGCCGCTGGAGAATCCGCCACCGCCACGACAACCTCGTAACTCCTCTCCTCGCCCGCTGCCAACTCGGCAAAGCCTTCCATCTCCTCGCCTGATACAGGCATCCACGCGTACGCCCGCTTGTCAAAAGGATCGATCGAATCCCCCACCCGCACCGTTCCAGCAGTCCACTCCTCGGAGAATCCCTTCCAAATGGGGCGCGGCCGGATCTCCATTGCCTCGCCGGACTCATTCCGGTAAGTGGAGGTAATCGTCAGATGACTCGCGCCGCGGTCCAGCCGGTACTCATGCCGCGTGTAGAGGCCGTCTCCCTTGGCCGCTGTTCGCACCGCCTCGACGCGCGCCGGGCCGCCATCGCTGCCGTCGCTCACCACGCGCACCCAGCTCAACGGGCCGATCTGTCCGCCGGGCCGCAGCACCGTGATCTGGTCGTTGCCGGCTCCCCGCACATCGAAGTCATACAGGCAACCCGGAGTCTCGCCGTTATACTCGGTCGACATGTTCGCCCGTCGATGCGGCTGGTTGCCGCTGACCAGAACCACAACGTTGGCGTTCTGCAGCACAATGTCTCCCACGATCCCGTCCGCTTCCTTGCCCTGGGGCAGCAAGTGGGTGTTGTGTTCGCCGATTTCCACGGCGATCACCTCCTCTCCTTGGCCGATCAGGCCCAGGACCAACAACCCGGCGAAAAGCGCCGCGAAACCGAATCGAAGCGAAGGGCGGAAAAGTCTTGTCGTCATTGATGGATCTCCCAGTTATACGGATTCTACCTGACATGGTAGCCACCCATTGCTGCAGAAGGATGAACGCAGCATCAATACTCGGTGGATTGCGCCCCGGATGTAGGTTGCCAGAGTAGATGAAGATGGCGGGTGTTGAAAACAAAGGTAGAACTGTCGTTCGATGCCACACGATATGAAAACTCTTGCCACGATTCCTGAAAAGATCCTACAGTCTTGCCACTGTTAGTGAATAAGCCTACGCGTTAGCCATCCCAACCCATGAACCTGGGCCCCTACGTCGTCTCCTCTGCGGGTTGCGGAAGCATCGAAGCACCCGCGGCCGAGGCTGGGCGCAGCCGGCGCCAAGGGTTACCCAAGCGCAGAACTGCAATGGGGATCGGCCCTCGCAGCGCGCCGGTTGGCCGCCGCAAAGTTCGCGTCAGCGCAAGTCACCGCTTCGGAACTTCGTAGATCAGTCTGTGTCGTCCCAATGCACCGACGCCCCATCCGCCAAGAGCACCGATTCCGGCTCCGATTCCGACGAACATGGCCTTCCCGGAAGCGACTATGTCGTCTGTCTTCGCCATCAGCACGGCGAACACGATTCCACCCGCCGCCGCTCCGATCAGTCGGGCGTATTTCATCGACTCGCGTTCAGCCAGTACCTTCCTTACATCCGTCTTGGCGATGGTCTCGGTCTTGCCGTTGGCAAGCTGCACCGTCATGCCGGAATCATCACTCGATACGAAATGGCCCTTGAGCTTGCGCTTCGGCTGCATGGTCTCTAGTCGGACCTTGCGCCCGGATTGCAGTCGAGAAACGTTGCGCCAGTCTCGCCACGGTTCTGGCTGTGCCGATTGTGTTTCCGCTGTGGCCGGAAACATTAATAATGCGATCAGGACGGCAACGATGAAGGCCTTCGAAATTCTCATCATGTTCTCCAAATCAGAACCCATGGCCGAACTCCACAGAAGGCAAGACGATTATTGTGGATCCGAACATGCCCGTACAAGTGCGCTTGTGGCCAAATGAATAGCGATTTCCCCAATGAACCGAAGCCTGTGTTGCATGTGCCATCTTGGCGTAGCGGGTCGGATTCTCGCAACTCGCGTCTCTTGCCGACTTCGCCGAACGGCCTCAACGGGCGGCCGCCGGTTTGAGTAGAAAGTCAACGGCAGCAACCCCGAAGAAGGATGAGGCCCCGCGAGTGCACGACTGACGGAATTCGCAATCGTGCCGCGATCTCTTGGAGAACGAAGAACGCCTGCCATCCCTCTCCCGGTATTGAGACTGAAAGCAACGGGATGCTCGACTCTTTCAGGTAGCGGGAGAATGAGCTGCCGTCGAGGTTGAGGCGCTTGGCGAGCACCGTCGTTGCCACGTAGCGCGCGCTGAATCGTTGTACATCTGCGGCGGGTACGAGCTTCGAAAAACCGTTCCGATAAGGGACTGGGGCGGCAAGAACTCCCTGTGCCACCAAGCCGCGAATGACGGGGGTGTTGGTCCCCAGCATGGCCGCGGCCTCCCGGTAGTTGAGAAACCCCTTGGCAGGTACTTCGATGCTTGAGACCGGCCGATACATGCGCAGGTCTTCGGACAGGAAGAGATACTCCTTGATCCCAGGAGATCGCGTGGTACGCCCCACTGGAATGAGCACGCCGTCAATGACGGCTTGGATGGCGGCGGGGAGCCCGGAATCACCACCAAGGTAATTCTTGACGGCGTCACGCAGTGCAATGAGGTCCCCCGCCTTTGAATACTCTTGTGTGGGCACAACGTGTTTTTCGAACGCATGTTTGATCTTCACCACGTCTTCGCGAAGGAAGTGATAGGCGATTGGGAAGTTGCGCTCGGGTCCTTTTTTGACATGACGGATAAGCCCGGCCTGCGCCACTCGCAAGAGTGTGAAGTGCTTCCGGCCCAATGTGTGCTGGGCTTCGAGACTGCACATGTAACGGGCCAATTCCAGCTCACGGGCTGCTATCCATTGGTTCAGCGACTCCCGCCTTATCCAGCATTCGCGCCGATGCCCCAGCTCAATGAAAAATCCCTCCAAATCGCCAGTGCGAACGAGTTCCAGAATAGTGCCTTTGACGATATGTGCCGTTCCTTCTGCTTCGTCTGTCGTGATCCACTGGGTGCTCCCGCGGATCGCACGCGAAAAGGAACGAGAGTTCCTGCGTAGCACACCATTCCAACCCTCGACTACGAACTCCTCAAAGGCGTCTTGAAGAAATTCAAAGTCGGCCCGCGGGAGAACACGCAGCAAGTGGCGATAGAAGTTGCCGAACACATCGCGAAAGTTCACATCGGGTGCGCTTTCGACTCGCTCCGGCATCATGCGCCCCAGCGCTGCGCGCGGCTGTCGTGGCCAGTCTCTCAGCACCTCCGTGGCGGTCTTCCCGATCTCGGTTCCGGTGGCAAGATCGGTCGAAGCAAAACGGCGCTGTTTCCAGCGCAGCATCTTGTTTCCCTCCGCGCAACCTACAAACTGGATAAGACTCAACAAGGAACTGAGCCTTAGGCGGAGCACTTCCAAAAAGCGTTGCAGCCCGAGCACCACGATGGTCAGCTTTGCCTCCTCGACCTGCTCCTTGAGCCAGTCCGCCACATCGTTCGGAATGTTTGCTTGCCGGACCTCGACGAAGTGCTGAAACTCATCGAGCGCTGAGAGGCGTACCCGACAGCGCTTGAGCAGTTCACGGAGGCGGATGCTCTTGCTGCCGGTGTTGCCGCGGGACCACAGTGGATCGCCGAGTTGATACACGAGTGTTTCTGCGAAGCTATTCACCGTTGGCCGTGCGGGCAACTGGCGAGCAGAACCGGCACTTCGACACCCCACTTGTGGTCAGCACGTGGATGCAGGCTCGCGAAGTACGAAATGATGGTGGTCTCGCCGCTGCCGCTTTCGCCAACAATAGGACAGCAGTCCGGCTCCGCCGTGGTCTCATAACTATCAAAAACAGGCTCGGACACGCGCAACGGCAGTCTTGAACAGCGTATACTTGGCCAGGACACGTTCAGACCGGTCCATCAGTTCAGTCATCGGCTTTCTTCCGCGGCAGTGACCTCCTCTTCGGCAATGGCTGCCGCAATCCGCGCGCGGGGGAGATCAAGACCCGCCTCGAACACCGGGAGAATCTCGTCATCAGTAAAAGTGTCGAGGGCGACAGACGTCCGAGTCGGCGCCGGCCTCACTTCTGGCGACGGCTTCTGGCATGCAGTAAGGGTTTCGGTAAGGCGCGGCCGCGCTTCTGGACCGCGCGGGTCCTCATCGCCGGGAGTCATCGTGAACGCAGGCTGAAGGGCCGGCGCTTCTGAGGTGGTGGCGCTTGTGTGGTCCGCCATGAATCGGGCATGCCGCTTTCGGCCACGCGTCGACTTTCGATTGAAATCGCGCTCCACAAGCTCACGGATTTCGACTTTGGCCTGTTCCAACGCTGCGACGTCCGTGCGGGTATTGAGCTGACGCTGCACGTAATGGCGGATGACCTTGTTCTGCCAAAGCGAAAGTCCTTTGGCGTAGGTCTGATCCTCGGCAGGAACGCGAATGTAGATCCCCTTTAGAGGATCAAGAACATTGATCTGTCCGAGGTCGCCTGGATCGAACGTGAGCTCGACCTTTGCGGACTGCCCTACTCGGCGCTGCAACTCTCCCAACTCCGGACTGTTGTATTTCAGCCCCGCCAATTCGATGCCATAGTGGAACACAACGCGCCGGACGATCATCTCCAGCACAACGTCCAATTCGCTGGCACTCGGCGGCAACGGAGGCGGCAAACCGGTCACGTCGCTGTGCCACCGATGAGCCGGGGTGTCCTTGATGCTGCGATGGGACGTCTGCAAATATACGTCGATGATCCATTTGTGGAGCATCTCGCGAAATGTGCCCGGCAAAACGACGGCGTGCCGGCCGGGATCTTAGTCGTCACGTTCCAGGATGTTGCTGGACGTCGTGCCTAGCGTTGGCCGCACTGACGGTCTGGTGTCGCGCGCTCGGCCGGACTGGTGCAACGATGAAGCCAGGAATCCAATACTGCCACTACTGTATTTGGCATATGGTGTTGGGGAGCCACATGACGATCACCGCAAAGTACGAAGATGGCGTCTTTAAACCCCTCGAGGACGTGGCTGTCAACGAAGGAACCATCGTTGAGGTGCAGGTGCCTTCGTACGCTGACCGCCTCAAAGGCAAAGCCCGCTCTGTCGGGGATTTTGCGTTCTTCGGCATGTGGAAGGATCGCACTGATATCCGTGACAGTGTCGAATACATCAGCAAACTTCGGCGCGATCTTCGGGGCTAAACGCCTCCCCACGACACTTAATTAGTCCTGCATGCCTTACCTGATCGACAGCGATGTCCTGATTGACGTTTCCCGTGGCAAAACAGTGGCCCGCGAGTATCTCGATGCGCTGCCCGAGGGATGGGGGATCTCGCAGGTTTCTGCTCTGGAACTCATCGTTGGCGCACGGGACAACAGAGACCCAAATCTTCATCGATGAAATACACGTAGTAGTGTAGGCACTTGCCATCGTTCGGCTTCAAGTACGTCTTGTGGGTTGTTTTGTCGTGCCATGGTTTGTAGGTCCCACACGGTTCCATCACCGAGAGAATGCACCCCAGACCCGGCTCCTCGCCCCGCTTCTCGATGATCTGCTTCACGCGCTGTTCTTTGCGGAAACTCTTCTTGCTGCGGACAAACTCGATGTCGATTCCGTGATCGGCGGCGATGCGTTCCATGTTCTTCCGAATCGCCTCTCGCAGCGGCTCCGCCCACTTCGGGTAGTCGAAAATGCGAATCTGGTGTGTGTGGAAATACTCGGTCATCCCCCGGGCGTAGCACCACCCGGGAACCGTGCCCTGGATGATGATTCGGTCGTAGCAGGAAAGCACGCCAGGAATCTGGCTGCGGTGACGTTCCGTCCCTGCCACCGGTCCGCCAGCGCCGCCCGCTAATCCACTCGCAGTCCCCGCACCGCGGCCAGCCGCACGCTCAACCCGGCCACGCGGTCTTCGATCACCAGTTCCCGCCCCTCCAGCCGGACGTCATCCACCTTGCGGAAGCCCGCCGGCACGCGCGTGTAGAACACCAGGAATCGCGAGTGGATCTTCGACTTCGCGGGCAGCCAGCGATACGTCGGCGCGCCGAACATCGTGCCCGTCGAGATCGCCTCGCGGCGCGGGACATCATAAGGCTGTGTCGAAAACTCGATGCCGCGGGACATCTTCAGCGTCGCCGGATAGTTGTCCCACGTCTGCAGCCATGGAAAGTCGGACCGCCGGAACAGGTATCCAATGAGCATCCTCTCCTTCAGGTTCAGCGCCGTGACGAACTGGTGCTCGCGATTTCGATCCATCAGGCTCGTTGTGTGATCGAGGGAATCGGGGTCCGGCGGCACGGCGCGCACGTCGATCAGCCCGCCTTCGGCCCCCGGCGCCATCGGCCAGGCGAAGTCGGCGCCCGGCTGGAGGATATGCTTCCGCGCCCGCTTGTGCGGCCGCACCTGCGAACGCGCCGCCGGCAGATCCGTTACCGTCACCTCCGGGGAGAGAAACGGCGACCCGACCGTGGCGTGCTCCGCCCACACGATGGGGCGGTCAAAGCCGAGCAGATTCTCCAGTTCGCTGTCCACGTAGATCACCTGCTCGCCGTCCACCATCCGGTAGGTCCGCGTGAATACCTCCTGCACAATCGGCAGCGTCGCCCGTAGGCTGAGCGTCGCCGTGCCGGCGTTCTTCTCCGCCGCGAGTACTTCCATATCCTGCATCCGAGCCTCGCCGTGGCCGCCCAGCCCAGCCTCGCGCTCCTCCGGCGAAACGGGACCGAAGCCGTCCACGCAGACGAAGTGGCCGCCCGTGCCGCCGCCCCTCTTGTCACCAAGCTCCTGCGCCATGCGGATCGGCTCCCACATCGGGTTCAGTTTTCCCGCATCGTCATTCAACGTGAGGCTGTTCATCGAGCCCCCGCGTTTTGTCACCACCAGAGTGATTCTGTCGTTCGCTAGCTCGAACGCCGGAAAACCTTCAAACGTCGTAACCGACTGAGCGGCGAGCATCGCCGGCAGCAGAACAAGAGGCAGAAATCGCATACCGAGTATCTTATTCGAAATCGGCTCCGCCCGCCTTCGGGCTTGGATGTCATCGAGGATGCCCGGGGCCGCCATTCAGAATACGGCCATCACGACTCTGCCCAGCGACATCGTGACACTGTGCCTGGCCCGAATCCCTCGGACCTAACCGCCTGCAAGGTCCACCCTCACCGCGTTCACTTCCTGACTCGAAGTTGGCAGGAGCGGCGCTCAGGCTCCCGCCCAGAAGAACCGGGCTGAGCGCACTATTGCCGGTCCAACCGTATTGAAGTCCTCCTCGCGGATGAGCCGCACGGCCACGCGGTCGTCCGGTTCCTCGCTGATCCAAAACGACGGTCCCCGAAACGGGTAAACTCTCCTCTATGCCGCCCTCCTCCATCAACCGCCGCCAATTCCTTGGGCGAACCGGGGCAGTCCCCCTGATTTCCGCCCTCGCCTCCTGCCGGAGCAGCCGCCCGCCCAACTTCGTCTTCATCCACACCGACGACCAGCGCCACGACGCCCTCGGCTGCTCCGGCAACGGCATGATCCGCACGCCTTCCCTCGACAACCTCGCCGCCCGCGGCGTGCGCTTCACCAACGCTTTTGTCGCTACCTCCATCTGCTCTCCAAGTCGCGCCTGCTGTTTCACCGGCCGTTACGCCAGCCTCAATGGTGTCATGAATGTTCCAGGGAACCCTCTGAACGATGGCGAGGTCACATTCGTGCAACTCCTCAAAGAGCGAGGCTACCAGGCCGGCTACTCGGGCAAATGGCACTTGAACGGTCCGGTCTCGCCCGCGGAGGCCGGCTACGATTTCGCCTCCTACTTCCACTCGAACGGGCCGCAGTGGGACCGCAAGGTCTTCGTGCAGGATACCGAGACCGTCGCCGACGGATTCATCGAGGACTACATCTCCGCGCGCGCCATCGATTTCCTCGAATCCGCCGCCGCCAGAAGCCAGCCGTTTCTCCTGCACTATTCCACCCAGGTTCCGCACATGGACCACGAGTTCAACTGGGTGCCTAAGCCCGCGACACTCGACTCCTACTACGGCGTAATTCCCGAAGTCCCCGAAAGCTGGTCTGACGGCTTGTCCGGAAAGCCCGAATACCTGAAAACCTCCCGTTCGCGCGCCCAGGCCCTGAAGTACGGCTACCACAACCGCTCGCGCGTGCAAGCCCACATCCGCGAATACTACGCCGCCATTACCGACATGGACGCCGCCCTCGGCCGCACGCTGGACAAGCTCGACGAACTCGGCGTCCGCGACAACACCTACATCATTTTCATGGGTGACAACGGCTGGATGATCGGCGAGCACGGCTTCACTAGCAAGGTTCTGCCCTACGAGGAATCGATTCGTGTCCCGATGATCGTCGCCGGCCCCGGCATCTCCCCCGGCGTACGCGACGAACTCGTCCTCAACGCCGACATCATGCCCTCCATCCTCGACTTCGCCGGCATCCCCCCGCGCACTAACGTCAACGGCCGCGCGCTCGGCCCGCTGCTATCCGGCCAAACCTCCGCCTGGCGCGACACTATTCTCTACGAATCCCCCTCGGGCGCTCTGGGAACCCACCCGCTCGTCGCCGTCCGCGGCCGCCGCTGGAAGTACATCCAAACCTTCCACCGCGACCGCCCCTCGGAACTCATGTTCGAAGAACTCTACGACCTCGAAACCGACGCCGCCGAAATGCAGAACCTCGCCGGCCAACCCGCCCACGCCGCGACACAAAAACAACTCGCCGCCGAACTCCATCGCCTCCGCAACACGATGGCCTCCGCCCAAACCATTTAAACCAACCGCGGTATTCTTTGTGGTCCTCTTCTCTCCTCTGTGCCCTCCGTGGTTCATGCCTCCTTCTGCTCAATACTCAAAAACCGCCGCCAACGCCCTCAACCTCCCCGACAGCTCCCGCGCTTCCACCTCCTGCACCGCCACACCCCCATCAATCGCCATCTTCGCCGCCACCCCCGCAGCCTGGCCGATCATCATGTACTGCGGCTCCATCCGTAGCGTCGAGTACGCCACGTGACTGGCCGAAAAACAGACCGGCACGAGCAGGTTCACGGCCTCCGCTCGTTTCGGCAGAATCATCCGGTACGGGATTTGGTACGGCGTCACCGGCGCCTCCATGTTGCCCTCGTTCTGGACCGTCCCGTCCGGCTGCTCGAAGCGCTGCACGTTGTGCGAGTCGCTGTTGTAGGACCCCATCGCGATCACGTCCGGCTTCGTCAGCTCCGCCTGAATGTCTTTCTGGGTCATCACGTATTCGCCCACCATGCGGCGCGCCTCCCGCACGTAGAGCTGATACGGCCAATGGCCGTTGTCGGCGAACTCGTCCTTGCACAGCCCCCAGCGCCCGGCCTCCCGCCTCAGCCGGGCCGGCACGGCTGAATCGTTCGCCAGAAAATAGAACAGGCCCTGGGTATAGTCGACGTGATCCTGCCAGATCTCGGCCCGTCGCGCGTAGCTCGCCGTCGGATAGTCCCAACTCGCTCCGATATAGTCCGTCGAGAAAGCCCCTCTATTGTTGATATCCGTCTTTGACCGCTCCTCCAGCCGGGAGACGATCAGGATCTCGTTCATCCGCGGCGGGCTGCCCCACTCCCTCGTCAGCGTCTCGAGCAGCCGCGCGAGCAGAGCGTACCGGTGCGGATCATAGCCCTCCGGCTTGGGGAACGGAACCTGGTTGTCGATATCGTCCGAAAGGCACATTCGGAAGTTGTACGCCTGTACCTTCTTGTCTCCCGCTCCCAACTCGCCGCGCGGTTGGGCGCCGATCTCCGGCAGCAGCCTCCCTTGCTCGTCGCGCGCCTTCACCGGGTAGTCGAACTGATGATTGCGGTCCTTCGGCCGCACCCCGGCCAGCGATTCGCCATATTGGTCCGCGCTCTCGCGTCCCCACGTGAATGAGACTCCGGCTTGCGCCATCAAATCACCTTCGTAGGTGCCGTCGGCGAATACCTTCGCCTGAAAAGTATCTCCGCTCTCGGTACGGATCGCCGTCACCCGGCCGCCGCTCGCCGTCACCCCGCCCTGTTCCTGCAACCGTTGCCCGTAGAAGACGCGCGCCCCTGACTCCGCCACCATCTCGAGCAGAATCATCTCCGCGACGTGCGGCTCCGGGAACCACGCCAGGTCTTTGCCGTAGTGCCTCCCCACCCGCTCGTAAAACTCGAGCGCGATTCCGCCGATCACTTCCTTCTTGCCGTGGTCCGTTCGCCCGAGCCCGCCGGTCACCATCCCGCCGATATGTTTTCCCGGTTCCACCACCGCTGCCGTTAAACCCTCCCGCGCCGCCGAAACCGCCGTCATCACCCCGCCCGCCGTGCCACCGTAGACCACAACATCGTACTCATAGACCGCTGCTGGCAGAGCCACCGCCGCCAGGAACAAGACCAGTAGATTCATTGAAGAGCGCATCATACTAGCCAGCTATTCTAATCTTGTTTTAGATCCGGCGGGCTGCCATCCTCCCGGCCGGACCTCCGGCACGCTGCAATCCGTTTCCAGGGTTTCTCCTTGCTTTGACATTCTAATCCTCTATATTTCAATAACATGCAACGCCGCCGCTCCTGTGAGTGCCGTGCCTCGTGTTATAACCTTCACAGTAGCGCCAACCTCCGGTGTTCCGGTGACGCAAGCGCCCGCTCTGTGACGCAAGCCCTCGGTTAGACGCTCGCGTCCCGGTGTGCCGGGAGGGTCGGATTCCATGAAATCAATAACTTACATGGAATGGAATAGCCATTTTTTACACGCCATGGAAATAAGGGGGGTCTTGCGTCACACCGGCGCCGGATCTGATAGCTTAATTGCGGGAGATATGTCAGCATGAATTCGAAAATGACCCGGCGAACCTTCGCCGCCGCGGCCGCTGCCGCCTGCACCGGCCGGATACTCGGCGCGAACGGCCGCATTCGTATCGGCATGGTCGGCACGGGTGGGCGCGGTTCCGCGCACATCCAGGACCTCAACAAACTCCGCGACCTCAACCTCACCATCTCGGCCGTCTGCGACATCTTCCGGCCAAACCGGGAAAAGGCCGCCGCCACTGTCCGGGACGCCTTCGGCGCGGAACCGAAAACCACCGTCGACTACCGCGAGATGCTGAGTTGGGACGACTTGGACGCCGTCGTCATCTCCACGCCCGACTTCTGGCACTGCCCCATCCTGATCGACGCCGTCAAGGCCGGCAAGGACGTATATGTCGAAAAGCCGCTCGGCGACAAGTTCTGGGAGGTGAAGGAGGCCTACCGCGTGGTTAAGGCGAGCGATCGAGTGGTGCAGGTCGGCACCCAGTTTCGCAGCGAGCCCCGGCTCATCACTGCCTCCCGCATGATCGAGAAGGGCATCCTCGGCAAGATCAGCCGCGCCGAATCCGCTTACAACGTCCAGCAGGCCCGCTGGGCGCGCGGCTACAAGGACGTCAACCCGGACGATATCTCCTGGCAGCACTTCCGGCGGCCCGGGGTGCCCGCGGAAACCGACGTCCGCCTCCTGCGCCAGTGGCAACTCTTCCGCACCGCCACCAACGGCATCGCCGGCCTCTGGATGAGCCACCTGGTGGACGTTTACCACTGGTTCACCGGTAACCTCTACCCGCGCAGCGCCGTGACCCAGGGCGGACCGTACTACTGGAAGGATGGCCGCGAAACGGCGGACATCTTCTACACGCTGCTCGATTACCCCGACGACAGCGTCTTCACCTGGGCCATGAACCAGAACAACGCCGCCGGCCGGCGCGAGGTCTACTACGGCGACAAAGGCATCCTTGACGTCTCGTCCATCCGCGTGGGCGCCCCCGGCGGCGCGGCCCACTTCAGCGGCGAGGGCAGCGAGCGCCCGGACCGCATCAAGGAGAAGATCGAGCTCGAGCCAGCCGAGGTGAACTCGCACATGGCCAACTTCATCGAGTGCATCCGCTCCCGGCAGCAGCCCCGGGCGGATATCCAGGCGGGCTTCTCGCACGCCGTGGCGAGCATCATGTCCTCGACGGCCTTAGACGAAAAACGGCTCGTCGGCTTCGATGCCCAACGGCTGGAGATCCTGTAGGCTATGCGCCGCCGTGACTGGTTGAAAACGGTGGGGACACTGCCGGGAGTGTTGGCCGCGCAGGCGATCGACCGGTCGAAGCCGCCGGCCGAGGCGCGCGGTCTGAGCGCGTACGAAGAGGGCGGCAAGGTGATCGTCCGTTGGCGGAACCGGCCGCTCACAACATACCGGGCGAATACTGACCAACGGTTTCCCTACTTCTATCCAGTGCTCGGGCCGGTGACGGGCAGCCCGCTGACGTCTGAGTCGGCAATGCCGTATCCCCACCACCGCAGTCTGTGGCTTGCCTGCGACAAAGTGAATGGCGAGGACTACTGGGCGGACAAGCCTCTCGTTGCCGGCCAGATTCGCAGCACGGCTTTGGACGTCGAAACCAAGGACCCGGAACGTATCGTGATTCGCAACCTCTGCCGCTGGGTGCACCCCTCGGCGGAGGCGCCGTTCCATGACGAGCGCCGGTTCACGATTGCCATCGTGGACGGCCGCCGTTGGACAATCGACTGCGAGTTCACGCTCACCGCCGCCACGGAGGTGTCCATTGACAAGACGAACCACTCGCTCTTCTCCGTCCGGACGACACCGGAGATTGCCCCTGTCTACGGCGGTTCTCTGATCAACTCAGCCGGCGCCAGTGGCGAAAAAGGAACCTCTGGCCAGCCCGCCGATTGGTGCTCTTTCTACGGCCGGCGCCCCGGCGGCGTCGTGGAAGGCATTACTCTCATGAATCACCCGGGCAATCCGTGGAAGGATTGCCCGTGGTTCACCCGCGACTACGGCTTTGCCTCCCCCACCCCGCTCTATTACATCGACGAGCCCCTCCGGCTGGCCAAAGGCGACTTTCTCCGCCTCCGCTACCTCGTCGTCCTCCACGCCGGCGCCCCGGTTGCCGCGGGAATGGAAGGGATGTTCAAGACTTGGACCGCGTGAATGAGTCCGTGAGGTGGGAATGGAGTAAGGGGACCCAAGAACCATGGGTGATCGATACTTGACAGCCGCAGAAACGGAGTGCGCCGATCGTACCTTGGCCGAGACCAGGCGCTTGCTTCGATCCCGCGCTAATTCGGAGCGCCTCTTGAGAGCTCTTAAGCGGGTCAAAGAGAGAGACGCGGAGCGGCAACCGGTCGACGAATCGCGCCGAGAGTCCGGATTGAGAGAATCGGACTGAGGCAAACGCGCAACGCGGGGCGGACGGTTTTCGTCCGCCTGCCTTTCACTGGAAACGACCCGCCGCATGGTAGCATGAGAGACTAATCGGCATTCCATGGTTCGGGCCCATCGCGGCAGGACCCCGAGGGTCGCCGCATCTGCATATATCGACTCCAGCGCGCAGGTGATCGGCGATGTGGAGGTCGGGGAACGCTCCAGCGTCTGGTGTAACGCCACATTGCGGGGGGACGTTCACCAAATCCGCATCGGCGAGGAGACCAACGTCCAGGATAACTGTGTGCTGCATGGCCAGAAGGAACAGTGGCCGGTGCTGCTCGGCGACCGGGTCACCGTAGGCCACTCGGCGGTGCTGCATGGCTGCGTGGTCGAGGACGACTGCATGATCGGCATTGGCGCCATCGTGCTCAACGGCGCGTGCATCGGAGCCGGGTCCATCGTGGCCGCCGGCGCGCTTGTGCCGGAAGGGGCGCGGATCCCTCCGGGTAGCCTCGTCATGGGCTCGCCGGGGAAGGTGAAGCGTCCGGTGCGGCCGGAGGAGCGCGAGCGCTTCCGCCGTACCGCGCAGAACTATATCGGATACCGGGAAGAGTACAGCAACGAGTGAAGGCGATTAAAGCAGTCAAGGGAACCAGGGACCTGTTGCCGCCGTCGATCGCGGCCTGGAACCACGTGGAGGCGCAGTCGCGCGAAGTTTTTCGCCGCTTCCGCTACAGTGAGATCCGTACGCCCATACTCGAGGCCACCGAGCTCTTCGCGCGCGGCGTCGGCGAGGAAACGGATATCGTCACCAAGGAGATGTACACCTTCGAGGACCGCGACGGTTCTTCCCTCACCTTGCGCCCCGAGTGTACGGCTTCGGTGATCCGTTCCTACATCGAGCGCCGGCTGGACCAGGAACCCGGGCTGCAGAAGCTGTACTATATCGGCCCGATGTTCCGCCGCGAACGGCCGCAGAAAGGCCGCTACCGGCAGTTCTATCAGATCGGCGCCGAGTGCATCGGCTCGGATTCGCCGTTCGTCGACGCCGAAGTCATAGAGATGGTGATGGCGATTCTGCAGTCGGTTGGCCTTGACCAACTCGAGCTGCTCATCAACTCCGTCGGCTGCCCGCAGTGCCGGCCCCCGTTCGTCGCCCTGCTCAAAGAGGAGCTCAAGGACGTGGCGCCCACGCTGTGCCAAAGCTGCCAGCGGCGGGCGGAGACGAATCCGCTGCGCGTGCTCGACTGCAAGGTCCCCGAGGATCAGCCGGCCATCAACGCCCTGCCCTCCATCCAGGATCACCTCTGCGCAGACTGCCAGGCGCACTTCGACACCGTGACGCGCTGCCTCCGGGATCGCGGCATCGCTTACCGCATCGTGCCGCGCATGGTGCGCGGGCTCGACTACTACATGCGAACCACCTTCGAGGTGGTGCACGGCGCTCTCGGGGCGCAGAACTCGGTACTGGGCGGCGGCCGTTATGACGGGCTTGCCGAGCAACTCGGTTCGAAAGTCCCGGCCCCGGGCATCGGCTTCTCGATCGGCGAGGACCGGCTGGTGATGATCCTCGAGGAACTGATGCCGGACGGCTTCGCCTCCGTGCCCGACCTTTTTATCGCGCCGATGAGCGGCGAAGCGGTGCTGCACTCCGGAAAGCTGGCCCGCGAGATCCGGGAACTCGGCGCCAGCGTCGAAGTGGCCCCGGGCGGCAAGCTCAAGAAGCTGCTCGACCAAGCCAACAAGCTCGGCGCTCGCTACGCCCTGATCGTCGGCGAAAACGAGATGGCCTCCGGCAAGTACGCACTAAAGGATATGAGTTCTGGCGAGCAGATCGAAGTCGCCAGGCAAGATTTGATCGAACGGTTCTCATCCCATGTCTGAAATGGAATCCAAAGTACCTCTTGATTTTCTCGGCGGTCTCCGCCGGACCCACAACTGCGGCGAACTACGTGCGGCTGACAACGGCGCCAGCGTCGTGCTAATGGGCTGGATCCATAAGCGCCGCGACCTCGGCGGCGTCATCTTTATCCATCTTCGCGACCGCAACGGCGAAACGCAGGTCGTATTCCGCGAGGACCTCGACAGCGAGATCCATAAGAAAGCGGAACTGCTGCGTCCCGAGTTCGTCATCGCGGTGGAAGGCAAGGTGGCCTTGCGCAGCGAGGAGACCATCAACCCGAAGATGTCCACTGGCGAGGTCGAGGTCTTCGCGGATAAGCTCTGGATTCTGAATGTCGCCAAGACGCCCCCGTTCCCGATCGAGGACGACGTGGAGGTGAGCGAGGACGTGCGGCTCAAGTACCGTTTTGTCGATCTTCGCCGCCCCCGCATGCAGCGCAACATGATCCTGCGCTCGAAAATTTCGCTCGCCATCCGGCAGCATTTCTACGAACAGGGCTTCCACGAAATCGAAACCCCGTTCATGACCCGGTCGACCCCCGAGGGCGCCCGTGATTACCTCGTGCCGAGCCGTGTCTCGCTGGGCAGCTTCTACGCGCTGCCGCAGTCGCCGCAGCTCTTCAAACAGCTACTCATGGTCGCCGGCTACGAGCGCTACTTCCAGATCGTGCGCTGTTTCCGCGACGAAGACCTGCGGGCGGACCGCCAGCCGGAGTTCACCCAACTCGATCTCGAGATGTCGTTCGTTCAGCCCGGCCAGATCTTCGAAGTCATCGAGCCCGTGATGAAGGCCGCCTGCAAGGTGGCCGGATTCGAGGTTGAGACGCCATTCCGGCGGATGAGCTATGGCGACGCGATGAGATCCTACGGCTCCGACAAACCGGATCTGCGTTTCCCGCCGTTCCACGACGTAACGGACCTGATGGGATCAACCGGCTTGACGCTCGAGGGTCTGCCGATGGTGGCCATCAAGATCCCGGGGGTCGGCGCGCTTTCCGGAAAACACCGCGGCGAACTGCGGGCGTTCGGCGAGGAGCGCGGCCTGAAGGTATTCGACAACGTCCGGGCGCTCGCCAAGAAGAACCCGGACGAGATTGAAGCCGTGAACGAGCGCTGCGGCGCGACCGATGACGATACCGTGATTCTGGCCACCTGGGGCCGCGAACCCCGGAAATGGCGGCCGGACCACGCCGTCTACGAGGCCTGCGGAGCCCTGCGCGTCCACGCGGCCCAGAAATACAACGATCAACACGGGCTGCTCGACCGCAAGCGAATCGAGCTGCTCTGGGTAGTCGACTTCCCGATGTTCGAATGGGATGACGAGGAGGAGCGTTGGATGGCGGCGCACCATCCCTTCACCTCGGTCCACGATGAGGACTACGACGCGCTCGTGAACGATCCGGCCGCTTGCCGCGCCAAGTCCTATGACCTGGTTATGAACGGCGTCGAGCTCGGCTCTGGCTCCATTCGTATTCACCGCCGCGACGTGCAACAGCAGGTCTTTGACGCCCTTGGGTTCACCAAGGAAGAAGCCGAGCGGCGCTTCGGCTTCCTGCTCAGCGCGCTCGAGTACGGCGCGCCGCCCCACGGCGGCATCGCGCTGGGATTGGATCGCATGGTGATGTTGCTCGCCGGCGAGGCCTCGATTCGCGAAGTGATCCCGTTCCCGAAAACCGCGAAAGCCACCGATTTGATGTGCGAAGCCCCGAGCGAGGTGCCGGAACGCCTGCTCCGCGAACTTGGAATCATGATCCGCACGGGACTGACCTCCTAGCGCGGGCTTCCGGATTGCCGGGCCGGCATTCCGGCCGGCCCTCCTGGCCCTATGCCAGGGCCTCGAAGACCGTCTTTTTCAGCGTCTCCAGCCCCGCTGTCACGTCCCTGCCAAGATGAACCCGCAGTGCCCGGCGCGCCCGGTCGCTGAGTACCTGGAAGTCCCCGCGGGCCTGGGCCGCTTTTACCGCCCCGAATGAGTACATCCGCCCCGGTACACCGAGGTAAATCGGGTCGTCGCAAGTCACCTGGAGAAAGACTCCGGTATTGTGCCCGGCCTTGTAAGCCTGCCCGGTCGAATGCAGAAAGCGCGGTCCAAAGCCGAGGCATGTGGCCACTCCTTTCTTATCGAGGATCGCGGTGCGGATCTCCTGCAGGATCGCCTCGTGCGCTGCGTTCATCTCGATGTAGGCAAGGATGGCGCAGTAATCCCGGTAGCCGATCCGGCCCAGGTGGGCGCGCAGCATTCCGGCCAGCGTCCGGTCGCCGCCGGCTACGGCCTGGATGGCGCCGGCGTTGATCGGATCGGTATAGAGCTTGACGCCGGCGTCTTCAAGGAACGGCCATTCGTGCGGGAACCGCCCGGCCTCCTCGTAGGCGTCGGTGAGCTTCTTGGTTTCCGTCTTGGAGAACTGTACGTCGGGCTGATCGAACGGATCTAGTCCCATCACGGCGCCCGCCACCGCGGTGGCGATCTCCCAGCGGAAGAACTCCTGGCCCAGGTCGTAGATATCGTTAACCGCGATGCGGATCACCGGCTGGCCGGCTGCTTCGAGTTTCTCGACGGCTGCGTCTTGCTTGGCGTTCGGCTTCGATTCCAGCCGCAGGTAGACAAAGACCCGGTCGTCGCCGTAGGCTCGCGGCCCGCGCAGGGCCTCGCGGTCCACCGGGATGATGGCTTTGCCATGTTTGCCGGTGGACTCGGCGATAAGCTGCTCGATCCAGGCGCCGAGGTCGTAAATGCCGGGCGAGGCGATCAGCGTGAGCTTGTTCCGGCCTTCGTTCGCCAGGCAGCCGAGTATGACTCCGAGAACGGCGCCGGGGTTCTTCGCGGCCGAACCCGCCTGGCAGGCCTTCACCATCTGGCGGGCGCTGCGGAGGAACTTCTCCGTGTCGATGCCCATGAACGCTGCGGGGACCATGCCGAAGTTCGACAGAGCCGAGAAGCGGCCGCCGATCTCGGGCACGCCCAGATAAACGGCTCGGAAGCCGTCCCGCTCGGCCTCTTGCTCGAGCTTGGAGCCGGGGTCGGTGATGGCGGCGAAGTGATCGCCCGCCTGGCCCAGGCCGACGGTCTCCTGCATGCGCTTGTAGAAATACTCCTTGAAGATGCTCGGCTCGAGCGTGGAGCCGGATTTCGAAGCCACGACGAACAGCGTCTTCTCCAAATCCAGCTTTTGCTCAAAGGCTGTCACCTGGGCCGGATCGGTGGAGTCGAGGACGTGCGCTTCGGGGAAGCCTTCCGCCCGCCCGAACGTCTCGGCCAGCACTTCCGGGCAGAGGCTCGATCCGCCCATGCCGAGCAACAGCATATGGGTGAAGCCGCTCGCTTGAACGTCGCCGGCGGCGTCGCGAAGATGCTCCGTATCGCGAAGCTGATCATCCACGATCGAGAGCCAGCCGAGCCAGTTGTGCTCGTCCCGGCCGCTCCAAAGCGTCGCATCCTTGCTCCAGACCCGGCCGGTATTGCTGGCCGCGTCCCAGTCTTTCAGGGCGCGCTTCACGAGGGCGTCCAGGCTGCCGGGCAATTTGTATGTCTGATCATTCAATGCACTCATGGGGTCTTCTCCAACTCCCTAGGTTAGCCTGCGCCGCGCCCGGGCGGTGCGGCGGCAAACGAATCTTAATCTAGCCGCAGTTCGAGCTCGACATCAATCGAGTCGCGGTCAGACGTCACGTGGAAGCCGCAGGCCTTCACCATCCGGATGGCGGCGGTGTTGGCCGGGGACGCCGTGGCCCAGAGGCGCCGGTAGCCCGCCCGCCGGGCGTGATCGACGCAGGCGCGGGCGAGTGTGTATCCCAAACCCTGGTGGCGATGGTCCTGGTGCACGAAAACAGCGAGTTCAGCTTCGCCAGGACCACTACCGGCCAGGATCGCGTGTCCGGCAATGATTTCCGTGTCCCGGCAGATCGCGGCGAGGCTGTAGCCGTGGTCGATCAAGTGCCGCAGCCAGCGGACCGTCTTCTCGCCCGGGGGAGGTGGCAATCCGTTGACCGAGCCGCGCGGCGAAAAGCTGGCATACATAGCCTGAATGGCCGGCAGATCGGAGGCGTACAGGCCGCGGATCAAGTACGCGGCCGAGCTCTCCGGGATTCCGCGGGAACGATCCAAACCACATTGTAGCCGCAACTAAAGCGATCGAATCGCACTCGCGATCTCCGGGAGCTAGAATGGAAGGTTGATGTCGCGAAATAAATCCGCACTGCTCGTCCTCATCTTGATCGGTGCACTCGGGGCGGGCTGCAAGAAAGCGCCACCCGAAAATGTCGCCGCCGCGGTCAACGGCCGCCCGATAACCTACGACGAGCTCGAAAAGCAATACCGGATCGTCTTCCCGCAGCAGCCGGAAGAGAACGCCAGCGCGGAGCAAATCGCCATTCAAAAGGTGGAAATTGTGCGCAGCCTCATCGATCGCGAGATCATGCTCCAGCGCGCCGAGAAACTTGGTCTCATGGCCGTGGACGTCGATGTCGAGGCGAAGTTCACCGAACTGCGGGCCCCCTACACCGAGGAGGAGTTTCAGAAGCGCCTCGACGAGCAGGGCATGACCGAAGAAGACCTGGAAGCCCAACTCCGGCGCGATTTGAGCATTCAGAAGCTATTCAATAAGGAGATCACTTCTCATATCTCGATCTCCGACAAAGACGTCCGCGAATTCTACGAAACGAACAAGGCCGCCTTTAATCTGGCGGAGCCGCAAATCCACCTCGCGCAGATCCTTGTCACCCCGCACCCGGACCCCAACGTGCGCAACCTGCGCAGCGACAAGGCGCAGAACATGGAGCAGGCAAAAGCGAAAATTGCCGCCATCGAAGCGCGGCTCCGCCAAGGCGAGGACTTCGCGATGCTGGCACAGGCCTATTCCGAGGATCCGAATACCGCTCCGAACGGCGGCGACCTCGGCATTATCCAGGAGTCGCAGCTCGAACAGGCAAGCGTCGAGCTCCGCCGCGTGATCATGGAACTTAACCCCGGCGAGATCTCCGGCATTATCGAGTCTCCCGAGGGGTTCCGGATTCTGAAGTTGATTGCCAGGGAGCCCGCCGGCCAACGCGAACTGGACGACCCACGAGTCCAGCAAACCATCCGCGAACGTCTGCTCAACCGGAAGGACCAGTTACTGCGCGCCGCCTACTACGAGGTGGCGCGAAACGAAGCGTCGGTGGTGAACTACTACGCGCTGCGGATCAACGAAGAGAAGGGCGTGCCGCGGACGCCATAACCGCTTACTGCTCCGCGCCGCGGCCGGTTTTGCGGATCTCATCGAAGTACCGCTGAACGTAAGGCTGCAACTCGAGGGGGACCTCGCCGCGGTGAACTTCCGTTCCGGCCGAACGGTGTGTGGCTTCGCTTTCGGAGTATTCCGTTCGCAGGTTCTGAGGACCCGAGGATACCTCAACCATAATCTCGCCCTTGATGTTCTGGGCGCGCTCGCCGAAAATCTCCTCGATTTGGCCCATCGCCTCTTTTTGTTGCGCCGCCTTCAGTTCCTTGAGGCCGTCTTGCTGTCCGGCTGCGCTTTGTGAAGCCTGCTCCCCGCGCTGGCCGCCCTCTTCCGACTGCCCCTCGCCGGCTCCCGTCTTGGCCTGCTGGCCACCTTGCTCTATTTGCTCGCCCTCGCCGGCGGCTGACGGCATCCCGTCGCCCATCTGCTGGGCATCAGTTTGTTGGCCTTGCTGCTGCGCTTCCGATTCGCCCTCGGACCTTTCTGATTCCGCCGAGGCCAGCCTGCGATTCTTTCCGGCCTTGGGTGGAATATTAAACTTGTTCATCAGATTGGCGAAGGCATCCTGCATCTTCCGAAGCAGGTCCGAGTCCTCCTGCGGGAACTGCGGCTCGCCGCTATCCTCTCCCTGGTCCACTGACTGCGCTCCTTCCGGGGAGGTAAGGGGGTCGCCGTCAAACGGTACGGCATCTGATTCCGAGAAGCTCTCCCCCTCGCCCAGTGGCTCTGCCCCATCGCTGGCATCGGCAGCGGAGTCGGGCGCCAGAGGATCAGCTTCGATGGCAGCGAGGCGTGAACTGGAGTCCGGATCCACCCTGTCTTTTTCGCCTTCTGGATTATCCCCTTCCACGGCGGATTCCTCGGGCGGCGCTTCCGCGGCGTCGCTCTTTTCCCAAGCCTCGGCCATCGCCGTGCTGGGACGGAAAAACTCCACCAGCGCCTGCGACACGGGCGGGGAGAGGTCGAGGCTGCGGCGCACCCCATAGCGGACGCCAAACAGGCTGACCGCGACGACAATCGAGAACAGCGCGACATACGCCGATCCAGGCAGCCGGAACGGCACGGCCCGGGCCAGGTCAACCAGCCGCGCCTGCTCCTCGGCAAGCTGCTGCTGGGCTTCCCGGAAGCCCGTGTGGCCACGGCCATCCGGCGCGAGGCGCTGGTAGTAATAGGCAGTGGAAATGCTGTCGTGGAGGCCCTCGGCGGCGTCCACCTGCTGCAGCACGGCATAGGATGACGGTATCCGCCGCCGGACGCGCCACAGGCCGATCCCCAAGGCTGCGAGGAACACAGTGACTGGCCAATACCAGTCCAGAATCTGGGTGCCAACCACCAGCAGGACCGAGAACACCGCCATTGCCAGGGCCAAAGCCGTGGCTGATTGATCGGTCACCAGTCGAGCCGTCACCCGCCGTCTGGCGGAGACCAGCAGTTTGTCAATTTCGTTGGTTAGCGGCACTCAGTCTCTCTCTATTGTAGCTGTGACCATCCCGGCCGGCGGATTACCCGGGAGTAGCGATATCGGCCGGCGCCCGCCCCGGCCTGACAGCCATCCGCAACCGCAATGCCCGGTGACACCGCTCGGGGGGCGCCAATCAGCCCCGGCCTGACAGCCATCCGCAACCGCAATGCCCGGTGACACCGCTCGGGGGGCGCCAATCAGCCCCGGAAATCCGTCAAACCTCCATCCACAGCCACAAATGTCAGGTGACTACTGCCGCTGGTTGGTGTAGTGTGAAGAGAAGCAGGTTACTGAATGGATGAACGTTCTTTTTACACGGAACTGACCACGGCGAAAGCCGCCGAACTGAATTGCCCGCACTGCAAGACCATCTCCTCCTACGAGTTGCAATGGACTGTGCGCCGCAAGAAGGACCGGTTGCCACCGCACGCCGATGAGCGGGACCGCGCCCGTTTCGCGAAGGCTCAAAGCTACATGGTGCTGTCAGAGGACAAGGTCATGTGCGGCAACGTGAAGTGCCGGAAGCGGTTCGACATCTCCGGCATCAAGACCATGGCCTTCCTGAGCCCGGAGATGGAACAACAGCTCGCCGCGGCGCAACCGCAGCGGTCCGAGCGGCAGGACAAGTGGAAGCAGCGGCCGCAACAGCAGGGCTTCAAAAAGCGGGGGCAAGGGAAGGGTGGCGGCCAAGGGCAAGGGCAAGGGCAGAATCAGCAGAAGCGCCGGCAGCAACAAAAGAAGAAGAAGCGGCCCGAGGTCTATTTCCCGAGCGACTACGTCAACTATCGCCCATGACCGGGCTCCAATGCGTGCTCCTCGTAGCGCTCACCGCTTGGTCCGCGCACGGCGAGACCATTGAGCAGTTGCGGTCTCCGGATGGCCGGATCGGCGTCGCGTTCCGTGCCGCTCCAGACCGTCTCAGTTATGAGGTCCGGTATCGAGGCCAGCCTTTGCTGCTGGAATCTTCGCTTGGCCTCACCTCCTTCGAGCCCGAATTCGCAGTGCTCGCCACTGAGCGGCGAAGTGAGAGCGCCCGTTGGCGGCCGGTCTACGGAGAGCGAAACGAGTACCCGGATAACTACAACGAACTTTCCGTCACCGTGGAAGGAGCCGGAGAGCCGCGGTCCAGGGTCCGGCTGGAGTTCCGCGCCTATGACGAGGGAGCCGCCTTCCGGTACGTTGTCGAGGCGCCCGGCGAGGTGAACTTCGAAGCCGAGCGAAGCTACTTCCGGTTCCCCGACGGGGCGCGGGGCTGGGAGGAGCACGGCCCGGAAGGGCCCTACCAACTCGTTCCTATCGGGGAGATCAGCGAGGGTTGCGAACGGCCACTCACGGTGGAATACCCCTCCGGTCTCTACGCTTCCCTCACCGAGGCGGCGCTGATCGACTATCCCCGAATGCTGCTCTCACCGGCGGAAGGCAGCCCGAACACCCTGCGCTCCGGCCTCGGCGGACCCGTCTCCGGCCGGGCGCCGTTCGCCACCCCATGGCGCGTGCTGGTGGTAGGAGAGCGGCCCGGCGATCTGCTGGAGCGTAACTACCTGGTGCTGAATCTGAATGCGCCGCACCGCCTCAAGGATACTTCTTGGATCAAGCCGGGAAAAGTGATCCGGGAGGTGACCCTGTCAACGAAAGGCGGGAAGGAGTGCGTTGACTTTGCCGTCGCGCACAACCTGCAGTACATCGAGTATGACGCCGGCTGGTACGGACACGAATACGACGGCGGCGAGGACGCCACAACGGTGACGCCGGACCCCAAGCGCACCGGGAAGATCGAGGACTGGGCGGGACTGGACCTCCCCGAAGTGGTGCGCTACGCCCGCGGCAAAGGCATCGGGGTGTTCCTCTACGTGAACCGCCGGCACCTGGAGCGCCAGCGCGACGATCTATTTGCACTATTCCGGGAATGGGGCGTCGCCGGAGTGAAGTTCGGTTTCGTGAGGGTCGGCGAACAGGAGTGGTCGCGATGGCTCCACGACTCGGTGGCGAAGGCCTCCGAGCACCGGCTGATGGTGGATATTCATGACGCCTACCGGCCCACGGGCGTTTCCCGCACCTGGCCGAACCTCCTCACGCAGGAGGGCATCCGCGGGAACGAACACATGCCCACGGCCGCGCACAACGTCACGCTACCCTTCACGCGTTTCGTGGCCGGAGCGGGTGACTACACGATCTGCTACTTCACGCCCCGGATCAAAACCACGCGGGCGCACCAGCTCGCCCTGTCGGTGGTCGTCTACAGCCCCCTGCAGTTCCTTTTCTGGTATGACCGGCCGGCGGCCTACAACGGGGAGCCCGAGGTCAAGTTCTTCGAGGACGTCCACACCGTCTGGGATGACACCCAGGTGATCGGCGGACGCATAGGGGAATACGTGGTGATCGCCCGGCGAAAGGCAGACGAGTGGTTCCTGGGGGCGCTTACCAACGAAGACAAGCGCACCTTAACTGTCCGCCCGGAATTCCTTAGTCCGGGCCGGCGATACCGCGCCGAAAGGTACATCGATGGGCGTAGCCGGACTGAGGTGGAGATAAAGAGCGAGGAAACCGCTCGGGATCAGGCGCTCACACTGCAGCTCTCCGCCTCGGGCGGACAGGCGATCCGGTTTGTGCCATTGCCGTAACCCTGTATGCCGTCGGTTGCTCGTAGCCGCGTCGGGAATCGCCCGGAAGGGGGCCGGACCCCGCCGCCGGCTTTTGCTTTCTTGCTATCCGGCGTGGGAAAATCCGGGGCGGTACGTGGAGGTCCACAGATGAATCGTAGACTCTTCCTGCAAGCTTCGGCCGCAACTCTGGGCATCAGCGCCGCCGGCATGGATGCCGCGATGAGCGCGCCAAAGGGGCCGCTTCCATGGAAGGCGCTCCTCGAGATGTCGCGCATCGACGTGCCGACGATGTCGAACACGATTGAGAGCTTCAATGTCCGGCCCCGCAATGAGGGGTTCATGCGGCCCGAGGTGCAGTGCATGTTTCCCGATCTCGGCGTGATGGTCGGCTACGCCGTCACTTGCAAGATCGTCGCGAACCGGCCGCGGCCGCAAGCCTATTCGGGCGAGACGGACTTGCTCGAGTTTCTCCTCACCATACCGGCGCCGAGGGTGCTGGTGATCGAGGATCTCGACGACCCGCCGGGAGTCGGCTCATGGTGGGGAGAGATGCACGCGACGCAGGCGCAGGCGTTCGGCTGCGTCGGCAGCGTCACCAACGGTGGCGTGCGGGACCTGGTTGAAGTGTCGGGCATCGGGTTTAAGCTCTTCGCGCAATACGCGATCGTCTCTCATGCCTACTGCCACGTGGTGGAGGTGGGCAAGCCCGTTACCGTGGGCGGCCTGACGGTGAAGAGCGGCGATCTGCTGCACGGCGACATGCACGGCATCCACCAGATTCCTCTCGACATCGCTGCCGAGCTTCCCGCCAGCGCCCGCAAACGGCGCGACGGCGAGTTCGACTACATCGACTTCTACCGTTCGCCCGATTTCACGGTCGGGAAGTGGCGGGAACGCCTCCGGAAGCGCGGCTGAGAAGGCGCAACAAGGGGAGGACACGGGGATACTCAGGATCCTGCAAGCGATCGGCCGGGCCGCGGATGAATTCGAACGGTGGGACCACTGGTGCTCGCGCCGCTATGCGTGGATTACGGCCTTTGTCGTGGCGGCCGCATTCCTGTTGCGGCTGTGGAACGCGTCGCTTTCCTACCTGAACCCGGACGAGGCCTGGCACTGCCTGATTGCGAATGCAAACGGTCTGCGCGATCTCTACGAAAGCGCCATCCGGTCGAGCCATCCGCCCCTGCTCATCTTTCTGCTGCACCTGGTCAAGAAAGTGAGCCACCACGAGTTGGCGGTGCGTTTGCTCCCCGTGGTGGCCGGCGCTGCCGTGGCGGGCGTCTCGGCTTTGTGGCTCGAGCGCCGGTTCGGCAAGCCCGCGGCGCTTTTCGCCGCGGTCACCCTGGCCTTCTCGCCGATGTTGGTGGGGCTGGGTTCAGAGACTCGAGCGTATTCGCTGGCCATGCTCTTCATGGCCTTGTCGCTGCTTTCGCTCGACCGGGCGCTCGAGCGGAACTCCGCGCTTTGGACGCTCGGCTTCACTACAGCGCTGCTCCTGGCTATCCTCTCGGAATTCGCGACGCTTTTCTTCGCGGTGGCGGCCGGCATCTATTTCCTGATCCGGGCCGCCGCCCCGGACATCTCATGGCGCGTGCGCGGCGCCTGGGCGATCGGTCAGGCGGCCGCTCTGGCGCTCTATGGTTTCATTTATGCCACCCAGATCTCCAGGCGCTGGTTGTGGGCGGGAGACTCGCAGTACTTCGTTGACTGGCTCGCGGAGTACTACCCGCGGCAGGGCGAGAGTCCGTACATTTTTTTCCTGACCGGGACGCTAAGCCAGTTCAGCTACTTGATTCCGTCATTGCCGACCGCGATTTTCGGGATGATTCTCTTCATCTTTGGAATCGTCGCCCTAATCCGGCGCGAGACACGGGAGTCCGTGGCGACAGCCCTGCTTTGCGCTGCACCGTTTCTGCTCGTCTGCCTGGCCGCCTTCGCCCGGGCCTATCCGTACGGAATGACGCGCCAGACCAGCTTTCTGGCGCTGTTCGTGGCCGGGGGTATCGCGATCGGCTTGTCCCATTTTCTGAAAAGGCGAATCCTGCCCGCGCTGCTCCTCGCGCTGCTATTCGTTCCGCTCTGGCACTTGCCCGCCTTTCTGCGGTGGAACAATATCGAAGGGTCGAGGGCGGACAGGGCCAACCTCCGGCGGGCGCTCGAATACATCCGGACATCCATTCCCACTGGCGCGCTCGTGTTGACCGACTCCGAGACGCGGCTTACGCTCGGGCACTACCTCGCGCCCCGCGCTTGGCGGCCCGAAACCGGAGTGTTGCCCTCGGTGGAGCGTTTCGCCGGTCTGCGCTTCTTTGCCTCGCGATGGTCGTTCGAAGGACCGGATAGCCTTACGGAAGACCTGGCGCTGGTGCGCCGGCGGTTGCCGGCCGAGGACGGTCCGGTCTGGGTGATCGACGGTGGATTCGAAGTGACGCTGGACAGGCGCCTGAGCGAGCTGCCCACGCCGCCGGCCGGAGAGCCGCGAGACTTCGGCCGGGCTCTCTTCGTATTCCGGATGCCGCTGCCGGCCGGCCAGTAAGCCGCCCGCGCCGGATTCGGTATAATCCAAGCTCTTGTAGCGATATGCTCCGATTTCTTCCCAAAACCGAGGAGTGGGCGAACTGGCGGCTTGACCTGGTGGCGCTGCTGGTCACCGCGGTCGGTTTCGGGATCCGCCTCTGGGCCGCGTCCAGCACGTTTGTCAACCCGGACGAAGCCTACCATGCGCTGCTCTCCACACCGGACAATTTCGCGGATCTCTACGAGAGCGCGGTCCGCTCGCCACACCCGCCATTGCTGGTGATCCTGCTTCACTATGTGCGGCAGCTAACGACATCGGACTTGGGATTGCGAATGATTCCGCTGATCTCCGGGACGCTGATGCCGTGGGTCGTCTATTACTGGGTCTCCCGCGGCTGGAGCCGGTTTGCGGGATTGGGCGCGCTCGCGATGCTGACCCTCGCGCCGGAGATGATCCGGCTCAGCGTCGAGGCGCGTGGTTACGCCCTGGCCATGCTGCTCATGGTGTGCGCCCTTTGTCTGATGGACCTGGCGATCGACCGGGGGTCGCCCGTGCTCATGGCCGGCTTCGCGCTTGCCCTCTACGGGACCATCATCACCGAGTACTCGGCCGTGTTCTTCGCGGTGGGAAGCGGCGCCTACTTCCTGGCCCGAATCATGGAACAGCGGGTGACCAAGGGTGTTCGGGTCACATGGGAGCTGTCGCAGGTTGGCGCCGTGGTGGTCTACGCAGTGCTATGGGTCACGCAGGTGGACCCTCTGCGCGCGATCGCCACGATGCGCAGCGATATCGAAGGCTGGTTGAGCGAATCGTACCTGCAGCCGGGGCAGAATCCGCTTGTCTTCGCGGCCATGAACACCGCCAAGCAGTTCGCCTACCTGCTGCCCTCCACTGTTCCCGCCATCGCCGGCATGCTGCTTTTCGCCTCTGCTCTATGGCTGCTCTGGCGGAAGCGCCCCGAGAACTCGATTTGGCACTCGCGCGCCACCGCTCTGCTGCTCGTCGTCCCGTTCGCCGCGGCATGCGCGGCCGCCATGATTCACTTGTTCCCTTACGGCCGTACGCGGCACACCGCCCTGCTTTCAGTCTTCGTGGCGACCGGAGTCTGCATTGGCGCCGACAAACTCGCGCGGCGGCTCATCGTCCCGCTCGTGCTGGCGGCGGCGATCGCGGCGCCGCTGTGGCACTGGCAGGTGGGACGGGTGAAGTGGGAGATCGGCCGCATTGACGAACGCAAGGAATTGATGAACGAAGCGATCGGGTTTCTGAAGCGCTCCGTGCCTCCGGGAGAGCTGATTCTCACCGAATCCGAGATGAGGGTCGTATTGGCTTACTACCTGGACAGCGGAGTGCGGACTCCAGAGAGCGGCGGGCTCCCGTCCGAGGAGAGAACCGGCAATTGGCGCATGTTTGCCGCCCGCTGGAACTTCACGAGCCTCGACGACCTCCAGGCGGACTTGAATCTAATGCGTGGACGCTACGGCCTCGGTCCCCAGGAACGCATCTGGGTTCTGGATGGAGGCTTTGAGTGTCTCCTGGAACCCGATCTGGTGCGCTTGCGCTCGGAAGGCCGGGCGCCGGACTTGTTTCAGTTCGGCCGCGCCATGGTGGCCCTGCTGACCCCGGAAGGATTCTTGTGGAAACAGCCCGAGCCTCCCACGCAAGACGCTGACCCCGCCATGTCCGGCGGGCCGCCCGCCGGCGCCGCGCCCGAAGCGGAACCCTGACCCGGCGATCGCATGGATTGATATTGGCCATGCGCCCAATGGTAGGCTCAGAGCAGTTTACAAGCGGCGCGGCGCTCATGCTAAAGTAGTTGGCACTAGGAGGTCGGGTGTCTTCACCGGATCTTCTAACAGATGCTCTGACTCAACGCTTCGGCCCGTTGCTGCCCTAGTGACGGGCCCTTTTTCGTGGATTGGCCCTCCAAAAATCCCTGTGCGTGGAGCCCCCGCTACCCGCGCCTGGTCCGCGGACTACGATTTGTCCGCGGAGAAGCGCCCCGGGCCCAGAAGCATGACAGCCGCGAACGCGGTCCCGTAGAGCAAGGGCAATTCCTTCCGGGCAAAGGGGTCGGAGGCGTGTTGGATGAAGGCGGCCACGCACATCGTGATGATCAGCGGAATCGCCGCCAGCCGGGTGCGATAACCGGCGATTAGCGCGCACGAGCAGACGAACTCCGCAAAGGTAGCCAGGACCAGGCTGGGAATCTCGCCGATTCCAATCGGGTTGGCGAACTCGAAGTTGCCTGACAGGATTCGTGTGATCTTGGACCAGCCATGAGCGTAGATCATCATCGCGGCGGGGGCGGCCCGCAGGAGGAGCTTAGCCAAGTCAGGGTGATCGAGGAAGCGCATAGGTACAAGGTAACGCAATTTCATGAAGGCCCTGGCTCCACTTTCCGGTGTCGTGTCGCGATGGTTCGTGGAGCGTTTATGCCCCGCATGGAGCGGGCCGGGTGACGTTGTACCCACGGCGCAGGTGAAGTCCTTGGAGCACCCGAACCTGGGACTGTATGGGAAAGCCCGAGGCTATCTCAAGGCGCCCTGAACAGCGCGCTTCCCTCTTCATCCCAAAGCGCGATCGCGGATTCGGGTTCCGTGACCTGTGCGCCGGTCTGGGTGTTCTGCCATGCGTGGGAGCCGACTACGGCTCGCTGCCGGCCAGACGAATCGTTGAGTGTGATGGCGGCGCCGCCGATGAGGTTGAGGACGATTCTCTCTTCCCCCGCCCTCTTCATCACAATGAGCAGGTTGCCGATCGAGACTCCATTGTGCTCATCGGCAAACGCGCCAAGAGTGTGCCCGCTGACGACCGTATAACCGAATTCGCCGCTAACCCTTAGACCCAGTGGTCCCGCCACCAGCCGTTTCTTTGGACTTCGGCCCAAGACCAACCCGGGTTGTCCTTTGGAGGTCAGCAACTGGGCTGTTGTCACCCCGGCGTCGTCGACCAGATCAAACCGCGTTGCCCGCACGACGTCGGCCACCCCGGTCTGAGCCATTACAGCAGGGGCCCGAAATATCCGGCCACCCAATAGAAGCACGATGCCGGCGGCCACGCCACAGGCCGCACCCTGAATGCTCCACTTGCAGATATGGGACATAACAGACCGATCGTAGCGCGATCCGTGCCGGAAGGACGCCACCGGCAGCGGTTTGCTCTCTAACGGTTACTGCCACGCCAGGCCGAAGAGGCCTGGCAGAACCCGATTCGCCGGATCTGCAGTAGTGGTCTAATCTAGTCGGCGGCGTGATGAAAGGCGGGCCGGCTCTCGTGGGAGTAAGCTTCCCGCTCCGGCATGCCTACGGTGCCGTTTCCGTTGGTCCACAGATAGCCGCCTCGAAATACCGTCAGAATCCGCGAGCCTTCCTCGGGACCAAGCTTTTTTCTGAGGCGTTGAATGTGGACGTCCAGCGTCCGGCTCTTGACTCCTTCACGGTAGCCCCAAACGTGCTGGAGCAACGTGTCCCGCGACAGACATTTTCCGGCGTTCTGCCGGAGAAACGTCAGAAGGTCCCGTTCCTTGCGGGTCAGATGAACCTTCTTGTTAATGTTTGTGCCGTCTGTTTGTGGATAGGGAATTGCTGAAGCCATAATCTCAAACCCCTCTGTCCGGTCATTCGCCTTGGGATGTCAAACAGTTACGGTCTGATTCAATCCGGCGGCGAACAATCCGCTTGCCTATGTGATGTTCTCTGGACGCATAGGTATCAATTTACGAGTACAACCACTCGGTCCCGGAGTCCCGGAGTGACGGTCTCCACGCCCAGCGTCCTCCAGCTAAACTATTCCTATGAAGCAAGTTTTAATCCTGGGCCTGCTGATTTGCGGCGTCTGCCTCAACGGCAACTCCCAGCACCGGCCCGAGCCGGTTCACGTCCTGCCCGGGGAGAGCCCGGGCGCGCCGCCGGCCGATGCGGTCGTCCTGTTCGACGGAACAGGGCTGGATGGCTGGCGCAACTCCAAAGGAGGGACTACTGGATGCAAGCTGGAGGATGGGGAAATGGTGTGCCGGACCAAGGACGGACACGCGTACAGCCGCGAGGAGTTTGTCAATGCCCAGCTTCATCTCGAATATAAGATTCCCGGCATGACGGACAAGAAGGGGCAACTACGCGGCAACAGCGGAGTCTACCTGCACGGCCGCTACGAGGTCCAGATTCTCGATGGGTGGGAGAATCCGACCTATCCGATGGGCGTCGTGGGGGCGGTCTATAATGTGGCCCCGCCGCTCGTGAACGCTTCACGCAAACCGGGCGAATGGCAATCGTACGACATCGTGTTCCACGCCCCCAGGTGCCATGAAGACCAGCTTGTCAGCCCCGGAACGGTAACCGTCTTTCTGAACGGGGTGCTGGTGCAGGACCATGTATCCCTCCGCCACCGGCCGGGCGACTGCGCGAAGGGCCGGATTCCCGAGCGTGGGCCGGTGATGTTCCAGGACCACTCCGGATTCCCAAACGCCCCGCTCACCGAAATGCGCTTCCGCAACATCTGGTTCCGAAGGCTTGACTGATGGGAGCGGCCGCGCCAACAGTCGTTCCCCCCGAGCTGGAGAGCCCGCGTGGTATGGCCGGCGCCGGAATGGCGACGCTGGCCCTGCTCTCGTTCGGCCACTTCTCCGTGGACCTCTACTCGGGCGCCGTGGGAGCCTTGCAGCCGCTGTTCGTCGAGCGGCTGGGGCTTACGCTGACGCAAGCGGGGGTTCTCGGGGGCGTCTTCGTCATCACCTCTTCGGTGGTCCAGCTTCTGTTCGGATACCTGTCTGACCGGGTCCGGACGCGGCTCTTCGCGGCGCTCGGACCCGCCGTCTCGGGAATCTGCATATCCGCCCTGGGCCTTGCCCCCGCCTACGGTTGGCTGTTGGCTCTGGCCGCGCTGGGCGGATTCGGAATCGCCGCGTTCCACCCGCAGGCCGCCTCCACGGTGGCGTTCAGCGCTTCGGCCCGCCGCGGCGGCTGGATGGCGGTCTTCATCAGCGCCGGGACGCTGGGCTTCTCCCTGGGGCCGGCATATTTCTCCCAGGTTCTGAATTGGCTGGGCGTCTCGCGGATGCTCTGGGCGGCTGTTCCAGGAATTCTGGTATCCGCATTTCTTCTCTTCACCCTGCCCGAGCCCCCCCAACGTGCTTCACATGCCCGGCCCGGGTTCGACTTCGGGCCACTGAGGATGTTCGCGAGACCGCTCACGATACTGTTCTTCCTGGTCTTCATCCGGTCGATTCTGCAGATTGTGTTCGCTCAGTTCCTCGCTCTGTATCTCACCCTGGAGCGAGGCTTCGCGTTCGGACAGGCGAATTACGCTCTCACGGCGTATCTCGCCGCCGGGGCCGCGGGAGGGTTCATCGGAGGGCATCTTTCGGACCGGTTCGGCGGCCGGAAGGTGATCCTCATCTCGATGGCCGGCTGCGTTCCGTTTTTGCTGATTTTCTTCCTGACGGGGGGAGCCGTCTCGCTCGCGAGCCTGGCGCTCGGAGGGCTGCTGCTCCTGTTCACGATTCCGGTGAATGTCGTTATGGCGCAGCAGCTTGTTCCCTCTCAGGCAGGCACGATTTCGGCCATCATGATGGGTTTCGCGTGGGGCGTCGCGGGCATGATCTTCATTCCGCTCACCGGGTGGCTCGCGGACATGTTCGGCCTGCACACCGTGCTCATGTCCCTGACGGCTTTTCCCGTGGCCGGATTCCTGCTGGCCCTCAAACTGGAGGAGAAGTAATGCCGGCGAAGGCGGTGTGTCTTCTCAGCGGCGGTCTCGATTCGGCGACTTGTCTCGCGCAGGCCCGCCGCGACGGATTCTCCTGCCACGCTCTCTCATTCGACTACGGTCAACGGCACCGGGCGGAGATCGGCGCGGCGTCGCGGGTGGCGAAGGCGTTGGGGGCGGTTCGGCATCTTGTCATCGGGGTCGGCCTGCGCCAGATCGGCGGCTCCGCCCTCACCGGTGACATTGATGTCCCGAAAGGCCGCCATGCCGGGGAAATGCAAAGCGGAATTCCCGTCACCTACGTCCCTGCCAGAAACACGGTGTTTCTCTCTCTCGCGCTGGCCTGGGCGGAGACGCTCGGCGCTTTCGATATCTACATTGGAGTCAACGCCATCGATTACTCGGGGTATCCCGATTGCCGCCCGGAATACCTGGAAGCTTTCAGCCGGATGGCGAACCTGGCGACAAAGGCCGGCGTGGAGGAGGGCCGGGAAGTGCGCCTTCACGCCCCGCTGATCGAGCTCTCCAAGGCGGAGATCATTTTGTTGGGCCGGGAACTCGGAGTTGACTACAGCCTGACGCACAGTTGCTACGATCCCCTTCCCAGCGGGAAGCCGTGCGGCGCCTGCGACTCCTGCGTACTGCGGCGAAAGGGCTTCGCCGAAGCGGGTCTGGCGGATCCGCTCGAATATCCGGAATGAGAATCGCGGAACTCTTCGAATCGATTCAGGGAGAGGGGATTCTGGCCGGCGTTCCCTCGGTCTTTGTGCGTACCTCCGGCTGCAATCTGCGCTGCCGCTGGTGCGACACGCCGTACACTTCGTGGGAGCCCGAAGGCGGGGAAATGAGCGTGGCCGCGATCGTGGACTTCGTGAAGAGTTGCCGCGGCCGGCACGTGGTGGTGACGGGCGGCGAGCCGATGATTGCCCTGGAGATAGAGGAGCTTACCCGGACGCTCCGCTCCGCGGGCCGGCACATCACGATCGAGACCGCCGGCACGGTGGCGAAAGCAGTGGCCTGCGACCTGATGAGCATCAGCCCGAAGCTGGCGAACTCCACGCCTGACCCGGACGGCGGCCCCTGGTTTCGCCGGCACGAAGCGACCCGGATTCAATGGGCTGTGTTGGAAGAGCTGACGCGGACCTTCGAGTACCAGTTGAAGTTTGTCGTCACTGGACGGGAAGACCTTCCGGAAATCCGGGAAATCGTGAGCCGCCTGGTGGCGGATCCCTTACGCGTGTTGCTGATGCCGGAGGGACGGACGCCGGCAGAGCTTGCCCGGCGCGCCGGATGGTTGGTGGAACTGTGCAAGTCCGAGGGCTGGCGCTATACGCCGCGGCTCCACATCGAATTGTGGGGAAACCGGCGGGGTGTTTAGCCGGAGGCTGCGCGAATCTTTCCCGCCCGAAATCCCTATCGATCTTGCCGTCATTTGCCGATAAACCGAAGAGATCAGTCCACGGTCCCGATCCGTGTGCGATCGGAGGTGAGTGATCGGCGATGACAAGTAAGAAGAATCTGATTACACTGCTCGGCGTGGCGTTCGTGGTGGCGATTATCGCGACCGGCCTGTTTTACGGCTTGGTTGTGAATAGATTGAATGACGCGGCCATGGCCAGCCGGGACACAGTGGTGGTGGCCGCGCGAAGCTTGGCGCCGGGGCGTGTTTTGTCCGCGCAGGACCTTGTTGTTCAGCGGAGTTCCGAGGTGGATTCGCTGGTGAACGGCTTCGCGTCTCCCGAACGGTTGACGGGCCTCGTGGTGTTGTCGCCGATTGGCGAGGGTGAGCCCATCGAGCGGACCGCCGTGGCGTCGGAGACATCTTCGCGCGGCGCCGCCCTGGGCGTTCCCGCGGGGATGCGCGCCGTCTCCGTCCACGTCGCGGATTCCACTGGGGTGGTGCAACTGCTGCAAGGCGGGCAGCGGGTGGATGCGCAGGTTGTCTCGCAGCGTGGCGGAAATGGCCTGATCACGGTCAGGACAGTACTGCAGAATCTGGAAGTCCTGCGCGTGGAGGAAGAAGCGGAAGCATCCGAGGGGAGGCCGATGCTACCGGTGGTGACGTTGCTGGCCACGCCCGAGGAGGCCGACGCGCTTGCGGTTGCCGATGCCGAGGCCAGGATCCGGCTGCTGCTCCGGCATCCGCTTGATCCGGAGATCACGGCGCGGGAGAGCGTCCAACTTTCGGAGATACTGCGGAATCCGCCGAAACAGGAGCCGCGTGGACCGCAGGTCACGCGAAGCGCTCCGGGGAATGAAGGGACGCCCACCGGGCGCGCCGTCGAAACGGCGTCAAGCCGGCCGGGCGCGGCCGGTGACTCGGCGAAGTAACGATCAGGTGTTGACCAAGCCATGCTTCTGACTGTCGCACTCTTCTTTGTGGCAACTTTCGGGATGACCGCCGCCGGTGTGATCGCCTACCGTTTCGTCATGGAACGCGCGTCATTGGAGGGCGTCAGCGGCGAGAGGGAAGGGAGCGGAGTCGACTGGCTGGAGCCCGCCGACCTGCTGAAGCCGGATAGCTTCAGCACCATCTCTTTCTGGGACAAGCTACTGGCCCGGATCGACTATGTGGAAATCATGAAGGTGAGGATCGCGGAGGCCGGACTTCACTGGAGCGTCGGGCGTTTAACGCTGCTCATGCTTTTGTCCGGAAGCCTGGTCTATGGGGTGCTGGCAAACCTGAATGGCTCTCCCTGGTGGCTGTGCCTCGGGGGCGGCTGCCTGGCTGGCGCCGTGCCCTACCTCTACATATTGCAGCTTCGCCGCAGAAGGCTGGAGAAGTTTGAGCTTCAGTTCCCGGAGGCGCTGGATAGCCTGTCGCGGGCTTTGCGCGCCGGCCATCCCTTGGCCGCGGGTCTACAAATGTTGGGCCGGGAGGCGGAACAACCGCTGGCGGGCGAGATGAGAGTGACGGTGAAAGAGCGTTCGCTCGGTATGTCGTGGGACGATGCGCTGGATAACCTGGCCTGCCGGATGCCGCTCGTGGAGGTGAGCACCTTTGTGGCCGCCGTGAAGCTGCAGAACCGGACCGGCGGAAAGCTGAGCGAAGTCCTCGGGAGATTGGCCGACACGATGCGCGAGGCCGTGGCGTTGAAGGGCGAGGTCCGGGCCATCTCCGCCCACGGGAGGATGACCGGCCTCGTGCTGACCGTGCTGCCGCTCGGCATCGCGGCGGTCATGATGGTTGTGAATCCGACATATTTGGCGATCCTGTGGACGAGACCCGCCGGGCAGGCAATGATCGGAGGCGGAATCCTGTGCCTCGTGTTGGCGCACTTCGTGATCCGCAAACTGGTGGACATACGGATATGAACTCGGAACTGTGGCTGATGATTTCCTTTTTTGTCGTGGTTCTGGGCTCCACCCTTGGGGTCGGGTGGTTGGTCATTAATCGCAATCCGGGACCCGGCGGCGAGCCGGAGGGCGATGGGTCGGGACTGGCGCTCAACGAAACCACGCCAAACAGATCGCGAACGATCCTCGCCCGGGCTTTCCACACGATGGGAAAGGCAATTCCCCTGGGGAATCAATCCGACGAGCCTCTGCGAAAGAAGATGCTAATGGCCGGCTACCGGTGGCCCACGGCCGTAACAATCTTTCATGGAATCAAGGTGGCAGTGGCGCTTGGTCTCGCGGGGTTCGTTGGCTGGCTCATCCTCTTTGTCCGGGGGGATTCGCAGGCTGTCTTTGTTCCCGCCCTTTGCGCCGCGGGATTCGGATATCTCCTGCCGGACCGTCTACTCCAACGCCGCATCGCTTCCCGCGCCTGCAACATTCGCAGCGGACTCTCTTCCGCCGTGGACCTTCTGGTCTTGACCACCGAGGCGGGCCAGTCACTCGACCAGGCGATGCTCGATGTCGCCAAGGCGCTCGGCTCCAGCTATCCCGAACTGAGCGAGGAACTGCTACTCTTCCACCTCGAGGTGCGCGCCGGAAAGAGCCGCGAAGAGGCGCTGCGGTCGCTGTCGGAGCGCAGCCCGGAGAGCGAAATGAAGAAGCTGGTTTCCGTCCTGCTCGACGGCGACCGTTATGGCACCAGCCTTGGACCGGCTTTGCGGACCCACGGCCGCTACCTCAGAACTCGAACCCGCCAGAGCGCCCAGGAACGGGCCCGCAAGCTCACCGTGAAGATGACGATTCCCACCTTTTTCTTCATCTTCCCGGCGGTTCTAGTCGTTACTCTCGGTCCCGCCTATCTGCAGTTAAAAGAGGGCCTCAGCCGGCTCATCGAGGGCTTCTAGTAACGCGAGCCGGTTGCGGCTCGACAGCCGCTTCATTCCCGGCCAGTTTCGAACACCGCCAGAACCGAGTGGGGCCCGAATACATAGTGCGAACAGCGGTGGAGCTTCATTCCCGGCCAGTTTCGAACACCGCCAGAACCGGCAAATGGTCTGAGGGATAGCGTCCGGCCTGGTTATAGGTGATCGCTTCGGCCTGCTTCACGCTCCATGGCGCCCGGTAGAGGATCCAATCGATCCGGCGCTCGCCCGGAACCCCGCGGAATCCGTGAAACGTTCCTTCCGGACCGGTCTTCGTTTCCGCGGAGAGCCACGCATCCTCGAGCGGCGCTGTCAGCATTTCATGAACCGCCCCTCCGGCGGGATCGTTGAAGTCTCCCGCCAGCAGGACTGGCACATCGCGGGGCAGCCTGTCGAGAAAATCGAGGATCACTCCGGCGCACCGTTTCCGAGCCTCGGCGTCTTGCGCCCGGTGCGGGAAGTGCGTGTTTAGAAAATAGAAACGAGTCCCGCCGGGCTTGGTTCGGAACAGGCCCCACGTAACCATGCGGGGCAAGCTCATGTCCCAGGACTGGCTGCCGGGGATATCCGGCGTTTCCGAAAGCCAGAAGTCGCCTTCCTCGATCAGTTCGAGCCGGTCCGTTCGATAGAAAACGCCCATGTACTCGTCTTCGCGGTTCCCCCGGCGGCTGCGCCCGAACCAGGTGTAGCCGTCGAGCTTCGCTTCGAAGTACTCGCCCTGGCGGTGGAACAGTTCCTGAGTTCCGAAAATGTCAGGCCGGTACCGCCTCACCACCTCGACGGCGATGTCCTTCCGGTGCTCCCAGTAGTCGGGGCCGTCGCTCTCGGCGGGCATCCGGACGTTGTAGGTCATCACCCGCAGTTCTTCCGCCGTGGCTGGGTTGCCTGGCAGGATGGCAACCGCGAGACCTGCCAGCAGTGTGAAGTATGTGCGCCGGGTCATAGCCCCGCCGGGATCCCCAAATCGGGCGAACCGAGGGGAGACATTCGCAGATTCCGGGCGTTCCGCGCCATGAGGTCGCAAACGATGCGCGCCCGGCGCACGCGTTCTTTCTGCATGAGGACCACGGCGTTGTCGAGGTGCTGGCCGCTTGGGTAGACATCCGGCGAGTTGCGTAAGCCGAACTTAACGTAGATGGGCGCCGCCACGCGGACGAGATCCGGCAACTCGTAATAGCGCACGAAGCCGCCGATATTGTCGGGCGCCTCGATGTAGAAATCGATGACCGCGTCGATGGCCGCGCGGATCGAAGCGATCTGCGGCAGCGCGAGATCGGAGGCGACGTTGATGGTGTTGGCGCCGAGGTCCTCGAGTATGCGCGCGGTTAACGGGTTGGCCGGCGGCATCATCACTGAAGTTTTGATCACGAGGTCAGTGGGCAAGTCCCCAGCGGAGCGCATCTTGGCGATGGCCTGGAGGCAGCCGAGATCGGAGACCAGCACGCTGCGGATCCCGAGTTCGACAGCGCGCTCGACGTCCATCAGCGAGTAGCGCAACTGGTCCAGCCCGCGCAGGCTCAGTCCGACGGTCTTCCCGCCGGCGGTGTAGACCTGCGCACCGGTGTCGAAGGTGGCGCGCGGGCCGACGAACAGGTTCACCTCGATGTTCGCGGCCCGCCCCATTCGCGACATCTCTTTGATCTCCTCGTCGGGCAGCATCATGATTCCGCTGCCTTGGCTGATCCGGTGGACCGGCACGTTCAGCCGCTTGGCCTCTTCGATCACGGCGGCCAGCGCCCGCGGGCCCTCCGTGCTCGGAATCTCAAAACGGTATTGCCCGCCATCTGGGAAGCGTTTCGCCGAGACTGGGCAGTCCTTCAAATCGTAGGCCGGAAGGTTCATGCCCTCCAGCATCTTGTCAATCGCCGACATGGAATCTACTCCTCTTCGGTAATCGTATAGCCCTCGATGGCGATATCGGCCCAGAGGATCTCGGATTCGTGATCGTGGAGCGCGAAGATCTGCCGTACGAGGTCGCAGACCTGTTCCGATCCGCGTTCGTAGAAGACAAGGACCGAAGGGCCGGCGCCGCTGAGAGCGCAGCCGAGCAGTCCGGGAGCGCGAAGCTTGAGGATCTCATTGAGGCCCGGAACGAGGTTCGCGCGGTAGGGCTGGTGAATACGGTCTTCGAAGGCCTCCGGGAAGGCGCTGGTGGTTCCGGTGGCGAGCGCGGCTATCAAGAGGCTGGCCCGCTGGACATTGAAGATCGCGTCCTGCTTCGAGTAGCTGGCGGGGAGCACGGTCCGCGCCTCCTCGGTGAGGAGCACGTAATCGGGCACGACCACGGCGACGCCGTAGCTCGCCGGGAGTTCCAGCCGCACCGCCCGCGTGACGCCGCCAGAATCTATGGCGCTGGCGACGATCGAGCCTAGCACGCAGGCCGAGACATTATCCGGATGCCCCTCGATTCGCGCCGCCTCGTCGAGGACCCGATGGGGCTTCCAGTTCAAATCGAGCAGCTTGTCCGCGATTACGACTCCGGCGGTGAGGGCGGCGGCGCTCGAGCCGAGCCCTTTGCCGATCGGAATGTCGTTCAGGATTTCGAGATGCAGCAGCGGCAGAGTGGCCTGCGTGTCTTCGGCGACCTTCAGCGCTGTCTGCCAGATCAGATTATTGACGCCCGGGGCGATCAGCGGAGCGTCCCGTCCTTCGGCGTGGATATATAGCTCCGAGCTGGTTCGGAACCGGCACTCGAGGTAGATGCCAAGAGCGAGACCAAGGGCGTCGAATCCCGGGCCGAGATTGGCGCTCGACGCCGGAACGCGTACCTTCCAAGTTTTGTTGGATTCCGGGTCAGCCATCCAGGACGACCTTCTCGCCCTTGCGGCAGGATTCGTAGATGGAGAGCACCAGTTCGAGGGCGCGGTACCCGTCCTCGCCGGAGCTTGACGGCCTCGTACCGCTCTTCACGGCGGTGCCGAAATCCGCGAACTGCCGCTCGAACGGAGTGAGCGGGATGTCCATCGGATCGGCGGCGGCCGACTTCACGTCATCCACCAGCGGGGGCTCCTCGCCCTCGTAGTCCTGAACATCCCAGGCCGTCAGCATGTCGCCGGAGAGAATTGCGGCGCCCCTTGTGCCGTGGATTTCAATCCGCTCGGTGTAGCCCGGCCAGAAGGCGGTGGAGGACTGCAGCACACCCTGCGCTCCGTTCCTGTACCGGAACATGGCTCCGATGACGTCCTCGGATTCGATCTTGTGCATCGCTCCGAGCTGCCACATCCCGAAGACTTCCTTCACCGGGCCAATCAGCCACAGCAGGATGTCCACCTGGTGCACGGCCTGGTTGATGAGCGCGCCCCCGCCTTCGGTGGCCCAGCTTCCCTTGATGGGGCGTGAGTAGTACTCCGGCGTGCGGTACCACTTAACGTAGGCATCCGCCTCGAGGATCGTGCCCATCTTGCCCTCATCGATCGCCTTTCGCACGAAGATGCTCGCGTCATCGAAGCGGTGCTGGCTGACCACGCCAAGCTGTATGCCGGCTTTGCCGGCGATGTCGATCATCTCGCGGGCGGTCTCCAGATTGATCGACATCGGCTTCTGCACCTGGATGCTCTTGCCGGCCTCGGCGCAGGCCTTCACCGGATCCAGCCGGAAGTCCGGAAAGGTGCAGAGATCCACGTAGTCGACCTTGGGGCTGCGGCACACCTCCAGGTAAGTCGGGACGAATTCGCAGCTCCAGCGCTCGGCGAAAGCGTGGCCGGACGGCTCGTGAATGTCCGTGCAAACCGTTACCTCGTAACCGATATTCTTGTATGCCTGCGCGTGCTTGTTCGAGATCGCGCCCGTACCGATGATTCCAACTCGCAATTGACTTTCCTCCTCGCTTCACTAGTGTAACGTGGGGGGCGGGCGGCGCCGTCCTCCAGCGGCTTTGAACTGGTTGAAGCCCGCGTTACAGATCGAGGCCGTGTTCAGTCCCGCAGACGCTGACCTCAATGCCCAGGTTGCGGAACATCGCGGCCTTGGCCGCCAGAGCCAGGTTCGCGCCCGCCGCGTCCGGGGCGTATGCCACCTGAATATGGTTTGCCTTGTGTCTGGCCATGAACTGATCGCGGGAGATGCCATACGTCACGGCGTGCATGATGGGCCACTGGGGCGTGGTCGCCTGCCAGCGCCGCTCTGTCTCTTCGGCCGGCAGTTCCACTACTTTCGCCCGGCCGAGGTCCGCCTTCAACTTCTCGTCCTCGACGTAGACGCGGCTCCAGACAATCTCGCCCGGTTTGCTGATTCCTTTCACGGTGCCGCCGCCGAGATGGAAGTACATCGCCGGCTGCCGTTCACTCGAGGCGCCCTTCCAGCCGCCGACGAAGTGCTGAGGCGGGGCCGCGCCGGAGATGAGGTAGACCCAGACGTAGTCGTCGCCGTATTGCTCGCCGTAGCGGACGTCGTGAAGAGTGGTTTCCGGATCGAAGCCGAGCTTGCGCCAGATCCGGTTCGTAAGCAGAGCGTCAAGGCCGGCGCATTCGTCCACCTCGTTGAAGTGTGGCAGGGCGTTGCCTTCGTAGAGCGTTTTGCCGGTAATCGGGTGCTTCACCGGCGGGCGGTCGACGTTGTTGAGCATCCCTTCCACCAGATCGGATGCGGGCGCGAGGTCTTTGAGTCCCTGCTGGTACTGAATGCCGATGGTGTCGCAGCCGAAATCGTCGGCGATACGCACGGCGGCGATGTACATCTTGCATTGGTCGAGAATCTGCTCGTCGGTGAGATCGGTTTCCGGGTTGGGGCCGGTGACGAACTTCATGCCCTTCTCATCCAGCCAATGGCGGACGGCGGCCGCCTCGGCGTCCGTGACCGCGAGCATGCCGGCGTAGAGGGCGGACTGGCTCAGGCGCTCCTTGAAGACGCCGGTCTTGTGCAGCAACTCGTCCGGGATGATGGCGTTGTACATACCCATGCAGCCCTCATCGAAGATGCCCATGATGGCCTTGCCGCGCAGAAGCTGTTCGCTCAACTCGGCGGCCACCTGCTCGGCGCGGTCCGGCAGTTTCGTGCCGTTGAGCGCGTGGGCGTGGCTTGTGTCTTGCTGTACCGGTTCGCTGTTGAGCCAGCGGCGCAGATTGGCAAGAAAGAACTCGCCGGTGAAGTTCTCGCTCCAGAGAGTGTCATACCGGACGCCCGCCTTGGTCAGGGAGCCGTTCAGGTTCAGCATGCCGACCAGTCCGGGCCACTGGCCGCTCCAGTTGGCCACGGTGAGAATCGGCCCCTCGTGGCTGTACAGTCCATGAAGCAGATGATGCGAGTACTGCCAGACGGCCTCCACCACCACCAGCGGAGCGTTTCGGGGGATGTTCCGGAAGACTTCCATTCCCCGCTTCTGGCTGTCGATAAACCCGTGTTTCTTCACGGGGTCGTACTCGTGACCTCGATTGACCTCTCTCCCTTCCTTGCGTATGGCGGCTATTACGGCCTCTTCCACTTCCTTCTGGGCGGCCCAACATACCTGGTTGGCGGAGAGTCTGAGATCTCCATTCGCGACAAGGACGACTGATTCCGGCATGTCCTTTATTAGATCATTCTTCCGGGGGGGCTGATCCCGGCAGAAGCGGCGCGCCGCTTCAATTCAACTGGGCGCGGCGGACGAAATAGAACACCAGCATCGGGACCAGCAATCCGAGCAAAACGAAGAACGCCGGCCCGAGCCCGCCGGCCCGCCCGAGCGCCACTTCGACGGACTGGTGAAGGATGAATGCGAACAGGCACAGGGTGTGAGCTTTCACGCCCGCCATCAGCGTGCGCGTCAGTTCGGCGCGCTGCTGGGCCCATTCCGGCGGCGACTTCCGGGCTTCCTTGCGCGCCGCATAGCCGGTGAGAGCGGTAACCAGCGCGTAGCTGAGGACCCCCGTCAGCGGAAGCGTCCAGATCTGCGCCTTGCCTCTCCAGGCGTCCGGCCTGCCGGCGCCGTCAAAATGAACCGGGATCTGCTCCGGCAACGAGGAGTACTGCAGCGCCGGCGAAAGTATCAGGAAAAGAAGCGCCGCGGCGGCGACCGCTTCGAGCGTGAAGCGCATAACGGCTGGAGCATATCACAGCTCCAGCCGCCGTTTTCCGTCCGAGCGTCAGGCTAAGCCTTTACGGTTTCTGGTTTCTCCCACCGCTGGCTCGTGAAGGCTTCGTCGAGCGGGGTGCCGGCCACGTGGTTGGTGTAATTGCTGAGCGTTTTTAGCGTGATCCCGAGGATTACTTCCAGGACATGACGTTCCGTGTAGCCAGCAGCGAAGAACGCCTCGCGGTCGGCTTCGGAGATCGAGCCGCGACTGGTGACCATCTTCGCGGTGAACCGGCGCAGAGCCTCCAGCTTCGGGCCGGCGATGGGAGATCCGCTCCGCAAGGCTTCCACGACGTCTTCCGGGACCTTCGCCATTTCGGCAATCGCCGAATGCGCGGCCATGCAGTAGTCGCAGTTGTTCTCGAAACTCGTAGTCAACAGGATCACCTGGCGCTCGGTTTCCGAGAAGTCGGTGTCGCTGAATTCCCCGGTGAGCGTCAGGTAAGAGTTCGCCGCGGGCGGGGCTGCGGCGAATACACCGAACAGGTTCGGCAACATTCCATATGCTTTACGGACCTGCTCGAGCACCGGCTTGGCAGCCTCTGGCGCGGATTCAATCGTGTGGACTTTGAATTTGCTCATATCTCTCCTTACCCTTGTATTCGTTCCCAAGCAGAAAAGAGTTATCGTCCGGGGATGTCTTCGCGCGAGAAAACGTAGGGGCCGCGCTCGGATTCGCGTGCTGGATCGTGGTTCGGGTTCGGTGTTGGCATCTGCGCGTCCAGCCGCTGGCGCCACGCGTGCAGCTTCCCGCGCAATTCCGCGGCTTTGTCCGGCAGCTCGTTCGCGAGGTTCTCCGTCTCGCCGATGTCGCGGTTGAGATTGTAGAGTTCGATGCGGTTGTCTTGGTGGAACTCCACCAGCCGGTAGTTCCCCGATCGGATCGCGGAATAAGGTTCGGCGCCGCCTGGGTGGTAGTGGGGATAGTGCCAGTAGATGGCGTCGCGCTCGAGTTCGGCCGAAGGGTTGCGAAGCAACGGACCCAAACTTACGCCGTCGACCTTCGCATTGTGTTCCGTGTCGCCCCGTACGCCGGCGACTTCGAGGATTGTCGGGTACAAGTCGGGCGTGATGACCGGCTCATTGCTGGCCGCCCCCTTGGGCGTGACGCCGGGCCAATAGATGATTGCCGGAACCCGTACGCCACCTTCGTAGGCCGATCCCTTGCCAGCGCGGAGAGGATGGTTTTCGGTAGGTTTCCCGTTCTGGTCGAGGCCGCCGTTATCGGAAGTGAAGATGATGGCGGTGTTCTCCGTCAGGCCGAGTTCTTCCAGCTTCTCGCGCACCAGGCCGACGCCGCGGTCGACACTTGCGACCATCGCCGCGTAGGTGGGGCCGGTGTGGCGCATGCCGTCCTTGACGAGCGGCGCGAAGCGGGCGATATCCTCCTCTTTCGCCTGAATCGGCGTGTGCACCGAGTGGAACCAGAAATTGAGGAAGAACGGCTCGTCCCGCGACTCGCCGATAATCCTGAGCGCCTCGGCGGTCAGGACATCCGTGAGGTAATCGCCTTCATTGCTGTCCGATGGCAGCGGCCCGATGTGGATACCTCGCTCGTTCGTGAACGGATGGAAGTAGCTGCCCGGCAGCCCCCACGGTCCGCCGCCCACGTTGATGTCGAAGCCATGCCGCTCCGGCACGTGGTCCATCTCGTCGTCATCGAGCCGCGGCATCAGGTGCCACTTCCCGATGTGGGCGGTCTTGTAGCCGGCTTCGCGGAGCGCCTCGGCGACGGTGACGCGGCGGTGTTCGATCTTCATGGTCCACTCCGGCGGCAGGAGCTTCGCGTAGGGATATGGGTGGCCGCGGATGAAGTCCGTAAGGCGGGTGCGGGCAGGGTACATGCCAGTGAGGAGAGCGGCGCGGCTCGGGGAACAGACGGTGCAGGCCGAGTAGGCATTGGTGAAGCGCACTCCATCGGCGGCCAGCCGGTCGATCTCGGGCGTCTGGTACAAGTCGCTGCCGAAGACTCCCAGGTCAGTCCATCCCATATCATCGACGAAGAAGACGACAATATTCGGTCGTTTCTCCGGCGCGATCTCCGGCGCTGTCTGACAGGCCGAAAACAGCAGCGCAATCACAACAATGGCGTTGAGGCCGCGGGGCATAACAGGGTAAGCATACCACCCGGCCGTCCGGTACGGAGCGTCGGCCCGGCCAGCCGGGACCGTGAATTCGCGGAGTGCGCCGGCTCGGCGATCCTATTGCCTTTGATCGGCCCGCGCGGGATCGTAGTTTGGGTTCGGGCTTGGATCCTGCGCCCCTACCTCAGCGCGCCAGGCGTGGAGCTTCTCCCGGAGTTCCTTTGCCTTCTCCGGCATTTCCGCGGCGAGGTTCTTCGTTTCTCCCACGTCGTCCTTCAGGTTGTAGAGTTCGATCCGGTTGTCCTCGTAAAACTCGACGAGACGGTAGTCGCCGTCACGAATGGCCGAGTGCGGTGTGGAACCGCCGGGGTGGTAGTGCGGGTAGTGCCAGTAGAGAGTCTCCCGGCCGAGTCCGGCGGTGGGGTTTTTGAGAACCGGCGTGAGGTCGACGCCGTCGACGTTGGCATTGTGCGCGGGGTCGCCTTCCACGCCTGCCAACGAAAGGATGGTTGGGTAGTAGTCGACGGTGATAATCGGAACGTCGGAGACGGCGCCGGCAGGAGTGATGCCGGGAGCGTAGATGATGCCGGGCACTCGAACGCCGCCCTCGTAAGCCGAGCCCTTGCCCTCCCGGAGAGGATAGTTCTCGGTCGGGTCGCCGGTTTGATTCCGGTCCAGCCCGCCGTTGTCGCCGGTGAAGATGAGAACGGTGTTATCGGCGAGTTCCATCTCCTCGAGCTTGGCGCGGAGCCGGCCCACGCTGCGGTCCACGCTCGCCACCATGCCGGCGTAGACCGGGTTCGTATGCCGGGCTCCCTCCTTGACGCGCTGCTTGTAGTATTCGATGTCGGACTCCTGGGCCTCGATTGGCGTGTGAACGTTGTAGTAGGCGAAGTACATCAGGAACGGCCCCGTCTGCCAGTCTTCGAGTATGTTGATGGCCTCGTCGGTAAGGCGGTCCGTGAGATACTCGCCTTCCTCGCCCCCTTCGGGCATCGGGCCGAGTGTCCGTAGGGGGTGTTCGTACGGATAGAAGTAGGTGGGCGGAGCGCCCCACTGGTTGCCGCCGATGTTGATGTCAAAGCCGTGGCGGGTGGGCATGAAGCCGTCCTGGTCCGGTTCCCCGGCGGGCAAGAGATGCCACTTGCCGACATGCGCCGTCTTGTAGCCGGCCGCCTTGAGTGCTTCGGGGATCGAGGTGTACTTGTGCTCGAGCTTCATCGTCCAGTCCGGCAGCGAGAGTTTGGCATAAGGCCGCTGGTGGCCGCGAATCCAGTCCGTCACGTTGGTGCGCCCCGGGTACATGCCGGTCATCATCGCGGCGCGGGTGGGGGAGCAGACGGTGCAGGCCGCGTAGGTGGTGTTGAACCGCAGGCCGTCGGCGGCAAGCTGGTCAATGGCGGGCGTCTCATAGAGATCGCTTCCGGTGACGCCGAGATCGGACCAGCCGAGGTCGTCGACGAGCAGGATGATGAAGTTCGGCCGCGCGGATTCCGGTCCGGCGGCGGGCTCTGTGGAGCAGCCGGCCAGCGCGAGGAGCATCAGGATGAGGAGAGCTAAGCAGCGTTTCATAACATGCTCAGCTTATCGCAAGCCCGGCGGCGCATTCCGCTGTTTCCCCCGCCATCGTTCGCTATCTTGGTTCCTGTATGACGATCGCCGATATCGTGGCCCGCGGGCTACCCGAAGAGCACTTTCACGGTGACTACAAGATTCCCTGGCATGAACGCGCTTTCAGCCGGCGTCTCCTTGACGAGCATCTCGACCAGACGCACGATGCCGCGAGCCGGTGTTTCCCAGTGATCGCCCAGCACGTGAAGTGGATTCACGACTACGTGCTGGACGGCAAGCCGTCGCGAATCCTTGACCTGTGCTGCGGCCCGGGCTTTTACACATCCGGGCTCGCCGCGCTCGGCCACGTCTGCGACGGCATCGACTTCGCGCCCGCTTCGATCAATTACGCCGAGGCCGAGGCGGCCGACCGCAACCTTCGCTGCCGGTACCGCCAAGGCGACGTCCGCAACACCGCCTATGGAGCCGGCTATGACTTGGTGATGATGCTTTTCGCCGAGATCAGCGCCTTCCCCGTCTTCGAAGCCCAGGAGTTGCTGGGCAAGATGCACGCCGCACTACGGCCGGGCGGAAAGGCGCTGCTCGAACCGCAACGCCTGGATTCCCTGCAGCGCTATGGCGTAGAGCCGCCTTTCTGGATGCGGCAAGAATCCGGCCTATTCTCCGAGCGCCCCCACCTCTACCTCGAGGAGCACTTCTGGGACGAGGAGGACCACGTGCTCACGGACCGCTACTACATCATCGACGCCGCCACCGGTCTGGCGAAGGAGTACGTCAACACCCGGCAGGCCTACACCCACCCCGAGCTCGCCGCTCTTCTCTACACGGCTGGATTCGAGGCTGTGGAATTTCACCCTTCCCTCACCGGCGAGGAGGAAACGGCCGACGAGGACTGCTTCGCGGTGGTGGCAGTGAAAGCGTAGCCGGGGCGGGGCGGCCGTTTGGCCCGAATGGGCTGCTTCCCGGCGGAGGGGTGCCAGTTTGAGGGCTTAGTTGCAATGTTTATCACGAAGGTAAGGGTCCAAACCGGCACCCCCCGTCTGGCGGAAGTGGTATTTCGGTGACGGCTGGAGTTTGCGGCCGAGGCCATTGGCGGTGTCCAGGGACGGCGCGGCGGCCGTGAAGGCAGTTTCGCGGAGGTGTCCGATCGGAGCGGCGCACGGCTGCGCCGGGCGGCTTGCGGGGGTTGTCGCGTCATTCGTCATCGTCGTGGATATTTATAGCACGGGCGGAGAGGGGGAAAGGGTTGGACGGAGGGAGAAGTTGTTTGGAATCAGTTGTTTCGGAAAAGAGAAATGCGTGTGAACGGCAGCGCGGGGTGTCTCGTTTTGTGGGTGTGGTGGAGGATAGCGTCCGATGCCAAGGAAGGGGCAGCCCCGCGTGAGATGCGGGTTGCCGGCTGCCAGTTACCAGGCGGCTCATAAGTAGCTGCTCACACTGACTCGATAATGTAACGCGTTTAGGGAGGTTGGAAGAACGCTCGGACTTTTTGAGGGCTCCGCCGTAGCGAGGGCGGGCGGCCAAGCAGAGAGCGGAACATCTGAGTCGACGAAGCGATGAACGGTATCGCGCTCCAGTGGAACGCACCACCTTCCGTGTAGTTGCGGGTGATATCGCAGTTCAGAATGGCGACCGCGGGTCAAGAGCTCGCACCGGGATGGAAAGGCGAGGACGCAGGAGAATCGCATCCTCGCCTGTTTGAAGGAGAACGTCGTACTTTACTTCTATGGCACGGTCCACGTGCTTGTCGGGACGTAGCCGCTATCGTATCCGGGTCCTGATGCCCTCAGGAAGACGTCCTTCTGACCTCCGTCGAGAAACCAAAGACTAAACTTCAGCGTGAGTTCAGCGCCATTCCGAACAACCGATGAGCCACCGAGGAGCGCTATGCATTGACTATTACGGATACTTCCGGTCGTCCCGAACTGAACCGAGTCCCAACGGGTGATGTTGTCGTTGGCCAGAAAGAACAGATTCGATGCAGCGTCATAGTGCATCCAGCACGAATTCTCGCGTTCAGTTCCTTCACTGATAAGGATCGAGGCTCCGGTTACGGCTACCCCGTTGTCTATCTTGAAGTTGAAGGAGAACGCCTGCCGGCTTCCCGTGCCCGACGAGGGTGTTACCGATCCGGGGTTTGGCAACGGCGGTCCAGCAACCTCTTTCTTCGCCCCACGTATGGCATCGTGCCATTCGATGGGCGCTCCGGCGGGGTCGCTTGGCGGCCGGAGGAACTTATTCGCCTCAGGGTAGAACCATACGTACTTGTCGGCGTGATGGAGGGCGTGTACTAAAGTCTCACGTGCGATCTGCGGGTTCATGTCTTCACCTCGGATCGGGCAATCGTAGAGCGTATATGCCAGATCGACGTCGGAAGACCACCTCGAGCGGAGTGACATAGGAATGAATGGGCTGTCGATTTCCGGTGACGCGATATCATATTTTCGGAATTGATAACCCAATTCATAGTCGATCTCCGGTCTGAAGTGCTTCAGTCCGCTGCCACCGTCAATCACGGTTGCCCGGTCGCCTTTACCCTCAACAAGGCCGACAAAGAAGGGCCCGAGCAGTTCGTAGTATGCGTCCAAGCGTTGGAAAAGAGGATGCCGATCCGGTTCCGGAGTCCAAAAGGGTGCGTTCGGCGACGACACATACGGCCCATGGAATACAAGGATCTCGATATCGGGGAACTCCGAGATCATCGCTTCCATGATCTGTCGTCCCCTAATGCGCGCCTGATCACGATACTCGTCAAGTGTTTTCGATTTGTACGTTACTTCATCTGGATAGTTGAACATCCTGGAAAAGTATTGTTCGTTGTCAAGAAATACTCCTTTCAGTCCAGCCTCCCTTATTGCGCGGGCCAAGTCTCGGAAGTTTTGGATCGGAATCGACCAGTCGTCGAACCAGTCTGCCGGCCGGTCGATGGCAACGAAAGCGAAATTGTGGCTGAGCGATTGAAAGGGAAGCCCTACGAGGGGGGTCAACACGTCGCGAATCGAGGTATAGTTGACCCGCCGGCTCGAAAAGACGTACCGCGAGGCGTTGATGGATCGGGAGGGGGTCGAAACATAAACCGCGAGTCCATCGAAAGGTGTAGTCTCGAGATACTCCAGGTTGTCACGAACGAAGATAGGCGTTGCAACCGTGCCTGTTTGGCCGTCGCGGTCCTTGTCATAGTAGATATCATGAAGGATCAGATGGGGTTGAGCGAAGACAGCCGATGTCAGGGATAACAACAACGCAATGCAGTGAGCGATGGTGAAAGTGTGTATTAACTGTTTCATTGTTATTCTCTCGTTTTGCTTCAATGAGCTATAAATCAAACAGCGGAATCCTGTTATTTCTTCTGTGAAATGCGCATCCAACCACTGCGAAAATCGAAGCTGTAGCGTGCATCGTTTCCGAATTCCGCGCAGGTAGATCGATTGGCCGCTGATCTTTCCCTGGAAAACCACGTCATGTCCCACCATCGGCTGCGTAGAAAAAGAGCTGTAGAGGTGTGATTATCCTGTTTGATAAGTGCGGCGAATGGGATTTGCCCCATGTTTTCAAACGACTCCAGCCTCTGAGCCTGCTAATAAACCGAACAGGCGAAGGTGATATGCCTAATAAAACGGCAGCGATAAGTGTGTTTTATTTTCGAAGCTGGCGTAACTGCGTAGCACCAACAATAGAAATGCTTCAACTTGGGCGTTAACAGTCAGTAGCGAACATGAGCCAACTGGACGTTTGTGATGAGTCTTTCAATGGTTGTGCCGGCTTTGGCGCCTTGTGCTCGAGCGGGGGAGGATCCGTGTGCCGAGTTCGAGCCGTGAGATTCTTACGAAAGATGAGAGGTGGAGCGCAGGCGCACCTTGTGGAAGGCGCCGATGGCAGTTTCTCAGTTGTGAAGTCCGTTAGCAACCCCCCGGTGCGTGGGACACTTGTGAACGAATTGACTGCGGCGATTCTATTCGAGCAGGTTGGTACTAATACGGCGAAGTCAGCACTCGTCAGGATGAGAGAGGAATTTACTCGGTCCAACGGAGCCTGTCGACGACTGTGAGAAACCTGGGTGCATAAATTAGTGAGTTTGTTCTGCCTTCGGCGGGCCCGCTAAGTTCTGGAACGAAGCGACGCCGAAAGAGTTTCTGAACGATTCCGCGGAATCAAGAATCATCCCTTTGCGCAGGGGTTCGACCTTCGGCTTGTCCCGGAGGAACTTGCGGAGCCACTACGGTGGCGCGAGCCGAGGATGATTCTCGTTAACTCGATGAGCGACCTGTTTCATGAGGCGGTTCCCCGGTCGTAGATCTCGCGGGTGGGCGCCACAATGCAGCTTGCGCGCGGGCATACGTACCAAGTGCTCAGGAAGCGGTCCGAGCGCGTGCGTGAGGTACCGCGCGGGCCGCTGCACGAGGCAGCCAGAGAAGCACATATATGGCGGCGGCGTGCGGAAGAAAGCCATGGGCAGAAAGTTGCTTGGCCGGACTTACGACGCGCTCCCCAAGCGGGTGCAGCACGCGACGGTGCCGGCGCCATTGCGATTGCGTCATGCCTTGGAGATTGAAAGCGGTACTCTCCTTCGACTCGGAACGATGTAACACTCGCTGCATCTTTGCCGCGTCAGGGTTTGCGCAACGCAACGTTTTCGCGGGATCGTCCCCCCTGCTGTCCGAAGGGCGGTGATGATGCTGACAGCCGGCCGGCGGACGCCCCTTGGCCGATTCATGACGTCCCCACCGCGGATCTGGCGGCGCGGAAAAAGCCCCCGCGATTTGCTCGTGAACAGCATGACCGGGGCCCGGTGGCCGCTGCATAGTTTCTCGTCGCACGTGCAGAGCACCGATTCTGTTGCCTCCGCCGGGCGATGTGCGTTGCGTCGGAGGCAGTGAAATTGTGACGCAGTTTTCAAATGTGGCCGATCAATGGCGTGTGCGAATATCGCTCCGCGGGCAGGGCCGCGAGTCCCGCGAGTATTTCCCTGTTTCGGTAAGAGTCGATCCGGTGGCCCGCTGCCAGTTTTCGTATTGCAACCATCACTTCGACGTCGAAGAGGTGCGGTACAAGGAAGTCTTCGTCACGCCGGGCAAGTTCGTTTCTGATGGAATCGGCGAGGACGCCGTTGGTGAGGAGTTCGGCAACGGCGGAGGCATCCAGAAAAATCATTGCCCGCCGCGCAGCGCGCGGATTATCCGCGCAGCGGTCAGCTGAGCTGGAATCGGTTTCGCCTGCTGCGTCCGCTCCAACCATTCCCGCATCGTAGGCCGTTCCGCCAAACGCTGCAACTCTCGCTTCAAGAAGTCCGAAAGGCTCATGCCCTCGCGCGCCGCTCGCGCCTTCAGGACGCTATGTACGGATACTGGGACATTCGGCACCTGTATCATCGTGGACATGTCTCAAGCAGAGGAACATGTGTGGCATACGTTAGATCAGGACACCCGCACATCCAGCAACCGCCCAGCATTCTGGACGAAGACCAAGCCGTAATCTTCGAAGACTCAAATTTCTCTGCCGTTCTCGCCGCCTCCCGGCAGACTGCACCTGGGAAACCTTGTTGGCATGTAACCTCATAGGCTGAACCGGCGCAAGGAGCCGCTGACCCGCACTGATGCCGGACGGCTCGCTGCTGACCAGCACTGCCAGGCAGCGCTACGGCATCACCAGCCCGACGACCGCGCCCGTGAGGCAGGTGGCCATCGTGCCGGCGAGGATCGATTTCAGCCCCATCGCCGTCACGTCGCCGCGGCGCTCCGGCACCATGGCGCCGAGTCCGCCGATCATGATGCCGAGGCTGCCGAAGTTGGCGAAGCCGCAGAGAGCGTAGCTCATGATGAGCCGGCTGCGCAGGCTGAGCTCGCCTTCCGGGAGGTTCGCCAGGTCGACGAAGGCGATGAACTCGTTGAGCACTGTTTTGGTTCCCAGCAGGCCTCCCGCCGTGACGGCTTCGCTCCAGGGGATGCCGATCAGCCATGCGACCGGCGCCACCAGCGTTCCGAGAATGCGCTGCAGCGTCAGGGGCTCTCCGGCCACCAGGGGGAGCAAGCCGAGCGTCTGGTTCACGAGGCTCACGATGGCGATCAGCACGATGAGCATCGCGCCGATGTTGAGCATCAGCATCACGCCGCTCTCGGCGCCCTTCGTGATTGCGTCGATGGAACTGGAGGCCTGTTGCGGCGGGGTGATCGCGCCTTCCGTTTTCTTTTCGTCCGGCGGAACGAGCAATGAGGCGATCACCACGGCGGCCGGCGCGTTGATGAGCGACGCGGTGAGCACGTGGCCGAGGGCGTTCGGAATGACGCCCGACAGGATGGTGGCGTAGATCACCATCACGGTGCCCGCCACCGTGGCCATCCCGCTAGCCATTAGGATGAACAACTCGCCACGGCTCATCCTCTTGATGTACGGCGCCACCAGCAGAGGCGCCTCCACCATGCCCATGAAGACGTTCGCCGACACTCCCAATCCGACCGCGCCGCCGATCTTCAGCGTTCGCTCCAAGACGAAGGACATCGCCTTCACCACTGCCGGCAGCACGCGCCAGTAGAACAGCAGAGAGGCCAGAGCGCTGATCAGCAGCAGGAACGGCAGCGACTGGAGCGCGAAGATGTACATCCGGGCCGGCTCGAGCGCTTCAAACGGAGGCGGACCGCCGCCAAGGTAGCCGAACACGAAAGAGGTCCCCGCTTGCAGAGCCTCGTTCAGAGCGTCCATCAGCCGGTTGAGCCCGAGGAAGACGCCCTGCAGCGCCGGGATGCGCAGCAGGCAGATAGCGAGCGCAAACTGGAGGCCGATGCCCGCGGCGACGGTGGTCCACCGCACGGCCCGGCGGTCTTCGCTGATGGCCCACGCGAAGCCGGTGAGCGCGAAGACGCCGAGAATGGCCTGTAGGGTCGTCATGAGCTACTGTGCCATTGTCGCACCGGAGGCATCGTACAATGTCCTTACGATGCGAGGGATATTTGTATTTTTGTTAGCCGTGTTCTCGTTGGCGGCATTGGCCTCCTGCGGCCGTTCGACGGCGGACTTCCGCAGCCAGTGGGATCGCGAGATCGAGCGCCCCTGGCCGGGTCCGGACTATTGGTCAAACCCGCTCCAGGATTGGCGCATCCGGGACGGCCGTCTCGAAAACCACGTTGCCGGCGGCGACCGGAACGTCTTCCTGCTTACGCGCGAGGTGGCGGCGGACGAGGGAACGCTCGAAACCAGCGTCCGGCTCGGCCGGCTCGGGAGCGGCGGCGAGATGAACGAGGGGTTTGTTGGCTTCCGCGCCGGAATCCGCGGCGCCTTCGATGACTACCGCGACAGCGCCGTGCGCGGCTACGGCCTCCAGGCGGGCATCACGACCGGCGGAGTGCTGTTCATCGGGAAGCTGGAGGAGCCGGCCGCGTCAGTGCCGGATTTCAACGACATCCGGCTGACCTTCACGGCGAAGCCTTCCGGCGGCGGCTACGACCTCACTCTCCGCGCCGACGCGGGAGACGAAACCGCCGAGGTGCAGCGGGCCGGCGTTCCGGCCGACTGGCTCACCGGCGGCCTCGCGCTCGCCGTCCACAACGGAAAATTCGTCGAGACTCCGCCCTCCGAAATCGATATCAAGGAGACCGGCTGGGACGGCAAGCCCGGCACCGGCCGCGGCGGCAACGCACGCTTCTGGTTCGAGGACTGGACCGTCTCCGGCAGCAAGCTGCGCGCCTACCCCGAGCGCGCCTTCGGGCCCATCCTCTTCGCCATGCACACCCTGAGCCGCCAGACCCTGAAGCTGACCGCCCAGATGGCGCCCACCGGCAACGCGCCGAAAACCGCGACACTCGAAATCGACACCGGCAGCGGGTGGACCAGCGCCGGCGCCGCCGGCATCGAGGCTGATTCCCGCACCGCCACCTTCAAGGTCGAGAACTGGGATGACACCAGGGACACCCCCTACCGCGTGGTCTACACGATGCCGGGCTACGATGGCTCGGATCAGCAATACACATACGAGGGAACAATCCGCAAGGACCCCGCCGATAAGGAGCAAATCGTGGTGGCGGCGTTTACCGGCAACAATGATCTTGGCTTTCCCCACGCCGACGTCGTCCGGAACGTGAAGCACCATCAGCCGGACTTCCTCGCCTATACCGGCGACAGTATTTACGAGCGGGTCGGCGAGTACGGCATCGAGCGGGAGCCCGTGGACGTGGCGATTCTCGATTACCTGCGCAAGTGGTACCTGTTCGGCTGGGAGTACGGCGAACTGCTGAAGGAGATACCGGCCGTCGCCCTCCCGGACGACCACGATGTCTACCATGGGAACATCTGGGGCGCGGGCGGCCGCCGCGCCGAGGGCTACGGCAAGCCGGGGCAGGACCAGGGCGGCTACACGATGGATGCGCAATTCGTCAACGCCGTCCAGCGGACGCAGACTTCCAATCTGCCGGACCCGGCGGATCCCACGCCGATCGAGCAGGGCATCCTCGTGGCCTACACGGACATTGTCTACGGCGGCGTGAGCTTCGCCGTCATTGAGGACCGGAAGTGGAAATCCGCTCCCGCGGTGCAGATCCCCTGGGCCAACATCATCAACGGCTGGGCGCAAAACCCGAAGTACGACGCCCGGCGTCACGGCGACGTCAAGGGCGCCGAGTTGCTTGGAGACCGGCAGGCGCGGTTCCTCGATGACTGGGCCGTGGACTGGAGCGATGGCGTCTGGATGAAGTCCGTGATTTCGCAGACCATCTTCGCCAACCTCGCCACTTTGCCCGCCGGCGTCACCGGCGACGACATTACTCCGAAGCTTCGGGTGAACAAACCCGGCGAATACACCGCGGGCGAGGAACCCGTGCAGGACCATGATTCGAACGGCTGGCCGCAGACGCCGCGCGACCGCGCCCTGCGGTCAATGCGAAAGGGCTTCGCCTTCCACATCGCCGGCGATCAGCACCTTGGCTCCAGCATCCAGTACGGCATTGACGAATGGAACGACGCCGGCTGGGCGATCTGCGTGCCCTCGGTGGCCAACATCTGGCCGCGGCGCTGGTATCCGCCCGAGCCGGGCCGGAACCATCAGGAAGGAATGCCGCGAAACACCGGCGAATACGAGGACGGATTCGGCAACAAGATGACGGTTCATGCGGTTGCGAATCCGCATGCGGTCGGCATTGAGCCGATTGCCCTCAACCACCGCGCACCCGGTTACGGCATCGTGAGTTTTGATCGCGCAACGCGGCAGATCACCATCGCCAACTGGCCCCGCTGGGTGGATGCGTCGGCGCCCGGCGCCGAGCCATACGAGGGCTGGCCCATCACCATCGGCCAACGCGACAACGGCTTCCCCGAGGACGGCCTGCCGCTCGAGGAGGTGACCGCGGAGACCGGCGATCCGGTGATCGAAGTGGTGGAGGAGTCCACCGGCGAGATCGTGTATGCGCTGCGCATTCAGGGCCGGAGTTTCACGCCGAAGGTTCGCGAGAAGGGAACGTACACGGTCCGCGTCATCGAGCAAGGGAAGGCCCCCGTCGAGAGAACGGGCCTCGTGGCGCGTTAGCCTTTTCCGGCGGGCGGCTCCGCTTTCGCCAGCCGGTTCAGACGGCGATGCCGCGCCGCGGCATCCCTTCCCCTTCGTAGCCGCGAATGACGTTGTACATGACGGTATCGAAGAAGCGCCCGGCGTGGTGTTCGAACTCCTCTTCGGCGTACACATCCACGGACGACTGCATCACGCCCTGGCCGCGGACATGGCTCAGCATCTGCCCCTTGAGCAGCAATAGCGCTTGGATCGACTCGTGGAGCGGAATTTCCTCTTCCCGGCGGAGACGGCCGATCCGCTGGAAGTGGTCCGCCACCTGGCGTTCGTTCGGGTTTGCGAGCCAATCACCGAGATTCCGCAAGATTTCGAGGCACTGCGCCCGCAGTTCGGATTCCGGCAGGCGGGCGATTCGCGGCCGGCCGGCGCCGGTCCGCAGCCGGTTCACGACCGCATCGGCGAGTGGTTCGGAGTGTTCCTCGACCATGTGAATGAGCTTGGGAGAAAGCATGGTTTCACCCTCCCTACTTCCATCTCTAGCCCCGGCGGCGTGGGAAGTCAATGATTTTCGCGCGGCAGCGGGGTGGGGGCGGGGCGGCGCTGTTTCGCCTGGCTGGATGGGGTGGCCTCTGCTATAATTTGGTTAATTCGTAGGAAGGGCTCGTAGCTCAGCTTGGTTAGAGCGCTACCTTGACACGGTAGAGGTCAGCAGTTCGAGTCTGCTCGAGCCCACCAT